>CAYGSL010000007.1:70666-128014 GCA_964352475.1 uncultured Pseudomonadales bacterium | reverse complement strand
GCTGAAAAATAATGCCGGTTGCTTTTGCCATTACCAGCGCGCCCAGCCCCATGCGCAATCCAATTAACAAATACACCCCAGCGACCAGCGATTTTCTTAAAGGCTCACCGTCGCCTAGTAGAAGTATCTGCGCGCCTATAAGTGCAACGCCTAGTGGCCAGGCAATATCAACGTACGACATTCGCCCGGTTTTTAGGAAGGGAATACAGGCGACAAGGGTGAAAAACAAAATTTGCACTACGGCATTGACCGCCAGCATCGTAGAAAGTGTGTCATTATTGGAAAAGACTGCAATGATCCATACCGCGATAAAACCAACGCACAAAGGCAAGCCGAAATTCATTTGTTTGTCCAAGCCGCCGAGCTAAACAAGTTGCGGTTGCTAATCATTGTTTGAAACGCCGAATACAGCAAACATATTGCCGGGTATGTGCGCTGAGAATCCATAACCAGAGTTAAGGAATACTTGACCGTTCGCTACCGTAGCGCCTGGGCCACTCATACCACCGCCCTTGGCCATTAAACCATTTACTGCAGGTACTGCTTGCTTGGTATCGTATTCCCACAACACACGCCCATCTTCTTTATTGTAAGCACGCAGGAAGCCATCAAGGTGCCCAGCGAACAGCACGCCGGGAATTGCAGTTACTGCAGAAGAAACGCCTGGATCACAAAATTCTAGAGCCTCAGGACAGATATTTTTTTGCACATGGCTCCACAATCGTTTCCCATCTGCAGCATTAAGCGCGTTCACGCCAGGGCGCGCCGCTGATTCATCCAATATGCTTCCATCATTGCTGTGATTCATGTCATTGATGGGTACATAAACGGTAGAGCCTTCAGCAGCCATACCGAAGTGCACGCCACCTTGAATACTGCCGCGGCCTACCTTTTCTTGCCACAGTAGTTGGCCGTTATTGTCTGGATCGTGCGCGCTCACCGAGCCATTTTTACTGCCCGCGATAAGTGCTTGCTTTCCGTTGGGCAGATCAACCAATAGAATACTGGCACCGTAATCGTAATCAGGTCCTTTCTCTTCCGGACAATTCGGGTTGTCTTTAAACTGACAAGCCGTATTCCAGGCATCGTTTTTTATTGATTGAAATTCCCAGGCTCGTTCACCGGTACCCAGTGTGATAGCAATGATAGCGTCACTATTTCCATCGGCCGGCGACGAATAATTTTCTCCGGTACCCACATACAGCAAGCCGCGTTTTTCGTCGATGGTGGGCGAGCCCCAGATGGGCGCGCCAGAAGGCCCAAGCACTTTGGTTCCCAGGTGTGTTTTTTTAACCAAAGAAGGGGGCTTGGGAATGCTGTAATGGCGCCAGCGGATGTTGCCGCTGGGTAAATCTACCGCCAATACGTTTCCACGAAACCCACAGCAATCGTACTTAGGGTTGGCCGCTGCCACAACTTCCAAAGATGAGAGCGGTGCGTACACGGTGTTGTTAAAGATGGCCGGTGTTCCTGTCAGTGTGGCGCTGGGATGTTCGTCGGCGCGAAGGCGCCACACAAGTTCGCCGGTGAGCGCATTCACGGCGTACAAATTGGCAATCACATCACCAAAAACCGCTAAGGCTGGCTGATCTTCCGTTGCAGGCGACAGCACTACAGCTGTTCTCACTTCTGCGCTGGCTTCAAAGCGCCAATGCGCGCAACCTGTTTCAACATCAAGAGCGTAGACGCTGCCGTCTTCGCTGCCCATGTAGACAGCACCAAAGCCAACCGATGGTTGCGATCTCGCTCGTGTGACACCTGGAAATGCGTAAGCCCATTTCAATTCAAGCTTCGGTACATCATCCGCACTCAGTCCGGCTACAGCGGAAGAAATAAAACGTGATGTATCATGCCCCCAGCCAGTTTGGGGAAGCGCTGCTTCCGGATTCAGAGATACGCTGTTCGTATCACAAGCGGGCGCATAGGCGGGTTGTTCAGAATCTTCGAGACTTTGATTGCTAAGATACTCGGCGATCTCTCGATGTTGTTCATCACTTAGCCCTAGCCCTTGTGGGCGCATGATGCCGCTGTTCAATGCACGGTAAATTTTTTGCGGCCCCATCATTGACAGCCACACCAGATGCGGCGCTTTTGAAACCGTACCGTTGTGACAATGCGCGCAGTGTTGTTTGTAGAGCTCGGCACCCGCTGCTGCCGGGTCATGCTTGTTTTGCATTCGGCTTTGCTCGTTGGCCGTTGATTTCTTAAGCGTAGAATCTGGCTTGTCCGTAGGTGTGTTTAACTGGCACGCCGTTAGAAAAACGAAACAACAAAGAAAAAGTACTGCTGGATTCATTATTTTATTCTCATGTTCGTGATAGTTGGCGATTGCAGCGCGATAGCCCTTTTTATCAGTCCCTATTATGGCCGAAAAAACCGGAGATCATTCAAAAGAGCTCTGACAATAGTGAAATTAGCGCGGCAAACTCGTGATTTTCCTAGAGAGCTTGCACGACTCGGCCGCCTTATTGTAATGAACGCTAAAACAAGTCATCTGCTTGGTTATGATCCGGTTATAATTGTTGATCAACTCGCTCTATTTCCAAGTATAAGAATGACTAATATCAGTACGCGAAGTTCAAACCCAAGTAATGCAGTTGGTGCGGAGCATCCAGATTATCCGAATTTATTTGCGCCACTGGATCTCGGTTTTACGCAGTTAAAAAATCGTGCATTGATGGGGTCAATGCATACCGGTTTGGAAGGTCACAAAGAAGGGATAGAGCGTATGGCGGCGTTTTACTCCGAGCGCGCTGCTGCGGGCGTGGGAATGATTATCACCGGTGGGCACGCCCCCGATGCGCTGGGTGCTATGGGTAAGGGTGAATCGAAGCTGAACAATGAAGAAGAGGTGCTTGCTCATTCCAGAATAACTGAAGCCGTGCATTCCGCCGCCTCTGATTGCAAAATCTGCTTCCAGATTTTACATGCTGGCAGCTGTGCAGTGCATGAAGACATTATCGCACCCTCAGCGGTGCGGTCGCGGATAAGCCCCTACACTCCGCGTGAGATGACGAGTGATGATATTGAGCAAACTATAGAAGCGTTTGCTGAGTGTGCCCGACTGGCTAGAAAGGCGGGCTACGATGGTGTCGAAATAATCGGTTCGGCAGGTTACTTGATCAGCTCATTTCTGCTGGAGAAAAGTAATTTGCGCAAAGACGAGTGGGGCGGCAGTTACGAAAACCGCATACGGTTTCCGATTGAAATTATCAAGCGAGTACGCGAACAGGTGGGTGACGACTTTATTGTTGTGTATCGCATCGCAGCAATGGAGTTGCTGGAAAACGGCAGTTCATTTGAAGAAATAATAACGCTGGCAAAAGCTGCAGAAGCGGCGGGTGCCAGTATCATGAGCACACACTTTTGTTGGCATGAAGCGCAGATACCAACCATCGCAAACATGGTTCCGCGCGCAGCGTTTGCCAGAGTGACCGGTAGCATTAGAAAACATCTGAGCATTCCAATGATCACCAGCAACCGAATAAATATGCCGGATGTTGCTGAGCAAGTGCTGGCGGACGGACACGCCGACATAGTCTCCATGGCAAGACCAATGCTAGCCGACTCAGAGCTGGTGCAAAAAGCCTGGGAAGGCAGGGAAGACGAAATTAATACCTGCATAGCCTGCAACCAGGCCTGCCTTGATCACGGCTTTCTAGGCAAGATCGTATCCTGTCTTGTGAACCCCAGGGCATGCCATGAAACACTGCTTAATTTTGAACCCGTGGAAACAGCCCGTTCTATTGCGGTTGTTGGTGCCGGCCCGGCCGGGCTGTCATTCTCAGTAACGGCAGCACAACGCGGCCACAAAGTAACTTTGTTTGAAAAAAACGATGTTATTGGCGGGCAGATGAACCTGGCCAGACGAATACCGGGCAAACACGAGTTCAACGAAACCATACGCTACTACGCACGCCAGTTAGAGATCACCGGCGTCGATCTGCGATTGAATCATGAAGTCACGGCGGCTGAATTAAGCGATGGTTTCGACGAGGTGGTACTTGCAACCGGAGTGTTACCAAGAGAGATTGAACTGGAAGGCATCAACCATCCTAAGGTGCTGCGTTACATAGATGTGATCATGGGCAATAGCGTGCCCGGCGATACTGTGGCCGTTATCGGCGCCGGTGGTATTGGTTTTGATGTTGCTGAGGCTATTACTCACCTAGGTACCCACCCATCACTCAGCATTGATAAGTTTGCAGAAACCTGGGGTATCGATTTCGACAATCACCCTCGCGGCGGTGTAACCGGTGTAGAGCCCGTGCTAGAGCAGTCGGCACGCAAAGTGTATTTGATGCAAAGAAAAGAAGGCCATGTGGGTAAAACCCTGGGCCGTACAACAGGCTGGACGCATAGAATTGAACTCACGCGAAAAGGTGTGGAAATGATTTCTGGGGTTAGCTATGAAAAGATTGATGATCAAGGCTTGCATGTTCTACTGAATAATCAGCCCAAGCTATTTGAAGTTGATAGTGTGATCATTTGTGCGGGGCAGGAGCCGCTACGCGTGGTTTACGATGCGCTGGTGGAAGAAGGCAAAACACCGCACCTGATTGGCGGGGCTGATGTAGCTTCAGAACTGGATGCCAAGCGTGCCATTCAGCAAGCAACTGAATTGGCTGCAGCAATATAGGCTAGCCAAAAACAAAAAAACCAGTGACCTGTTCAGTCACTGGCAAACGAGGAACTTGTCTCTCAGGAGCCTAGAGCAACCCGGCACAGCAGGTTGGGTTGCCCTGTATTCCTGATTCAGCGATTAAAAGTTAACCGCAAACTCTGCGCCAAAGGTTCTTGGCTCATTCCACCAACCACGAGTTGCCAGCGGTGCAATCAGTGCTCTGCCTAACTCACGCTCATCGGTGAGGTTCTTGCCGTACACCGAAACGCGGTAGCGGTCTTCACCCCATGCATAGCTAAGCTGTGCGTTGATGGTCGTGAGGTCATCTCGGTGGCCCAGCGGATTGTTATCCGCTTGCCCTTCAACTTCATCACGATAGCGATACGACAACACACCACCCAGATCGCCCGGTCCAACTTCCGCCGTGTAGATCGCGCTAATTCCGATCGTGTTTTCCGGTGTGTTTCGCGGGGTTAAGTTTGAGTTATCAGTGATGATCTGATCACCATTAAGATCGGCGAAGTAGTTGTCATAACTTGCGTCTATGTAGCCATAGTTCGCGCGTACGAACAGCTGCTCAGTGATCTGCCATTGCATATCAAGTTCAATACCGAAGATCTCTTCTGTTGAGGCATTTCGAACAACTGTAGCCACGTTAGACAAGTCGACAGGGATCAAAATTGACTCTTGCTTGTCTTTGTAATCGCTGTAGAAGATCGTTGGGTTGAGCGTTAAACGGCCATCTAGCAAAGTGCTCTTGAAGCCTATCTCATAGTTTTCTACGTATTCAGGCTCGAAGCTTGCATCGAGATCGAAGTTGGCCTGCCGGCCAAAAAAGCCACCACTCTTAAAGCCTTCAGAGTAAGAGCCCCACACCATCATGTCGTCGTTAAGCTGATAACGAAAAGCAACACTTGGAGTAAACTCGGTCCATTTGTTGTTGGCCCTAAATGGGTCTAGCAACCCCGGGATCGTGTCGCCCGCCGCGGGGTCCCAAAATACACCACCATTGCCACCGATGAAGTCTTTCTCTTCCTCGGTATATCGTCCGCCAAAGGTCATTGTGAGTTGCTCGGTCACGTCCCAATCCACCGAGACGTAGGCGGCGATGGAATCTGTGTCCTGCATTTGGCCGTTCGCACTGAGAGTGGTTGGCGTCAATGGAATCGGCACTGAACCAATCAGCGACAATACATAGTGCAGATGTGCTACGTCCCATCGCTGCTCGTATTCAACATCAAAGCTGTAAATGCCGCCAATCACTTGAACGGGACCATCAAAATCACTGGTAAAACGCAGTTCATGACTGGTTTGATCCCAGTCGTTGAAGAAGTTCATGCTCAGCAAGTCTGCGGGCGCACCATCAAAATGCTGGTTATTCGCTTCATCCATATCCCTGCTTGAACCGATATAGGTCAACAGAAAGTTTTCGAATTCCCAGTTTGCGGTAAGAATGAAGGTATCGTACTCATTGTCACTGAAGTTCGTACCGTTCGCCGAGTTCTGGTCAGGGCCATCTGTTGATGTTGACTGACAGCTGGCGAGGAATGGCAATAAACAGGTAAGGTCCGATGCCTGGTTCTCGTTGACATAGGCACCCTGGTCGCTTTCATCCTTGGTCTTTTCATAGTGGAATTTCAGGTCGAAGTTATCAGTGGGTGCCCACTTCGTAGTAAATCCATAGTTCTGAATATCATCGCCACCCACGTCCTGATTAAGCGTGGTGTTTCTGACGAAGCCGTCACTCTTGATTTGTGCGGCAAACAGTTTAACGCCCAGCTGGTCTTCGATGATGGGTACGTTAACAACGCCCTTGATGTCTTCACGACCATGCTCATCAAACGCTACGCTAAAGTCGCCGCCCCATTCCATGGTGACGTCGCCGCGCTCGATCTTGATGAGACCGCCGGTTGTGTTTTTGCCAAATAATGTGCCTTGCGGACCACGCAATATCTCAACACGCTTGATGTCGAAGTTTTGCATTAGAACGCCACTGGCAGTACCTAAAAACATGCCGTCCATCATCACGCCAATGGCCGGATCAAGACTCTTGTCTGTGTCCAGGGTTCCCACACCGCGAATGGTGATGTTCGCGCCACTTGCGATACCCGGTGCGCGGGTAATATAGAGGTTAGGCGCGTAGGTTTGCATGTCTTCCAGCCTACGAAGGTCTGCCTGATCCAGCTCAGCGCCAATGGCTGACACCGATACAGCAACGTCTTGAATAGACTCAGCTCGCTTTGTAGCCGTCACTATCACTTCTTCGAGCATAAAGCCCTGAGCGGTAGCTTGTGCACTAGTCAGCAGGCCAGCACTAGACGCTAAGCCTACTGCCATTGCCAATGCTTGCTTTCGAAATCGTGGTTTGGCTTTGCCAGCCGAAGTTGTTCTTCTGGAGTGTGTCATTGATCAAAACCCTCGTTAATCGTTATATAGGTGTTGTGAGTCGAATATACCCGCTTTGCCTCCTTAAAAACAGTCCAAACTGTTTTTTTTGATAGCCGGCGGACAACTTGCTTGTTTATGGCAAGGAAGAGTGTACCTGCTTCGATTTTTAAAAAACAGACCAAACTGTTTTTTTTTATGATTAATAGTGCAAGGTGTTCAAGCGCCTAGCAAATAGGCTCATTTGCGGCCGACAATTGCGCGAATTTCGTCCAATTGCATGGTGGAGAGCGCCCGCAGCACGCTATTTATTGTTGGTTGTGGGCGCTTTTTCGCTGGCCAGCCACTTGCTCAAGGTGTCATGAAAGTGCCGAATCTTGGATTCCTGGTAACTGGCAAAAATGGTTTCACCCTTGGGGTGAGAATGCAGGCCTTTCTGGATTGCACCGTGGTTGACCGCATCCTGATTAAAGATTTTGGTCAGGCTGCTGCCAAATTCCGCAGCCAGCGTGTAATCGTCGTCCAGATCAAGAAAAGTGCATTCCGCGGGCGGTGGCATGTCTGCACCCTCAGGTAAGGGCACCATAAACATCACCTCGTGCAGCGATTGTTCCGGATTGCTGCCGTCGGGTCGGAATCGATAAAAAATCGGGTTGTAGTCTGCCCAGGGGCTGATGTTTGGAAACACGGAATAGAAAATGGCATCACAAAGATCGGCATCCGAGATGTTATCTACCGTATCGCCATAGGTTTCGCGCATTTCCTCGCGTTTTGCTTTGGATTCGGTGCGGCGGTAGGCCTGTGGTGATTCACTGGCGTACACCTTGGGCGAATCTTCGTCGCCTGGGCAAATTTTGCCGCCAACCCATTCGCAGGTTTGCAAATCTGCGGATTTTACGTCGCCGGAAATGTAATCGGCTGCGGCGGTAAACACGCCTTTTTTTCCGTTTGGCAGGGTAACTTCAACTCTATTCTCTTCAAGTCTTTGGTACAAATGGCCCGTCAGTGGGTGCTTGAAGCTTTGAAACTCTTTCTCATCGGGAAACGCAGACATATCCGGGTTTTCCAACCCGGTGTGTGGGCTGGGGGTTCCCATTGCCGACATCGCTCGCGACATGTTTGTCCACACGTCGTATTTGGAATTTGTATCACCAAAATACGACAGCAGCTCCGGATGCGTTGCTACTACGTGATAAGCCTCCATAAAGGCTTCCTGGGCCACTTTCCAATTGCAAGGCAAACGCTTGATCAAATGCGCGGCTTTGTAGCGACGTTCAAACGGAATGGCAAAGTGGCGATCAATATCACCCAGAAAATCCTCCAGGGGTTCGCATTCCGGGTCAGGGTTTATGAAATAGAAACCACCCCAATAACCCACATTGACTTCCGTCAGAGAGTATTCATCTTCGCTTACCGACGGGAAGTCCCATTGCGCTGGAATTTCCTTTAATCGACCATCCAGATGCCAGGACCAGCCGTGAAAAGGGCAGCGAATGGCTTTAAGTTCTTTTTTGTGTGCGTCGCACAAAGAGCGGCCGCGATGCAGGCAGGCATTAGGGAAGGCTTTCACCTCATTCTCTGATACTCGCACCACAATGTAAGAAAGCTCCGCTATGTCATACACATAGATATCGCCCACGTTGGGAATATCCGATTTGTGGCAAGCCATTTGCCAAACGCGTTTCCACAACCTATCTACTTCGCGTTTGTGCTCTTCCTGACTGAAGTAGCGCTCAACCGGCACCTTGGTCACACCTGCTGGGTAGGGTGATTCTTCCAAATAGACGGAGGGTGGTGCTACCTCGTCTTTATTCAGCAGATCGATGTAAGTAATACCGTCAGAACGGTCGTGTCCAGTGACTGTTTCAACCATGGTGTAGCTGCCTGTTGAGAGTTCGTTTCATAAACATCATCCAGCGGCCTGAATGAGGTCAGCGGCTTTCTCCGCAATCATAATTGTGGGTGCGTTGGTGTTGCCAGAGCACATGCTGGGCATTACAGAGGCATCGGCGACGTATAAACCTTTCAAACCGCGCACACTCAGATCCGGGTTAACCACTGCATCGCTGTCAATACCCATGCGGCAAGTGCCGCTGCCATGATACATAGTGGCACCGGCTTGCTGCGCGTAGGCCAGCAGTTGCTCGTCTGTCTGCACCTGAGGCCCTGGCGCAAGTTCGGCTTCGATAAACTGATCAATAGAAGGCTGCTGTAAAATGTTGCGAGCAAACTTCAAACTGTCTACGGTTACACGTTGGTCTTCGGCATCGGCCAAAAAATTGGGCTGAATCAGCGGCATCTCATCTGCGCGAGCGCTCTGAATGTGAACGCTGCCTTTGCTCTCTGGCCGCATCTGAGTGAGCGTAAACATAAAGCCCGGCTCGGTTTCCATTTTGTTCTGCACCGTTTTTTCGGGGTCAGTATCTGGACTAAACGGAAAGAAGTGAATTTGTGTGTCAGGCCTTTGCACTTCGGGGCGCGACTTAAAATACGCTTGTATGTGCACGCCGCTATTGCTGAAATTTCCCTGTCGGCGCGTGACATACCTGAACAATTCCTTCAGCAGCGGTAGCCCGGATTGTTGTTCATTCATTGTGACCGGTTGGTTAACCCGGCACATGAACGACGTCATGTAATGCTCACGAAAATTCTCGCCAACACCAGGCAATGCCAGCTCAAGGTTTAATCCCTGTGCGGCAATAACATCGGCCTGACCGATACCTGATAACTCCAGCAGTTGAGCGCTGTTGAGCGCACCGGCACAGAGCACAATGCCTTTTTTAGCGCTAACGCTTTGCGTTTCCCCCGCTGCCCAAAACTGAACAGCCCGGGCGCGTCCGCCCAGTAACTCGATGCGTTCTACGGTTGCATCGGTTTGCAAGGTAAGATTGTCGCGCTTCAGCGCAGGTTTTAGAAACGCGCGCGCAGTGTTGCAGCGTATGCCGCGTCGGGTGTTTATCTGGAAGTACGAAATGCCTTCTTGCGATCCGCTGTTCACATCTTCGTTAAAAGGCAGCCCAGCTGACTGCCCCGCTTGCAAAAAACCCTCGCTTACCGGGTTTTTTACGGGCATGTCTTGCAACTGCTGAACATGCAAAGGCCCGCCTTCACCATGCCATTGGTTAGCGCCACGCGCATGATGCTCAGATTTCTTGAAGTAGGGCAGTACAGAATTCCAGTCCCAACCTGTGTTGCCATCGGCCGCCCAGCCATCATAGTCCGCCACTTGGCCTCGTACATACAGCATGCCGTTTAGTGCACCCGTGCCACCTACTAACTTGCCGCGTGGGTAGAAGAAGCGGCGATTGGCCGCACCCGGCACTTTCGCCGTTTGATATGGCCAAAGAATGTCTTTGTTACCCAGTGAGGCAGGGTAGGCTAACGGAATAGTGGTGGACCAGTTTCGATCATGATCACCCGACTCCAGTATTAACACTTTATTGCGCGCATCGGATGACAAGCGATTGGCAAGAACACAGCCTGCCGAGCCCGCGCCGACAATTATGTAATCGTAGTCTTCGCTCACAACATCATCCGCCCTCTGGTGTTAGACAGAGCCTTTTATATCTTCTGGATAAGGCAAAGCCCCTTCGGGGTTGAATGCACCTGGGCCCTGGTACAACACATCAAAACGACGGTGTTGATAAAGCCAACGGTCACCAACGCGTGAACACACGTCGTTATAGACGCCAACAAAGCGTAAGGCCTGTTGCTGAGCGTCAATAATCTCCTCGTTGATGGACCAGCGACACTTGGCGCTGTCACCATCTACTTCAATGATACCCGCGTGACTTTGGTGGTAAACCACAGGGAAACCTTCCATAGCGCCAAGCCACATCGCCAGTATATTGTCTCTACCGTTAATGGTTTGGCCGAGGAAATCCCAGCTGGCGTCTTCTGCCCAAAGTGACGACCAATCGTCAGCGTCTCTTCGGTGCACTGCGTCAGCGTAACGGGCGTTGAGTTGATGGATAGCCAGTTCGTCGGCAACTGCTTGTGACATCTTGTGTCTCCCCTGTTGGGTAATGAGGGCTGTTTAACGTTGCTAAGACTGCTCAGCCATGGCTTTCGCAACGTATTCATTGATTTCGTCGCCGTTTGGATTTCGTCGCAACGTCAGGCCGCCATTAACCTGCAGATTTTGGCCCGTCATAAAGCATTCGTCACTGGCAACAAATACAGCGGCCGCGGCAATATCTTCCGAGGTGTTCAATCTACCCATTGGATACTCTTTCTCAAAAGCCGCTTTGAAACCTGGTATTGCAAGACTGTCTGCAACCATAGGCGATTCGGTTAAGCCTGGTGAGATAGTGTTGGCGCGGATGCCTCGTGCGCCAAATTCATCAGCTACGCCGCGAATCACATGGTCTATGCCTGCCTTGGTACCAATGTAGGCGTGATGGTTGCCCACTAGTATCTTAGCTGTTGCAGATGAAATTTGAATAATAGAGGCAGAGTCACTCATATTGCCAACCAGCACTTGCATCCACTGGTAAGGCCCTTTGAACTGCAAGTTCATCATGGCCACCAGGTCATCTTCGCTGGTTTCCTCAAATGGTGTAAGCAACCCCCAGCCTGTGGAGTTCACTGCAATATCCAGTGGGCCGTATGCCTGGGTGATGTCTGCCACCGATTTTTCGATATCGGCTTTTGAGGTGATGTCGCACTGAACTGCCATACCGCCAATCTCGTCAGCCAGCGCGCCGAGATTATCCATATTGCGACCACCAACGGCCACTTTCGCACCTTCTGCAGCAAAGCGACGGGCAATGACCTGACCCATATTGCCTTCGCCGGCAGCGCCTAAAACGTATGCGGATTTACCTTCTAACCTGCCCATGTATTTTCTCCATAACCTGTTGTGGTGTTGCTTATTTTTTACAAAGTCATGGCGCCGTCAACAGCTATTGAGGCACCCGTCATAAATGTGCATTGATCACTGGCTAAAAAGGCGACCGCCTCCGCAACTTCATTAATCGTTCCTAATCGATTGACCGGGTGTAAACCGACAAATCCGGCCAGCATGCCTTCAGGGTCATCACTCAGTTGCAGATTGTTACGCAGCAAGGGCGTGTCGATAAACCCTGGCAATACTGCATTGCAGCGTATCGGGTAAGACTGCTCCGCGCAATGCAAGGCCGTGCTTTCAGTCAAGCTGATCACTGCGGCTTTACTTGCCGAGTACGCGCAGGTTGTGCTCAGCGCCTTTTTGCCCAGCGCTGAGGCAATGTTGATAATGTTGCCGCCAGATTGCTTCATGCCATTAACCGCAAATCGACAACCCAGAAAAACGCCGCGCGCATTCAAGTCCTGAATACCTTGCCAGTCGTCTACGGACGTTTCTTCAATAGAAGCGCTTATGCCTGTGCCCGCATTATTCACCAGCACGGAAACACTGTCTTGTAGTTGCTCGCCCAATGCCTGCCAGGAAGCTTCCGAGCTAACATCAAGGTGCACGTAGCGTGCTCCTTCGCCAAGGTCATTTGTGTGCGCCTCGCCCACCTCATCATTTATATCGGCGATGACTACCTGATAACCGCGCTTGTGCAACAACGCAGCAACCCCGGCGCCAATGCCGCTGGCACCGCCAGTGACTAAAGCGGTTTTGCTGTGGTTTTCGTTCATGGCAATTCGTGGCCTGTTTTTTTGGTCTGGCTTTTTATTTGGTCGCTGCATTCTCGACCGGTTATTCTTTATGCCAGCGATCATAGCATATCAAAAAAAGCAGACTGTTCGGTTTTTTTTATGTTAACGTTTGGCTTGTTTACGGCGCGTAGAGGGCATGTTGTGGCAATTCGTAACCGACACATTGTATTGGCGAAGCGGCCGGATAACTATCCGCAGTACGATGACTTCGAGCTCACTGAATCAGAGCTGAGAAGCCCGGCTAACGGGGAAATCAGCTGTAAAAACCTGTATCTCTCGCTGGACGCAGGTTTTCGAAACTGGATGAATGAATCCAGTGGTGACAACGTGTTGCCAGCAATGCCATTAGGTGAACCCGTGATGGGTTTAGCCTTGTCTCGTGTCATAGAGTCAAAGCACCCTGACTACCAGGCCGGTGATATGTTGATGGCTCGATTTGCCTGGGAAGAATACACGGTGTGTGCCGCCGATGACTTTATTATCAAGTTACCGGCGGAACTGGATTTTCCCTACAGCTACTACCTGGGCATTCTCGGTGACACAGGCATGTCAGCCTATTTTGGCATGACAGACATTGGCAAGCCCAAACAAGGTGAGACAGTGCTGGTCAGTGCAGCCGGTGGTGCAGTGGGCTCGGTTGCCGGGCAAATTGCAAAAATTTATGGGGCGCGAACAGTGGGTATTTCCAGCGGCGCGGAAAAATGCCAACGATTAGTGGATGAATTGGGCTATGACGCCGCGGTGGATAGAAAAGCGCCACACGGTGTTGAGGAAGAAATTCGCGCCGTGTGCCCGCAAGGTGTTGACGTGTACTTTGATAATGTGGGCGGTGAAACATTGCAAGCCGCGATTGCCAACCTCAACGTAGGCGCGCGCATTCCCTTGTGCGGGTCTATCACCACGTACAACGCAGAAGATCCTCCGCCCGGCCCAAACAATATGTTTGAGTTGGTCACTAAAGAAGTCACTATGCAGGGCTTTATGACCCATACACAACCTGAGCGCTATCAAATGGTGCGCGAGCAATTGCAAGCGTGGATAGCGACCGGCCAGCTAAAAAACATCGAATACTGTCTGGAAGGCATAGAAAATGCCGGCGTGGCCTTTTGCGATCTGTTTGCCGGCCGTAATTTCGGCAAAACAGTAGTGAAGCTGAGCGATCAGTAACAATCAGGTCGGTCGGTTTTTTTGTATTGTTCAGCTTTCTAACGTGAGATAATTCCTTGATGCCTGTTTGCCTGGATTTTGTATGAGCAATGTAAGCAACCGCCAAATTCGCCTGATAGCCCGGCCAGACGGCGCGATACACGAGAACCTGTTTCAGACCACAGAAGAACCGGTCGCAGAATTGGGTGATAATCAGGTCTTGCTGCAAAACCTCTACTTTGCGCTAGACCCCGCATTGCGCGGTTGGATGGATGACTTTCACGACAGTTACATCCCGCCTATTGAGCTTGGCGCGGTTATGTCAGCCAGTTGTATCTCGCGTGTTATTCAAAGTAAAAATCCTGACTATCCGGAAGGCAGCATCACACGAGGGTTGGGTGCCTGGGAATTGTATAGCACAGTGGGTGGTGAAGGCTCGCGGCAAGTGCCAGGGCTTGAAGTATTGGATGTAGACCCGGACTTGCCGCTTTCGAACTACCTGAGTATTTGCGGCACTACGGGCCTTACCTCGTACTTTGGAATGCTGGATGTTGGTCAGCCCAAAGATGGCGAAACGGTTTTGATTAGTGGTGCTGCGGGTGCGGTTGGTTCGGTAGCGGGTCAATTGGCAAAGCGCGCCGCAGATTGCAGGTTGGTTGGCACTGCTGGTAGCGACGAAAAATGCGCATGGCTCAAGGATGAGCTGGGTTTTGACTCGGTCATAAACTACCGAAAAGTTGACGACATGCGTGCAGCGCTTGCCGAGCATTGCCCCGACGGCATTGATCTTTTCTTTGACAACGTCGGTGGCGATATTCTGGAAGGTGCATTGTTAAATCTGAATTTTAGGGCGCGTGTATTAATGTGCGGCACAATCTCCAATTACAACAACGACCTGAACGACAGAGCTGGCCCTGCGAACATGTGGCAGCTATTGGTCAAGAACGCGCGCATCGAAGGTTTTACCGTGGCGTTTTTTGCTGAACGCTGGGGTGAGGGCACCGCTGAGCTTGCGCAAATGGTCAAACGCGGTGAGCTTCATTACAAAGAACAGATTGTAGATGGTCTGGACAATGCGATTGACGCCTTCGGTGGCTTGTTTACTGGTGCCAATGAAGGCCGCCTATTGGTTAAATTAACTGACTAATGCCAACAAAGTGCACGGGGTGAGAATAAATGGTTGAAGGTAAGAATGTCATTGTCAGTGGCGCTGCCAGCGGTATTGGTGCTGCATGTGCGCGCTGTTTACTGGAGCAGGGTGCTGCCTATGTAGCGCTTGCAGATGTTAATGAAGAGCAGGGGCAGAAGCTTGCAGCCCAACTGCAAGCGGATGGTTTCAACGCTGGTTACCACAAGCTTGATGTTCGCGAAGAGTCGCAGTGGCAAACAGTAATGACAGAAGTGGTCGACAAATGCGGAAGTGTAGACGTGTTAGTTAATAACGCTGGCCTATGCGTTCTAAAACCTATTTCTGAAATGAGCCTGGAAGAATTCCGCAGGATTAATGACGTCAACATGAAAGGCGTTTTCCTTGGTACACGTAGTGCGATTATGGCCATGCGCGAATGCGCTGGTGACCAGCCCGCCAGTGGATCAATCGTGAACATCTCAAGCATTATGGGGCAGACCGGCTTGCGCGGAGCCATTGCCTACGGTGCCGGCAAAGCCGCCGTAGCCAATATGAGTAAGGCCTTGGCCGTAGAGTGCGGCGAGAAGGGCGAGTTTATTCGAATTAACTCGGTTCACCCAGGAACGGTTAAGTCAGAAATGACCACCACAATGTACGGTGAAGAATACTTCAACAACAAAGACAACTTCGCGTTTATCCCGGCCCAAGACTACGGCGTGCCTGAAGATATTGGTAACGCAGTAGTTTATCTGGCATCCGATCAGTCAAGAATGGTAACCGGCAGCGAGCTTACGGTTGATGGCGGCCTGACCAGCGGCATTGGAGGAGAATTCTAATGGCGCGTTTAGAAGGTAAAACAGCATTGGTAACGGGTGGAACCAGCGGCATTGGTAGAGAAACCAGTGTTCGCTTTGCGCGTGAAGGCGCGAAAGTTCTGTTGACCGGACGCGGAAAAGAACGTGGTCTGGAAACAGTCGCAGCGGTAGAAGCCGTCGGTGGAACAGCTTGGTATGAGCCTCACGACGTAACCAGCGAAGCTGACTGGAAGCGAGTCATCGATAAAGCCGGTGAATGCTTTGATAACCTGGATATACTGGTGAACAATGCCGGAATCTTTACGTATGGTCCCATCGAAGATACAACAGCAGACGACTTCGACTGGATGTGGAAAGTGAATTCCGAAGGCGTATTTCTGGGTTTGAAGTACGGCCTTGAGATGATGCGCAGGAATCCGAACAAAGGAGCGATCGTCAACATAAGTTCTCTGTCTGGTTTGGTAGGGCACGCCGACGTTATGGCCTATTGCACTACCAAAGCTGCATCCATAATGATGACCAAAGTGGCGGCTATGGAAGCCGCACCTCACGTGCGAGTGAATGCCCTGGCACCGGGCCCGGTCTGGAACGAACTCCTGGAGCGTGAGCACGCAGGCCAGGACCTGGAAGCGATGAAAGAATACTACCGCAATGACCAACCGCTGAAGTTTCTGGGCGACTCAAGCGACGTTGCCAATGGTGTGGTGTATTTGGCATCTGACGAGTCACGGTATGTCACGGGTTCGATTTTACGCATAGACGCCGGCCGCGGCGCCGATTAAAAAAAGGAGTACTAAGATTTGGATTTCTCACACAGCGAGATACAACAACTTCTTCACGACAGCGTGGGTAAATTTGTTACTGACAATGGGGGTGTGGAAGCTCATCGCGCATTGGACGGGGAAAAGAAAGCGTTTGATGATAGCGTTTGGCAACAGTTCGCTGAGTTGGGTTGGCTAGCTGCACCATTTGCTGAGCAATACGGCGGTCTTGAAGCAGGCAGCGCTGACTTGATGGTGATCACCGAGGCTTTAGGTAAAGGCCTGCTGAGCGAACCGTTTCTCGGTACTGTTGTGTGTTGCGGAGGGTTCCTGCGAAACGCGGGTAGTGAGGAACAACAAGCGAAATATATCCCAAGCATCACCAACGGCTCCAAACAATGGGCGTTTGCATTTGCTGAGCTCAGTAGCGGCTATAACCTGGCGGCCGTTGGCTTAACTGCGGAGGGTGACGGTAACGCCAGGCTGAACGGCGAAAAAATTGCGGTAGTGAACGGCGAAGCCGCGGACTATTTTATTGTTACTGCACGAACGTCAGGTGCAGGCGCAGACAGCAATGGGATTAGTTTATTTGTTGTTGACGCCGAATTGTCTGGCGTAAGCCGAGATTCCTATACAACCGTTGACGGTCGCCGCGCTGCCACGGTGCGTTTTGATAACGTTGAGCTGGATTCCAACTGCTTGCTTGGCGAGCGTGATCAGGCCCACCAGATTGTTGAAGCACAAATAAATGAATCAATCGTCGCGATGGGTGGCGAAGCCGTTGGCACCATGCAAATGCTGCTGGACGCCACAGTGGAATATACCAAAACCAGAGAGCAGTTTGGTCAGCCGATCAGCAATTTTCAGGTGTTGCAACATCGCATGGTGGATATGTATCTAAGGCTGGAAGAAACGCGCTCGCTGCTGTTTGACGCGGCAATCCAGGTAGACAGTAAAAGCGACAACGCGGCAAAAGCCTGCGCTGCGCTAAAAGTGAAACTGTGCGAAGCCGGCCGTTTTGTATCTCAGCAGGCATTACAGCTACATGGAGGTATTGGCATGACGGACGAACTTGGTGTGAGCCACTACTTCAAACGCCTTCAGGTGTTAGGTCTAATGTATGGTGACGAAGACTATTACTTGGAGAAGTACGCGTCTTTGAACTAAGGGTGCGCACATGTATCACCCAATGAAGTCGCAGTGGTTGTTGGTGAGCAGCGCGTAACTTTTGCGGAACACGACCAACAGATAAATCGCTTCGCATAGGTGTTATCAGAGGCCTGGTATTGGCTCTGGCGAAGCGGAACACTGTAGGTTGTTGACTCGGTAAGCATAATATAAGTGACAAGGTAATGCATCAGAACAACCGCTCGCGTAATTTCGCAATTGTTGTCTTTTCCTTACTCGTATTTGCATTGAGTGGCTGCTCGGAGCCGGACTCGGCCGTATCAAACAAATCATTTCAGAATACTGATCACAAGCTAAACGGGCAACCCTACGAAAAGCTTGATTTCTCTTGTAACGATCAGCAGCCACTGCGCAAAGCCTTGTTTGGTGACTTGCATGTTCACACCACGTACTCATTTGATGTGTTTTCCTTCGGGGTGCAAACAACGCCTGCAGACGCTTATCGTTTTGCTAAGGGTGAAACAATAGATTATTTGCCACTTGATGAATCCGGAAAAATGGTGGGTTCAATTCAAATTGATCGCCCGCTGGACTTTGTAGCAGTGACAGATCACGCTGAATTTCTTGGTGAGTACCATTTATGTATGACCGAGAACAGCGAACATCATGTATCCGCTTACTGTACCAATTTTCGTAAAGGCGGCAGAGACTCTATTATGGCAACGGGTGCACTGCTTGCCTTGGAACAACCGCAACGCATCGCCGATTTTTGCATCGAGAACAATCAAACATGCCTGACTGCTAGCGAGACACCTTGGCAGAAAATCATTACAGCCGCTGACAACGCTAACGACTCCAGCGTAGACTGTTCCTTCTCCGCGATGATCGCTTACGAATACACCGGAAGCCCGGCAACGTCTAATTATCACCGCAACGTGGTTTTTCGTGGCGCGAATGTACCAGCCGTTCCGGTGAGTTACTTCGAAGCACCATTTGATTACCAATTGTGGCAGGCGCTGGATAACACCTGCGATCGCGAATCCGGCTGCGATTATTTGACCATTCCACACAACAGTAATTTATCAAACGGTAAGTTGCTAACCCCATACGCGAATTTAACCGGCAACATCAAAAGCAAGATTGACTACGCAAATCTGCGGCTTGCACGTGAACCGTTGATGGAAATTTTTCAACATAAGGGCAATTCGGAATGCAGTAATGGATTTCCTGACATTCTCGGTGCGCCCGATGAATTGTGCAGCCTGGAACAGTTCCGTACGATTGGCCACACGGGGCAATCAAGCCGAGTGGTTTACGAACAAGGTGAAGTGAAATTTGAACCACCGAGAGAAAACCCGACTAGTATTTGCGGGCCTGGTAAAACCGGGTATGGAGGAATGTCCGGTGCAGGGAATGGTTGCTTGTCGCAGAACGATTTTTATAGATCTGCCCTACTGACCGGTTTGAGAGAAGAAAACGCGATCGGAGTAAATTCGGTTAAGTTAGGGGCAAGCGCCAGTACGGATACCCATATGTCAACTGCAGGTGCAACCAGAGAAGATCAATGGCGCGGGCACATGGCCTCTGAGTGGAATAGGGAAGGGCGCTTAAGCAAGCCAACATTGATACCCAGCGGCATAGTAAGCAATCCGGGAGGATTGACCGGTGTATGGGCTATTGAAAATTCGCGCGACGCTATCTTTGATGCCCTACAGAGACGTGAAGTGTTTGGCACGTCAGGTACCAGAATCAAACCACGATTTTTTGCAGGTTGGAACTATCCGGCTGATCTGTGTGGCAAGGTCGATATGCTTGATATCGCTTATGCGCAAGGTGTGCCGATGGGCTCAGACTTGGTTCCCGCGCCAACAAAAAATGCAGCACCAACGTTTTTTCTCTCCGCCCTGGCTGATACAAGGGAAGCTTCAACGCCGCTGCAAAAGCTGCAACTCATCAAAGGCTGGATTGATGCGAAGGGTATTGCGCATAACAAGGTATACGACGTAGCGGGTGATGCTAAAACTACTGCGGGCGTCGATTTGAAAACCGGCCAGCGTTATGGCGAAGGTCATGCTAGCTTGTGCGTGGTTTTTACCGACCCTGAATTTGATGCCGGCGAAAATGCCTACTACTACATGCGTGCAGTAGAAAATCCCAGCCCTCGTTGGAGCATGCTGGATTGTCTGAGCGACCCAATTGAAGATCGATCAGAGCTATGTACCGACCCTAAGGTGTTTGCCACGATCAACGAGCAGGCCTGGACATCTCCTATCTGGGTTAACAACCAGTAAGCTCTAGCTTCCCGAAGTCACCGCTTCTCCTGCAAACAACACCGTTTGCAAAGCCCATTGCGTCTACCACATACCGCTATCTTCCGTAATTCGCAGGCATTAAGAATTCAAACGGCGACGCCTCACTACCGCGCTCGCAAGGGACTTCAATAAGTACTGGCCCAGATTGGGCGTCGGCAAGGGCCTGACTGAGCATGATTCGCAGCGCCTCTGCTGACTCTGCAAGATAGCCCTTGGCACCGAAGCTCTCGGCCAGTGCCACAAAATTTGGGTTCTGTAACTCGGACCCATACACGTGCCCGTTGTAGAAGTTGATCTGGTCGCGGCGCACGTTGCCAAAAGCATTATTGTTAAACACCAGAATGATCACGCCGATTTTATACTGGACGGCTGTTGCGAGTTCCTGTACGCCAAACATAAAACCACCGTCTCCGGTAATTGCCACCACCGGAACGTCGGGGTTGGCGATTTTCACACCCAATGCGGTCTGAAATCCGTGCCCGAGATTTCCCTGGTAGCCACAGGTGACTAATTTCCTGGGATCAAACACTGGAAACCCATAATACGAGGTGAAACCAACCTGTGAGATTTCTTCCACCACAAAACTCTCGCGTGGCAACACCTCACGCATTACATTCAGATAGGTCATCTGGGGCTGAATCTTGTCAATTTCCTTGCGACTTTCAGTTTTGATATCAAGGAACTGTTGCTCTCTGGAGACGGCGGCTTTGAATTCAGGTTCCAGCTCTCGCAGTAGTGCATCAGCGGCTAGTTTTGCATCTGCCACTACGCCCATGTCTCCGCGCAACCTGACGACCTGAGTGGGGTCGATGTCGATGCGGATCATCTTGTGATTGGCAATGCCGCTCTGCCATCGGAAGGCCGGTAACTCCAGACGTGTGCCAATACCAATCATTAAGTCGATTTCTGGATAATACTTGTAACCTTCAGCGCAATTGAAGCCGTACGGCGTGTCGTCGCCTACGATGCCGCGTCCACCCCTGAAGGAAACGACCGGAGCCTGGATGAGTCTTGCGAGCTGAGCAATTTCTTTGTAGGCATGAACAGCACCGCTGCCGACATAGATCATTGGTGCTTTCGCTTCTCTAATCATATTTGCGCCAGCCAAGATGTCATCCTGAGCAGGTGCGTAGCTGGGCGCTGGAATATTTGGAATACTGGCGTAGGCATCAATCTTGTGGCCCAGTACATCCATTGGCACTTCGAGCGCAACGGGTTTAACTCGTCCACTCGTCATATTCCGGAATGCATCAGCGACCAGTGATTGCGCTTGCGCCGCGTGATCAATGCGCGCCGCCCACTTGGTTAAGCTACGCAGTGTTGTTAGCTGATCGGGCAATTCGTGCAGCATGCCATGGCCGACCCCCAGAAATTCACTGGGAACTTGACCAGTAATGCATAACACGGGCGCATTGTGCGCGGTGCACAAAGCTGCTGTTGTGTTGAGCACCCCTGGTCCAGGTACCACGCAGTACGCCGCGGGTTTGCCAGTTGACTTCGCGTACCCGTACGCAGCGTAGGCTGCACCTTGCTCGTGTCGGCTTACATACAGCGAAATCTGATCGCGGTACTGATACAAGGCATCGAAAAAGTCATAGGTCTGTGCACCGGGAATACCGAAAATGGCGTCAATCCCGTGTTCGATCAGTGACCGGACAATTACTTCTGAACAACTTGTTTGTTCCATTTCAAGAATCTCCTACCTTTAATTGGGGTTCCGTTGTTTACAGGCGAGCCATGGTCACTTCTAGAAAGAGAACAAAACGCTCAATATCCACTAGCTTGCTGAAATCACTGGTTCTCCTGCAAGCGCCACCCTATGCATTGCCCGAACCTCGGGGAAGTAATCTGCCACTGCAAAATGCTGTGTTGAGCGGTTGTCCCAGATAGCAACATCGCGCATACCCCATTTGAATCTGACCTGGTAGTCGGGGCTTTCAGCATGGGTAAACAACGCGTTTAGAATTCCATCGCTTTCCTGCTTGCTCATGCCTTCAATACGATGGGCGTACACGCGATTAACGTATAAGGCGCGCTCGCCGGTTTCCGGAATGCGGCGAACCATTGGGTGAATCGCAGCAACCGGTTTTCGCAGTGCTTTTTTGATCATCTCTGGAGGGTAACCATCCAGCGGTAATTGATGATACGCCTGGTGTGAATCAACAACCTGTTTAAGCGTGTCGCTCAGTGTGTTGTACGCCTCAACCATACTCGCCCACAGCGTGTCACCCCCTGTTGCCGGGCATTGCTGGCAATGCAAAACACAGCTTGTTGCGGGTTGCTCGTAGTAACTAAGATCCGAGTGCCACACATTAATATCCGGCGGGTTCTCTGCATCGTTAACCACCAGCGATACTTCTTCTATACCATCAACACAGCCAAACTTGGGGTGGGGGCTGGCAACGGGTGAACCGAACACACTGGCCAGTGATAACAAGTCATTGGGAGCGAGCGATTGATTCCTGAAAAAAATAACCTTGCGACTGTGCAGCAAAGTTCGCAATTGCTGCGCATCAGAGTCTTGCATCTCGACTCCGAGGTTTATGCCATGTACTACGGAACCAATAGCAGGTGTCAGATCCTCAACTGAGAGTTGCATTATTCCTCTTCGCTTTGCTCTGAACGCCTAAGCACGGGTGGCTTTGGCTTATCATTCCAGTGCAATTGAAAAACGTCGGGTCTGGCGTAATGCCCCATGTTATCCAGGTGATACTTCACCATGTCGATCGCAGACAGATCAATTTCGGCGGTTAACAACATTTCTTTGCCTTGCTCTGCCGTAGCCACGTTAGTCGCATTGGGTGCGATGATGGCACTGCCTCCCACGCCAAGCCAGCGGTCTGCATCGTCACCGGCACCTGGCGCATCGGCCGGCAAGTAATCAACAGACATAACCTCTCTGGCCGACACCACAAAGCAGCCATTCTCATGCGCGAGCTGCCGCATAGAGGCGTCGATAATGGGGCTGATATGCGCGTGACCCGGCCACTGCGCTGCATGTATTTGCTCACCTAAAGAACCCATTGCGTAGCGCGCCAGAGTCATCTGGTGTTCAAAGCAAATCAGCCCGCCGACTTTTCCAAAACCCAAATCTGGTGCCGCCAGGTCCGAACCATCGCCTTGCCCCCAAACCAGTTTTTCTGTGTTGGTGGGTATCAGCTTTCGGTGGGAATTAGCCAAGGCCCCATCCGGCCCAAAAAGCAACTGCGTGTTGTACAGCGAGCCGCCGTCTTTTTCATGAATCGCAATTACTACAGCCATCTTATGTTTTGCAGCCGCTGTAGCGATCGGCTGCAGGCGCGGGTCGTCTACACCGCCTGCCTGCTGCATAAGATTGCCTAAATAGGCTCTGAACAGCGGGTCGCGCGTGCCCATGCTGGCCCAGTAGGGATACGCCAGCAGCCAGGATTCTGGAAAGACCAATAGTTGAGTGTGCTCTTTGGCTGCCTGATCAATAATGTCGACGGCTTTAGCAACCGCTTTGTCCAAATTCATTACTTCCGGAGCAAACTGCGCCGCAGATACAATCGCTTTCATATCACTGTTCTCCATTGTTGCTTGCGGCACGCGCGCCAAACAATACACCGTCTGAAAATCGCATCGACACCATTTGTATCGAATCTCCAATTTCTAAGGGCGTTTCCCTGTCAAGCAATGTACAGGCGATACGTACGCCTTCTTCCAGGTCAATAACGCCCACTGACAAAGGTGCCAAAGGGATAAGACGAGTCGGTGTCATATGCACACGTGTACGTGTGTACAGCACGCCCTTACCGCTAAGCTCGTGAAATCGATAGTTGCTCGAATGGCAGCGTGGGCAATGTTGCTTGGGCGGAAACGAGATTTTCTCGCATTGTTCGCAAATGGTTGTTTCAAAAACGCCTTGCTCCAGGCTTTCCCAAAACCAGCGTGTGAACGCTGATCGGCGAGGGGCAATTGGAATCTTGCGCGGAATTTTTATAATTGGTATCACGACCGGCGCTCCAGCACATGCACCAATGCCGCATTGTAATTTCCTAGCTCGCAGACGTGCAGCCCGGTTTGCGCATCGGAAACTTGTCGTGCGCCAGCGCGGCCGGTCATTTGCTCCCACAGTTCAAAAATTCCGTACATGCCGGTGATTGCTGGCGGATGCCCTCTGCCCAGGCAGCCACCAGAGGTATTGAGCATTATATCGCCCCCGGGTGAGGTGCGGCCTTCTTTGCTTGCTCCAATACTTTCGCCGCGCTCAAACAAACCAATAGCTTCTGAAACCAACACTTCAGTAATGCTGCATGGCGCATAGAGTTCGTAGAGGTCAATATCATCAAGCTTCATACCCGCTGAACAGAGCGCATTGTTTACGGCTTGTCTTGCAGCCGGAAAATCCGTCATATCGTGAGGCTCATCGTCCATTTGATGGTAACCGTCATGATAGAAGCCGCGAGAAGCCACGCTTACGTTCGCTTGCCGTAGTTCTTTAGCCGCAGAATCACTGGCGACCACCAAACAGACTGCGCCGTCGGCACGCTGTGGAATGTCGTAAAGATGCAATGGGTCAACAATATAGGCGCTGGCCAGCACATCATCGACGGTTAGCAAATCAGGCAGTTGAGACAAAGGGTTCAGTGATGACCAGCGCCTGCTTTTTACTGCGATTTCTGCAAGACCTGCCTCAGTGGCATCGGTTTCATACAAATATCGTGCGGCGTCCAGGGCATACCAGCTAATAGGCGTAAAGCCGAACGGCGCTTGCCAATCAACATCGCCCACCACTCGGATGCCTTGCTCCATACCCTCATGGCCCTTAATGGCCGACTGGTACAGAACACCTGCGGCAATGGCAATATCAGCACGGCCACCGTCCACGTCGGCGACGGCATGATCGAATGCCAAGCCACCACTAATACCCATGTTCATCACTTCCGACAATTGGCCACTGCATTTCAAGCCAAGCCGTGCTGCCATATAGGCCGAGAAGCCAATTTGCGCAGTAGATGGCGGATTGGCTGCAAAAATGGCACTGCCAACATCATCTGCGCTCACACCCGCATCGTTTAAGGCGGCAAGTATTACCGGGGTTAATCGCTCAGCTTCAAACACGCCGCCAGTAGCGCCATCTCCTGGCATCAGGCTGCCTACGGGAAGCGCATGCGCACCAATGATCGCGGCCATTAATCGGCACCTTTGTGTTGTGTTAGGTATTGATCTCTTAACAGGCGCTTTTTTACCTTACCAGAATCTTCGCGAGGGAGTTGATCCACTACTTGCCACAGCCTGGGAACCTTGAAGGTCGCTAACTTTTGTTTCAGCGCATTTTGCAGCTCTGCTGTATCTGTCAGTTGGTCTGATTGCACAACTGCTACCAGTTGTTCACCAAATTCGGGGTGAGGTATGCCAAACACGGCGCTGTCTTGAATGCCTGCAACACCTGCTAATGCTGCTTCTATTTCGGCAGGGTATATATTCACGCCACCAGACAACACCATGTCTGTTTTTCGGTCTGAGATGAACAAGAACCCTTTCTCGTTTAAAAAGCCGATGTCTCCAGTGTCTACAAACCCGGCTTGCCGCATATCCGCTGCTTTGCTGTCAGCATTGAGGTAGCTAAATGCATGCGTCGCCTCGTGCCGAATACAAATATTTCCAGGCGTATTTGCTGCACAAGCATTGCCCTCATCATCCTTTATAAGGATGTCAACGCCAGCAGGCGGGTAACCCACAGTACCTTGATTCGCAAGCCATTGTGCAGATGTGCTGCAGGCAATAATGCCCACTTCAGTCATCGCATAATACTCGCCAACGATTTCACCCAACCAGGCAATCATTTTGTGTTTTACCTCGGCCGGGCACGGTGCTGCACCGTGAACAACTTGCCGAAGGCTGGACAGGTCGAACTTTTGTCGCTCGCTTTCCTCCACTGCCAGCAAACGCTGAAACATCGTTGGCACCATATGCAAGTGGGTGATTTGCTCTTGTTGAATAATGGCGAGTAGGTCCCGCGCATCAAACCGTGGTTGAAGAATCAGACTGCCACCATTCCTGATGATGTACAGCGCGTAGGCATTGGGCGCAGAATGATACAAAGGTCCGGTCATTACTGCTCTGAACGGTGGCTCATCCAGCCCAAACGCCAGAGTGCTGCGCGCTGCAATCGCCTTGGCCGCTTCAGGCGGTATTGCATTCTTTACCACGGCCTTGGGCTGACCCGTGGTGCCCGAGGTATAGAATAATGCTGGAATAGGTGGGCCCACCGCAGCGTCGATTGCGCCAACTTCCTTGATTGCTTCTGAAAGGCTACAGTCGCCCTCGCTTAGCTGACAAGCATCCGATTCAAGACGGTAGCTGGTAATTATTTCAGGCGGGGTCGGCTCAACCCACACCGTTTTGTCTTTGCAACTATCGCGCAAATTATCTGAGTATAAATCGCTGTGCACGACCAAATATTTTGCCGCACAATCGTTAAGAATGTAATTGATTTCAGCGTCTGCGAGGTGCCAGTTTATCGGTGTAACACCCACGCCCAAATAACGTCCAGCCTCGCTCAGAACAAAGTATTGAAAATCGTTTCTGAGTAACAGAGCAATGGTGTCGCCCCTGGCCACACCCGAACGTTTCAGCACTTCAGCCACTTTCGCCGCCAGTTCACTCAACTGTGCATGAGTAAGTGTTCTTTCTCCTGATTTTAAGGCCACGCTCATTGCAGTTACTCAGTGGGTTTCATTACCGATTTACATCGACTACAACCCGGCCTTTAATTCGACCGAGTAACAGGTCTTCAGCGGCACCTGGTAGCTCATCCAGTGCTACAACCTTATAAACGTCTAACAATTTCTCAACATCTAACAACTCGGCCAAACGATCCCACGCGCGCTGCCTTCGCGATTGAGGAGCCATCACCGAATCAATGCCACACAAGCTAACGCCGCGTAAAATAAACGGCATTACAGTAGCCGGCAGGTCATTTCCACCTGCAAGGCCACAACAGGTCACCACGCCATCGTATTTCGTTTGCGCCAGAATGCTAGCCAGTGTGGTGGAACCCACCGCATCGACAGCACCGGCCCAGGTTTCACTCTCCAGTGGGCGCGGCATGCGATCCAATTCGACACGACTGATCACTTCGCTGGCACCCAGGGACTTCAGAAATGGCTCGGCGTCTGCCTTGCCGCTAACAGCGCACACTTCATAACCCAGGGTAGCAAGCAACATGGTAGCAACAGAGCCCACGCCGCCAGTCGCACCACTAACTACAATTTTTCCTTTATCCGGCGTAACATCTCTATCCTGTAAGGCATTAACGCAAAGCATGGCCGTGTAACCCGCAGTGCCAATTGCCATCGTCTGTTCGGTACTAAATTCCTTAGGGATGCGCACCAGCCATTCTGATTTCACTCTCTGCTTTTGGCTGTATCCACCCCAGTATTTTTCAGACATTCCAAAGCCATTAACCAGTACTTTGTCGCCCGCTTGCCAACCCTCAGCGTTGCTTTGTTCAACTTCACCGGCAAGATCAATACCACAAACCATTGGAAACGAGCGGCAAATTTTCCCACGCCCGGTAATGGCCAATGCATCTTTGTAATTCAATGTAGAAAACTCTACATTGACCAAGGTATCTTCATCTGGCAATTGATCAACAGTCAGCTCTTCAACCTGCCCATTGCTGCGCCCATCTTTTTCTCTGGCGACAATTGCGCGAAACGTCTCCGCCATTAGGTTCTCCTGAAAATATTTTCTCGAACAGATTGTTCGCCTTGCTTCATCAGCTTGCTGTAGCTATCGGTATCAATATTCGACCCGCACAAGATTATGCCCACTTTTTTATTGGCCAGGCGATCGGCAAACCCGGTCAGCGCTGCCGCTGTTGCTGCACCGCAGGCCGGCTCCGCAACAATTTTGTGATCACGACCTAGTAAGAAACATGCCGCTGCCATTTGCTGATCGCTCACGGTGCAAAGAGCATCCATGTTGTCTCTGCACAATTGATAAGTAACATCAGTCGTCATCGGTGGGGCCAGACTATCGGCAATGGTGTCAATGTTTTGTATGGTCGACGCTTTGCCTTGGTCAAAACTCAAAGCCATAGCGGCGGCACCTTCTGGTTCAACACCCAGCACTTCACAGTTCGGGCTAATCAGCTTGGTGCCAGCGGCCACACCACCCGCCAGGCCACCACCGCCAACAGAAACAATTATGGCATCCAGATCGGGGACTTCGCGCAACATTTCAGCGGCAATACCGCCGGTTGCCTGAGCAACTTTGAAACCGTCGAACGGATGAATAAACAGTCTGTCTTCGTCTTGTTCCAGCTGGTGTGCCATCGCAAACGCAGCGGGACCATCTTCGGCAATGATTATTTCAGCGCCCGCTGCTTTTGCGGCTGCGATGCGCGCCGGGTTAGCTGAGGATTGCATAACCACTTTTGCATCCAGGCCCAGCATGGACGTTGCGACCGCCACGGCAATGGCGTGATTGCCAGCACTTGCGGCGGTAACCCCGCGATTCAATTCGCCCATTGCCAAAAGATTATTCAGCACACCCCGGACTTTGAACGTACCGCTAACTTGGAGTAACTCGTATTTCAACCACACTTCAGAATTAGGCAAGCAGTGACTGAAAAAACTATTAATGGATTTAATAGTGGGTGTTTGAGTGATGTAAGGCGCAATGCGCTCAACGGCGGCATTGATATTTGCCAGGGAAATGGAATCTTCTACGGAGGCGGTCGACATGTCTGTCTACGAATCCTCTCCGATCAGTAGCTGCAAGGACTGCTCAATCGTAAGTAAGCTGTGGTTCCACACTTCCCGACGCCAGTAAGGGTCTTGCGGGTAAAAAGCTGCTAGCAAGTCCTGGCGACTTTGCTGCAACTGGGCTTCCGATTGCGCATCGTCATGCGTTAGACGATGCTCTCGCATCAAAATTTCGGCTGTGACTTCGTAAGACTTTACTCCGTACTCCATCACCACCAACGTCACCTCGGCATCCGGGAACTGTCGCTCAAACAATTCGGTGGTATGCCCAGTAACATCTGGCGCTTTTCCGTCTGACACAATTTCTGGGTCGTTAGGTGCAAGGACCCAGGGCCCGTAGGCTTTTTTTGCTCGCTGAAGCGCTGCGCCAACTTGTAAACATACAGTGGTGCAATAACCGTAAGGACCCAGTCCTGAATGAATGTCGAGCACACATATTTTTTTAGCCCGTTTGCCGTATTCAGACGCCAGTTCCTTTAGTACTGTGTGCGACCAAACGGCCCCCTCACCGCCAAACGAAACGCCGCTGCTGTCATGATACTGGCCGGCCATAAAGCCCCTACCAAATGCGTCATCACCGTGTTCCTGCTTATAGCCTTCAATGGCCTGTCGTGCTGCATCACCTTCGCTACCTGGCGCAAAAGCATAGGGTAACCAGTCTTTGATATTATCGTAGTCCTGATTGTGTTCCGGCGGATTATCGAAATCGATAAAATTTCGACATAAATCCACGTTGTCTTCATTGTTGCGGCGCAAAAACGCTGCACCCCATGGGTTAGCGGCGTGCACAAACAGCACAGCGGTGTTCTGGTCTAAATTATCAAACAGAGATTCGCTGATAAAACCCACCTGACAGCCTGAACCGGTCATGAGTTCCGGGCCATGCACACCCGAGATAATAACCAACAATTGTGATGCGCTGCGCTCACCAATATAGATAGAGTCAATCGCCAGTTCTTCGTTATCAGGCCCAGTAGCAGAGTGGACTATGGTTTTTACTTCGTGCCCTTTCTCATGGCACGCGTAAAGAAACTTCTGACGTGCCTGGGCAAAGGATTCAGAAAAATAATTGAGCGCCTGATGCATGCCTTAATAAACGAACTGGGTAGACTTCAAGCGAGTATAACTTTTCATTGCTTCCATACCACCCTCAATGCCAAATCCGGATTGACCGGCTGGTTCTGCCGCATGAGCCGCCCAACAGCCATCAGGCATGCTGGGTCGCGTCATTACCGCCACTGTACCAGCATTAAGCGCTTCAGCTACGCGATGCCCGCAGGATAAATCGTTGGTCCATACTGAAGCAGCCAGGCCATATTTCGTGTCGTTGGCCATTTGAATGGCTTGATCAACATGGTCGAATGACTCGATAGCCAATACCGGCCCAAAGATTTCCTGCTGCCACAAAGTCTCTGAAGCCGAACCGTTGGCAAACACGGTTGGTGCCAGGTAGTGCCCGTTTAATCCTGTATCAACATTGCGGCCATCGAGTAATAATTTGGCACCTTGCTGCTGTGCTTTGTCAATGCAGGCAATCGCTTTCTGATGATGTTCTTTAAATGCCATTGGGCCAAGCATGGAATCCGGCAGCAATGGGTGCCCGGTAGTCATGCCGCTGCAAGCTTGCGTAACGGCTTCTACGAATGCGTCGTACACTGAGCTTTCTACCAGTATGCGAGATCTAGCCACGCAAACCTGGCCTGAATTCCACATACCCATATGCGCCGTAAAGCCAACCAATGCCGGTCCGCACTCGCCGTTGAAGGCATCTGCAAACACCAATTGGGCGTTTTTGCCGCCGCATTCAAGCATTACGGGGGTGAGACCATTCTCGGTGGAGCAGCGCATCACTGCGGTACCCGTTTCAGTTGAGCCGGTAAACGTAATAAGGTCTACTTCGCTATTGCTCACCAAAGCTTCAGACACTTCGCGGCCACCGGTAACAACGTTCAGAGCGCCACTGGGTAAGCCCGCTTCCAAACAGATTTCAGCAAACCGTACTGATGAATACGTACCGTGCTCGGAAGGTTTGAGTATCACGCTATTACCGGTGGCCAGCGCCGGTCCCGCTTTCATCGCCGCATTGATGATAGGAAAATTCCACGGAATGATTGCGGCAACAATCCCGCGCGGTTGAAACACTTGTGTTTCCAGAAAACCGCGGTCGCCCGGTGCTGTTTTACCGTAGGTTTTGTCAATCGCCTCGGCATAATACTGAATGAATCCGGCCGCAACGTTAGCGTCATCCATTGACGCTGACATGGGCTTGCCCATTTCGATACTGTCAAGCAGTGCCAACTCCATGGCGTGTTCGCGTACTTTGGCAGCAATGGCTAATAATATGTCACGACGCTCCGCAGGCGCTTTACTTCCCCACTCGCCATTAAACGCCGCACGCGCTGATGCCACTGCCTGCCATGCCAATTCAGCATTGCCGTTGGTAATCGGAGGGTTTTGCGAGCCATCCGCCGGATTCACTTTTTCAAAGCTAAGCGGCGAATCAACCAGCTCGCCATCGATCCACGGATTGCCTCGGCATTCAATGTCTGCTGCCAGGGCCTCAAAATCTGGAAGTTGTTGCTCCGCTGTATTCACGCCGCTGCTCCCTGCTTGTTCTCTTGTAAAGTGTTGATAATGTGATCGGCTGCTTTTTCGGCCACCATGATCACTGTGGCGTTGATATTGCCGGCTGTAATCCTCGGGAATACGGATGCATCTGCAACCCACAGGTTTTCTACACCGTGTACCTGTAAACCAGGATCTACAACGGATTGGGCATCGGTTCCCATCGCGCAGGTTCCGCACGGGTGGTACATGGGGAATGCGGCCGCCCGAACATATTGTTCCCATTGTTCATCCGTTTGTATGGATTCATCGGGCTCCCTATCGTTCTTAAGCAACTCTTTAAACGGACTGGTACGCGTAATCTGCCGCGCTATTTTGCAGCCGTCAATAAGCTGCTTCACATCATCCTGTGAAGCAAGCATTTCAAATTCAATCTTTGGTTTATCACGCCAATCACTACTTGCCAAAGAAACTCTGCCCCTGGATTGGGTGTGCGTTAAGCCTACGGCTATACCGATCGCGGGCTTGTCGTAAAGACGAGGGCCTTTCTCGTCAACAACGAAAGAAAACGGCGACATAACAATCTGCACGTTTGGACCAGTATATTGTTCGCTGGTTTTAACAAATGCATGTGCCTGACCAACGCCGCAGGTCAGCGGCCCGCGCCGACGCAATAAAAAATTGAGGCCATGCAAGGCATTCTTAAACGTATCACTAACAATATTACTTTTAGAGCCGATTGAAGGAATCGTCACATGGTGCCCCATGGTTACCCCTGCGTGTTCCTGCAAGTTCTCACCAACCGTTTCCATCGGCATCACAATCGGGATGTTCAATTCAGAAAGTTCTTTCTCCGGACCAATACCTGACAGCTTCATGATTTTTGGCGTGGCCAGTGAGCCCGCGCACAGAACAACACCTTGTCGCGCTTTTACATCAACTATCTCACCGTCCTTATCTACAGCCAGACCGCTTGCACGCTTGCCGTCGAAATTGACTTTTACAACCTGACTGTTCATCCACAAGGTCAAATTACTGCGATCCATAGCCGGCCATAAGTACGCGGATGAGGTATTACAGCGCATGCCTTTTCGCTGCGAGGCTTGAACATAATCCACGCCTTCGTTGCATTCGCCGTTTAGATCATCAGATCGTTTAATTCCGGTATTCTGTGCCGCTTGCAGCCAGCTATCAGTTAGATGGTGATTTGCTCGTACCTCGCTTGCATGCATTGGACCACTGCCGCCGCGGTATTCATTAGCACCGCGTTCATTGGTTTCCATTTTCTTAAAATAAGGCAGAACATCATCATACGCCCAGCCGCTGGCGCCTAACTCCGACCAGTGATCGTAGTCGGCTTTATGCCCGCGCACAAACATCATGCCGTTGATTGAGCTACCGCCCCCTAAGGCTTTTCCAGCGGGCCACATTTCTGGAGTACCCATCCGGCTGGCATCCGGTTCGGTCATGTACATCCAATTGAAACGATCATTAAAAATGGCCTGACCAGAAGCGGCGGGTACTTGAATAAATGGATGCTTGTCCGTTCCACCGGCCTCGATTAATAAGACCTTTACATTACGATCTTCGCTAAGGCGGTTCGCCAACACACAGCCTGAAGAGCCGGCACCGACGATGACAAGATCAAATTCAGACATAGGCATTCATTTAATGTAATGTTGCTTCTTAATAGCAGCGGGCAAAGAAATGGCGCTCAGAGGCGCCATTTCAAACCGAAAACTTCGGACTACCTAGGGTTTACGAATTAAAGTTGTAGCGCAGCGTTGCACCGAAAATGCGCGGTGCACCCAGGTGACCCCAGCGAGTGGCCGGGAAGAACACTGAGCCATCAAACGGTATTGCAAAATTGCTGGTTGAATACGTTTCATCACCGCAATTTGTGCACCACACGGAGGCTTCAATCGCACCATCCGACAGTCGCACACCGGCTCTCAGGTTGAACAGTGCATACGAAGATTCTTCCTGACCAAAGTTAACATCCATAACCTGATCACTGCGGTAGAAAATATTGCCACTGGCAAAGAATTCGTTTCCGTTTGAAGATATAGGCGTATCAAAGTTCAAGCCTACAGTTGCTGTTAGATCAGATACAAACGGCAATGGTGTGCCACCTAACGCTCGCCCACCTTGAGCAATTGAACCAACTCCGTCTGCAAATTCGGAATCTACATACTGAACCGACGCATTGAGACTAAATTGATCAGACAGGTTGAACATGCCAGACGCTTCAATGCCCTGTGACTCTGCACCGTCGACATTAATAACACTGAAAGAGCCATCTGGTTGAAGAACCTGTTGTTGAAGGTCATCAAACTCGGTTAACCAGGCAGCCACTTCAATTCGGCCATTATCAAATTCGGTTTTCAGGCCGATTTCAATATGATCCGCAGTTTCCTTTTCAAAGGTGGGGTCTTGAGCCGGTATTCCAAACACTGGCCCCATGGGCGTAAAGATAGCTGAGTTACCCGCAGCGTCTCTGGCAAGTGAAATACCACCCGCTTTAAAACCACGACTTGCTGTTGCATAGACCATCATGCTGTCAGAAACATCAAACTGACCGCTTAGAGTACCGCTAACAGCATCCTCGTCCACGCTTGCTTGATAGTCATGGGTTAAAGCAAGTGGGAAGGAGTTGGGTAGGCCGAATGCATTGGTAAATGGTACCTGACTAACCATGCCTCCTTCTTTCTCGTCATTGGTCCAACGTATGCCGGCAGTTACAGAGAAACGATCGGTCACGTCGAATGTACCGTGGGCGAACGTTGCCAGGGTTTCACCGTCTTGATTAAACTCGTGGAAGAATGCTCTTCCTGGTGTTGCACCAAATGGGAAAACGCCAACCTGTGAGCCCCAGATGAATTCTCTGGTACGAGTTATTTCCTCTTCAGCGTAATACAAGCCGACAATCCAGCTTATATTGTCATTGGCTCCTGCTTGGCCAGCCAGGCGAAACTCTTGTGAAAAGAGCTTTACTGCTGGCAGCGTATCTCTGTTATTCAGAATGTCTACACCGGTAAAATCGTTGTCCTTGAAGTTCTCATCGCTGAAGTCTCGATAGGCGGTAACAGACGTTAACGTGACTGCACCAAAATCGTAATTCACTTCTGCGCTGAGACCGAAATCTTCAGCTTCATACGTTGAAATAAAATTGGAAGACACTCGGCGATCAGACGGGTTTGCCGGATCAATCAATTGAGTTCCAATAGCGGTCGTCAAAGGGCCGTTTGCAGCACCCGTATTCGGGTCGTTGACTAATCTTACTGGCCACAGACCGTTCTCGTCTAACTCGGCATAATCCGCGATAAGCCTTACTTCCAACTGATCATTTGGTTGATACAGGAACTGACCGCGTAGAGAATAGCGGTCGCGGTTGTTGTATTCCTCGCCTGAATTAACTTCATCCAGCCAACCGTCACCATTGTGAATATTAGCCGACAGTCTAAGCGCAGAGTTTTCTCCCGTCGCGATATTGGCAACGCCACCGATTACAAACTGACTGAGGTCGTTGTATGACGCCTCGATAAAACCATTGCTGGTGTTGAGCTCAGGCTTTTTGGTAAGAAACTGCACCACACCAGCGGTTGAGTTCTTGCCAAACAAAGTCCCCTGCGGTCCTTTTAGAATTTCCACTCGCTGCAAGTCCATCAGATTGCTGGCGGCTATCAAACCGGAGCGTGAGCGATACACTCCGTCAACAAATGTGGAAACAGACGGTTCCAAACCCATGTTGAACACGGAAGTTCCTAATCCGCGTATTGAAAAGCTGGCTCCCTGACTGGGTGGATCTACGGTTCGCGCTTCCAGAGATGGTGCAAGAACCCTAAGATCAAAAACATCGCGTATGACATTGTCTTCAAGCGCTTGCGCCGAAACAGCGGAGACAGACATTGGAATATCCATCACCGATTGCTCGCGCTTTTGCGCTGTCACGGTAATTTCTTCTAGTTCAGCATACGTTTGGGCGCTGAAAGCAGCCGATAAGGCTACCGTAAACAAAGACAGCGCATGATGTTTGGCAGCTTGTGTAGGGCGGATAAGGAACATGATTGACTCCCTTTGGAGTTGGCGATTTTAGGTGCTTGTTCTCAGTCTGACTTTACCGCGTAACCACGCAAATACTTATGCGATAACAAGTCAAATTTATTCCAAATTTTCATGCAGTTACGCACAGATAGGCACTATTGAGTATGGCCGTACAAGTATGAGGGCTATTTTCGCGTTAATTCTGCGCCGATGTAAGTGACCAGGTCAATGATCTGCTGGTCTTCTTTCAGGCTTAGCTGTACTAAAGTGCGCATTGTTTGATCGTTTATGCTGGCATTTTCACCACCACGCCACGCGTTTTTATAGTTTTTTAACTGTCGGTACAAATAGTTGGGTGTAAAACCGGCCAAAGCCGGCGCGAGTAGCTCAGGCTTTCCTTCACCGTTACTGCCGTGGCAGCTGCTACATGCTGCATATAAAACGCGACCTGACTCAGCGTCGCCCAGCTTTTTCCAACCCGAACTTACCTCGGGCAGAGGCATTGATGCAATCAGTGCCGCCAATTGCTGCCGTAGGTCATCATTGTATGCTTTTGAGATAAGACCCATTTGTGCGCCAAAAAAGTCCTGTGGATGAGCGCCGCGCTGCCCGCTTGCGTAGGCATTAAGTTGCTCAAGAATGTATTTCTCGTTCAAGCCAGCAATGGCCGGTGCCCCAATGCTTGGCACACCTTCGCCGCGCCAACCATGGCAGCTTGCACAAGCAAAGTATGGCGTATTGGCAAGCGTGTCGAAACCACTGCTGGAACTTTGATCATCGGCCCAGCAAGCGTGCGCCAAAACGCCTAATACAGCAAGAACCAGCGCTTGCAGTGCCACGTTATTCAATTGAATTTCCCATATCGGCTACAATTTTCCAACCGCTGTCTTTGCTGTGTTCCCATGCAATCAGAAACTTGCCTGACTCTGGTCCCCACGGCGCCGCTTCACCCGTTTCGCGAAACACAAAGGCAGAGGTAAAGTTGCCATGACTGATCGCCCAGTCACAGCCCACTCGCGTATCAACAACGTCTACATCGTATTGCGCGAGAACAAAAGTGTCTGCCACTAGCTCACCAAACGCGGTGATTTTATCTATGCCAATATCGGCCGGTCTGCGGTTGTGCAATGCGACAGCATCGCTGGCGAAAACCGTTGCCCAATCAGCAGCGCGCCCCTCCTTAAAAGGCAGTACATAGCGTTGCTCAAACAATTGAGGAAAATCAACGCCATCCGATGGGCAGTACGAGGCTGCCGACGAGCCGGGCATTGATTGGCATGCTGTTATTATAAAGCCACACAGTAGTAGTACCGATAGTTTACACATTGCTCATCCCTCGCTCTCTGAGTTCATCGCGAATCTCTGCATGCCGTTTTTCGTCGATTGGATAGTTAAAGAGTAAGAACACAGCGGGTATGGCAACAACACCCGACATAAGCAGAGCTACTTTCAGCAAACCCGAAACATTAGCCTCTGGTCCCATAGCTTGTGGATCAAAACCAGAGGCCTGGGCTAATGGAAATGCCAGCCCTACGCCAAGCGCCATGGCTGCTTTTTGGATGAAAAAGTACAAAGACATATACAAACCAGCGTCGTCACCACTTCCCTCCAGCATGCCATTTTCAACGGCATCTGCCACCAATGCGGGTGGCAAGATCCAGATGGATGCAGTGACTGCACCTTTTAGTACATACACCAACATCGCCTGATTGAAATTGCCGGGTTCTACCAGATAAAACAGCGGTAACACCACAAAATAGGATAAGCCCACAAACAACAGTGCACGGTGTTTACCGATCCTATTACCTACCCAGATGTGCAAGGGTAAAAATATCAAACCCACCAGATATTGAACGAAGACAAACCATAGAAAATTAGCCGGCGGTAAATCCAGACCATTCACGGCAACAAAAAATGACAGCGCGTTGTATATGCCGCCACCCACCCAAATAAAGAACATGGCCAGTAAAATAGTCATGAAAGGCTTGTTCTTTTTAATGACGCTTAGCGAAGCCCACAAGCCGGGGGTTTGCGCACCCGTGACCTCTGGAGCCTGCGGTGCCATGCTGAGCGCAACCACAATGCCCAACGGCAAAAGAATCAATATCGATGCCGCAAACACGCGAACAATATCTTCTATTTCAGGGTTTGTACCTGCGAGAACCAGTAAAGGGATAGAGGTAGCCAGCAGAACACCCACCATGGTTGCGGCCTCGCGAAACCCGGTGATGCGCATGCGTTCTGAATAATCTCGAGATAGCTCGGCACCCCAAGATAGGTAGGGTATCTGCACCAGCGTCAAAGCGATATAAAACAGAAACGTGACAACTGAAATGTAGACCAAACCAGCGCTCGCCGGTGGAAAACAAAAGAAATACAGCATAACTAACAGAAATGGTGTGCCTAGCGCAATCCACGGCTTACGTCTACCCCATCGACTTCGGGTTCGGTCGGAAAAGCTGCCAATTACGGGATCAATTACGGCGTCCCATAGCCGCATTAACATAAACACTAAACCGATGGTTGCAAGGCTTAACCCCGTGACTTTCTGGAAAAAAGTCGGTACGTAGGTTGCCAGCATAAACCCCATCATCGACAGGCCGGCTGAGGGTAGTGCATAGGCAATTAGAGATTTGCGATTGAGTATGTTTGGCATAAAGATGGACTCTCGATGGATAGCCAACTGTAGCGCGTTTAGAGGTGGCCCCGGTTATGCGCGAACGTGTGTTTCTTATGATAACAGCGAACTCTGACGGTTGCTGCTTATCTAAACCGACGACAATTGATACACTATTGATTCAATAACTCATAGGTTGAAGGCTAATCGCATGCACAACAGGCGCCAGTTTGTGTCAGCATCGCTTGGATCCGTAGTCGCGCTTAGCGCGTGCGCACATAACAGGTCCGTGAGGTCAGCGCTAACCACCGATCAGCAGTTCAAGAACAAATTTGACGGTTTGCTTGTTGAGCGCGGCGACCCCCAATACGAGAGTTTCCGTACCGGCAGCGTATGGCAGATGGACGTTCCTGAGCGCTTACCCGAGCTCATCGTGCGACCGCAAAATGAGCAGGCGCTGGCCTTTGCTTTAACTCACGCGCGTGAATCGGGTATGCAAGTGACTTGCAAGTCGGGCGGCCATAATATTGCCGCGTCGTTTTTACGAGATTCCGGAATGTTGATTGACCTGTCGGCATTCAACCAGGTTGGCAACGTTTCTGATGACACTCACGTATGGGTAGGTCCTGCAGCATGGGCGTGGCATCTCGCGCAAGCAATCGAGCCACAAGGGTATTCGTTTCCGTATGCGCACTGCGCAACGGTTTCCATGGGTGGTTATTTGCTGGGTGGTGGTGTCGGAATCAATGGTGATGCCTGGGGTGGAATTGGCTGCCATTCAGTGAGTGCAGTAAAGGTAATGCTACCCAGCGGCGAAATTGTGGTTGCCGATGAAGACCACTATGCCGACTTGTTTTGGTCGGCACGCGGTGCCGGCACAGGATTCGTTGGCGCCGTGCTGGCGTTTAAACTAAAGCTGTATCCGGAAGCGGTAGACATCAAAGAACAGGTGACGTTCTATCCAATTGAGGCTGCGAAGGAAGTGGCCGATTGGCAGCAAAGAGTAGCGCAAATTTGCCCCAAGAACATTGAGATGCTGACACTGCTCACCCATCGCCCACCCCCTATGCAGGGAAAAACACCGGCCGAACAAAAAATGTGCGTATCGCGTCTGGCCGCCTTTGGCGAAGCCAACGGTGACGCCGTAAAAGCGCTGGATAAAATAAAATCCATACCCATGCCAGGCGCTAAGCTGTTCACGCCGCCCACTGCATCGATCAGCATGAACGATGTTTTAGTTGGCAGCATAGACCCCGGCATGGGCATGGGGTTTGGCCGATACTCAGTGGAAACCATTTGGACCAATACCTTCGCTGAAGCCGTAGACAGTCTGGTTGCACCCATTATCGCTGCACCGTCGACAAAAGCGCACGTGCTGGCCACACCCAGACACGGCGCAAGTTTACGCAGTGATGCAGCATTTTCGTCTTTAGGGCAATCCTTTGTGGGTATCTATGATATTTGGGATAATCCAGATGACGACCAAGCCAATGTGACATGGACTCATGCGGCCTCTGCGGCGATGAGTCCGTACTCTGCGGGCCGGTACATTAACGAAGTTGACGGCTTTGCATTCCCCGAGAAAATCAGTAGTTGTTTCTCCTCCGACGCATTTAGCCGCTTGGAAAAGGTACGAAATCACTACGACAATGACCGGCTGTTTCACGATTTTCCTGGCTCGAAAGCGTGATATTGAGGTTTTAGGGGTTACAATGCACCAATACTAGCGCGTGAGTTCCTAAATGCCCCCGCTGACACACAACATATCGGAACAACAAACCAGGGTCAGTGGCTGGGCACCTGATCAAAATCACGATAACAATAACCAGCAAACCCAGCGATTTTCCCCCGAACTCAGTGGCGTATCCGGCTACCGCGAAATTTTTTCGCTGGACGAGGGGCTGCAACTGGTTAAGAGCGATGTCAACTTTGACCGCGACACTGAATTCGCAGTATCACTAGACTCGCTGCTGAAATTCCAGTTTCGTCTTGAAGGGAAAGGCTCATTGCATTTTGATGGCCACAAAGACATCCCAATGCACGAATTTTCCGGCGGCATGTTATTGCACCCGGAAGGCCTTGAAAAAATAGAGTGTTTTAAACGGGGTGAACACGAACGGGCCATCACCTTATTGGTCTCGCCTGACTATCTGTTGAAGCGGTTTCCGATTTATGACCAGGTATTACCTTCGCCACTGACTTTTTATCTCGATGCCGGCATAGACGATGTGTTTTTTTCACGCCTGCCATTAACACCTGAGATCGCCAGCGCCGCACAGGGGCTTTATAGCCCGGATGTAAAGTCTGAATTCGCCACGCTGTACCGACAGTCTCGCGCACAGGAGCTTTTGGTATATTGCCTGGAGCTATTATCGCAAACACCCAGCCGCGCGCATGTGAATCTGAAATCAAACGACATTGAGTGCATCAATGAGGCGCGCAGGATTATAGAATCCGACATTGCGGCTGCACCAAAAATACGCGATTTAGCGTTGCGAGTTGGCGTAAACGAGTCGAAACTAATGTCTGGTTTTAAGGAACTCTACAACCAAACACTGCATGACTACTTGCGCAGTTGCCGAATGAACAAAGCGAAGGAATTGTTATTGAATACTGACGCACCAATCACACAAATAGCACTCGACGTGGGTTACGAGTTTTCCAGTAATTTCACCATTGCGTTCAAACGTCACTTTGGCCAGCCCCCAAGCGCTGTGCGCAAACAGCGCTAGCATTAGCGCAACCAAAGCCTCAGAGGTTTAGCGAGGGACCATAGAAAATACATTTTATGGCATAAGTGTACGGCGCCGCCCATGTCATAATAAAATTTCGATTGTGGGATCCAACTAATGAAAATTACAGTCTTGGGTGGCGGACATGGTTGCTATGCAGCCGCAGCCGAATTATCCGAAAAAGGGCATGAAGTAACACTGTGGCGACGCGATGCGGCCTCTCTGCAGGCGGTTATTGATTCCGGGAGCATCCATGTAAAGGACTTTCAAGGCGAACGGGACGTGGCGATTGCCCACGCCACGGCCTCGCTTGAACAAGCTATTTCCACCGCCAAGCTGATTGTGATTCCTTTGCCGGCTATCACGCACGAATCTTTGGCGGAAGCATCTGCGCGTTTCTGGCAAGATGGACAAGTCGTTTTTATTCCACCTGGTACATTCGGTAGCCAAATATTTCTGCAAGCGGCGCGTGATGCGGGCAACACAGCTGACGTAACATTTGGTGAGACCGGCACCTTGCCCTATCTGGCGCGTAAACACGGCCCAAATACAGTGGTTATTTCCGGTTACGGAAAGCGATTGCCAACCGGGTTTGTTCCTGCAAAGAACGATAGTTATGCGCGCGATATTGTTTCTCAGGCTTACCCTGCAATCGAAGCTTGTGAAGATGCCTTGTCTGGCGCACTGATGAACGCCGGCCCCATTATTCATCCTCCATTGATTATGATGAACGCTGGTCCGCTGGAGCACTTCGAGTCGTGGGACATACATAACGAAGGCACTCAGCCCTCAATACGCAGAGTAACCGATGCGCTGGATGCAGAGCGGATCAACATTCGCGAAGCCTTAGGTTACGGTGCGCCGCACTTTCCATTAGCAGACCATTACGCGAAGGACGGCGAAGAATGGATGTACGGGCGCGGTGCGCACGACACGCTGACAGATTCAGGAGACTGGCGAGAGCATATTGTCTTAACTGAGCACCGTTACATGTTTGAAGACACCCGTATCGGATTATCGTTCTTCGCATCCGTAGGTAGGCTTGCCGGGGTTGAAACACCATTAGTTAACGCGTTTCTGGCAATTGGTGGCGCCATTAATAATCAGGATTTTTACACCACTGGCAGAACATTGGAATCGCTGGGCCTGGGCGAGCTGTCTAAACAGGATCTTCAAACCCTGATGCAGGAGGGCTGCTAATTAACGCCTCAGACATTACGGTTGCCGCTGTTGGGGCAGGCCGCATGGGCAGAGGCATTGCGCTATCGTTTTGCTTGGCCGGCGCTAAAACAGTCTTAATTGACATCAAAGAGCGCGATGATAGCGAGAAAATAGCTATGCGCGCATCGCTGGATTCAGCACTGCGTCTAGACCTGCAGTTTCTGGTAACGCTGGGCATGCTGCAGGCTGATAAATTGGAAGATGTGCTTGGGCGAGTAACGCTACTACATAACACCGATGATATTCCGGCTGATTCCTTCGACCTGGTTTTTGAAGGTGTGCCAGAGCATTTGGCGGCCAAGGAGCAAGCCTTCGCCTGGATGAATCATCACATCAATGATGACACGATCATCGCTTCAACCACCTCTACCTTTTTAGTAGATGATCTCGCAAAGCTGATTTCATCGCCGGAACGTTATGCCAATGCGCATTGGCTAAACCCGGCGCATTTAATGCCTTTGGTTGAAATCAGCCGTGGCTCCGCATCAATGAGCGCAACCATCGATACTCTCAAGTCTATTTTGGAAACGGTAGGAAAAACTCCTATTGTATGCAGTGCTTCACCCGGGTATATCGTTCCACGCATACAAGCATTGGCAATGAACGAAGCGGCACGGCTCGCTGAAGAAGGCGTTGCCAGCCCAGAGGATATCGACAAGGCCATTCGCGTTGGCTTTGGTATTCGTTATGCCATATTGGGCATGCTCGAATTTATCGATTGGGGCGGCGGAGACATTCTTTATTACGCATCAGATTACTTATCCAGGAATGTAGATAAAGACCGATATACCGCACCAAAAATTGTTCACGACAATATGCATAACAAACGTAATGGTGTGAGCGATGGGGAAGGTTTTTTTGACTACAAAGACGTTGATGTTGATGCTTACCGTGAGCAACGAATGTCTGAATTTGTGGGCTTGCTAAAACACTTGAATTTGTTGCCGCTGGTGCATGATGCGCCACACTCTGAACCACAGCAGGAGAAGCATGATTAATACAAACAGCATTGAGCTACTGGCGGTATGAAGGTACGTGTTATTGCAACAGAGTTAATTGATCAGCTAAGTGATCAGCAAAGTCTTTATGATTGGGTAAAAGAAGCGCTCACTGAAACAGCAAGAGGCAACGCCGTTTTACCTTTACGCCAGGCGCTGCAAATAGATCCTGCTATAGGTGCAATCGGCATGATGCCGGGTTATTTAGCCAGTGCCAAATCGGCCGGGGTAAAGTTAGTCAGCCTCGTGCCGCCGGAACGTAGAAAAGGCAGCAGTCATCTGGGCCTGATGGTGTTGTACGAAGAGGATGGCTTGCTGCCTATTGCATTACTGGATGGCTCACGCATTACAGCGATAAGAACGGCTGCTGCAAGTGCAGTTGCGACAGATGCATTGGCAAGAGAAGACTCCAAAGTACTAACTATTTTGGGCAGCGGCGAGCAGGCAGAATCTCACGTTATTGCATTAGCGACTATCAGGAACTTTGACACGATTCAGATTTGGGGACGATCCAAAGATAAGGCCCAGGCCTTGGCAACACGATTGATCGATGAATTACCGTCCGGCATTTCAATCAATGCCGCTGACAATCTGTCGGCAGCCATTTCAAGTGCTGATGTTATTTGCACGGTTACAGGCGCAAGCGAACCCGTTTTAGCAGGCGACCTTGTGTCACCAGGCACCCATGTCAACCTGGTGGGCTCCAGCCATGCAGGTGCGCGCGAAACGGATACCGCATTACTACTAAAAAGCCGTGTGTTTTTGGATTTTGAAGGATCGGCTAAAGCCCAGGCCGGAGAAATTCTTAAAGCTGTTTCTGATAACGATTACCAGTGGAGCGACGTCATAGGCGAAATTGGCGAGGTGTTAGAAGGCGCATTGGAAGGCAGACTGAGCGATCAGGATGTCACCGTGTATAAATCGCTGGGTATTGCCGCACAGGACGTGATCACTGCTAGGAAAGTATTCGACAAAGCCGTGGAAAAAGATTTAGGTGTATTGATCGAGTTCTAGGGCAGCACATGCAGTCAGTGGTGAAGCGAATGTGGAGCATGCTTAGGACCTTGTTGGCTTGCAGCATTGCTGGTCATGCTTCCGCGTACAGCTGCGCGCAGTTCAATCAACAATCTGATCAGTCTGAGAGAAACCTGCTCAGTGAACTTGCTATCGCCAACCAACCTCTATCCGAATCTGAAGCGTCAGACGCCAGCACCCGGTTTCGAAAGCTAGACCAATACATTGAGCAATTTGCAGATGACACGATAGTGCACGGAGTACAGGGTAGACCGGAGCCTGCGAACAAATCGGACATGCGGGAGCATTACCAATACGTGCTGACCGCAGCCAAAGACCAATCGAACACAGAAGCGGATCTTCGCGAAACGGTTAAAGTCGTTGCAGGGCCGATGGCCGCACATCGGTACAAGGCAGGTATTCGGGTTGCCGCTTTCCCACCCGACTTCGCATACTATGACCCAAAGCGATTGCTGCGTCTGCGTGGCCAGACTGTATTTGACTATGGCGCGCAAAACGGAAAGATACTGCGGCGCTGGTCCAACCACGACAACAAATATCGTACAGGGCAACTGTGGCGCTACATGCTGAATCATTCGCCTGCCCAGGACGCACCCGCCAATCTTGCGTATCGTAAAGATTTACGCCGGGGCGACGAGCTACCAGGGGGGAAAATCGATCAGGACGGTGAACGCCTAAATCGAGTGTTTAATGGTGAACTGCTTTGGGCAGCGAGCGACTTCGTGTTGAATGACCAGGGGCAGTTTTATTATGGCCCGGCGCTGCCCGTGGAGAGTAGGCCACAGCCTGTTTCAGAAAAGGATGGATTGCAGTTCGCCAGGCGCTTCGTTGAACGATATGGCAGCTCAGGCATCGAGGATCTGTTTGCAGAGGATGCCGGCGTGTATGGCGTGGGATGCCATCAGCAAGCCGCGAATGGCCTACCGGCCCGGGGTAGTGCAAGGTCTCTAGCAAAGTGGCTGCAAGAAGAGATTACTGATCAAGCGCTAGTGTCACTCGCGCCACCTTTCTCTTTTGATGGTGGGTATGACTATCTGCCAATATCAACCTGGTCGATGCTGGGGCTATCGCTAAAGATTGATCGCCCGCAAAAAAGCGCCTACTGCGTATCTGTCGTTTTAAAGCTAGTGGCAGTTGATAATCCAAAACAAGCGGATCTTGGAATCAAAATTTCGCGCGCATGGCATCGAGTGATGCCCGAATGCTGACTTTCCGCGCGAGAATCAGCCACTCACTCAGGGTTGAGATCAAACTAAAGTGAAACCGCCCACTGATTCGCTTTCTATCTAGAAGGTTCCCGAAATCTGCAGGCCATACTCCCGGCCACCCGCTACGCCAGCAAACGCAATAGTGCCTGGAATTGTCACCGCTGAGCTGAATTCAACTTTATCCGCCAGGTCGCGACCAAAGGCTGTGATTTTGAGCGTTCGATTGTCAGACCACTCGAACTCATACGAAAGATTTGCATCCACCACGCCTCGGCTTGGTAGTAAACCGCGAGGGTCATTAGACACTTCTACCCAATACTCATCAGTGTATCTGTAGCCGAGGAAGGCGCTAAGAGTTCCCGCTCCGATCTCTGTGCTAAATACGCCATTGATACCGCCAGTGAGGCTTGGTACGCGACGCAGTTCCAGATTGCTATTGTCAGTGGCATTGCCATCACCATTCAGGTCGGCAAGGTATTCATCGTACTCTGCTTCCAGCAAACCGAAGTTTGCATTAAGAGTGAAGTTATCCGATGCAACCCAGGTCATCTCGCCCTCTAGACCATAAATATCGACCGTGGCTGCGTTTCTAACTACTGTGTTTGATCCACCAAAGCCATCCGCTTCAATTACCTCTTCCTGCTTGTTACTGTAGTCAGACAGGAACGCCGCAATGTTAAGTCTCAGGGTGTTGTCACGAAAGTCACCTTTCATTCCCAGCTCGATGTTCTCAACAAATTCGGGATCAAATGGTCCTATATTGGCAGGGTCACTGTTACGGCCATTGAATCCGCCTGAGCGAAAACCCTCGGAGTAGCTGATGTAAGTCAGCACTTCATCGTTGATACGATAATCGATGCCGATTTTTGGCGAAAACTCAGTCCACTCTTCTTCACCTACCGCAGCACTAAGCGGTACGAAGATGGGAGTACCAAATACATACAATTCGTCGCTGGGCGCACCCGGCAAGTATCCGGCAATACCGCCACCACCTATAAAGTTACGACCGCTCAGACTTTTCTCTTCCTTGGTGAAACGCCCGCCGAAAGTAAAGTTCAGGCTGTCTGTTATTGCAAAATTTGCCTCACCAAAAACCGCTAGCGCTTTACGCTCATGATCCGCAAACGGGTTTTGGAAAACAGCGCCGCCAGGGCCCGCAAATGCAGCGATCGATGTTCGTTGTTCAAGTTGATATTCATCTTCCAGCCAAAACAGTCCTGCAACAAAATTCCATTGTTCACTGAAATCACTGTTGGAGGCGAAGCGCAATTCAACACTGGTCTGTTCCGAATCCTGAATGCGGTTTACGTGAAAGAAGTTCAACACGGTTGCGTCGAAGTCAGTTCGAACCTCTTCTTCTGTTTCTTGCCTGCCTATAATCGCTGTGATGGTGCCCGGCCCAGTATCCCAGTTCATATTGAGAGTGTAACTGGTCCAATCAAAGTCTATAGGCCTGATATAGTCCTGAGAGATTGCCTCGATATCGGTAACGTTATCGCCGCAAGCCATAAGAAAACAGGGCGTTTCCGGTGCGGGATTTACTGGGTTGTTTGGATTGAACGAGGTAATGTTCTGCAGAATGATCCCATCGGCTTTGTCTTCATAGTTAACGAACGTGAACAGCGCGTCAAAGTTTTCGCTGGGCGTCCACAACAAGGTAGCATTCAGTTCCTGATTGTCGGCGTCACCCAAGCGTTCACCAGTGACTACGTGTTTGCGAGGTCCCCCATCATTCTGCGATGCGTAGCCTAATTTACCTGCCAGCACACCATCAACGATTGGGAAATTAGCGACCGCCTTAATGTCGATGCGATTGTCTGTACCGCCAGTAAGTTCGTATTTCAGCCCTAATTCGCCAGTGGGCCGCGTTCGAGTAATATTAATTGCACCACCGGTAGTATTACGACCAAACAGCGTTCCTTGTGGTCCACGGAGTACTTCGAAAGCCGCGTAATCAAAAGTATTCGACATTGAGCCGTTTACAAAAGAAAGTGGTACGCCGTCAATGGTGACACCGACTGCAGGGTCAAAGCTTCGTTCCACTTCCTGAGTGCCTACGCCGCGAATATAGATGGATGCACCGGCGGGAGACACACTCACGGCATCGATCACAAGGTTAGGAATAAAACCTTCTGTTTCACGAATGTCGCGCATGATCAGATCATCAATGGTCTTGCCGCTGAACGCTGATACGGCTACCGGTACATCTTGCATTGATTCGTCAATTTTTCTGGCCGTAACAATAACCTCTTCCAAAATACCTGACGCGGAACCCGAAGACCCTTGCGCAAGAACCGGAGAGGTGTATCCAATAGCTAGACTGGCAAGTGCAAGACTCATAGCACTGCTACGCGGTGTAAACAACTCAGTTATTACTTTCATGATAATCCTCGTGTCTTTATTTCTGATTCTTGCAAGGTTTTAGCACCAAGCTTGGTTCTGTACTGCGCAAAACCGGATGACCCCGAATTGCTGTTTCAGAGTGTACTTAGACGAAAACACAGTTACAAGAAAAAAACCGACCATACTGCTTTTTTTCAAAAGCTTAATAAGTGTATTACGGTCAAGCAAAACATTTTCTAACTTGGCCTTATAGATGATCATTGCGCGTTAATTTGCTGATTATCATCGCTGAGACAATCAGCCAGCTGAGGGTGGCATCTTTATTTCAAGCGCAGGGCAACCTTCAGGTTGTGGTTTTAATGGACGTTTTTTGATCGCGCCAATCAGTTCCAGAAACACACCGTCCGGGTCCATCATATGCACTATGCCGGTTTCATCATCGCCTGTACCTGAACAGCAGGGCGCTATTTCAGACAGAAACTCTACGCCTTTGGCTTTTAATATGCTCACCGCTCTATCCACATCGGGTACCACCAATGCAATGCGATTGATGCCAATATGATTGATGGGCGGTGGGTAGGCCGGTTCGGGATTAAATGGTTTTATCCACTGCACCAATCTCAGCACATGATTGTCACCGCGGCCCAGGGATATATCGGCGCCTTTTATTTTGAATGGGCCTTCCAGGCCATACGCGCGCGCTTCTTCGACTGAGCCATGTTCAGGCAGAGGTTTGATATTGGTGTATCCAAGCTCTTTATAAAACGCCAAGGATTTATCAAAGTCACTCACGTTAATGCCTATGTAAGGCATGGCGATCAAATGCATATTCTGTTCAGGATCTCCATGTGGGGGCGCTGTTTCCATCAACTTATACAAAACGCCTTCAAGGTCTCGGAAGAACACAAACTGATTGCCTGGAATGCCGTAAGGTTCGGATAAAAACTCGATGTTTTGCGTTTTCATAAACGCAACATCAGCGGCCAGGTTGGTGGTTAGAAGTGCGGCGTAGGCCATGCCAATATGGTTGGGCAAGTCGTAGGGTGGATCATCGTTGAAGGGAATCTTGAACTGCAGCAAATCGATACCAGCGGCATTCAGGCTGCCAGGTAACGCCAGCACCTCGCCTTTAACCAATTCGTACTGGCAAACATCAAACATGCCCAGCGCACGAGCCATTTGGTGGGTGTTGGTGAGTGGAAAACCACCCACGCCATCGGTCCAGCCCAGCATGCGATAGAATTCGCGTGCAGTATCAAAATCACGAGTGTGGGTTGCAAAATGGTAGCGCCCTACCAGGCCTATATCGTCATCTGCACTGAACTGAACAGCTTCTCCTACTTCAAAGGCCTCATTTAATTCACTGGAATTGCTTCTGTATTCATCCTTATCTTCTTCAGAAACAACGTTGGAGCAACCCAGTAGAAGCAAGCTGCTGGCAAAAAGACAAACAAAATTATTAACCTTCATCGAGTTTCCTTGAGTGTCTGTTTGCTGCAGTTGATTCGTCTTCATGAAACATTTCTTCAAGTCGATCGGCCAAATACTCTATAAGTTGTTTGACGCGCTTCTCACGATCTTTCTTGATCTGTCCGTAAGCCATGCCTTGCATCAGAAACTGCGAGATATCCATTGCCAGGTAATACATTTCGCCGGTTCCCACCCACTCCGAAAACAATTCCATGTTTTTTTCATGAGTATGCTGCTCGAATTGAGTAAGCGATTGCTGCAACACGTCTTCAAGCTCCGGGTCTCTGATGCCAGCGATACACATTTCGTGATAGGCAACAGCCAGATCGCTGGTCATGTAGTCCCATGCGGCATATAAACCCGCCCGGCGACGTTCTGCCCCCTCAAGCGACTTGGGTATTTTGGCTACGCGTGAAGTGTAGTCTTCCAGCAGCTTGTCATGAAGATACTCAACGGCTGCCTGAATCAATTCCTTTTTAGAGGGGAAGTGATGTAGCAAGGTGCCACGAGAAATATTGGCTTGCTCAATAACATTGCCTGTGGTGACATTGCTGTAACCACGTTTCACAAAACATTCAATAGTGGCATCCAGAACGCGCTGGCGCGTCATCGCGCTTTTTCTGGCTTGCCAACCTATCGTCTTGTTGTTGTCAGCGGGTGCAATTGACATCAGTGTACTGCGGATTTACTAATATTAACGGGCACGCAGCTTTGTCTTGGCATACCGGAATACTTTTTATACTCGGCCAAATTACTCACTAAACGATTCGTATTGCTGCCAATTTCCGATACTTTCGAATCCGATCCTGCAGTCGGTTCTGGTGAGCCACCCCAGCAGTGCGACATTGAGATAACTCCGGGTTTAACGTCGTCACTGGCAGCGGCTATGGCGGGAATGCGACCGTGTGCAGATTCAACATTAATCATATCACCATCGGCAATACCGAGTTCGTTCAGATCGCTTGAATTGATGTACGCAGGATTAGTTGTGCCACGGCTGCGCAGCTGCGTGAATTCCTGACCTGTTGAATTGTACGTGTTCTTCATACGGCGACTGATCAGTACGTGCGAAAAGTCCGGGTGTTGATTGGTGTTTTGCAGGTCTGCAAATGCGGCTTGAAGCTCGTTGCCCAGGTCTTCGGGATAAAGTTCCAAACGACCTTGAGTGGCAGGATCTGCAGGCTGCAAAATGACCTGATTTTCTTCATAAATCTTGCCGCCTTCATGTGCGGCTATTTGTTCGATGGGCACGCGCGAGCCGTCAGTGATCAGCTTCAATAAATCGAATTTGCTGGGTTTTTCATTCATGTTAATTGGGCCGTTTGCCAGCGCCATATCAAGGCCCATGCGCTTACCCAGGCCCCAGAATAATTCCCACTCTTCAATTTTGTCGCCTTCTGCTTCCACCACCTTTTTAGTGTATTGGCTGTAGGGCTGCTCGTACCAGATATCAGTCAGCAGCGTAACGTCTTCTCGTTCCAGGCATATTTTCGGTGCAAGAACGTAGTCTGCCAGTTCTGACGTTGGCCCCATTTTTATATCGACGCACACTAGCAGATCCAAACCTCTAAGTGCTCGCAGTGTCTTTTCCTGATCTGGCCAGGCCAACAATGGGTTACCACCCACACAAATTAGCGCCTTAATCTGACCATCGCCTTCCAGTAAGATTTCATCAGCGATAACAGCCGTGGGCATTTCTTTTAGAGGCCCGTAAGGACCTACCACCACGACTTCACCAATGTCATCAGAGATTCTGCTCTTCACACCATCGTGCAGCCACTGTGGCTGCGGCGGTGTGGCCTGCGCGAACATTGGCGTATTCAATGTTAAGTTGCCTGGGTTGGGCACGCGTTCACCCGCGCGGTTGTAGCGACCGCATATAACATTCAATGATTGAATCAAATGCTGGAGCAAATTGGCGTGTGGGCCCATTTCCGGGCCGGTTCCGGATGCCGCTGTACCGCGTGGGCCAGCCGCAAACATTCTCGCAGCTTCAATAATTTCTTCTTCAGAGATACCTGCATTCGCTGCCACTGCTTTCGGAGTGAAAGGCGAGACATCGGCTTTAAGTTGGTCCAGACCCTGCGCGTGTTCGTCGCAGAATGCTTGATCATGCAGATTTTCGTTGAGAATTACATTAATCATGCTCGCTAACAACGCAGCGTCATAACCGGGCTTTATCTGTATGTGCAGGTCGGCGCGACGTGCAACTTCCGTTTCTCTCGGATCAACGCAGATTACTTTCAAGCCGCGTTTCTGACCCTCACGCAAGGCATTTGCCGGGCTAAACGAAGGAATAGTGCCTGGCATGGAGTAGTGCGATACCAGTGTGTTGTTGCCAATAATCAGTGAAACGTCTGAGTTGCTCCAGGTGTGACAGCTGCCATTCCAAAATCCCATACGCGCAAGACCAATGGCTACTTTTGCCGGCTGGTCAATCGTGATGCTGGTGTAATAGGAGGGCGAGTCAATGGCTGCATGCCAGGCACGCGCTACATCATGTGCTGCTGAATTCTGAAACGAATAAGTACCGTTGTAACTCGCCACACTGCGTGGCCCGTGTTCTTTAATAATTGCCTGCAGTTTCTCGGCAATTTCATCCATTGCTTGATCAGAACTCACATCCGCAAAAGAACCATCGCTTGTGCGCTTTTGCGAAGCCTGCAAACGAGTAGGGTGATAAATCTGCTCAACGAGCTGGCGACCTTTTTCGCAGGTATAGCCGCCGTACACGGGATTGCTGGTATCAGGGGCTATTGAGATGAGCTTGTTGTCTTCAACCGTTGCCTCCATTGGGCAATAGGCATGACAAAAGCGGCAATAGGTCTTAACAGTTTTCGTAGCCACGGGGCGTGTCCTCCGTGTAGGTGATTATTCGTCGAAGAAATCCGCTCTTGGAACGCCTTCCGGATCGTAGACCGCTTGCTCGCGCGCTACCTGAAACTTTTTCACTTCAACGTTTTCCAGACCGAAACTGCCGAGATGAGCTAACATCTTTGCATAGTATTCACCCGCCAGGTGAGCGGCAAAGGTTTCGGTTGATGCCCAGTTTTCATAAACATATATACGTTTATCGGATGTGGGGTCAGCGGCCCACACGTAGTGATTGCAGCCGTCTTGCGCGCGCGTATCACTCATTAGCTGAGCCGCTTCTTGCAGAGCTCTATCGCGATCTTTAGCTGCTATTTCTATTGTTCCCGCAACAATGGTTAAAGACATAATATTCTCCGGTTATTATTCTCAGCATGCTTGCTTCAGACAGTAACAGAATCGATTAAAAAAACAAACAGTCTTGACTGCTTTTTTATAAACCGCTATTTTGCTGCTATTCGGAGACACATCATGACGGAAAGCAATAATTCCAGCGATGCGCAGGTCTTCGCCCGCTCCAGCGGCGAATCGTATCAGCAAATGCTTGATAAGGAGCCTAACCCGGTTCCTGACGCCTTACGCGAAAATACCAACACTTATCTGGGTTCAGAGCCATTATCGGTTGACCGTTACCTGAGTCGTGAATACCACGATCTTGAAGTAGCCAAAATGTGGAACCGAACCTGGCAGGCCGTTTGTCGCGAGACGGAACTGGCGGAAGCCGGGTCGTTTACGACGTACGACATCGCAAGCTACTCGCTATTTATCACGCGCACTGAATCAATGGCGCTAAAGGCATACCCCAATGCCTGTTTGCACCGTGGCCGCCAATTAAAGCAGGGTGCCGGCACGGCCAGGGAAATCAAATGCCCGTTTCATGGATTCCGTTGGAATCTCGATGGTGAGTTTCAGGGCGCACCATGCCAATGGGATTTTCCGCACATTAATCCGGAAGAGTTTTCCTTACCCGAAGCACAGGTGGATACCTGGGGCGGCTGGATCTTTATCAATATGGATGAAAACGCCGAGTCGCTGCAAAGCTACATGGGCATTCTTCCGCAACACTTCGAACGCTGGAAGCCTGAAACTACTTTCAAGGCCATGCATATTGAGAAGGTAATTGGCTGTAACTGGAAAATTGCCTGGGAAGCGTTTATTGAGTCGTATCACACAGTGCAGACTCATCCGCAGATCATGCCTTATCTAGGCGATTCAAACTCGCAGTACGATATATGGGGCGACAATATAAGCCGCACGATTTCGCCAATGGGCGTGGTTAGTCCACATCTGGAAGATGTGCCGGCGAACAAAACAGTGAATGACTGGCTGACTCACGCTCTATTGGTAAACGATGATGAAGTCCTGGATGTGCCAGAAGGAATGTCAGCGCGCGAATGGCTGGCCGATTTTTTCTTCAAACAATATTCTGAAGATTATCAGAGCGATCTTGCCGAATTCTGTACTTACAGCGAAATTATGGATTCAATTTTGTATTCAGTGTTTCCAAACTTTGCGCCGTGGGCCGGGTTTCATCCCAACCTGACGTATCGTATGAAACCTTATGGTGATGACCACACCAAGTGCACCATGGAAATTATCGTGTTGATGCGATATCCGGAAAATGCCGAGCGGCCCGCAGACTGCGAGATTCACAAACTGTCTGAAGACCAACTGTTTTCTGAAGCGCCAGGACTGGAAGGTGGGCTTGGCCGAGTGTTCGATCAGGACCTGACTAATCTGGAAGCGATTCAACGCGGTTTAAAAAATCTGAAATCAGGGCAAGTGCAGCTCGCCAATTACCAGGAGGTGCGTATCCGCCATTTTCATCAAACTCTTGACAAATATTTGTTCGACTCATGACACAAGCTGATCCCATGGACGTTTTAGCGCCGTTTCTGGTGCGCGATAAAGTAGCATTGATTACAGGCGCTTCCAGCGGTTTTGGGCTGCACTTTGCTTCTGTGTTAGCCAGCGCTGGCGCCAAAGTGGTGCTTACGGCGCGAAGAAGCCAGTTAATAGAAGAAGCTTGTGATAATTTGAAGGCAAAAGGCGCCGATGCCATAGCAATAACCATGGACGTCACCGACAGTGACAGTGTGAAGGCCGGATTCGATGCTGCGCAACAGGCATTTGGCGTGGTAAACATTTTGGTGAACAACGCCGGAATTTCACTGCCCAAAGCGCTATTAGGAATGAGTGATTCCGATTGGCACACGGTAATCGACACCAATCTGAATGGAGTAATGTACGCATCACGCGAAGCAGCGCAACGAATGGTTGCGGCGAAAGAGCCAGGCAGCATTGTTAATGTCGCTTCTATTCTTGGCGAACGCGTTCAGAAGGAAGTGAGCAGCTATGCAGCTGCGAAGGCGGCCGTAAAACATTTTACGAAGGCAACGGCGCTGGAACTCGCCAGGCACAACATCCGGGTTAACGCTCTGTGCCCAGGTTATTTTAATACCGCTATCAATAATGAATGGTTCGAAACCGAATCAGGACAAGACATGATCCGACGCATACCGCAGCGGCGGACTGGCGATCTGTATGAATTAAATGGACCGCTATTGTTATTAGCCTCTGACGCTGGCTCGTTAATGACTGGTTCTATGCTGACTGTTGATGGCGGTCATGTTCTTACAACTCTTTGATTCTTTTATTAACCTGACAACTGGAGAAAACCATGGGCTCACTAGACGGTAAGACCGCCGTTATTCTAGGCGCTTCCGGCGAGAAAAATTTCGGTACCGCCATTGCTCGTCGCCTAGCGGCAGAAGGAGCTAACGTTGTTGTATCAGCGCGCCGCAAAGAGCCGCTGGACGTATTGGCAGCGGAAATCGGTGGCCTGGCAGTGACCAGCGACATAACGGACGAAGCGCAATTAGAGAATCTGTTCAAGACAGCATCTGCGACCTACGGCAAGGTAGATATTGCGGTGAACTCTTCTGGCACGTTTATTCCATGCATGATTGCTGATCTGACAGCGGAAACTATTCGACCAACTGTGGAAGTAAGCTTTATCGGTACTCTGTTGTTCTTTAAACACGCAGCAGCGGCCATGACGGAAGGAGGCTCAGTAATCGCAATTTCGTCGTTAACGGCTAGATTGCCTGGACCCGGTATGTCGCCATACTCAGGAGCGCGGGCTGGCATTGATTATGCGATCAAGATAGCCGCAACCGAGTACGCGGAGCAAAAAGTTCGCTTTAACTCCATTGCCGCCGGTTTAATCGAAACCGATATGACTGGCGGATTGTTCTCAATGCAGGAGGTTGTAGACGCTTATGTGCGCGAAACGCCGGCCGGGCGTATGGGAACCGTAGACGATATGGCTGAAGCGGTGCTGTTCTTAGGCGACGAGAAAAAGTCAGGCTTCATCAATGGTCAGGTTCTGGACCTGTCAGGCGGTGGCCAGATGGGCCACCTGCCACGTTACTAGCGAATGATTATGGGTCGCGTAGATAAGAAAGTTGCCATTATTTCCGGTGGTGCCTCCGGGCTTGGCCTGGCTTCAGCCCAACGTCTGGCTGAAGAGGGGGCGACAGTAATACTTGCTGACATCAACGAGACGTTAGGACGTGAGTCGGCCGAAACCATTCCGCGCGCCGAATTTCATGTGCTTAACGTAACCGTGGAGCAACAATGGAGCGACCTGGTTGATGACGTTGTTGCTCGACATGGACGGCTGGATGTCTTAATGAACGCCGCTGGAATCGTGCAACTGGCGAGCATTGAAGACACCACTGAAGACTTATGGCGCAAGGTTAACGCGGTTGGGACCGACGGTACCTTCTTTGGATCCAAGCACGCAGTGCGTGCCATGAAAGCCTCGGGTGGGGGCTCTATCATCAATATGTGTTCTACCGCCAGCATCAATGGCATGCCGAGAATATTTGCCTATGCAGCCTCCAAAAGTGCGATCCGAGGCATGACTAAATCCATCGCTTGCCTCAGCGCCCAGGAAGGGTACGGGATTCGTTGCAATTCGATTCACCCCGGCAATATAGACACACCCATGCTACGTGGCGTTCAAGACACCGTTAGAAGCGCTAATCCTGAAGCGGCGGACGCAATGGATGGGCTTTGGGTAGGCGAGCCAGCCGACGTTGCCAATATGGTGTTGTTTCTGGCGTCCGACGAATCCAAATCAGTCAATGGCGCTGAAATGGTGATTGATAATACGGTGACTATCACTGAAGGTGTGGTGTTAAAGACGTAATCGAAACACCTTGGGCCTCTTCCCTTTGCCTGTTAGCTCGATCGGCTGATATCGTATACCTTGAATAGGCCGCCTGGCATCAGGCGGCTTATTGGTGGGCAGGATAATCTGTATTGGGGAGAGAGGGTTTAAAATGTGGCAAGAATTCAAAAAATTTGCGATGCGTGGCAATCTCGTCGACATGGCCATTGGTTTCACTGTTGGCGCAGCATTCACGACGGTTGCCAAATCAGTGGTGAATGATCTCATCATGCCGGTCGTTGGTCTTGCCGCCGGAGGTGCCGATTTTGCGGACTTATTCTGGGTAATGAAACCGGGAGAAAACGCACCAGTACCCTACGATACTTTGTCTGCCGCCCAGGAAGCCGGCGCAGTTACACTGAACTATGGTGTTTTTTTTAATAATGTTATTGCGTTCCTGCTCGTCGCATTGGTCATGTTTATTGTTGTGCGCGGCATGAATCGTATGGAAGAGAAGCTTGAAGAAGAGTTTGGTGATGACGCGGCAAAACCTGAGGAACCAGACCATAAAAAGTGCCCTTTTTGCAGAACGCAAATTCCTTTTAAGGCAATTCGTTGTCCTAATTGTACTTCGCGACTGGAAGAACCAAATCCCGTAACTTGAGCCTCTCTTGGATACAGACCGGGTTTAAGGGCACTTTATTCTGCCGAGGGCGAATACCAAATCGGCGATGTATAGGCTCGTTCCTGAATAACAAACTTCGTACCCTCGGGCATTTTATCCCCCAGAAGTTTCGCATCATATGCTGTCCAGCGCGGGGTAGGTATCTCTATAATTCGGGCGTAGTAAACAGCGGCTTGAGCCGCGTCAAAATCCGGGTCTTGCCAGAAGCCAACCAGTTCCGCGTCACCAATTGAGTTAGACCAGCTGGCATTTGCAACATCTACTGTGCCGCTTATGGCGGGTAGTTTGCCTTGCTTATCTTTACTGCGCCTGTCTGCGTCGCCCCATACCACGTCATATATTTTTTCGTGGGTTTTGCCGACACTGTCTAACCAGCCCTTCACAATTTGAATGCGATCCAGATTGCCACTCATTGGGTCTTTGGATGCGCCCACAAGGAAAGCCGGTGCCTTGGAGTTATCGTTAGAATCATCATTCGTGATTGTTCCGCCCATTGGTACGCCTTTTGCGTATCCTACACTGGGTAGTTTATTCGCACTGGCGTCTTGTTCTGAAAAGTCCCAGCCACCGAAAAAGCGCGCGGTTATGCGCGGTCCAGTCGTTGCGTAAACTTCTTTTCTCAACATGGCGTCCCATATCGAGGCTCTGGTGTTGTCACGTGCCCATACAGCGGCGTAACCGGAGCTGCTCATTTCCCAGGT
>CAYGSL010000007.1:44994-70566 GCA_964352475.1 uncultured Pseudomonadales bacterium | reverse complement strand
CCGGTGCTGGACAATTTTTTTTGTAATTCCTTCAGTTCTGGATCTTTCATTAATTGCGGGTGCCCGACAATCAGCTGGTCGACAATACCCATGGCATCTGAGTGGTCGGTAACGACAAGAAAATCCAGCGGTCGTGAGAGTCGCGCAGGTATACCCGTGGTTGAAACCACCTCATCGCCTCTGGCAAAGCGATACGCATCTTCAGTATCCAGCGTCACTCCAAGCACTCTCGCGTCTAGCGAGTTGGTGGTGTGCAGGTGGGTATCTCCCCATAGAACCTGAGTGGGATAGGCCACTGGCTTGTAAGTGGATTTAGGCGTTGTGTCTGCCAGCACTGGCATTGTTGAAATGCACAGTAGAAACAGTAGTGACCAGCAGATTGTCTGCGCGTGATACGCCACTGGCGCATTTTTTGATACGGCCGCGGTTCGATAAGAGGTTATTTGTTTCATATACTATCTTCCTTTTCGAGGCCAGTTTGTGATGAAGGAATTAAAGCCCCAACACCATCTTCGCCAGAATGTTTTTTTGTACTTCCTGCGAACCACCAAATATTGAGGAGGCGCGGTTGTTCAGATATCGAGGCACAACCGAGCTTAGATAGTCTTCGCGTATGCATTCGCCGTTCTCAGGTGTGTTCATTGCTAAACCTTGATAGCCAATAATATCTACGGCGAGCTGATTTGTTTCCTGTTGCAGGCGGGTAGTGGTCAGTTTGTTGACAGACGAGGCGGGCCCGGGATTGCCTCCACTGGAGACGGTTTCAAGTACCCGTAATTCAGTTAGCTCAAGCGATTTGAGATCAATTTCGATACGCGCCAGCCGTTGCTTCAAGCTTCCGCTTTTGTCAAAGTCAGGGTTCTGTTCGCGCATTTGGTCCATCAAGCCGCGAACGTCTTCGATATGATGCCAAATCATATGGGCGGAGAAGCCACCGCCGCGTTCAAATTCCAATAGGTATTTGGCGTAGGACCAACCTTTGTTTTCTTCGCCAACGAGGTTACTTTTTGGCACGACTACGTTGTCAAAAAACACCTGGTTAACTTCGTGTTCCTTGGCCATCGTGATGATGGGTTCTACGGTCACACCTGGCGTGCTCATGTCGATCAATAGAAAGCTGATGCCGCGCTGGGGTTTCACGTTGGGGTCTGTTCTTACGAGGCAGAATATGTGGTCAGCGAAATGCGCGTGTGTGGTCCAGAGCTTTGAGCCGTTGACGATAAAGTTCTCACCCGATTCATCGGCGTCGGCGCGCAGTTTAAGGCTGGCGAGGTCTGAGCCGGAGCTTGGTTCTGAATAACCCTGGCACCAGTAGTGCTCGGCGTGAAGCATTTTTGGTAGAAAATGTGCTTTTTGTTCGGGTGTGCCGAAGGCGATGATTACTGGGGCTAGCATGGCTATGCCGAGAGGAATGAGCATGGGGGCGCCGGCGTGGTAGCACTCCTGGCTGAACAGGTATTTTTGTTCTGGGGTCCAGTTGGTGCCGCCGTGTTCTTCTGGCCAGCTGGGTACGGCCCAGCCTTTCTTAACTAGAATGGCTTGCCATTCAAGTGCTATGTCTTTGTCCAGGAATACGCCGCTGCAGTTTCTGGTTGCTTCTATAATGCTTTCTGGCAGGTTTTCTTTTAGGAACTCGCGTACTTCGAGTTGGAAGGCGCGTTCTTCTTTGGTGAATTCTAGGTTCATGGGGTTGCTCTGTTAGTGCGCGTATTTCGTCTGAGACCGGTGTTGAACCAAGTATCGGCCAGCAGGACACGCCGTGAACCCATCCATGGGGGCTTGTGTTCGGGGTCCCTCCCTCACACAGTCCTGCTGGCCGATACTTGGCTCAACACCTCAGTGCTACAGTCCAATTCAGTAGGTAATAGTCTAATCCATCGCCCATTTGATACCGCGACGTAGCAATTCGTAGAACTCCGGTGTACGCCATGCGCCTTCTTCGGGTTCAGGATATTCTTCGATCAGTGGCTGCATGTCGTACTTGCCGCGGCAATGACCCAGAGTCAGGTAAAGTACCTGTCCTTTGCCATAGGGGTGTATGTAAAAAACGGGTTGCACGTCGGTTTCTTTGCGCCAGTCATCTCTAACGAAATCTTCTACATCATCAGACCAGTGCGTATGCAACAGCGTTTGATGTTCACCAAACATTTTGCAGAGGTACAACTCATCATCCACTTGAAAGGTTGGAATGTCTTTCACTAGCGGGTGATCAGGCTCGGTAACTAAAACGTCGTATTCCTGAATGGGCGGGTGTGAGGTGAATTGGCTGCCAAGCAGTTCTACAAAGGGCAAGTTTTCTTCGGGGCAATCGACCAAAACTCCGTCGGGCTTGGGTGATTCCAGGAAGCGTAAAATGGAATTGGTGCCGTGCAGTGCGTACCACTTCTTGCCGCCGTTAACGTAGTCGCACAGGCGTTGGGTTTCGGCCTCAGACGGGATTACGTCGCAGGTGTAGGTGATTAAAAAGTCCGACTCGCAAATGGCATCAATGTCGCTGTAGTCTTCACCGACTCGCACTTTAATGCGCGGTTGTTCGGCGAGAAGCTTTAGTATCTCTAGCCGGGCGTGATCAATATTATGATACTTGCCACCTGCGACGAGATAGACGTCTATGCGATCACTCTTGCTCATGTGCTAGTCCTATGTATGCAGTATGTTAACGCCTGATACACCCGGTGCGCCGTATACATGGGTGTAACCGGTTTTCACTTCTTTGGGTACTTGGCGCGAGCCGCCTTGACCGCGCAATTGTATGCATACTTCGTGCACCTGGCGCAGACCGGACGCGCCGATTGGCTCGCCATTGGCCAGGCAGCCGCCATCTGTGTTCACCGGTAACACACCATCGATTTCGGTGCGGCCTTCGCGCAGCCATTGTTCCTGGTCGCCGTCGGCGCAAAAGCCGTTTTCGGCCATGTGCATGATTTCGGCACCTGATTCGGTGTCTTGTAACTGGGCAACATCAATATCTTCCGGGCCAATGCCGGCAGCTTCAAACGCGGCGGCTGAGGCGTAGCTTGAGGCGCTGCGTTCGTCTTCTACGGCTTTGCTGGCGCTGAATACTTCAAACGTGCCGAATTGGCGGGTGCGCATGACGCTGGCGCCTAGGTAGACAGGTTTCTTGCTGTACTTGTGTGCTTCTGATGCCTTGCAAACTATCAGGGCAACAGCACCTTCTGAGGGCGAGCAGAACATGAATTTGCGCAGTGGTTCATTGATCATCTGCGAGTTGGCGATTTCTTCCAGAGGAACTGGCGTTTGTCGCCAGGCGTTCGGGTTGAGTGAGCCATTTCGAAACGCTTTGTCGGCCACTAGAGAGAGTGTATGTTCGCTGATGCCATAGTCGTGCATGTAGCGTTGGATTTTGGTGGCAAAAAACTGAGTAGTAATGGCCATTCCTGCTTCGCCATACCATTCGCCCAGCCCCCAGTCGGCGGGATTCACTTTGAATGCCCCGCGTGGGTGTTTATCAAAACCTACAACCAAACCAAGATCTGCGGCACCTGCGCATATCGTATTGTAGGCGGAAGACAAGGCGCTGCCTCCGGTTGCACATCCGTTGGCAACGTTCATGAACGGTAGGCCGGTCAGGCCCAGCTGATTTACCAGGGAATCGGCGTTGCCAGCCTCAGTGCTGCCACCTACGGCAAACTCAATGTCTGACCACTTTACTCCTGCGTCAGATAATGCGTTGTTAACGGCAATGGTGGCTTGTTCGAGACCGGTGCGCTCTGGCGTGCGGCCAAACGCGTGTATCCCTAGTCCAACAATGGCTAATTCTGGTGATTTCATTAGGCGCTCTTCGCTGCAAAGGAGTAGTTGATTACTTCCGTGCCATCTGACTCGGTGTAGTATTTTTCGAATTTGATACTCATGGGCGTGCCAATTTCGAAACCCTGGCTAACATCCCCTTCAAGGCGGCTGACAACGCGCACCTGATCAGCGAGTTCAACATAGCCAACAGCAAACGGCTTGAAATTTTCACCGCTTAATTCAGCGGGGTAGGGAGGGCTGGCCAGCGGGAAGTTTTGAACCGTCCAACTCCATAAAGTGCCTTCTTTGGCCAGAGCCACATTGCGCACATTGACTGAAGAACACTTTGGGCAGCTGGCGGCCGCCGGGAAGGAGACGGTGCCACAATCTTCACACTGACTACCACGTAGATGCGGGTCCTTATGTGGCCAGTCAAAAAGTAAGGTGTCGATTGATCGTTGTTGGCTCATCCTGCTAAGTACTCAAGCTGAAGTGAAGCAAGGTTGTTACCCCCAAGGGTTGAGCAATACCTTGCATTGATTGTTCGGTGTTCTAAGGCTTTCAAAGACGTCGCTGAAGTTGTCGAACGACACGGTTTCGGTGCACATAGCTTCAACATTAACTCTGTCGCTGGCCATCAGGCCGGCTATAAACTCAAAGTCTTCTTTGTGATAGGAGAGAGCGAAGCGCATCACCAATTCTTTGCCCATTGCAGCGGCTGGAACGATGGGGTCTTCGTAAATGCAGTAGCCCACCACAATCAGTTCCGTGCCGTGCTGTGCAAAGTCTATGCACTGGCTGATCATGCCGGGTATGCCTACGCACTCGAATATAACGTCTGGCGCGCTACCGCATTGGCGTTCAAACTCTTCAGCCACAGAGTCTTTCGCCGGGTTGATGGTGCCAGTTGCGCCATATTGCAAAGCACTTTCGTTGCGCAGAGATTCTGGCTCGCTGACCACAATATTGTAGGCGCCAAAAAAGCGCACCCAATAGGCCACGGCTAAACCCACGGGCCCTGCACCGAGAACAAGCACGTTTTTGCCCTTGAGGTTTGAGGCCATTTTCACGGCGTGCAATCCAACCGCCATTGGTTCGATCAGCGCACCTTCCTGCCAGCTAACACTGTCGGGAACTTTAATGGAGTTGTTTGCATCCAGTCGCACAAACTCCGCAAAACCGCCAGGCTGCATTAAGCCGACAATGCTTAACTGCGAGCACTGAAATGGCCTGCCGGTTTGGCAGGGTAAACAGCTGCCGCAGGTTGAGAACGGCATACCGGTAACTTTGTCGCCAGTTTTGAAGTTCTGTGCAGCGAGCTTACCTGCAGCAACCACTTCGCCAACGTACTCATGCCCCAGCACAGTACCGGCAACCAGGCCTGATTCATGCGATTCAGTTTGGTGAAGATCAGTGCCACAAATGCCGCAGCGTTTGACCTCAATGACAACGTCATTTTCGCCAGGTGTTGGATCGTCCACGGTCTCAATGACCATTGCCTCGCCGGGTTTTTTAAATACTGCTGCCTTCATGATTATCCAACCTGACCCTTGAGCTCGGCGACTACTTTGTCAACACCTTCCTGATTACGTGCGCAAATCGCCATGTCGCAATCTTCTGCGGCAAGGTGTTGCGCTGTGGCCAAGCCAATTTCGCGGATGGCACCTGTTACAATGGCCTTCTTAGCTATTAGTCTAAGATCCATGTTTTTGCTCTTGAGAGGATGTTAGTTATGCTTGCGTACGAGTGTACTTATGATGTGGAATGGATACAACAAAAAAACAGTCCAAACTGTTTTTAACTGGGGTTTATGTGATGGCAAATAAGAAAGATTATTGGAAGGCCAACATCAGCTTGATGATCAAGTTGTTGATTGTCTGGTTTCTGGTTTCCTTTGGCTGCGGAATTCTCTTATTCGATGTGCTTAATACCATCCAGATCGGCGGTTACAAATTGGGCTTCTGGTTTGCGCAGCAAGGGTCAATCTATGTGTTTGTTGTGTTGATTTTTGTCTATGCAAAAAAGATGGAACAGCTAGACCACGAGTTTGGCGTTGAAGAACAAGTAGAAGAATAAGCCCAGGAATAAACATAAGAATAAGGACGTAAACCGTGGAATTACAAACACTTACTTATATTGTGGTGGGCATGACCTTTGCGCTGTATATCGGTATAGCCATTTGGGCCAGAGCGGGTACTACAAGCGAGTTCTATGTGGCCGGGGGCGGCATACACCCAGTGGCCAATGGTATGGCAACCGCGGCCGATTGGATGTCTGCGGCATCGTTTATCAGCATGGCGGGCATGATCGCGTTTATGGGCTACGGCGGCTCCGTCTTCCTGATGGGCTGGACTGGCGGCTTCGTGTTATTAGCCATGTTACTTGCGCCTTATTTGCGCAAATTCGGCAAGTTCACCGTGCCGGAATTTATTGGTGACCGGTATTACTCGAAAACGGCTCGCATTGTGGCCGTTATCTGTCTAATCGTGGCTTCAGTCACTTATGTGATCGGGCAGATGAAGGGCATTGGTGTTGCCTTCTCGCGCTTCCTGGAGGTGTCATACGATTTTGGCTTGGCTGTGGGCATGTTGATTGTGTTCTTCTACGCAGTACTTGGCGGAATGAAGGGCATAACCTATACGCAAATTGCGCAGTACTGCGTGCTTATTCTGGCGTACACAATACCGGCGATCTTTATCTCCCTGAACTTAACCGGCAACCCATTCCCGCAGCTTGGACTGGGTAGCACTCTGGTGGGCAGCGACACGTATCTGCTGGACAAGCTGGACCAGGTGGTCATGGAGTTGGGTTGGGCTGAATACACAACGCAAGCGCGGCTTAGTATGACCAATATGTTTGCGTACACCATGTCGCTGATGATTGGCACCGCCGGGTTACCGCACGTGATCATTCGCTTTTTCACGGTTCCGAAAGTCGCTGATGCACGTACATCGGCAGGATGGGCTTTGGTCTTTATTGCGATACTGTACACGACAGCCCCGGCAGTTGCCGGCATGGCCAGACTGAACCTGATGTCTACCATCGAACCCTCACCTGGCCAACACCTGGCGTATGAAGAGCGACCAGACTGGTTTAAGAACTGGGAAAAGACCGGCTTGCTGCAATTTGAAGACAAGAATGGTGATGGCTTGATTCAGTATTCGGCTGATCCGCAAACTAATGAAATGGTTAAGGTCGACAATGACATTATGGTGCTGGCTAATCCGGAAATTTCGAAATTGCCGAACTGGGTAATCGCGCTGGTGGCCGCCGGTGGCCTTGCGGCCGCATTGTCTACAGCTGCCGGATTGCTGCTGGCAATATCATCGGCCATTTCGCATGATTTGCTAAAAGGTGTGTTCAAACCCGACATTACTGAACAACAAGAATTGTTAGCAAGCCGGGTAGCGATGGCGTTCGCCATTGTGCTGGCGGGGTTCCTTGGTTTTAAGCCGCCCGACTTCGCGGCTGGAACGGTTGCTCTGGCGTTTGGTTTGGCTGCGTCATCTATCTTCCCTGCGTTAATGATGGGTATTTTCTCAACCCGAATCAGCAAGGAAGGCGCCATCGCCGGCATGATTGCTGGTTTGAGTGTGACCTTGCTTTATGTGTTCCAGCACAAGGGCATTATGTTTGTATCTTCCACTTCCTTTCTCGGGGATATGCCTGCTAATTGGTTTCTGGGCATAGAGCCAAATGCCTTCGGCGTGATAGGTGCAGTGGTCAACTTCACCGTTGCAATTCTGGTCAGTAAAGTAAGTGCGCCACCGCCGGAAGATGTGCGGTTAATGGTTGAGAGTATTCGCGTGCCAGCCGGCGCTGGAGACGCTACTGGTCACTGAGCATGTTTCGAAACAAACATGTCGTTATCGCATTATTGGTCGCGCCGCTATTGGCCTTAATCGCGTATTTTGCAGTTGACTCCATTGTTGCCGAAAAGCCGCAGAAAGCGATAGCTGGTTCGTCTTATCCGCTGGCGGCAAAATCGAATTGCCGATACACAAGTGGTCGTTGCAGTCTGGTTAACGGCGATCTCAGGGTAGAAATACACAGCGTAGAAAACGATCTGATGTTTAGCAGCAGCCATGCAGCCACAATTGTTCGCGCGGCTTTGCTGGATACTGACCGGTCAAACGAGAACCATCTGGATCTGACACCCGTTGGAAATAATCATCAATGGCGAGGTGAGCTTCCTGATACTGACGTTCGCCAGATGCGGCTTCGTATCGCTGTTGTCGTAGCAGGCAGCCACTATTTTGCCGAAGTTGGCCTGCTGTTTACCAAGCAAAATTCTAATGCCAGCACGATTGAAGGAAGATTATGATCCTGGGAATGCACCATGCGGCGATCACCGTACCTGACCTCAATGAAGCACTCGCGTTTTATTGCGATGTTATTGGTTTTGAAATCGAGACGGAAGCCGAAGTACCCTCCGGCATTGATGTAATGAGTACCGCCATGGGAATCACTGATTCAGGTTTCAAGATACGCATGCTTAAGAAAGGCTACTCACATCTTGAACTGTTTGAGTTCGTTGAAACTGAAGTCGTTGATGAATTGCGGCCGGTGAATCGCACAGGTATAACGCATATTGCCTTGTCTACCGACGACATAGAAAAAGACTACCAGTACCTGATGGACAATGGCGTAGTGTTTAATGCGGCGCTGCTTGGCCCGGTGTCACAACGGTTCGCGTACGGCAGAGACCCGTTTGGCAATGTTATAGAGTTGATTGAAAAGGAAAATGCCCTGGCCTAAAGCGGCCGGATATTCACCGGTATGGCGCTCTGCCTGGCCTGCCCCGTAATAGGGTCATAGTATTTTTCATCGCTGACCAGGGCGTTGGTTGATACCCCTTGGTTGAGTACATTGTCTTTGTTGCTATCGGCATCACCAAACGCATGTGCCATTGAGATAACGCCGGGCTTAATGTCATCACTGGCTTTAACGGCGCCAACAATGCGCCCGGTTTCTGCAACTATCTCTACTAAGGACTCTGAATCAATCTCCAGGCGCATCAGGTCGCTTGAATGCATATACGCCCAGTTAGTAGCCCCTTTTTCGCGCAGCTTGTCAAAATTGTGGCCGGTGGAGTTAAAAAACTGCTTAATGCGCCGGCTGGTGAGTAAGAATTCGTAATGGCTACTGGTTTTGCTAGGGCGACCTTTGTCATCAAGCGGCTCGTTAGCAACGCTTCTTATCTGTTGCTCTACCTCAATGGGTAGCAAGCGAAAGCGATGCTGGTTGCGTTGGCTTTTTGCGGCCACGGGTTGCTGGGCTTCCGGGTAGATTTTTCCACCTGTTGTTGCTGTCTCCTCACGTATTCGCGACAGCGGGATTGCGGATCCCTGGGTGATCAGTTCAGTGAGTTGGTATTTGCTGGGCTTCTCGCGGTCAGTAATCTTGACATTGTTTATTTGCAGATCTATTCCTAAGCGAACCGCCAGCTCCCAGTAAAGCTCCCACTCTTCAATCAGCTCATCATCTGGCTCAACCAGCTTCTCGGTGTAATGAGCATAAGGCTCTTCGAAGTACATTTCGCCCAGCAAAGTTGCGTCGTCACGTTCCAGCTGCAACACCGGCCCCAGTATGTAGTCAGCACGTTTTGCCGTGGCTGACATCCATGGATCAATCGCTACCAACAGGTCTAGCGATTCCATAGCACGCGTGATTTTCTGCTGATTTGGAAACGCGACCACCGGGTTGCCACCATTCACGAACAGCGCCCGAATCTGGCCATCACCAGGCGTTAGTATCTCATCGGCCATTATATTGCAGGGCATTTCATCACCAAGCTGGCTTAGGCCTCTAAACCGCGATTGAACGAAATGTTCACCCCAGGGTATGGGAGGAAATATCACTTGCGCCTTACGTGGCCTTGGGGGTGATAGTGGCGGTGCCGATGGTGGTATTTCGCCTTCTCTGTAATAACGACCACAAATAGTGTTTAGAGTCATTACCATGTGCTCGGTCAACGAGCCAAAGGGTGACATCTCCGGACCGGTTCCCGTACTGGCCGCACCTTTAGAACCACCGGCAAACAATCTTGCCGCTTGAACAATGTGATCTGCCGGTACATCTGTGCGCCTGGCAACATAATCAAGCGTGAACGGCTCAAGCTGCGCTCTAAGCTCGGAAAGATGGTCAACATATTCATTGCAGAACGCTACGTCATGCAATTGCTCATCAATGATCACGCGCACAATGCCGGCCAGCAGCGTGGGATCTTCTCCGGGCCTGGGTTGCAGATGCAATGTTGCTTTTCGCGCAACCTCGGTTTGTCTTGGGTCTATCACTATCAGTGTCAGACCCGCATTCAATGCGTCCTGCAAACGTCTTGAGGCGTTGTATGGGGGTAAGCCGCCGGCTGGTGAGTACTGCGACAACACCGTGTTGTTACCAATGAACATGGCAACGTCGGCATCTTTAAAAGAATGGATGCCTCCAGACCAAATGCCAAAACGCGCTGGCATCAGCGCTTTGGCGGGTTGATCCAGCGTCATAGGCGAAAATAGGGACGGCGACTCTATAGCGCGATGAAATGCTTTGGAGACAGGCAATGTGGGCATGTTGGACCAGGCCCAGCTGCCATTGTAGGACGCGATGGCGCGCCCGCCAGATTCGGCCATCAACGCCCCGGTTTTATTCGCAATTTCATCCAGCGCCTGTTTCAGTGGTATAGACGTAAAGCCATTTTCCCCGCGTTTTAGCGCACCTCTGATTCGGTCTTTGTGAGTGTGCATGGTGATCAGCTCGCGACCACGCAAACAGGTGTAACCGCCGGTTAAGGGGTTACTGGTGTCACCTCTGAGCGATACCAAACGACCGTCTTCCAAATCCACTTCGATGCCGCAGCAACCCAGGCAAAAACGACAGTAGGTTTTCCTGGTTTCCATAGTCATAAACGCTTAAGACTCACTGGGCACATTAAAGTACTGCTGGTACCTGGCAAACGCCTTGCGCTCCTCACTGGCCACTTCTGAGCCGCCCGCTTTCGTACTGTAGTCGTGTTTGCCAAAAACACCTTTAGGTTTGTTTTCTAGCAGTTTTCGAATATTGCTGGCCGCACTTGGTTCAAGTGTCAGGCCAATATCATTGTAAGCTTTCCTGATCGCCGCGATCGGATCTTCACAAAATTGCTGGTAAACGACGTTAGCAAACTGGCCGGCAGGAATTGTGCCATCTTCCATCCAGCCGATGATTCTGTCCCACATTTTAACGCGGCTCTTGGTCATCAATACGTCGTCCAGCATATTGCCGCTCCAAGGATCATCGGTACGCCACCAATAAATAGTGCCTTGCACACTGACCACCGAATCAGTAGTGGTTATTTGGTCTCTGTGCATGAATATCAGTTTCGCGTCGGGGTAAGCCGCAAACAGTTGCGGCAGTACGGGCATATGTGTGGGGCCTTTCAATAACCAGTGTGGTTTTTTATATTTCCATTGCAGCAACTTGAGAATGCGTTTGTGCCATGCAAACGTTTGGCTGATATCTTGCTTGCGAAAGTACGCCACATAGGAAGGTATCTGGAATGCGCAGTAATACACCTCAGACAAGAAGGTGAGATACAAAAATTCAATGCATTCAACCGGCATGTCAGCTGATTGCGCATGCATGGTTTTCCATTCTGGTGCGATGCGTTCTGGCAGGGTAATTAATTTCTCGGCTTTGGCAATTCTTGGGTCGTTGAAATAATTGTGCTCTTCAGGTGGAGGGCAGGGGAACATGGCCTCCCAGTGTTTCACTACTCGAAACTGTTCATCTTTGGACAGCGCCTCATGGAAGATGCTGGTACCCGATCTTCCTGAGCCTACGATGAAGACGGGCTCGGTAATGACTTCATCTTCAATTTCCGGGTGGTGTTTATAGCAGTCAGTGATTTCTAGGCGTGCTTCCAAATATCGGATCAAATCTGAGCGTGTGAGAATACGCCCGCAGAAATTCAGCTTGGCTTCTTCTTCAATGGCCTTAAGCAATACCCGAAAATGGCTTAACCAATCGTCATCACCAAAATCACTGAGGCCAGTATTACGTCGTGCTTCTTCAAGTAAGGAACGTTCATCCAAAGGCACAATGCTGCCAATATTGAGATGCTCACCTTCTTCGTTTAAACGCGCTACCCAGTCAGGTCTGGGTGCGGGTTGCCAGGTGCTCCGGCGGTCAAAGGGGGCATCGCTCATGGTTAAACTTATTCTTCGTTTATCTTAACAGCCCTATGCTAAGTGGCGTTGCCGTGCATGTACAGAGCGAGAGATTACAAATAAAAGTGACTGAATAGCAAAGAATGCAGAGAAACCTCTGCGTTACACTTGCAAGTGTCTTGGAATCTCAGAAAAACGGGAGTTAGAAATGTGGTATGCCATCATCAGCGAAGATGTAGACGACAGCCTGCCTGGCCGAAAGGCCAGTAGAGAGGCGCATCTGGCTCGTTTGCAAGAATTGAATGAAGCAGGGCGCTTACTGATTGCTGGCCCGCATCCGAAAATAGACGCCGAAGATCCCGGTGACGCCGGATTTTCAGGCAGCTTGCTTGTACTTGAATTCGACTCGCTGGAAGCGGCGCAAACCTGGGCCGATGCGGATCCGTATGTGCTCAACGGCATTCACAAGAATGTGACCGTGAAACCCTTCAAAAAAGTACTTCCGTAGTGGAATTTGTCATTAGCTTTGATATGCGCGCACCTGCGTTTGGTACGCCCGCCGAATCGCTGTACAGCGCAGCACTTGATATGGCCGAATGGGCTGATGACATTGGTTTCAACGCAGTGACGTTTGGCGAACATCATGCGTCTGAAGATGGTTACCTTCCTTCGCCTTTGCCAATGTGCGCAGCGGTGGCGGCGCGCACAAAACAAGTAACGATCAGGCCCAACGTGTTACTCGCGCCCTTATATGATCCGGTCAAACTCGCCGAAGATATTTCAGTGGTTCAGTTGATCTGTGCAGGACGCTTGCAATTGGTAATAGGTGCAGGCTACAGACCGTATGAATTTCAGATGTTTGGCACGCGTCGCGAGGATCGCAAAGAGAAGTACCTTGAAGTGTTTGAATTCCTGGACAATGCCTGGAGCAAGCCGGAATTCGAATACAAGGGGCGTCAGGTTCGGATAACACCACAGCCGAGTAAGCCACCACCGTTGTTGCTGGGCGGCGCACACCCTGCGGTTGCGCGTCGAGCAGCCCACATCGCTGACGGCTACTTTCCGCCTGGTGGTGAGAACTGGAATCTTTATAGAGAAGAGCGCCTGAAGCTCGGCAAGTCAGACCCAGGTGAAAAATTCCATTCCCTGGGCCCAATCTACACGCATGTTACGAATGATGTGGAACAAGCCTGGGAAACTATTCTGCCGCACGCGGTGCACTGTGTAGAGTCTTATACGGAATGGACCGTTGAAGCCTATGGTAGGGCAGCCGGACCTTTCGCTAAAGGAGTCGATCCAACGCAGCTGCGTAAGAGTGGTGCCTATCAGGTGTGTACGCCCAAGAAAGCCATTGAAATGATTAATAGTCTGGACGATTGCACTACTTATATTTTAACGCCGCTGTTGGGCGGCATAGCGCCAGAATTCGCCTGGCAAGGCTTGAAGCTATTCGAGCGTGAAGTGTGGCCACGCGTTAAACAACGAGCGAAGCCGCTACCAATTCCAGGCAAGTCAGCTTAATTGTCGCATACGCGGTAGAATACGCTGGCTTATATCATTGGAAGTTTTCTGTGACCGCAAAGTATTTATTTGTTTGCTGGACTGTTTTGGCTTTGCCCTCGTGCGTCACTAACAGTACTACGGCCGAGCCGCTTGGTTTGGGCCGCGTGGTTGATCGAACTGAAATTGCACTGTGGGATATTGACGTTCGCGCTGACGGCACGGGCCTACCAGCGGGCGAAGGTACGATAGCGCAAGGTGAGAAGGTGTATTCGCAGCATTGTTTGGGTTGCCACGGCGAAAATGGGGTAGGTGGTATCAACGATCAGCTTGTGGGCAGAATGGTTGATGATGAATTTCCATTTGGACGTGACCCTACTGCTACGAAAACCATCGGTAACTATTGGCCGTATGCCAGCACTCTTTTCGATTACATTCGGCGAGCCATGCCGTATACGCAAGCAGGCGTGCTTACCGATAATGAAGTCTATAGCGTAACCGCCTACTTACTGCATTTAAACCAGTTGCTGGACGCCGATCTGAGCCTGGATGCCCAGCGATTACGCTCCATAAAAATGCCTGCCCGAGATCGTTTTGTGATTGATGACCGCACAGCAACTGAAGCGTTTTCCGAGGCGCCAGCCGGGGAGTCCAAATGAGCGAAGTGATAAAGCGTCGCATCGTCGTAAAAAGAATGGCGGGATTGACAGCGGCAGTTGCGGCACCTGGTATTGCTGGCAGTCAGAATCAACTGGAACAGAATAGCAAAGAGCTTGGCGCCGTTCGAAGGCCGGGTAGCCCTCCATCAGCGGTCGGCAAACGTGCGCCTGAAGTAATACTGCAAAGACAGGTGTTACTCGATGTTGCATCGGTGACACCGTTACAAGCGTTGCACGGAACGATTACTCCGGCCGATCTGCATTTTGAACGCCATCACGCAGGCATACCCGTCATTGACCGGGACCAGCACGAGCTGTTAATTCATGGCATGGTAGAGAAAGCGCTGAAATTCAGTCTGGCAGACTTGCAACGTTTTCCGTCCGTAACGCGAATCTGTTTTCTGGAATGCTCAGGTAATTTGTTCACTGCTGCCACCGAACGGTCTTCGCCTCAATTGGTGTGTGGCTTAACCAGCCAGAGCGAATGGACAGGCGTTCCTTTGAAAACCGTGTTTGCTGAAGCCGGCATTAAATCAAAAGCCAGCTGGTTTCTAGCCGAGGGCGGTGATGCGGCGTTAATGACGCGCAGCATTCCGATAGAGAAGGCGCTGGACGATGCGTTCATAGCGTATGCGCAAAATGGCGAAGCTCTTCGACCAGAGCAGGGCTTTCCATTTCGATTGCTATTGCCTGGTTGGGAAGGCAACACAAACATCAAATGGTTGCGACGTCTGGAGCTGTCCGATCAGCCGTTTATGACACGTGAAGAAACATCAAAATATACAGACCCACTGAAAAATGGCACTGCGCGTCAGTTCAGCGTCACCATGGATGCACGCTCAGTCATCACATCACCTACGTATCCGGCTGTTATTGAGAAAGGCTGGCAGGAAGTACGCGGTTTGGCGTGGAGTGGCCGAGGCAAGATAGTGCGTGTAGAGGTAAGCACAGATGGTGGGCGGCATTGGCAGCCTGCTCATTTGCAAGGGCCGGTGCTGGCCAAAGCGCACACTCGCTTTACGTTTCCATGGAAATGGGTAGGGGGTGGTGCGGAGCTAATGAGTCGAGCTGTGGATGAAACAGGCTACATGCAACCAAGCCGGCAACAGCTTCTGACGTCGCGCGGACCTGGGTCAGTTCCTTATCATCTGAATCCGATACTGTCGTGGTTAGTGCAGAGCGATGGGCACGTTCTGTATAAGGCAGAACCCTGGGCATGAATTTGCCCGAACGTTCTCTACGACAAGAGCTCGCGCAGGAGCTTCGCAGCTTCATTGATGCGAACAGTGTGATATCTGACGCCGAAACCCAGCGCCCATTTGAAAGTGACGGCTTGGCTATTTATGCTGCGATGCCACTATTAGTGGTGCTGCCGGAAACCGTAGAGCAGATTCAGCGCGTGATGCGCGTTTGCCATAAACGCGGTGTGCCAGTCATTGCACGCGGTGCGGGCACTGGCCTAAGCGCAGGAGCGATGCCACGTGAAGACGCTGTGCTGTTGTCATTGGCAAAGTTTCAGAACGTGCTGGAAATTGATCCCCAAGCACGCACTGCACGCCTTCAACCCGGTGTGCGGAATCTCGCCATCAGTGAAGCGGCCGCTGAGTACGGTTTGTATTACGCGCCGGATCCTTCATCGCAGATTGCCTGCACAATTGGCGGCAATGTCGCGGAAAATTCTGGTGGCGTGCATTGCCTGAAGTACGGGTTAACGGTACACAACGTGCTTAGTGTGGAGTTAGTTACGGTAGAAGGTGAGTTACTAAGTCTCGGTACAGAAGGACTGGACAGTGCCGGTATCGATTTGATGGCGCTGATCACAGGTTCAGAAGGTTTGCTTGGAATAGTCACTGAAGTGACCGTGCGATTATTGCCAATACCAACGTCAGCGCGCCTGGTGATGGCGGCTTTCGATAATGTAGAAACCGCCGGCGATGCGGTGGGAGCCGTCATATCAGCCGGCATCATTCCCGCTGGCCTGGAAATAATGGACAGGCACGCGATTGTTGCCGCTGAAGCCTTTGTAAACGCAGGTTACCCTACCGACGCTGAAGCCTTGTTGCTGTGCGAAGTGGATGGCGACAGTGAAGAGGTCAACGAACAAAGTACGCGAGTAGAGCAGCTATTTTATTCGCTGGGCGCCACTGTTGTACGCGTGTCTCAGAACGATGAAGAGCGTGCGTTGCTATGGAAGGGTCGTAAGTCGGCGTTTCCCGCCGTTGGTAGGCTGTCGCCAGACTACTACTGCATGGACGGGACTATCCCGCGCGGTCAGCTTTCTTATGTGCTTGCTGAAATGCAGCGTTTATCCGAGCAGTATGGCCTAAGGGTGGCAAATGTTTTTCATGCTGGTGACGGTAATCTGCACCCCTTAATTCTGTTTGATGCCAGCAAGCCTGGTGAAATTGAAAAAACCGAAGAGTTTGGCGGGCGCATTTTAGAATTGTGTGTGCAAGTAGGCGGCTGTATCACCGGTGAACATGGCGTAGGTGTGGAAAAGCTGCGGCAGATGAGCGTGCAATTTAACCCCGAGGAAATTGAGCAGTTTCACCGCGTAAAAGCGGCCTTCGATCCAGCGGGTACATTGAACCCCGGGAAAGGAGTGCCGGTATTGAAGAACTGCCAAGAGTATCGCGCTATCGATTCGTTAGCAACGAAACCATGACTGATCAGATTGCAGAGCTGCAGGAGCAAGTAAATGCAGCGCGCGCTTCGAACAGCACACTTAACATTCTTGGCGGTGGTAGTAAGCGTTTCCTGGGTCGTGAGCAAGTCGCTGATGCCACGCTTAACTTATCAAAACATACTGGAATAGTTAGTTATGAGCCCGTTGAACTAGTGTTGACTGCGCGCGCCGGGACTCGATTGCTGGATATTGAGGCCGTGCTGGCAGAGCAAGGTCAGGCATTGGCGTTTGATCCACCACACTTCTCGGATCAAGCAACGCTGGGTGGTACATTGGCCTGTAACCAGTCTGGGCCGGCACGGCCCTGGCAAGGTTCTGTTCGAGACGCGGTTCTGGGTATTCGTTTAATCAATGGCTACGGCGAGCACCTGCGCTTCGGTGGCCAGGTGATGAAAAACGTGGCGGGATATGATGTGTCGCGCGCGCAGGCTGGCGCTTTCGGAACGCTCGGTATCATCACAGAAGTGAGCCTTAAAGTCTTGCCGAAGCCAGAAGCCACGCTCACTGTGGTTCAGGAACTGGGAGCTACAGACGCGATTCAGATAATGAATGAACGTGCGGGTAAATCCCAACTATTAGCTGGTGCTTGCTGGGTGGATGGGGCTCTTTATCTGCGACTGACAGGCAGCCATTCAGTGGTAACGGCGGCTGCGAGAGAATGGGGTGGCGATTTGCTGGATGATGAGAGTGCATTTTGGCGTTCAATCAGAGAGCAGCAGCACTCTTTTTATTCTGGCGCGGAAAATCTATGGCGTTTCTCAATAAAGCCCACCGCAGCACACTGGCGGCAAGATGCATCGTGGTTGATTGACTGGGGCGGCGCCCAACGTTGGCTGCGCAGCGAGTTTGATTTTGCGACTTTGGAAGCCGAAGCGTCTGATGCTAATGGCCAGGTTAGTTTGTTTCGAGGAGAGCGAAGAACGGATGAAGTATTCGCCACATTATCACCGGGTGCAAAGCTGTTGCATCAACGATTGAAAAAGGCGTTTGACCCTCAGGGCGTTTTTAATCCTGGTCGGCTATATAGCTGGATGTAGAGAAGACATGCACACTCGTATTCATCCGAAATTTAGCGACAGGCCTGAGATTAAAGAGGCAGAGGGTATTCTGCGCGCCTGCGTACATTGTGGTTTTTGCACCGCTACCTGCCCAACGTATCTGGAACTTGGTGACGAACGAGACGGACCGCGCGGGAGAATTCATCTTATAGCGCAGTTCCTGGAAGAGGGCAGTGCTACAACGAATACGGTGCGTCATCTGGATAGTTGTCTGACTTGCCGAGCATGTGAAACCACCTGCCCTTCTGGTGTTGAATACGGTCGACTTGCTGATATAGGTCGATACACTCTTGAGCAAGAAGTGAAGCGACCACTATTGCAGCGATTAACGCGCCGGGGCTTGTTGTGCATTCTGCCTTACAAGCAGCGTTTTGGCCTTCTCTTGCGTATTGGGCAATTCTTCAAACCGGTGTTACCTCGCGTTCTTGCAAAAGAAATTCCAGCACAGCAGATTGAATTGCCGCGCCCAACTCGCAAACACCAGCGCAGCATGCTTATGTTAAGCGGTTGCGCGCAATCAGTGGCAACTCCAAATACCAACAATGCTGCCGCTAGGGTGCTGGATCGGCTTGGTATCACAGTGCTTGAACCATCTAACAGTGGTTGTTGTGGTGCTGCCAGTTACCATTTGTCTGATCATGATCAAGCAAAAGACTTTGCCAGGCGGAATATTGATGCCTGGTGGCCACAGGTAGAGCAGGGTGCAGAGTACGTGATTGTATCAGCATCCGGTTGCGGCAATATCGTGAAGGAATACGGTGAGCTGCTCAAGGACGATCTACGGTACGCAGAAAAAGCCAAGCAGCTTAGCAAAATTGCGCGCGATCTAAGCGAGGTAATCCTGGCCGAAAACCTTGAGTCTTTCCAATTGGTGAATACGGAGGCGAGCATTGCTATTCATTGCCCTTGTTCGTTACAGCACGGCCAGAACTTGCCGGGAGCGGTCGACGAAATATTCAGCGCGCTGCGCATACCAACAAGCAAAACACTTGATAAGCATCTATGTTGCGGGTCGGCAGGCACTTACTCAATTCTGCAGCCAACAATGAGCCGTAAGCTTCTTAGGAATAAGGTGAGTGCTCTAACGTCTGACAATCCCGACGAAATTGTGACAGCGAATGTTGGCTGCCAGTTGCACCTGGCGTCTGAAGCTCACGTTCCAGTAAGACACTGGATAGAATTGGTGGATGAAGTCACAGACCCGCATTGAGATGCGGTCGCTATGCGTCGCGTGAGTAAGTTTCTTCTGCAAATTTCTTTAAATCATAGGCACAACGATTAAACCCTGCTTCAACCGCCGGCGCAAAATGCTGCATCATGGAGTCTTTTTCCGGGCCAGAGAATTCATCGATACTAATATAAGTACAGCTGTTTTTATCCAATGGCTTTAAGAATTGGCTGCGCACAGCGTGCACCGGATCGCTCTCCTTGTTTTCCATTTGCCAGGCGATACATGTCATCGGTTCTACTCGACAAATGTACTCTACCTGTTGTGATGGTCCTGACCCAAGATCAACCATCATATCTACCGCAGAACCGATCTCCAGCGACTCATTCTTAATACTGGGACAGAATCCATTCCACGCGCCGTAGTTATCGAAATCCAATAGTATCTTCCATACCAGCTCTACCGGGGCATGGATGGTGACTTCGTCAGAACTGACTGTATTTTCAGTGATCATTCAATTAAACGACTCATGGTTAAGGTGTATTTCGTTTTATGCGATGGTTGATTGCGGATCTGACCGCAAGCCCTGATTAATGGCTACTGGCACCACTACGCCGGCCAGAGTGCCGGCCCATACTCCTTTAATCACGGCATACTGAAGTGGCTGCAGAGAATCTATGCCCAGCAGTGCCAGAATTGCCAACAATACTGGGGCAGCAATTGCTGCCCCAAGAAATCCCATAACCAGTGCAGCGAGCCATTGATTGTAAGGCAGCAGCCATGCCAGCGACAGACCTTCATGACCGACTGGAAGCAGTTCGGCTTTGTCACGTTTGCGCCTAAATAGACCGATGAAGATCGCACCTAGCAGAGCAGAGAGGATGAATCCGGTGATCAGCAGATCCGGCCCGTAACTGTGTTCACCCCACGCGGTCAGTAAGGTATTTTGGCGCATCAGGAAATAAGCAATAAGCCCGTTCAGTACCAGGTTGATAACAATGTTCTTTCGGGTTTCTGATGAAATTTCATTTTTTATCGCGTGCTGATGCGTGCTGTTGGACATGCTCTCATAACCTGCAGATTTGGAGATAATGCTGTTAGGGTGCCTCTGTACCGATAGTAATCCGTTGAAGTTATTCTGACCATTACGAAGTTGGCAGGACTTTAGCAGGGCAGTTACAATCAACGCTCATATTTAAGGACATTTGTAATGGCTGATACCCCCGCTTACGTAATCGCAAATTTTATTGTTCACGACAAAGATGAGTATCGAAAGTATGAGAAAGGCTTCTTCCCAATCCTCAAACGCCATGATGGCGAATTCTTTACCTTTGATGACAACCCGGTTACGTTCGAAGGTGCGGACCCCAGGGAAGGGCGCATGGTGATCTTCAAGTTTCCCTCAGAGGAAGCTGCCACTGCCTGGTACAACGACCCTGAGTATCAGGCCTTGTCCGAGTTCCGCAGAGCTGGCACCGAATTGAAGTTTATAACCATGGTGCATGGTATGCCGCCCAGGTAGATAACCCGCCGCTTATGAACCCTTTACCAGTGCTGATTAGCTAAGACCTAAGTGCATTGTTTAAATAAGCTAAAGAATCGGAGAAACACAGTGGTTGTTATACGAAATATTTTTTCACTGGTAGTGTGTGTGGGAGCGTTGCTCGCCTGTACGAGTAACGCAGTCGACTCGCCGGACTCGCGGATTACGATGTTTGTGAACGCAAACGTGATCACGATCGATGAGCAAAGACCGACAGCCAGCGCACTTGCTGTACGCGATGGCAAGATAATCGCCGTTGGCTCTCGCGCCGAAGTTGAGGCAGTGGTTGATGCGAACTATGAGGTGCGCGACATGCAGGGCAAAACGATGCTGCCTGGTTTTATTGACGCACATGGCCACTTTACCTACACCAATCGTTTGCAACTGTCGGCAAACCTGGCGCCGCCACCGGTTGGGCCAGTGGCCAGTATTGCCGAATTGATTGATGCCATGAAGTCCCACCAACAGGCGTTTCCCGATGCGCCCTGGATTGTTGGCTTTGGTTACGATGATTCACTAATGGCGGAGCGGCGTCATCCGACCAAACAAGAGTTGGATCAAGTATCGACTGATTTTCCGGTCGCCGTCACTCACGTATCGGGTCATTTGATGAGCTGCAATTCGAAATGTCTCGAACTGGCAGGGGTTGATGCGAATACAAAAGATCCTGACGGCGGTCTGTTTCGCCGAATGGGCGACGGTGCGGAGCCAAATGGTGTTGCCGAAGAAACCGCCATGAGGGTGCTCAATGTGGTGATACCCGCACCGGATCCGCAGCGGCAAAAAGCATTGTTTGAGAAGACACAGGCAGAATATGCTGCTTACGGTGTGACAACAGTTCAGGACGGCGCATCGTACGGCGAGACACTGGACCTTCTGGAGCAAGCCGCTGCTGAGGAGTTACTGTATTTGGATGTGGTGTCGTTTCCGTACATGGTGTACGGCGTTGAAGGCTTAAAGAAACGCCCACCTGGCACAGAATATTCCAACCACTACCGAGTGGGCGGCATCAAGATGACACTGGATGGTTCACCGCAGGGAAAAACAGCCTGGTTAAGCAAGCCATACTTTCATCCGCCACACGGTCAATCCGAAGACTACGCAGGTTACGCAACCCTAAAGGAAGAGCAAGTACAAACGCTTGTTGATTATGCCTTTGCCAACAATGTGCCTATGCTCGCTCACGCCAACGGCGATGCCGCTGCCGATCAAATGATCCGCACCGTACGGGCGGCAAATAAAAAATACGGTAGGGCAGACCGGAGACCTGTGATGATTCATGCGCAAACGGTTAGGGAAGATCAAATAGATGCGATGCTTACAGAGGGAATCATTCCATCTTATTTTGTGGCGCATACTTTCTTCTGGGGAGATTGGCACCGTGATTCAGTGCTGGGCGAGAAGCGGGCGTCCCGCATCAGCCCGCTGCGTTCAAGTAATGACAAGGGGCTTACTTATACAATACACAACGACACACCCGTAGTTCCTGCTGACATGATGCGCTTGCTGTGGACAGCGGTGAATCGCAAAACCCGAAGCGGCAAGACGCTTGGCCCGGAACAACGGGCCACTGTTATGGAAGGTATAAGAGCGATGACCCTGGACGCGGCGTATCAGTTTTTTGAGGATACCAGTAAGGGCAGCCTTAGCGTTGGTAAGCGCGCGGACATCGTGGTGTTAGATCAAGATCCGATTAGCGTGCCATCCATGGCAATCAAAGATATTGCGGTTCTGGAAACTATTAAAGATGGCGAAACAGTATTTCGCCGTGATCCTTAATGCTGTAAAAAAGCTTTACCATTCATTAAAGTGCATCACCGATGCAATATCGGGACGGTAAGCCGGTTTAAAGTTGGTGCCCTTGGTGTAAGCAATCGGAATCATTGCGACCTGCATGTATTGCTCGTACGGAATGCCCAGCAATTCGGCAATTTCCTTTTCATGCATTAAATGCAAAGTGGTCCAGGCGGTGCCTAAACCTCTTGCGCGAGCGGCCAGCATAAAATTCCAGGTTGCGGGAATGATTGAACCCAAAATTGAAGCGTGCGACATGGCACCCGTAACACCTTCAGCGTCAGTGCGCCCTTCAATGCAAGGAATCATGAGCACTGGCGCGCGACCCATATTCTGGGCGAGGTATTCAGCTGAATTGGTAGAACGCGTTTGGCTTTCGGTGAGTGAACTGTCTCCGCTGTCTTTGTGCAGATGATGAATCGCTTGCGGCATGGTTCGGTAGACATCAAACGTTTGCGAATATAGTTCGCCCAGCCTGGCTTTTTTGTCAGGGTCGGTCACAAACATAAATTGCCACCCCTGCGAATTTGATCCACTCGGTGCTTGCACCGCCAATTCAACACACTCTTGTATGGTTTCTTTGGCCACTGGGCGATCAAAATCCAAACGCTTGCGCACAGCGCGCGTGGTACTGAGTAGCTCGTCGGCACTGAGACCTAGTTGTTCATGTGGCATGTTGTGTTTCCTTTTGTGTGCTGGCTTATTGGCTTGCTTGCCATTCTACGCCAGGTTCAGATGATTTAAATGCGGGCCTCTGCTTCAGCCGCTGCATATACTTAGACAGGTTTGGGTGAGCATCTAGCGTTACAAAACCATTTCCCAAGTACACGCTGTAGCCCACGCCAATATCCGCCGCGGAAAAACCGCCAGGCAGCAAATGCTCTGAATTAGCCAGATGCGCATCTAAAACTTCAAAGGCTTTCGTAAGTCTGCGTGATTCAAGTTTTCGAATAATCTCCGAACGCTCTTCAGGTTTGATGAATACTTGTTGTTGTAACAACGCAGCACCATGTACCGCCAGAGTTTCTGCGAAGTGTACCCATTGCAGCCATTGGTTTCGCTCAGCATGGTCAGGTGCGCGTCCTAATTCACCATTGTCATAGCGCTCGCACAAATACTGGCAAATAGCGCCAGACTCAAACAATGTTATGTCACCGTCGCGTAATGCGGGCACTCGGCCGAGTGGGTGTACGGCCAAATAATCAGGAGCGCGCAGGTAAGTTAGATCAAACGGCATTTCCACGCGATCGAATTCAAGCCCCAATTCCTTGAGCAGCCAAAGAGACCGCATAGAGCGAGAGCCAGGCACGTGATAAAGCGTAATCATGGTTTAAGCAATGTCTGTGAAAAGAGCGAGGTGCATGGCCTACGATAAACAATCGCGATAAAACAGTCAATTCGGATTGTTTTTGCCACAGGCATCTGATAGCTTCAGTAGGGCGGTCTCCCCATAAAACCTATATAGGAGAACAGTAGCTGTGAACAGCAACGCTACAGGCCCCATGAGCGGCATTCGAGTGATTGATCTTGGCGCAATGGTTGCAGGCCCAATGGCCACTACCATACTCTCTGATCAAGGCGCAGACGTGATAAAAATTGAGCCGCCGGGCATTGGCGATGTCATGCGCTACTTCGGTTCCAGTCGCAACGGAGTCAGCAGTCTTTACCACACCACCAATCGTGGCAAGCGATCGCTGACCTTGAATCTGAAGGCAAAAGAAGCACTGGATATTGTTCATAAACTGGTAGTAAATGCTGATGTAGTTGCGCACAACTTCAGACCAGGTGTTGCTGAGAGACTTGGCATTGACTATGAATCTCTGAAAAAGCACAACCCGGAACTAATCTACCTTTCAGTGTGCGGGTTTGGCGATAGTGGCCCGTTGTCGCACAAGGCTGCCTACGACAACGTTATTCAAGCGTTTGCCGGTGTAGCGCAAAGTCAGGCGGATCTAAAAACCGGTGAACCCATTCAATACTACCAGCTGTTTACAGACAAGCTCACAGCACTGACAGGAAGTCAGGCGATCAGTGCCGCTTTGTTTGCACGTGAGCGAGGCAACGGTGGCCAGCACATTAGGCTTTCCATGGTGGATTCGGTAGTCAATTTTTTGTGGGCTGATACGGCCGGCAGTAATGCGTTTCTTGATCCCGGTGCAGACGAGGGAATGAATCCTTCCAAGGGCTTGCGCCTCATAAAATTTAAGGACGGCTATGGGGCCATCGCAGGCGTAACCGATTCGCAGTTTCGAGGCTATTGTCTTGCATTTGATGAGGACGCGGAAGACCCGCGTTTTGGCACCGCAGCTGAGCGCAATAACAATGCGCCACTGCTGAAGGAAATGATCAAGCGCGTGTCTGAAAAAGCGCTGCGAATGACGGTGGCTGAAGCGATGGCTGCGTTGGAAGCAAATGACGTGCCGTGTGCAGTAGCACAAGATTTAGCTGACTTGCCAAACCACCCTCAGATGCAGGCCAACAACGCATTTGCGAATCTCGATCATCCGATTGCCGGGAGAATGATAGAACCCAATAACCCGGCCAACTTTGACGGTACACCCTCACCGCCGCTGCGAGTATGCGCGAGTCTAGGCGAACACACTCGAGAAATACTGGCCGAGCTGGGTGTTACCGATGCCGATCAGGATGGGATGCGCGAAGCTGGAATTATCGGGTGAAGGATTTCGACGACATTCGGGTTGAATGCCCGGAGTCAGGCATTGCGCGGATTATGTTCGCTCGCGCCGAATCAAACAACACCTCTCGCCCGGAAGGGCTTGCGGAACTCTGTGTCGCGATCGATGAGCTTAGCGCAGACGAGAGCGTTCGAGTAATTATCCTTGCGGCCGATGGGAAACACTTCTCCGCCGGTGCCGATATCCAGTTTCTGGATCAGGTAACTCAGATGACGCCTGCGCAAATTAAGGAGCAGGTGTACCAACATTTTCAGGGTGCAGCAAAACGCTTGTGGCAGTGCCCGAAACCGACAATAGCGCTGGTACAAGGTGCGGCGGTGTCCGTTGGTTGCGAACTGTCGCTGGCCTGTGATTTTCGAATTGCAGCGAATGACGCTTCTTTCCTGGAAGTGTGGATCAAGTTTGGCATCATGCCGCCCTTGGGTGGTACGTTTCTTCTGCCGCGAATTATCGGCCTGGGGCGTGCCAAAGACATGGTGTTGCGCGGAAAGCCAATGCTGGCTGCTGATGCACTGAATGCAGGGCTGGTCAGTGAGGTTGTGGAGCAGGACAAACTGGCTGAACGCGGTCT
>CAYGSL010000007.1:0-44894 GCA_964352475.1 uncultured Pseudomonadales bacterium | reverse complement strand
ATGCAGGGCTGGTCAGTGAGGTTGTGGAGCAGGACAAACTGGCTGAACGCGGTCTTGAAATGGCACGTGAGCTTTCAGCGCTTTCCTCTTCGGCTTATCGCATAATTAAAGAATCTTTGCATAGAGGTTTGAACAGCTCAATGGACGCAGAGTGGACGGCCAACCTGCCGAATCAGGCCTTACTTTTATCGAGTGATGATTTCCGCGAAGGATTGAGTGCGGCCAAGGAGAAGCGTACTGCCATGTTTAAGTGATCATTAAAAAAACAGACCAGACTGTTTTTAATTTTCTAATTGGATTATGCTAGCAAACTCTGGACTGCGGCGATGTTAGTAAAATGGCGCTTTTTCAGGCGAACAATACATTCAGTAATGAGGACATATCAGCATGAGCGGTCAATCCAAGAACTACGATGACGTAAAGCAATATCGACTTGATGAGGAGCGTGAGCAAGAATTGCTGCGAGCGCAGGGTGAGTGTGTATTTATCTGGGCGAATAAGGCAGGCCATCCCTTGGGTGTAATTACTGCTTACGCGGCGCTGGATGGCAAAATTTGGATGACGGCAACGAAAGAGCGGGTTCGAATCAAGGCGATAGCCCGTGACCCACGCTCTGCGGTTGTTATCACTAGTACCGGCACTCATATGGGGGGCGGTAAAACGGTGACCTACAAAGGCCATACTGTGATTCACGACGACCACGATACGAAAATGTGGTTCTACAAGATATTGGCGGCAGGTATGGCGGCTAAGGCAGAAAGTGATCCGGATAATAAATTCACGTCTGGCTTAGACCCGGATATGTTTGTACGCTTTTTGGATACGCCAGAGCGAGTGGTTCTGGAATTTACGCATGAAATGAAAATTCCATTTGATGGTGACAAGATGGCTGAGGGAACCGCTGAGGCGTATGCGCAGTTTGCGGCGGATGAGGCTGCTAAGAGCTAGTTTTGCTGAGAATCGAACAGCGGATAGTATTGAGGCGGTTCTGAGACCGGCGCGACAGCCCATGCCGGCGTGTCCCGATAGCCACTAGTGGATCTAGTGCCGGTCTCGAGACGTAGCAGCAACCAAACCTCCATTCAATGCCCAGCCGCCATCCTCTCAGCAAATTCCGTCACATACCGATAATCCGCCTTACCATTATCAGCCCGTTTCATAGCATCAATCGCATAGATGCTTCTCGGTATCTTATAGTCAGCCAACTGCTCACTAACGTGCTTCTGAATATCAGCAACATCAAGCGTCTCTTGCGTCAGCATAGGCCCTTCCACAACCGCCACAACCATTTTGCCAAACCGCGGGTGGGGCAGGCCAACAACCAAAGCGTCGCTGACACTCGGATGGGTAAGTAGAGCGCGCTCGACTTCAACGGTATACACCTTCTCACCACCACTATTGATCACATTGCTGTCTCGCCCTAACAGAACCAGCATGCCGTCTTCGCGAACCGTGCAACGGTCGCCTGTCATCACATACCGAATGCCATTGTGCTCAACGAAAGTCTCAGCCGATTTCTCTGGTTGGTTGTAATAACCCATTGGGATGTAACCGCCGGAATAAGCGATGCCAATAGTGTTGCTACCCGGCGTTACCTCCTGCATTTGGTCGTCAAGCACACAAGTGGTCGGTAATGGTTTAAATACGCCAGGATCTGAAGTGGAAACAGCAAAGCCTGATGCCTCTGATGAGCCCAGAGTATCCATCAGGAACATATTAGGCGCGTGTTGGCGCAAGCTGGCCGTAGAGTCTTCGCTTAACGAGGCGCCCGTAGACACCAGCATTGCAACACCAGACATTAAATTTTCATCTGCTCTGCGATTCATGCACTCAATCAATGGCATGGCAAACGCATCACCAACCAGCGCCATGCCACCCACTTCATACTTCTTGATCATATCCATGGTAACGTCAGCTTCCAGCTTTCTGCCAGGAACCGTAATAACCGGAATACCTTGCGCAATCATCAGAATAGACATCAGCATACCGGCGCCATGCATCAGGGGGCTGAGCGGCATAAAAGGCTTGGCTGGGGGCAATTTCAGTACATTGGCAACATGTTCTTCGATAGTCGCCGGGTGCTCTTTGAGATCCAGCGCCAGCATGGCATTAGCGGTGGAGAGATTTTGTTTCCGCCAAATATCTTCATGCCGCCACATAACGCCCTTGGGCAATCCAGTTGTACCACCGGTTGCAATGATGATCAGGTCGTCACTGGAACAACGGCGTTCGAAGTTGCTGGCATCATGGGTGTATAGCTGAGTCAGGCTTTGCGCGAAGCTATTGGCTGGGGAATCAGTGCCTGCTTCAATAAACGCCGTGGTTTTAGTCAGTCTGTCTTTGATGTTTGCAACGCGGTCCGCAAATTCGGTGTCGTATACCAGCACCTGAATATCCAGGGTGTCGCAAAGATCAATCAACTCTTGCTCAACGTACCGGTAGTTAACATTAACGTGGGTCATGCCAGTCAGACCTGCCGCTGTCATGGTTTCCATGTACGCATTGGAGTTGCGCATGTAATGGCCTACGTGCGCGCCTTTGGATAACGCTAGTGACTGTAGCCAGCTTGCGATGCCGGTAGCACGTTCGCAAAGAGTGCGGTAACTAATAATATCATCGCCATGGATTAGGGCAGGTCGGTCGCCCATTTCGCTGTTCGCTAGCTGGTATACAGCTTCGCTGATATTCCATGTCATAGTCTTACCTTTCTAATTAGCTAATTTAAAATGCAGCGTTTCGCCTTCCGCTGCCGTGATCGTAACAGAACTATTGACGCTACCTGTTTCTAACAATTGTTCTGTAGTGCGACTGTCGTCGGGTGCGGTGCACGAAACGAAACGCTCACCCGAGTTGGTCTCGCCAAGAATGATGGCTTGTGGGCCATTTTTATCCGTGAAGTTAACCGAATAGGTGACAATTCTTCCAGCAGAGGGGTTGCTGATGATAGGGTGTTTATCTCTGTCATTTGCTGACAGTTCGCAAGTTGTATTACTCCAATCTACAAAACTGGGCTGTTGAGAATATACAGCACTCGCATGCTTGGATAACACGCCGCCATTGCTGGTAACCAGGGCATATTCATTTTTATTGGTTCGGGCCCACTGAACGGCCTCTGCCAGGGCATGCATGCCGTAGTTGTTACCGGGGCCGCCAAAGTAAGGTAAGCCACCGGTCATTGTTAGTGCATGGCTGCCATCGGATGGTAAGCCTAATTGCTCGGCAACACTGCTTACCGCGCAAGGAAAGCAGCTGTAAATATCGATAGCGGCAATATCGTTTATGCGTTTCTCTGCCATGCCCAGAGCATGCTCAGCCACACGCCCGGCCATTGGTGATAGCGAAGGGTCGTCGCGATGACTTAACTCAAATTCTTTGCCCTCTGCCATACCGTGCATGAACACCCATCGAGCAGGGTCAATACCCAACTCGCGCGCTTTGCCGGCACTGCACAGCAACAAAGCGGCCGCCTGGTTCACTCCATCTTGCGCGATCATTCGCTTGGTGTACAAATGTGTCAGGTTTGCAGCCGCCAAAATATCCTGTTCGGATTGCTGGCCAGCGAACTGAGCATTTGGGTTATTGGCAGCGACAGCACTGAGCGACGCCATCAACTGTGCGCAGGCTGCCCGATGTTCTTCTATGCTGCGGCCGTGCTTGGTGCGTATGGCCTGATCGATCATTGTGTAGTAATAGGCAACATTAAGCAGGCCGTTTTGGCCCTCCTGGCTGGTCGCTACGCCGTCGCCGAAGCCCCTGTCTTCCATTGGTTCATCGAATTCCTCATTCCAGTTCAATTCAACGCCATTACGCTCTGCGTGGCGTTGGTTCTTTAGAGCTTCGGCACCTGTTAGCAAAACGACTGAGCGTTCTCCTAAAGCAATGGCTTTAGCAAACTCAATGACACGCGATTGCGGGCCGTTGCCACCCGTCTCCGTATAGATTCTGCTTCTAGGCTGAGCGCCAATGCGACTCGCCACCGATTGCGGCGGGTTGTTGCTACGTCCCCATGGTGAATTCCATCGCCGGCCCATATCGGAAAACAACTTAGTGACACAGATTGTGTCGATGTGGCCGGCAATACCAGCAACACCGCAGTCATCTACCGCGGCGGAACTCGCGAGCGCGGCCAGTTCCATCGGCGCGCTGGCCGTGGCTTCACGTTGAACTACCTGGCCTGAGCCAACCAGGACAGGTGTGTTGTCTGCAATCGAGGAATAGTCTGCAGTCACAGCACCAGTTCCGCTACTTGCCGCAAATGGTCCTTGTCTGTGGTGGCAACCAGCAAGGTTGTTACACGCGAATCACGCCAGGCCTGCAATCGTTCTTTGATGCGCTCTTTGGGACCAACTAATGCCAAGGAGTCGGCCAGTTCATCCGGAATAACACGCGCGGCTTCTTCGCGTTTGCCTTCAAAAAACAAGCGTTGAATTTCGTTGGCTTCTTTCTCATAACCCATCCGCTCGAACAGGTTTTTATGGAAGTTGGTGTCTTTCGCACCCATGCCACCCACGTAGAGACTGAGAAAGTACTTCACTTTCAACAATCCCGCGTCAATGTCATCAGTAATATCAATTGAGCACATTTGCGCAATTTGAAAATCCGGCTTCGCATTTTTCAGCGAATCGAGATACACACTTTCATCGTACGGGTTGTAGAACAAGGGCAGCCAACCATCGGCAATCTCGGTACTCAATGCAATGTTCTTTGGCCCTTCGGCGCCCATGTAAATCGGAATACTGTCGCGAATTGGATGCACCATTGGCTTCAGTGGCTTACCCAGGCCTGTGCCATCATCACCTGGATAGGGAAGAGGGTAATGCGGTCCTGGCGCAGTGATTTTTTCATCACGCGCAAACGCTTTACGCAGAATGCTGACATATTCTCGGGTACGTGCCAGCGGCTTGGGGAATGGTTGCCCATACCAGCCTTCCACCACCTGCGGGCCAGACACGCCCAAGCCCAGAATCATCCTGCCATTGGACAAGATGTCCAAAGACAGCGCATGCATAGCGCATGCTGTAGGCGGTCTAGCGGACAATTGAGCCACCGCTGTGCCTAGCTTGATGGTCTTGGTTTGCGATCCAATCCAGGCGAGTGGCGTAAACGCATCATTGCCCCATGATTCGGCTGACCATACGGAATCAAACCCCAGTTTTTCGGCTTCCTGAGCCATCTCAACAAAGTTCGGGCTGGGTGCTGCGCCCCAATAACCCTGGGCCAATCCAAGCTTTAAATCTGCCATAAGAATCCTATTGATAAGCACTAAATTTGGTGGACATCAGTGTACCCCGATGATATTAATAAAAACAGTCTGAACTGTTTTTATTAGGCTGCGTCAGTAACGCTGACGAACAGCAAATGCGGCAGATGTTACCATCGCGCACCTCATTGTATTTCCACTCAGAGATTTTATATGACTACGGTATCGCAACAGGAACTGGATGACTTTCGAGCACAAGTTTCCGGCTGGATGAAAGACAATAAACCCGCTGATCCCGGCTTTCTGCTGCCGCAAACCTTCATGGAAGTAGGCAGTGAGCGGGTTCTGGAGTTTTTGCGAGAGTGGCAACACAAAATCTGGAGCGCCGGCTATTTGGGTATGGCGTGGCCTAAAGAGTATGGGGGCGGGGGCGTAGATCCGGTTTTCCAGAGCATCGCTGATCAGGAAATGAAACGCCACGCTGTACCAATTTGTTTCAATGTCATTGGGCTCAGCTGGACTGGCCCGTTGATCAATGACATTGGCACTGAGGAAGCAAAGAAGAAATACCTGAAAGGCATTTTGAACGCCGAAGACGTGTGGTGTCAGGGCTTCTCAGAGCCCGACCATGGCTCTGACCTGGGCGGTGTGCAATGCCGCGCTGTACGTGATGGCGACGAATACGTTGTGAATGGCACCAAGATCTGGACCACCATGGGCAACTACGCCAAATACATGATATTGCTGGCACGAACCGGGCCTGCTGAACCACGCAAATACGACGGCCTGTCGTTCTTCCTGTCACCCATGTTGATCGACGGTGTAGACCCAAGACCAATCCAGAAAATGACCGGTGAATACGGCTTCTGCGAAACCTTTTTTACCGACGCACGTATTCCGGCCAGCTCACTAATGGGCAAAGAAGGCAATGGCTGGAAAGTAGCCATGCAAACCTTGCAATACGAACGCGGCGCCGAAGCCGGTGCCGCGGGTGGCTTGATGGCCGTGCGCACAGTGGTTAACGATTTAATCGAAGAATTGCGCAAGGTGAAACGCGATGGCGAGTCGGTACTAAATGACCCCGTGGTACGAGATCGTCTTGTGCAGTTTTTGATGGAAGAAAAATCCCTATCGCTTGGAGAACGTCGTCAGGCGCACGCAGCACTCAACACTGATTACCCTTGGTCTGTGCCACTGTCAGGCAAATTGCGAGCCTCTGAATTCTCCCGCGAAATGCGCAAGTTTGCCGTGGGCATACAAGGGGCTCATGGCAGCTTGTATGTGGGTGACCAGGACGCAATTGCCGGTGGTTTCTGGCAGCGCGCGTATTTCAATAATTTCTCAACCACCATCGGTGGTGGCACCAGCCAGGTGCAAGCCAATATTGTTGGCGAGCGCGTACTTGGCTTACCTAAGGACTAGGGAGTCTCTGAATGAATACTAGAAATAACGCTATTCGTTTCACAGACGAACAAACAATGATTTTGGAAAGCGCGCGGGATTTCTGCCGCGATAAATCGCCAGTACCAGCGGTTCGCGCATTGCTGTCCAGCGAAGCCGGTTACAGTGATGAAGTGTGGCAAGAAATGGTTGCTTTGGGTTGGTTGGGAATAGCCGTGCCTGAGCAGTTTGGTGGTTCCGATATGGGCTTTGGTTCTGTCGTGCCTTTGGCCGAGAGTATGGGGCGCGCACTACTGGCGACACCGTTCTTTTCAACGACTCTGGCTGCACAGGCCATCCTTCGTGCAGGAAATACCCAACAGCAAGAGGCCTGGTTACCGAAACTTGTAGATGGAACCGTTGCCACTCTTGCCTGGCTAGATGGCGAGGACTGGGGCGCTGACAATCTTGGTTGCAAAGCGCTTGCTGATGGTGATCAGTATCGATTAAGCGGCAAAAAGTGGCACGTTGCTGACGCGGGCGTAACATCTTTGTTTGTTGTGCTTGCCGATCTAGACGGCGCACCTGCCCTGGTATTGGTTCCACGCGAATCCTTATCTGATTCTGCGATAGCAGCGCATGCCTTGATTGATGAAACCAAGCGCGCTGCCAAAGTAGATTTCAGCGGTGTAACCGTTGACGCCGCTAATGTCATTCGCGGCGATCAGCTTGGTGCTGCGTTGCATGAGGTACGGCTATTAGGTGCGCTACTTGTAGCTGCCGAGGCCACGGGAAGTGCTGCTTCCTGTCTGGACGTTACCGTAGAGTATTTAAAAACTCGTAAGCAGTTTGGGAAACTGATTGGCTCATACCAAGGCTTGAAGCACCCAACGGTTGACGTTCTCGTAGCAATGGATTCGGCACGTTCGCACATTTATCACGCGGCGACGGTAGTCGATGATGGTCCATTGTCAGATGACGCGGAAATAGCCTGCAGGATGGCAAAAGCGCTGGCAAGCGATGCACTAACGTTTGCGGGTGATCGCGCAATTCAGTTCCATGGCGGTTTGGGTTTCACCTACGAATGCGATGCGCAGCTCTACATGCGAAGGGCTCAATGGGCACAGCAGCAGTTTGGTGATTCTTATCATCATCGGAAGCGGTTGGCTTCTTTGTTACTGGATTAAATTCGTTTTTTAGTTTCTTGGTTCGTATTGCACCGCAAGACCGGCTCTGGATCGCATACCCACTTGCGCGACACGCCGTGAACCCATCCATGGGGGCTTGTGTTCGACATCCATGTCTCACACAGTCGCGCAAGTGGGTATGCGATCCAGAGCCTCATCACCTTGTAGCGAGTTCGGCCAAGGTAGCTTGCTGTGTTGTGCTATTGAAATTTCAACAAAGTGCGGAGGCGTCGGATCTATTGCATCCTCTAGCGACCGTGTGAGAGAGGGACCTCGAACACGAGCCCCCATGGATGGGTTTACGGCGTGTCGCTAGAGGATGCAATAGATTTGACGCCGGTCTACCAGAGTCCTACATACTGAAAAACCAATCAGACTATTTTTCAAAAATAACCGGAATTTCCTCAAGCCCACGCAGCAAAATATTCGGCATATATTCGAGGTCCTCAGGCGCACAGTTTAAGCGCATGCCAGAAGTACCTTCCAGCAGTTTCTCCCACGCTACAATCATCTCCAGCTTAGATAAATGCTGGCCAATGCACACGTGCGTGCCAAAGCCAAACGCAATGTGTCGCTTGAGGTTGCCGCGAGTTATATCAAACTCCATTGGCTGTTCGAACATTGACTCATCGTGATTTGAAGAGAAGTATTTAAGCAGAACCATGCTGCCTGCAGGAATGGTCACATCGCCAAGTGTGTAATCCTCTTTCGCGATACGCCACATGTTGGAAGTGGGGGACGCCACTCGTAAACACTCATCCACCAGATTCGGGATTAGCGAACGGTCTGCACGAACCAAAGCTTCTTGCTCAGGGTTCAGGCACAGTTGACGAATGCCTTCTGCCAAGGTTGCGGTGGTTGTTTCATTACCTGCCACCAGAAACTGCGTGCAGTGTGATAGCTGTTCTTCAATCGTTAGCGGCCGCCCGTCTATTTCCGCATGCGCAACCACATTGAGTAAGTCATCTCTGGGCGATTGACGACGCTCTTCCAGGGCTTGAGCAAACCAATCGTACTCTTCTTTCAGGCCACCCGCCGCAGCCAGCATTTCTTCCTTGTTTGCAACTTGCGAGAGTACCTGCACGTTGGCAACCGTCCACCAGAATGCCTTGTCGAACATGTCCAGTGGTATCCCCAACACATGCATGATGACCGACAAGGGTAATGGCCGTGAAAACTGATCAATGAAATTGTAGGGTTCACCGGCCGGTATTTCCTCAACCAGTTTGTCAGCAAAATCTTCGATCCACGGTCGGTATTTGGCAACATTGTTTTGCACAAAGAAGTCTTTGACCGTATCTCTATACGTTTTGTGGTCAGGGTCATCAACCGTCAGCATGGTGCCTTTGCCAAGGTCATAAGTTTTCTTCATGGCGGCACCAATGTCGCCGTCCATTTGCCTGGTTGAACCTAGCGCCAAAGTGAATTCGTTTGAGAACACGTTCGCCTTCTTGTGGGCCTCACGCACCAGCTCGTAAGTAGACACCACATAAACTCCGGTTTGCGGGTCTTGGTAAACAGGTGCGTTGGTTCGCAGAGTCTTGTCGTAGTGATACGGGCATTTGAGCGTTTCCGTGTCGAGCAAAGTCATGTCGGCAAGGGCGCGGTTGTCCACGGCAGTAGGTGCGGTCACGGTCTGTATTCCTTCTTTTGCTTATGGTCGAGTATGGCGCTATGCCAGAATACAGTCAAGGCTGACTGTATTTTTTCAATGGGTCTGCGAGTATTTCGCAATGTTGTTTTCTTGCCAGGCTTAAGTGTGGATGTTGCTACTGGCACGTAATGTAAAGGGGCGGCAAGCATAAGCATTACTGGGCAGTATCCGGCGCACTACTCATTGAGCTAGCAGTCCAGAGATAGCTGCCACAAGCGATTACTGCCGCAACCGAACATAAGCCCAATACTGAGTAATTCAGCGCCATTGCGCCATAGGTGGGAGTCAATGAATCGCTCATCATGCCAATCAGGAACGGACCTAGGGCCAGCCCCAACAAGCTATTGGCGAGTAGCGCGAAAGAAACGCCCAATGCTCGCTCACCGGAATTCAAAGACGTTTGCAACAAGGACAAAGAAGGCGCTTGGGGCAACATGAACATCGCATAAGCCAGCGTGAAGAAGCCGAGGAAGGTATACAGCTCCGTAGAGCGAAGGCACAGCCAAAATGCGATGACTGTACCAATAATGGAAATCGCCGGAATCCAGGCTCGCCAGCGCGCATTAAACTTAACCGCGTAATCCGTAAGAAAACCGCCCAACACGGGCCCGGGTAAACCGCCAATGAAATACGCAGTACCCAAATACAAGCCCACTTTGCTGACAGACACGTCAAAGTTTCTGAGCATGATCGGTGCAAGCCAAACAGCCATCGCGTAACCAACCATGGTGAGCAGCGCAAACGAGAGACTGACTCGTACATACGTTTTGTTGCCCGCCAGAGACCTCAGCGTTTGTTTCATGTCGACGGCTTGTTTCTGCGCCTCGGAGCCACTGTCGTAGCGGCCGCGCGGCGGTTCTTTGACTGTGAAGTACAAAACAATGCCGAGAATAATTCCAGGAATGCCCAGCGCAACAAACGTCATTCGCCAGCCAATGGCCTCGGCAAGAAAGCCACCGACCATCATGCCGCCACCCGTGCCCAAAACGGCGCCGATTGTGTATACACCCATGGCACGGGCGCGCTCGCTGGGCTTGAAATAGTCTGCGATGATCGAGTAGGACGGTGGGCTACCGCCGGCTTCGCCGACACCCACTCCGAGTCGTGCGAAAAACAGACTTACGAAGCCCGTCGCCGTACCGCACAGGGCTGTCATGCCACTCCACACAACCAGAGCGCCTGCCAGTACATTCTTACGGTTGTTCTTATCCGCGAAGCGGGCAATCGGAATGCTCATTGTTGCGTAAAACAGCGCAAACGCCAGGCCCGCAAGCAGGCCAAGCTGCGTGTCGGTCATGGTAAATTCGGCCTTTATGTCTTCCAGCAATATAGACATGATCAGCCGGTCAGCAATATTCAGCATCGAGGTGATGGTGATCATTGCCAGCACGTAGTATCGGTAGTAGTGGGCCATTCGTTATCGATTGTATTGTTGGCGAGCCGACGATAGCACAAATAAAACAGGATGACCTGTTTTTAACCGCTTGTGAGCCACTGTGGCTCGGTAGTAAACTGAGACTATTGCACAACCAACGCTGAGAGCAAAATAATGGGTAAGAAAGAACAGCTAGCACCCGGCGAAGCCAGATGTCACGGCCGCACCTATGCAGAGCTTCTATCGCGTGAAACTCGAGAAATACCGGACGTGATTGCCACGGATCGCTATCGCTATTTGGGCGATGAAGATCTGCCCGTTGAGCGTTACATCGGCAAAGAATTCTTCCAGCGTGAAGTAGACAAAATGTGGAACCGGGTGTGGCAGATGGTGTGCCGCGAAGAAGACATACCCAATATGGGCGACTACATAGTGTATGAGCTGTTCGATTGGTCTTTTATTATCATGCGCAGCGCTGATGATCAGATAAAAGCGTTTTACAACTCATGCTTGCACCGCGCTCGTAAACTCAAAACGGCTGACGGCAGTGGTCGCCACTTGACCTGTCCTTTCCATGGCTATTCCTGGAACATTGATGGCAGCATTCGTGAAATACCCTGCGAGTGGGACGTACCGCATTTGGTGAAGGCTGATATGCAACTACCGGAAGCCAAGCTTGATACCTGGGCTGGTTTTGTATTTATCAACATGGACGATGATTGCCAGCCATTGGATGAGTATCTGGCGCCATACCCTGAGGTGTTTCAGCGCTGGCGTTTGGAAGAATGCGTGAAAGTGGTGCACGTGGTGAAAGAAGTCAAAGCAAACTGGAAAATTGTCTCTGAAGCGTTTATGGAGTCTTACCACGCGCGGCAAACCCACGCGCAGATTCTGCCGTTTTCTGCGGATACCAATGCGCGTTACGATATTCTGGGAGATCATACTAATTTGAGTATTACGCCAATGGCTGAGCCAAGCCCGCATTTGTATGAGGCTGGCAATCTACCCAGCGAACAGGAAGTGTTAGATACTTTGTTGTCCGATTCCGGTCGAGTTACCGGTGATGACAAGCTGCTGGTACCTGAAGGCGAAAGCGCAAGAAGCTTTATGGCTGAGATGAGCCGCAAGGCCTATGCAGAGGAAGACGGCCACGACTATTCGCATGCCACCGACGCAGAAATGCTAGATGCCATGGTATTTAATGTGTTCCCGAACTTTTCCCCGTGGGGCGGCTTTCCGCCCAACGTTATTTATCGCTGGCGACCCAATGGTTGGGATGTAGATTCCACGATTATGGAAGTGATGATTCTCAAACGTAGCCCTAAGAATGGACCGAGAGATGCGCCATGTGCAGTGCACCACTTGAGCGCAGAGGAACCTTGGGCAGCCGCCGAGGAGTTGGACGCACTGGGTCCTATTTTTGATCAGGACATGAATAATTTGCCTCATGTGCAGCAGGGCATGAAAGCCTCACGCAAAGGCGCAGTTAGTCTGGCGAATTATCAGGAAGTGCGAGTACGGCATTTTCATCAGGTATTGGATCAATACCTGAATAGTTGAGAGTAAGGTCAGTCGTTTTACTTGGAGTCTAGTAAGAACTGGGCAACGGCTTTGTCATGATTGCCTGATTGCGCTGCGTCAAACATGTCTTGTACGCGCGATTTGATGTATTCGACCAATAATTTTTGCCGAGCTTGCGCGTCGTGAGTCAGTTTATTCAGCGCCATGCCTTCAAAAGAAAACTGACAAACGTCCATGGCCAGCTGAATCAGCGGGCCAGTGTCTTTCCATTCCGGAAACACTTCCAGAATAGTCGCTTGCCAGCGGTCTTCGAATTTTCGTGCCGCTTTCTTCATAACCGGCTGTAACTCTTTATCGGTTCTGGCCGCGACAGTCAGCTCATGATAGGCAACGAAGTGACGTGTGTGCAGGTGCTTCCAGTAGATATCCAGACCACGCTCCAGTCTGGCTTGCGGGTCCTTCAGGTTTTTTTCAATGTCGGCGGTAAATCCTTCAATGCGCTTGTCGATAATGTAGTCAACCGCCGCAGTTAACAATGCTTGTTTGGAAGGGAAGTGATGGATCATCGCACCTCGCGAAATATTGGCGCGATCAGCAACTTTCTTGGTAGAAGTATTCGCATAGCCCAGTTCATACACGCAATCGACCGTAGCTTTGAGCGTGCGCTCGCGCGTTTGTGAACTCTTCTCGGCTTGTCGGCTGCTGCCGGAATCAGCGGGGCTTGCCTTCTTTTTCGCAGCCATCGTGTTTGTCTTCCAGTGGAATCGATGTGGTGCCATTGGGAATGGCACGAATAAGTCACTATATCAAAAAAACAGCACGGCCGGTCTTTTAGTGGTGGTAAGAGTAACGCCGCAAAGCCTTACTCAAGCATGCTGTGCGCTGTTATTGCAGCGCGTTGAGGCAATGCCCGGTTTAGCCCAGGAAATGTCCGTATTTGGCCATAGCCGCCGCTCGCTTGGTTGGCGTGTGGTAGCTTGGGAACATATCCGGCGATGGGTCGTAGTCGCGTAACACCGTGCGAGCTACTGTGACTTTATGGACTTCAGACGGTCCATCAACAACACCCAGCTCAGGAATATTTGCCCACATGTTCATTAGCGGAACTTCATCAGACATTCCCAAACTGCCATGCAAATGCATGGCGCGATAAATCACTTCCTGCAGAACTTTCGGCGTAGCTGCTTTTATAGCTGCAATTTCTTTGCGGACTTCACGGTTGTATTCCTTGTGTTTGTCGATCAGCCAGGCCGTGTAAAGAACATGCAGACGGTACTGCAGAATCTGTGTGTAAGTGTCTGCAATTTTTTCCTGGGTTAATTGCTTGTTGGCAAGCAGCTCGCCTTTTGTGGTGCGGCTAAGTACACGTTCGCACATCATATCCATGGCTTTCTTAAGTACTGCCACGCTGCGCATTGCATGATGCACGCGCCCGCCGCCCAGTCGTGTTTGAGCAACCAGGAATCCTTTGCCCTCGTCGCCTAACAAGTTGTCTGCCGGTATCCGGCAATCGGTAAAGCGAATATAGGCGTGCACGCCATCGCCTTGTTCCACATAAGGGCCAACGGCAGAGTTACGCAAGATTTCCATACCGGGCGTGTCTTTCTCGACCAGCATGATAGAGGCGCCCTGATGAATAGGCACATCGGTATTGGTCACTACCATTACCAACAAGAATTCGGAAAATCGGGCGTGTGACGCAAACCATTTTTCGCCATTAATAACCCAGTCATCGCCGTCGCGGGTGGCTACACAGGTAAATTCGGCAGGATCAGCACCGGCCTGGGGTTCGGTCATGGAATAGCAGGAGGCGATTTCGCCATCCAGCAGTGGTCGCAGAAACTTTTCTTTCTGTTCGTCGGTGCCAAAGTGCGCGAGAATTTCAGCGTTACCGGAATCCGGGGCCTGGCACCCAAATACGGTAGGTCCGAATCGGCTGCGGCCTAGTATTTCATTCATCAGACCAAGTTTTACCTGACCATAACCGCCACCGCCCAGTTCAGGGCCAATATGACAGGCCCAAAGGTTTCTGGACTTTACTTCCTCTTTTAGGGGCGCCATGGCTTTGGCGGCCGGCGAGTTCGGGTCAAATGGGTCGCCTGGCCCGCGGAACACCAGGTCCAGTGGCTCGATTTCTTCTCGGGTGAATTCTTCGATCCAGTTTAATTGTTCCTGGAAATCACTGTCGGTTTCAAAATTCCAGCTCACGGTGTGTCCTCTATGCAGAAATAGGAAGCCTCGGGAGTTGTCGCCGCTTAGCGAGGGTTATATAGGTGTTTCGCTGCTCAGAGGGCCATCCCTGGCCCATCCCGCGTCCGTCCCTGGCGCTATTCGCTGCGAAACACCTATATAACCCTCACTAAGCTACCCTTTGTGCCATTAAAGGGAACTCAAGTGGCTTGGGTTGTTGGGTTGACTTGGATTAGCGCTAGTATAAACTTGCTCGACGCAAACAAGCAATCGAGGCATGACCGTCTTCCGGTTCACTCGATAGTGAGCGAGGCGGGGATGAAGTAGGTGTTTTGGAGCGAATAGCGCCAGGGACGGACGCGGGACCGGGCCAGGGATGGCCCATTGAGCGGAAAAACACCTACTTCATCCCCGCCTCGCGGATTCAAAACGCAATGTTAATGCTAATGGCTCTCAAACAATAAAAAGGAAGCTATGTCCCATTCCAGAGTTTGGCTAGTAACCGGTGCCTCGCGCGGCATTGGTCATGCTGTTGCCGAGCGTGCACTAAGTCATGGTGACCGCGCTGTGATCATAGCACGCGGCGATGCTGTGTATGAACTGGCCAAGGAGCTTGGCGGCTTGATGAGCCGCTTTGACGTACCCGTTTAGTTGATTTGATATGAGCGACACTCACGCAGACTTGTTACCCGAACTAGCCCTGAGTCAATGGATGGCTGCCGAGTGTGGTATTCAGAACGTTAGCATTGATGCCGTGCTTGCTGGCGGTAATTCCAACCTTACTTTGCGACTGAATAGCGATAAAGGGCCCTTAGTGCTGCGTACACCACCGGCGGATACCATTTCGCCCAAAGCACACCGCGGAATAGAGCGCGAAGCGATTGTGATGGCTGCGTTGCAAGGTCATGTGCGAGTGCCTGAGGTTGTTCGCTGGTGTGATGACGCCACTGTGATTGGCAGACCTTTTCTACTGGTGTCGATGATCGATGGTGTATCCATCACAGAGACTTTGCCCGAAGCCTACGCTCAGGATGCATCTGCAGTGAACGCCCTGGGCGAGCAGTTAGTGGATGAGCTGGCAAAACTTCATTGTGTACCTTGGCAAGAGCGTGGCTTGCTGTCTTTTGGAAACCCGGATAATTTTCTGCAGCGGCAAATCGAACGCTGGTTAAAAATTCGTGCGAACGGTGGCGTGCGCGAACTTCCTGAAATAGAGCGGTTAGGGCAATGGTTGTTAGCCAACATTCCGGCCGACTGCGAGAGCCGTGTTGTGCACGGTGACTATCATCTGGATAACACACTGTGCCGGAAAGAACAGCCGGAGCTGGCTGCAGTGATTGACTGGGAGTTATCAACTATTGGCGACCCGGTCACTGATCTTGCTTTGTTGTTGATGTTTTGGGGAGAGCGCAAAGTATCGCCTCCTGGATTTGCACATGTGCAGGCCGTTAGCCGGCGAGAAGGCATTCTTGGCAGGCGTCAGCTTGCTGAGCGATGGGCTAATGCAACTGGCATTTCTCTGGAGCACCTCGACTTCTATATGTGTTTCGCTTTTTGGCGTTTGGCCGCCATCGTAGAAGGTGCTTATGAATTGTATTGCCAGGGCACGGTGGACACCGAATACGCCAAAGGGCTTAAGTACGATGTGCCTGCTTTGTTGGAAGAGGCCGCTATGGCGGCAAACGGCGAATGGTAACCATAGTTGCGACTGCTCAATGTATACTTCGGTCTGTTCGATAATGCTCCCTATTCATGACTAAACCTATTACTAAGAAAGTGCGCCTTACTCAGGCAGAACGAACGGCCTTGTCTGATCAGCGCATGTTTGCTGCGGCTATTAGCCTGATCAATGAACGCGGTACCCAGAAAACCACCTTGAAAGAAATAGGCGAACTGGCCGGTTACAGTCGCGGTCTTGCTAACTATCGCTTTGGTTCAAAAGACGGCTTGCTCGCGGAGTTATTTATTTACTTTGACGGCTTATGGAAGGCACACCTCGGCGAATACATTGGCGACTTAAAAGGTCTGGCTGCCTTGCAAGCGGCCGGCGATGCGCTGCGTGACTTCCTCAAACTTGAGGCCGACTATATGCGTGCTATGTATTTGCTTTGGTACGAATCACTGGGGCATGAATCAGAAACACGAGCTCGTCTCAGTGATCATCACCGAGTGTATCGAAAAGATGTACAGCGCTGGATTTCAGAAGGCATTGCCGACGGCGAAATCAGGGATTCCGTAAACGCCGAACAATTTGCAATTCAATACTGTGCGTTTGTGTTTGGTCTTGTCTATCAATGGCTTGTGAGTCCTGAAGTGCTGGATATGAACGCCGTTTTTGCCGACTACCAGGCTAATCAGCAGCGCATCCTGGCGGTTTAATTCATTTAGTAGCTTACAACATAACGGAGAACAACATGGCTTATCTTACTCGCGAACAAGGTCAGAACGTTTATTACGAAGACTACGGAACCGGCGACAAAGCGATTATGCTGATTCACGGTTGGGGTATGGGTGTTAGAGCCTGGGATTACACGCTTCCTGCATTGAGTGCGGCAGGTCATCGGGTGGTATTAATCGATCACCGTGGCTGTGGCAAATCGGATAAAGATTTTAACGACATGAGTATCAACTCCATTGCCGGCGATGTGTGTGCTTTGGTTGATGAGCTTGGACTGACAAGTGTTGTGCTGAATGGTTGGTCATTGGGTGGTGCCGTCGCCGTGGCGGCAGCGGATACTTTGGGTGACCGCTGTGCAGGAGTAGCTCTCACCTGTGCTGCTACACCGTTGTATTTACAGCGAGACGATTTCCCGCACGGTGGCACCGAAGAGGCAATGGCCGAAACGGTTGCAGGTATTAACGCAGACCGCGTTAATTTCCTCATGGGTTTGTCGCAGGGAGTGTGTGCAACAGAAGTTGGTCCTGTTGTAGAACAATGGATGTGGGAAATATTTATGGAAGCATCACCACTGGCGGTGGCGACAATTGCAGAACTAGGGCCGCTGGATCAACGTGACACGTTGGCTGGCCTAAACGTACCTATAGTTTCCTTCGTCGGCGCGAAAGACGTTGTTGTAGACCCCGAAATTTGCCGATCAGTGAGCGGTTTCAATTCGCGAGCCAATGTCGTTGAGTTTGAAGAATCCGGGCACGCACCGTTCATTGATGAGGCAGCGCGCTACAACAGTGAACTGTTAGCATTCCTGGGTAGCTGCTAGACCCCACTTCAAATTATGTCCTGCACGACAAATAACGTACTCTGGAGAAAATAATGACGGTTAATTTTGGCACATGGTACGACTTTCGAAATCCTGAGCCCTGGCGGCAGAGTTTTGAGGATTTGTATGCGAATAATATTGCACAAATCGCTCATGCGGAAAGCATTGGCTTTGATTCAGTGTGGCTAACCGAGCATCATTTCTGCGATGACGGTTATACGCCTTCGCCAATGGTAATCGCTTCCGCAATAGGTAACGCGACCGAAAGAACCCGAATAGGTACAAACCTCATGCTATTGCCTATTCATGACCCGGTTCGAATGGCTGAAGACGCGGCAACTCTGTCGCTGCTGACCAAAGGCCGTTTTGACCTTGGTGTAGGCATAGGCTATAGGCAATTAGAGTTTGATCAATTCCAGCGAAAACTAAACCACAGACCCAGCCTCGTTGAAGAAGGTATAGAGATAATTCGCCAGGCCTGGACTGGTGAAGCGGTTGATTTCTCTGGCAAGCGTTTTACGGTAAACAATCTCGCAATTACCCCGGCGCCCGTCACTAAGCCAGCGCTGTTATTGGGTGGCATGGCCCCGCCGGCGATTGATAGGGCCGCTAGAATTGCGGATGGGTTCCTGTCTACCGGGGGGATAGGCCTGGACGACTATTGCGAAGCGCTGGAGCGCAATGGTAAGTCGGCGGCGGATGGAAATATTGTCTTGGGGTGCTGGGCAATCATTGCCGAAGATCCTGAGAAAGAAGCCGCTAAGCTGGGCGATCACATACTGTATCAGGCAAACGAGTACATTAAGTGGGGCGCGTTTGGACCTCCTGATGAAACACCGTTGTTTCCAGATGCCAATGCCGCCATTACTAATGGCCTGTACGAACTTTGGGATGCTGAGCAAGCAGTGACTGAGCTGAAAAAGCTGATCAGCACCTATCCGCAAATCAGTGATATTCATTTCTGGGCCCAGTTTCCAGGTGAATCAACGGCGTCAGGTACGGCGCGGCTTGAGTATATTGCCGAGAACGTTCTTCCACATCTTAAGTGAGGCACCATGGGCCCTTTATCAGGCATTAAAGTATTAGAAATAGCCGGTATTGGCCCTGCACCTTGTGCAGGCATGATGCTCGCAGATATGGGCGCCGACGTTATTCTCGTCGAACGGAAAGCACCCAACCCGAATGCAGCCAAAACGGGATCAGCGGCTGCCGCCAGTCGTGGTGTTAATCACGCATTCTTCAATCGCGGCAAAAAATCCATTGCCCTAAACCTGAAAGACCCGGACTCAATAAGCGCCTTGCTAAAATTAGTCGCGGAAGTTGATATTTTTATTGAAGGCTTTCGCCCTAGCGTTATGGAACGCCTAGGCCTTGGCCCCGATGTTTGTCTTGCGGCCAACCCCGCACTTGTTTACGGCCGTATGACTGGCTGGGGACAGACAGGGCCGTTAGCGCATGCGGCAGGTCATGACCCTAACTATATCGGGCTGTCAGGAGCACTGTGGTACGGCGGCAGCGCAGACAGTCCACCACGGGCCCCGCTAACCGTAATTGGAGACCTGGGCGGTGGCACCATGATGTTGCTGTTCGGCATACAGAGCGCGTTAATCCACGCTCAACGTACCGGCCAGGGCCAGGTAGTAGATTCCGCGATCACCGACGGTTCCGCGTATATATCATCGCTGCTGAAAATGATGCACAACACCGGCGAGATAAAAGACGAACTGGGGCAGGGTTGGGCAGACTTTGGCTCGCCCTGGCACGACACCTACGCCTGCGCGGATGGTGGATTCGTTACCGTGTGTGCGCTCGAGCCACAGTTTTATCAAGAAATGATTGCCAGATTAGAGCTACAGGATAATCCCGTATTTGCCGACCAGTGGGACAAAGCCCAATGGCCAGAAGGCAAAAAGCAAATGAAAGCACTGTTTCAAACTAAAACCAGAGATCAATGGTGCGAACTGTTAGAAGGTACCGACGCCTGTTTTGCACCCGTATTGAATATGACAGAAGCGGCACAACACCCACACAATGTTGCCCGTGGAACCTATCTGAATGTCGATGGAATTGTTCAACCTGCACCGGCGCCCAAGTTCAGCGTTAGCGAGCCGCAGGCTGGCGTACCTCCATTGCCTGGTGCGAATGGCCAGGAAATTCTTGATGGTCTTGGTCTGTCCAGCTCGGAAATAGATCAACTTCTGAACTAACTCGATCGGTTTGTTATTCGAGACCGGCGATGAAGCGAGTGTCTGCTATCGGGACACGCCGTGAACCCATCCATGGGGGCTTGTGTTCGAGGTCCTTCTCTCACACAGTCCCGCTAGCAGACACTCGCTTCATCGCCTCAGTGCCATAAACTGCTTTGCTCTACCGCTATAAGGTACCCAGTACTAGCTAACTTGAATAATATTCAAAAAATCGTATAATCCGCCAAGAATAATAGTAAGAGGTGATACATGAGCGTTGAAGGCTTACGTTTTGTGATTACCGGCGCCAGTGCCGGAATTGGTGCGGGAACAGCGAAATTAGCGGCTAGCAATGGCGCTAAAGTTGTCATTTCCGATCTTAACGATGAATTGGGTGAAGCACTCGCCTGCGAAATACGTGATGCTGGTGGTGAAGCCATCTACCAACACTGCGATGTAACCGACGAAGAACAGGTCCAAACCCTGATGTCGGTTGCCGCCGATGCGTATGGTGGTATAGACATTCTGCACAACAACGCAGGCATTCACGAAAGCATGATCAGCGCGGAATTGTCGCTGGAAACCATGAGCAGAGAAACCTTTGAAAAAGTGGTCTCTGTAAATCTCGTTGGCGTTTTTCTCTGCTCCAAATACGCCCTGCCTTACTTGAAAGAAAGCGATCACGCTTCAATTATCAATGCAGGGTCTACAAGCTCGATAGCAGGGTATCCCAATTGCATGGCCTATGGTTCAACCAAAGGTGCAGTGATGCAACTAACCAAGAACCTTGCAGTGGACCTGGCGCCGCACGGAATTCGGGCCAATTGTTATTGCCCTGGCTCAATCCATACGCAAATGGTCGACAAGTTTCTGGAAGCAGCACCCGACCCACAAGCCATGTTAAACACCATGACAATGACGCATTTAATTCCGCGCATGGGTGCACCCAAAGACGTAGCGGAGCTGGTGTGCTTTTTAGCCAGCGAACAATCGCAGTTCATTAATGGCGTGGTGTGGTTAATCGACGGTGGCTCGCTGGCATGGCGTGGCACTCTGGACATTCTCGGTATGGGAGCAGCGTAATGAGTTTGAGCACAGACGATAAACAGGCAATTACAGAGCTATTAAATCGATCCGCGTACGCGCTGGATATGCGTGTAAAAGACATGCTGGCCAAATGCTTTGCCGAAGATGCGCAGTTCACGCTAAAAATTGCTGACGCCGATCTGGTAGGTCCGTTCATAAATCGCGATGGCATCATGCAACTTATGACCGGCTCTTTTGAAGAGCAAACTGATCAGCGCCGCCACGTGGTCTCAAATGTGTTTTTTGAGGCGGGCGATGATGCATCGGCAACAGTTGTCAGTAATCTCACCCTGTTTGGTACAGAAGCTGGCAGCATCCGCCTGATTTCTGCCGGCGTATACCGCGATGAAGTCGTCAAACGTGATGGCGAGTGGCAGCTGCACCGGCGACATCTCGATCTGGACTTGCCTTACTAAACACGCCAGAGCCAAACTGCCACGTGAATATTGGAAACATCCCCGCTAAAATCGCGCGCCTTAGCCCAGCGCGAGAAGCGATTATTGACGTTGATAGCGGAAGACGTATTAGCTACGGCGAGTTGGATGCCCGCATTCGTCGGTTAACCAATGCGCTAACAGATAACCTCAGCCTGAAGAAGGGCGATCGTGTTGCTGTTCTTTCCAAGAACAGCATTGAGTACATGGAAATTTACTACGCCTGTGCTCGCGGCGGATTTATAGCTCAGCCATTGAATTGGCGTCTGGGCACAGCAGAGTTGCAAAGAATAATTGAAGATGGCGCACCCAGCACTTTCATTTCTCAGTCCGAATACGCAGAAATTCGCAGCGAACTGCAAAGCCTTGTAAAGGTGCCGCATTGGCTGGAATTTGGTGATAACAGTGATGGTTCTTACGAATCTCTGGTCGACAATACCGACGATCATGAACCGGTACAGGCCATTAACATTGGTGATGACGACCCAGTATTGATTTTATATACCGGCGGCACTACCGGTGAATCCAAAGGTGCACTGCATACCCATAAATCACTGTATATGGGTATGTTGAATCAAACGGTCGCAGAGCGAATTGTGCCAAGCGACGTTTACATGCTTACAGGCCAGATGTTTCACATACCGGTTGGCCTTGCCATGAATTACATGGCGCATGGCTGCCCGCTGGTATTGATCAACTTCGACGCCAAGTTAGCACTTGAAGTCATTCAACGAGAGCGCGTGTCGGCGTTTCTTGGCATTACCACCATGCTCAACTGGATGATGGCCGTCGAGAACTTCGAGCAGTATGACCTTAGCAGTTTGCGTAATATCCAATACGGTGGCGGACCAATGCCACGCAGTGTGGTTAAAGCTGCATTGGAAGCATTCCCTTGCACCATTATTCAGGGCTACGGTCAAACAGAAGGCATGACCATGAGTTTTCTTTCTCAGGAAGATCACATTGATGCAGTAAATGGTAAGCACAGCGAAAGGTTGGCTTCCTGTGGGCGTGAAGGCCATGTTACCAGTATTAAAGTGGTAGATCCTGACGGGAATGAGGTGCCCAAAGACGGTGCATCACCCGGTGAAATTATTGTGCAATCCGATGCCAACATGGTCGGCTACTGGCGCAGACCCGACTTGACGGAAGCTACTATTCGCGATGGCTGGATGTGGACGGGTGATATCGCTCTCTGGGATGAAGACGGCTACCTGTTTATTGTGGATCGTGCCAAAGACATGATTATCTCTGGTGGTGAGAACATCTACAGCACGCAAGTGGAAGCTGCAATCCATCAACATCCGGCGGTACTTGAGTCAGCCGTGTTTGGAGTACCTGATGAGCAATGGGGCGAGTCTGTAAAAGCCGTGGTGGTACTTAAACCCGGGCAGACTGCTACTGCCGCTGAGATTATCGCGGCCGCCAGCGAACATTTAGCATCCTATCAAAAACCACGCTCTGTTGATTTCGTCGACAGTCTGCCAAAAGCGCCAACCGGAAAAATTCTCAAGCGGGAGCTTCGTGACCCTTATTGGGCAGATCAAGGAAAATCTCTGTGAACGCTGAGCCCAAACTGGCGCTAGGCGAAGACGTGCTGTCCGCTATTGGACGAAAGACAGAGCCACGTACTGAAGTAGTGACGAGGCGTGATATTCGAAAGTATTCCATTGCAACCGGTCAAACAGAGCGAAAGTATCTGGACGGCGACATAGCACCCTCTATGTTTCACCTTGCCTTGTTTTGGGACATTGTTGAGTTGGGCGAATTGATGCCAGACGGAGTGTCTGTAGATACTTTGTTGCCCAAATTCCCACTAGACCAAGCGATGGCGGGCGGTCTTGAACTCAAATACCTCAAGCCAATACTCCCCGGTGATGAGCTAACCGCAACACGCGAGCTGATCGATATATACCTTAAGCAAGGCTCCAAAGGACCAATCATTTTTTATGAGGTCATCATGGAAGTGAAAGACAGTAACGGCAACGATGTGGTTTGGGAAAAAACCACGCGTTTGTTACGGTGATTGGCTATGCGACTGTCTGAAATAGCAATAGGCAAGGTCTTTCCAAGCAGAGATTTCAGTTGCGATAACCGGCAATTGTTTCTCTATAACGCCGTGTTGTTTAATGCGCACAGGATTCACTACGACTACCCTTACGCGACTGAAGTTGAAGGTTATTCTGATTTGGTGCTCGCTGGGCCTTTAATCGGAGATTGGTTGCATCAATGCATTGATAGCTGGGTTGGGGAGCACGGTTGCTTGTTGAGTATGGAGTATTCCAACCGGTTTGCAGCTTATGTTGATGAAGTTCTGACTGGCATAGGTGAAGTGGCGGCAATCGACACCGAGAATAATACGGTGGAGGTAGATCTTCGAATAGAGAATGCAAATGGCGATGTCATCGCACCCGGTAAAGCCACAGTGCAACTGCATGGATAATGACTTGTGAGCCTCGATCTGCGTGGTGCAACCGCTTTCATTGGTGCGGCAGATACCGCTGTTGGGGTAGTGCCAGACATGAACGCAACCGAGCTGTGTGTTCAGGCGGCATTGGCGGCGATTAAAGACGCTGGCCTTAATAAAGAGGATGTTGATGGCCTGATCACCTGTAATTCAATGGCGCAACCCATCATGTACCACGCGGAAGCGGTGGCCGAGTACATGCAGATATTTCCTCGCTACTGCAGTAGTGTGAATACGGGTGGCGGCACAACATTTTCTGCAGTTCATCACGCAGCGTCTGCGATTGCAACAGGTATGGCTGATACCGTTGTGATCAGCATGGGCGACAGCCTGCGTTCAGGAATGACGCGAGAGCAAGCGGCGAAAACCCAGTCGTCTACCGGCCACCCCTTGTACGAGCAAGTGTACGGACAGACTGTGCCTTCCTATTATGCGTTTATCGCTCAGGCACACATGGCGCAGTACGGAACCACCCAGGCGCAGTACGCTGAAATTGCGGTTGCCGCCAGAGCGCACGCGGTTCACAACCCTACAGCGCAAAAGCGCGAGCCGATCAGCGTTGCTGACGTGCTGGATTCCAGAATGATCGCAGACCCATTGCATCTACTGGATTGTTCTCTTATGTCGGATGGCGGTTCTGCCGTTGTAATGACATCGGCAGAGCGCGCTAAAGACAGACCGCACCCCCCGGTTTATCTGTTAGGCGTTGGTGAGGGCCATAGTCACGAACACATCAGCGCGGCCAGAAGCTTAACAACATCTGCCGCTGTTGAGGCTGGTCAGCGGGCGTTTGCGATGGCAGGTGGTGGCGTTTCTGATATTGATTTTGCGCAGCTATACGATTGTTTTACACCCACTGTGCTGATTGAACTGGAAGACCTTGGTTTCTGCGCAAAAGGAGAGGGCGGTGAATTTGCGGCCAGCGGAGCATTGATGCCTGGTGGAAGCTTACCTGTGAATACGCACGGTGGTTTGCTCTCGCACTGCCACCCCGGTAATCCCGGTTCCATGTTTGCGTTAACGGAAACCATTCAACAGTTGCGTCACAACCGCGGAGAACGTCAGCTTCCGAAAGCGGATATTGCTTTGGTTCATGCACAAGGCGGAATTATGTCCAGCCATTCTGCCGTGATACTTGCCAGAGATGTGTAATGAGTAACAGCGCACTGGATAAGCATTTTCTGGAAGGCTGCGAGCAACGCGAGCTACGCCTGCAACACTGTGCGGCCTGCGGTCATACGCAGTTCTACCCTCGTATAATGTGCACCTCCTGCGGCCATGAGGATTTGCTTTGGAAGACGGCTAATGGCTCAGGTACCGTAGCCAGCTTCACCAAAGTGCGCCAGGCGATCGACCCAAAATTTAAGGAACTGTTGCCCTATGTTGTCGCACTGATTGATTTGCAGGAAGGCCCAAGAATGATGGCGGCCATTGTTGATGCGGATATGAACACTTTGCAAATCGGTGATTCCGTAAGGCTGGATTTCATGCCGTGGGGTGATGAGGCTTTGCGGCCGGTTTTCAAAACCTTCACAGATTCCTAGCGGATCGAGCTAGCTAAAAACTCTCTGCAAATGCGCCTCTGGCAGCGGCTTTGTCAGCTTTGAGACTACAAAGGTAGTCAATACAGACAGTATTTCACCCAGGGCCGCACTTGAATAAGGGTTGGGTCCTTCCTGATGCAACCACTGTGCAGCAGACTGCAGCGCACCGGGTGCGAACCATTGCGGATTGACCAACTGCAGATACAAAATCGCAAATGTGCCGAATCCAGCCAACAAACCCGCGTAAGCACCTTGACGGGTAACGCCACTCCACAAAGCCCCCAGTACCAGTGGCCCGGCAAACGCCGCCATCATGCCACCGTTACCAATCCAGATAATAATGGCGATATTCAGGTCCAGCATGGCCCAGGCCATTAACATGCATAACACCAACACGACCGCCGTAGAAGCGCGACTTATCCGCAACACTCTTTTGTCCAGTACCGCTTCATCGATTGCGGGTGCACCGCGAGCTTGTTTGTAGGGAACCCAGGTACGACGATAAAGATCGTTCGCGACAATTTGCGAAGAAGACACCACAAGTCCATCAGCGGTACTCATAATTGCGGATAGAACCGCAACGCAGATTAAGGCGGCAACCCAAGTTGGAAAAACTTCTATCAGTAACACGGGAAGAGCGGCATTGGGTGTTGCACCATCAGCAAACAAGGCATCACCAACAAGTGCTCGTGTTATGAGCCCGGCGAATCCCATCATTCCCATGGTTAGGCCGAATAGAAAGGCCAGGCGCACAAACGTCATTTGGTTGTCGCTTGTTTTCAGTGCCCACAACTTATTGCCTAAATGTGGCAGTAGCCCCAGTGGTATATGGGCAAGTACGATCGCCACCAGAGACCACCAGGAATGATAGAGAGGGGTGTTTGGATTCAGGGGGCTGACCAGTGCCTCATCCTGCTGGCGCAGGCTCTCAACCATTGACCCGAATCCACCCTCAATACCGGAGCCCAGCACAAACATCACTATGATTAGCACCGCCAGCGCCAACATCATCATGCCCTGGATGCCGTCCGTTAAAATATCCGCATGAGCACCACCTAGTACCACATAAAGTAATAACACCGCACCGGTTATAATCAGCGCCCAATGGGCAGGCAGGCCAAGCAAAATCTCAAACATCACCAGGCCGCTAACGAGTTGACCCGCCAGGTAGAAAAACAACACCAAAGACATCACCGAGACCAGCACGCGAATGCCGTCAGACTGGTAACGGTCACCCAGATATTCTGGAATGGACCGGTTGCCAAATTCGTGACCTGCGCGGGCAACCAGCCGCATACAAATCAATACCCCGAAATACAATCCCAGCGGGTACAGAAAATTGCCCCAATTGGCCGCAAACCCCCATTGGTAGGAGAGTGCCGGCGTACCCAGAAAGGTCGCGCCACTGGCGGTTGAGGCGGCAAACGCGAAAGCGAGAAAGCCGGGTCCGTAGGAACCTCGTGCTGTGGCGAAATCGTCAGCGTGTTTAATGCGGCGTTGCGCATAGAATCCTATGCCAACCATGGCAACGATGTAGCAAATAAGAAAAATCCAAGACCAGGTAAACAGAGACATTAGAGGTGCCCTTATGCAATCCCTGCCATATTGCGCAGGCTTGTACGAAACAATCTGTGCGCATCTTGCAAATCTATATCGTCGTCAAAATAAACGGCGGAGCGCAAGCCCATCATTAATGAGTGTGCAATCTCGCCAGCATCTTTTGGGCTGCCCATAAACACGGTGGGCGCGTCATTGAATAAGTCGGTCAAAAATTCTTTACAGTGAGCATCGAACCCGGCCTTGGTAATCCTCAATGCGTCGTCATTTACAGCTGCACCAAAACACTCAAACATAAAACCGATTTCTGACATGGTGATGTCTTCACCGCGAAACCAGAAGTCCGCCAATAACTCTATGCGCTCTTCAAAAGGTTGGGATCGAAAACCATCAAGCTCGGCCGCGAATTGGACGGCGATGTTGTCAAAGTACTGCTCGAGTATCGCTTCTTTGCCTTTGAAGTAATAGAGCAGATGGCTGGCAGACATGCCGGCACCTTTGGCAATGTCTGCCAGCGTCGTTTTAACGTAGCCTTTCTGGATGATACAGTCGTGCAACGAGCGAAATATTTTTCGGCGTCGTTTATCTCCCCGTGAGTCCGGGCGAGAGCCTGATCTTACGCCTTGTGTTGCTGGCATTGGTTTATCCATGTTGTTATTCTTGAATAATATTCAAATTTTCGTATAATCGCAAAAAATAATGGTGTAGCGAATGAATTCAAAACTCATCAAACATGCTGTCATCAATCCTGACGCGCCGCCAGAATCACTGGAAGCGAAACAGCCGCATATAGACAACGGCGCCGAGCGCTATGATACCGCGCCTTACTTTAGTAAGGAGCATATGCATGCTGAATGGAACAAGTTGTGGACACAAAGCTGGTTAATTGCCGGTGCTCGCTCAGACCTTGAGAAGCAGGGCGATTACTTTGTGTTTGATATTGGTGATGAGTCCATTCTGGTCACACACACTGCCGAGGGAATTCGTGCGTTTTATAACGTGTGCAGTCACCGTGGCTGCAAGCTGGTGCACGACGAGCGCGGTAACAGAAACGTATTCGTTTGTCCTTTCCATAGCTGGAGCTTTGAAAACACGGGCAAGCTAAGACGCATATTTGATGAAGACACCTTTCAACCCGAAGTAATTTCGCACAGACCTGGCCTGACCGAACTCGCCTGCGAAGAGCTTGGTGGTTTATTGTTCGTCAGCATGGCGGATTCCCCGGAACCATTGGCGGACGCAATCGGGCTTCCAGAAGGCTATCTGGAAGCCTATAACATAGACAAAATGCGCGTGGTGAGACACGTACGCTCGGAGTGGGGCTCAAATTGGAAAGTAGGCGTTGAAGCCTTTTATGAAAGCTACCACCTTCACACTGTTCACCCTGAAACCAACGGAGTGATGGGCGATTTAAACGTGCAATACGATCTGTATCCGCGCGGTGCAAGCCGAATGATAGTGCCTCTAGGCCAGCCCAGCCCGCGTATGCAGGATCAGGAAACGGTTAATGAAGGCCTTCAGATGATGCTGCAAGACGCAGGCATAAATCCTGCGGAATACAAGGGTACTGCTGCGGATGTTCGCCGAGATATACAGTTGTCCAAGCGCGAGCGAGCGAAGCGTCTTGGTCTGGATTATTCCAAACTGGTTGACGGCCAGCTTTCAGATAGTTGGGCTACCGGAATCTTTCCGAATGTTCAAATTGGCTGTCATCCTGAGGCGGCGTTTGTGATGCGCTTCCTGCCGCATGAAAGCGATCCTGAACGGTTTTATTACGACACGATGACACTGATTGTGCCGGCTGATGACCCGAACTACACACCACCTGCGTGGATGGGCTTACCAGAAGGCACTGATTACAGTGGTGAGATCCGCCCCGATTGCGAGTACTACGGAATCGGTGAAGACGCTAATTTGGGCATGGTCCTGGCCCAGGATGCTGATTTGCTGCCCGTTGTTCAAAAAGGCATGCGTTCCCGCGGGTTTAAGGGGCAGTTGTGGGGCGAGCAAGAGCAACGATTGCGACACTTTCACGTCGAACTGCAGCGTTGGATGAGCAAATAATAGGCAGCAGCGCTGCTGTCTTGAACCGTGTATTTTTGTTGCTTGACCTTAACAAGTATATGTTACACTAAGCCCATTCTTGAATAAGATTCAAAAAAGAAAATGGCAAGAACAATCTCTAAATTCATACTAAACAAAAAGCCAATCGCCATGAGCGGAGGAAAGCCCATGAAACACACTGAGCCAAATACACGATTCAGGCCGAAATTACTCAAGCGGGCTCTGTTGCTTGCAACATTGCCAGCACTTGCCAATTCACCGGTATTTGCTCAGCAAGGCCAGGGGGCGGTGCTTGAGGAAGTTATGGTGACGGCCACACGTCGTGGCGATACCGATATTCTCACCACACCGGTGGCGGTTACGGCAATTACCGGTTCGGATATTGAACGTTTCTCGCCAAGAGACTTGAACGATATTGCGATTCTCGCACCCAGCTTGTCGGCGGGTTCTGTTGCTGCGTTTAACTCGGCTTCGTTTGCAATGCGCGGTGTGGCGGAAACAACCATTATCGTTTACAAAGAGTCGCCAGTTGGTGTGACCATTGATGATTTTGTTGTTAACCACGTGCAAACCCAAAACCTCGAAATGTTCGACATCGAACAGATTGAAGTACTGCGTGGTCCACAAGGAACACTGTTTGGCAAGAACACCACGGGTGGTGCAATCAACGTTAAAACCAAGCGTCCCAAGTTGGATGGCGGTGAAATTGACTTGCGTGTTGAGCTGGGTGACTTCGGAACGCAAAAGCTCACTACAGCGATTAGCGTGCCGATAATAGAAGATGTTTTAGCGTTTCGTTTTGCCGGTGTGCATTTAGAGTCTGACGGCTACTATAAAAACGGTGCACAATATGGTCCGTTAACAGTAGGTCCAGGCTTGGTTGCTCCTGGTGGTGCCATTGATGGACAATCAGGTGGTGGCAGTGGTGAGGATATTGGCGGCGATGACGTGCTGTCTTTCCGCGCCAAGTTGTTATGGCAGCCTAGTGACAGTTTTAATGCCATGTTGCAGTTTGAGCACATTCGCGATGACGGCGACACTCCGCCAATTGTGAATGAATCCACAGCTGGCTATTTCTTTGACTCCTGGGGCTTCACCGCGGATCAGGGCGATCCATTAGACGTGGCCGCTGTCACTAACGATGACCGCTTCTTGTTTAACATGTCAGATGGTCACCAGGTAGATATTGATGGTGTGTATCTGAATATGGAATTGGACTTGACCGGTCCTTTCACGCTGTACTCAGTTACCGGTTTCCGTGATCAGGAATCGCATTTGCCTAACACCTATACTGGTGAAACCTTCCGCACTTTGTTTGACGCCACTCGAGATGACACACGAGAAACGTTCCAGCAGGAATTGCGCCTGGTGTCTAATCTGGATGGTCCGTTTAACTTTGTTGGTGGTCTTTACTATCAGGAAGAAGACGTAGATTTCTGTGTTGTTCAGGTGGTTGGTTTCGTCGACTTGTTGCTTGATGGCGAACCGACTTTCTTGTCCAATAACCCTTTGATTCTTTGCAACTCGCAAGAGGCGACGGCGCTCGCTGGATTTGTTGATGGGACCTATGATGTAAACGATCGCTTCAGTATCACGGCTGGCTTTCGCTACACCAACGAGAAGAAAAAATGGGCTGGACGTTCAAGGGTGCCCATTCAGGCATTACCTGACGGCGGATTTGACCCCACGTTTACCTGGGAGCAATTAGCTAATCCGCTGGCGGGCGCAGATTTTGAGCGCTTCCCGGCCGGTGTGGTTCGCGATGAGGAAAGCTGGAGTGAGCCAACCTATCGAATTGTTTTCGGTTATGAGTTCACTGATAACACCTATGGCTATGCCAGCTATTCGCGTGGTTTTAAGAGTGGTGGTTATAACGATCAGGTGGGTACGGTGCTTAACCCTATTCCGGCGGCAGCCGCCCGACCCACTGACCCTGAGATAGCCGATTCCATAGAGTTTGGCTTCAAGGCATCTCTATTGGATGGCGGTGCCAACTTCAGTGCAACAGCGTTTGGTGTTAGGTATACAGATGCACAGCGTACATTCAACGCAAGCTTCCCAACAGGACAAGAAACACTGTTCTTCAACGCGGCTGAATTGGAAGTAATCGGCCTTGAGCTTGAAGGTATGTGGGCAGTTACCGATTCCTTTATCGTACGAGCGAATGCGATGATTCAGGATGCAGAGTTTAATGAATTCGCAGCGGATACTGATTTCGACGGTGTGGATGACATTGACCTCAGTGGTGCCCCACCCACTAGAGCGCCCGAAACCATGGCGACGATTGACGGTGTTTACACCATAGACATGGGCGAGGCGGGTTCCCTGGATATAAATGGTCGTGTGGCTTACGAAGACGACTCGGTTGCCAGCTATTCAGATGTTGACCCTGCCTTCGATACCACGCTTAACTCACGTACTACGGTTGATGCCGGTATCACCTGGAACTCAGCCGATGAGAACTTCTGGGTACGTTTGATCGGTCGCAACCTGACCGATGAGCGCTATCGTACAGGCTCGCTGTCAGTGGCTAACTTCTGGATTATGTCTTCCTATGCTGAGCCGCGTTACTACGGTTTGGAAGTAGGTACAAATTTCGACTTTTAGTTCAAGAAGGTTCCTCGACCTAATGAACAGGCCGGCCTAATAGCCGGCCTCTTTTTTTATGAATCAAATCATACTGCACCATTTCGATATCTCTCCGTTCGCGGAAAAAATTCGCCTGGCTTTTGGTATCAAAAATATCGAGTGGCAGTCAGTGCAAATACCACTGATCATGCCCAAGCCAGATCTCACCGCCTTAACAGGTGGTTACCGAAAAACCCCAGTGATGCAGATTGGGGCGGATATTTACTGCGATACACAGCGAATTGCGCTTGAACTCGAAAAGCGTTTTCCTGAGCGCAGCTTGTTTTCTGACGGTACTAAAGCCTTATCAAATGCGTTCAGCAGCTGGAGTGACGCCGCCTTTTTTCAGCCGGGTGCCGGATTGTCCATGGGCACTAACGAAGGCCTGCCAGCAGATCTGTTAAGTGACAGAATGCAATTCTTCGAGTTCATGGATTTTGACGAACTACCAAAGCAATTGCCGCACCTATATTCGCAGTTCGATGCGCATTTAAACCTGATCGAAGAAATGCTGCAGGAGAGAGGGCGTTTCTTGTCAGGAGCCACTGCCGGCTGGCTTGATGTTTTGGCGTATTTCCCAGTTTGGATGTGCCAATCCAATATTGCTAATTCCGCGGACTTGCTACATCCCTATGAGCACTTGCAGCTGTGGCAGCAATCCATGGAATCTATTGGCCATGGCTCTCGCTCTGAACTCAGCGCGCAAGAGGCGCTAACAATTGCGACCGATACCAAACCGTCGCTTGATGGGCAGGTTGATACCAGAGCATATCCCAAACTGAATTATGGTGACAGAGTGTCCGTGTGCGCCGCTGACTACGGTCGCGACCCGGTTCATGGTGAGTTAATTGCTTTGGATAAGGAAACTATTGCAGTCCGAAGAAAAACCGATACTTTAGGTGATTTGGTAGTGCATTTCCCTAGAATAGGATACACAGTAAATAGCGCGGAGTGAGGTATGGTGAGTCAATCAAGCTCGATTAAGATCCTGTTTGTCGCGGCGGTAGCGAGTTTCCTCGTTGGCTGCAATTCTGCTGAACAAACTGCGTCTGCGGAGTTAACAGGTAAGCCGGCGATTGCAAAGGCCTCAGTTCCAAATGGGGAAACCTTGTTTGCAGATAATTGCGCAAGCTGCCATAACGGACGCGTTTCAAAGGCGCCGCCCATTACCTTATTGCAGATCATGTCATCGTCGTCGATTCTCGATTCGCTTGAGCATGGTGTAATGCAGGCGCAGTCTGAACACTTGAGCGGCGCAGAAAAAAGGGCCGTGGTAAATTACTTAACCGGGAACGCTGGCGACAAGCAATACCCGGCATCTAAACAATGCGCGGGAGATGCACTCGAATTTGATTATTCGGCACAGCCGGACGCGCCGACATGGGGAGTGGATCTTGGCAATAGCCGGTTTTATGACGACTCCATCACCGCCATCAATGCTGGCAATATCGCCCAGCTTGAATTGAAATGGGCGTTTGCGTTTCCTGATGCCATTCGCGCGCGTTCACAGCCTACAACGGCGGCGGGTGCGCTGTTTCTGGGTAGCCAGGACGGTACTGTCTATGCTCTGGACCAGCAAACAGGGTGCGTTCGCTGGACATTCAAAACCAGTGCCGAAGTGCGCACCGGCATTATTGTCGCACCCTGGGGTGAAGACAATGCCAGTCTCAGCTACTTTGGCGACCTGGTGGGTAATGTGTATGCGGTGAATACTTTCACCGGTGAATTGGTTTGGCGCGATCGGCCTGATGATCATCCAAGCCTAACGCTAACGGCAACTCCGGTGTTGCATGACAATCGACTGATCGTTCCCTTGTCTGCGCTTGAAGTTACCGAGGCCGCGGACCCCACGTACGCCTGCTGCACTTTTCGCGGCGGGGTAGCGGTGTACGAGGCGCAACAAGGTGAAAAATTGTGGACTGGCTACACCATTGATGAAACACCGACCGAGGTCAGCAAGAACGACGTTGGAACTCCGATCATTGCGCCGTCAGGTGCGCCGGTGTGGGGCGCGCCCAGTATTGATGTAGCCAGAGGCTTGATCTACGTAGGTACTGGTGAAAATTACTCCTCACCAGCCGGTAACACCAGCGACGCTATTATTGCTTTGAGTATTTCGGATGGCAGTATCGTTTGGGTGCAACAAACGACCGCGGGCGATGCATGGAACATGGGCTGCGAAGCCGAAAACAAAAGTAATTGCCCACCGGAAAACGGACCCGACTACGACTTTGGTGCGGCAACCATTCTTGCAGAGCATTCGAATGGCAAGCAGTATTTGTTGGCCGGGCAGAAATCGGGCGATGTCTATGCGCTGGACCCGGATGACAAAGGCCGAATCGTTTGGCAGAAGAAATTAGGGCGTGGTGGCATTCAAGGCGGTGTGCATTTTGGTATGGCGGTAGCCGGTGATACCTTGTATGTACCTATGTCAGACTTCGATGGAGGCCCCCGATGGCCAGGCGTCGCCAAGCCAGGCATTTACGCGCTTGATTATGCCAGCGGAGACGTGCAGTGGTATACACCCGCCCAGGACGTGTGTGATGGTCGAGAATTTTGCCAGCCAGGCTTGTCTGCGGCTGCCAGCGCCATTCCCGGTGCCGTGGTTGCCGGTGCAATGGATGGTCATCTTCGAGCGTACGACCAAAAAAATGGCCAAGTGCTTTGGGATTTTGATGCGGTCAAAGAGTATGACAGCTTATCGGGCGCCAAGGCGCTGGGCGGATCGTTCGGCGGTGCCAGCGGACCGGTATTCAAAAAGAGTATGATGTACGTTAATTCGGGGTACGGTATTTACTTCCATATGCCAGGCAATGTACTGCTGGCATTTGGTCTGGAAGCTGGCCCAGACTAGCAGGTAAATTAGTAGAGTTGTAAGAGGTTTATTAATGACAGAACAAGTAGCGGGCAGTGGCAGACTTGCCGAGAAGATAGCAGTGGTAACCGGAGCGGCGTCAAACCCGGGAATAGGCCGCAGCATTGCGCACCGCTTTGCGGCTGAAGGTGCCAAGCTTATTGTTACTGATATTGATCTGCCCGGTGTTGAGAAATGTGCCCAAGAGATAAAAGACGCCGGTGGTGAAGCCACTGCCATGTTTCAGGACGTTACCCAGGAGCAAGGCTGGAAAGATGTGATGGCGAAAACCATTGAAGTCTACGGCCGCCTGGATGTAATGGTGAATAACGCCGGTATTGCCGAGCTCAAAAAGATGGTCGATATCGATCTCGAGAACTGGAACCGACACATCGACATTAATTTAACCAGCGTATTTCTGGGCAGCAAATACGCAGCGCTTGAAATGCGCAAGTGTGGCGGCGGCAGTATCATCAATATGTCGTCAGTTGCTGGAATAATTGGAACACCGACCTGTGTTGCCTACGGAGCTACAAAAGGCGGCGTAAGAACCATGTCTAAATCGATTGCGGTAGAGGAGTGTGAACACGACATACGTTGCAACACCATTCACCCTGGATTTATCTGGACCAATATGCAGGCACAGGACAGTGGCAAAAGCGACCCATCTGAGTTGGTGTTGCCTCGCATGCACGTACCGCTGGGACGACCCGGGCTGCCTGAGGACGTGGCGAACGTAGCGTTGTTTTTAGCTTCGGACGAGGCGAATTACGTGACGGGCGCTGAGTATGTTGTTGATGCCGGATTGACTTGCAAATAAATACCTTAGATGTATTTGAGGCGGGGGTCGTTCGGGTAGATCCAATCGTCACCAATAACCTGTTCAACGCGTAACTCGGCGGGTATGTTGTCAATGCCAATCATTCGATCGGCTTGCTGATTCCAATGGTAAATTCTGGCTTCCTGATAGCTTAGGGGCACGCCTTTGAAACCATTGGATTCCATCGACTGCTGAATTTGCTCACCAAACTGGGTGTCTTCCAGAATGACCTGGCTAAGCTCTTGTCTGTCGTTAACAGTCCACATATCAGGCTTCATTCCCTCTTTCCATTGTGGGGCCATGGTCCAGGTTTCTATTCGGCATTTGTTAATGCCGTTGGGCCAAAATACCAGTGGTGGGATTGCAAACTGGCTTAGAGGTGCGACAAAATTTGGAAATAACCCATAGGACTGTGTGCACGTTCGGCCAATTTCGCCGACTGTTTCTATTTGCGCGATATCAGTTGATATCTTAACCGCATCCATATTGGACTTGCCTTTTGGCGTGGGCGCTACCATTCGGCCGTGGCCATTGCGGTATAGGGTATTCACATTACGTCGGTCGTCCAAAATCGGTGCCACGGTGGTGGGGTGGACGCTCCTCACGTGGTAGACCTCGGTGTTGGCCTCCATGGCTATTTTCCAATTGCAGTCCAGGTCGAATATAGCGCGGCTGGCCAGGCGGCATTGATCAAACTGGAACTCGTCGAGTTCAGACGCGATAGGTCCCAACCATTCGAGCAGGGTTGGTGCACCCATATCGAAGTTCACGAAGATGAGATTGCCCAAACGTTCGCAACGAACGTTTTTAAGACCTCGGCAAGACATGTCAAAATTGCGGAAGTCTTCGGGGTCACGCATGCCTTTCAGTTCGCCCTGTAAGTTGTAGCTCCAACCATGATATTTGCAGGTCAGTCGTTTGTTCTGGCCAGCGCGCTCAGTAACAACCGGTGCGCCCCGATGTTGGCATGTGTTGTAGAAGGCGTTTATATCGCCGTTTTCGGCATGCACAATAACAAGCGGTTGCCCCGCGTTATCCCAGAGCATCCAACAGCCAACATCTGGGATTTCGTCAATATGAGCAGCCAGTAGCCACGACTTTTGCCATATGTGCTGCAATTCCAGCTGATGGAAGCGTTCGTCGACGTAACGGCCAGCCGGAATGTCGGGTAAATCCGGGAAGTCGATGGGTGGCTCAACGCGCGCTGCCTCGTACTCCATGAGGTCTCGCAATTGTTGAATGGTCTTTGGTGTCATCATAGTCTTGCGTCGATTAAGCGGGTTCCAGCTCCAGCCATAAGTGGTGGAAACCTCTCAGCATGGTTGAGTGGGTTCTTTCATTGTCTGCATCGACAACATGCCGCACAGACTTATAGCGCTTAAACAATTCTTGCAGGGCGTAACGCGCTTCCATTCTGCCCAGCGGAGCACCAATACAGAAATGAATACCGTGTCCAAAGCTGTGATGATCGCCGCGCCCTCTATCCAGTCTGAAGGTAGCTGCATCGTTATAGTGATTGTCGTCACGATTTGCCGAGCCCATCACGGCATAAACAGTATCACCTGCTTTAACGGCTTGGCCATGAAACTCGGTATCGCTTGTGGCTTTTCTATTGACCCAATGCACGGGGGCGTCATAACGAAGAATTTCTTCAATGGCGGCATCAATTTTTTCCGGGTTGTCTCGCAGCTCAGTCCAGTCATTTGGGTGTCTGGCAAGATGATTCAACAAATTACTGAGCAGGTTTGTCGTGGTTTCGTTGCCTGCAATCAGCAGCAGAATATTAAACCCAACGATATCGTCATCACTCAGACCGCTACCATCGACTTCGGCATGCACCACTTTGCTTATTAGATCATCGCCAGGGTTGGCTCTACGATCGGGAATGAGCGAATGGAAGTAGCCGGCCATTTCCAGAATGTCCGGCATTCGATCTTCGAGTTTTGTCGCTTCACCAGTGCCAGTGAGCGCATCAGACCAGCGCTTGAAATCTTCGGCGCGTGACTCGGGTATGCCCATCAATCTAGCGATAATATACACAGGCAGTGGTGTGGTGAATTCTTTCGAAATATCGATCACTTGCTTGCCGGCGAGGTCGTCCAGCATTTGCGTCACCAGTTGCGCTACATCTGCCTCCATATCGGCCAAGGTACGGCTGGTAAAGGCTTTATTGACGATGGCTCTTAGCTTGGTATGTCTGGGAGGGTCGTCAGTCAGCAAGGGCAGTGCCATGGCTTGTTCGTCCATCTCGCCCATGGAGTTAGATGAAAACAAGGTTGAATCTTTTAACACAACACGAACGTCGTCATAGCGGCTAAGTACCCAGGCCTGCACATCGTCAGCCCACCAGATTGGGTGATTGTCACGCCATTCCTGGTAATGCGGGTATGGGTCTTCAATGATCGTTGGGTCTAGGAAATCCACGTGTCGAGTTACCTGTTTAGAAAGAATCAGAGTTGCCTATGAAGACCAATCGATATTTCCGCTACGATGAATTATCTTCCAGACACCGTCGCGTTTTTCCAGCTTGTCGATATAACGCCCACCCAAGGCAATCAAGGTTTCGGTATTTGATGCATTCGCCGGAGCCAGTGGGTCGCCTTTTGCGCGCATGATCTGATGGGCAATGAAATAGCATTCCGACTGGGCTCTATCACCATTCACTTGGATTAGTGGGTTGCCAAGCTGATGATGTGAGCTAGAGAAACCCTGCAAATAATTCAGCGCGAAGCCGACAAAGTCGCCCGGTTCATCGCCGTTTTTGGGCGCGTCAGGATCTGACGAGGGTCCAACAAAACCGTGATTGTGCTGTGACTCGGGATGAAATACGGCGCGCAGCAAGCCTTCGTTGCTGGTATCGATTGCGCGCGCATAAGTCTCTAACAACTCTGTTATTGCTTGCTTGTCGAGCAGCACTGATATCGAATTATCGCTAACCGCAGGGGGTTTATTGAGCTCAGACACGCGGCACTCCTCAATACAATGGCTTCTGTTTAGACCCAATAGCGCGGCTAGCAATCCGAAGCTTCGTCTACCGATACTGGGTGAATAAACGACACTAAACAGTCTTAACAAAGCACAGTCAGGTCGATTAAATCCTTGATACGAGTGTACTTACGGTACTGAATGGCTGCAACAAAAATGCAGTCCAAACTGTTTTTAAGCTAGCGCCTGTCCATAAGTAGTGTTATCAGACAGCAGCTCGCTTCAGGTGCAAGGAAACGCCTGCGTTTTACGAAGGAAGGCCAAATTCAAACCTGTCACGGTCATAAGGTGTGTGCTGCGGCAACGATGGTTCATCTCACCAAGGGTGACACTATTGCTCCTACGTAATTGCTTGAATCCATTGGCTTATTTGGTGTTTCTATCTGCAGAATGCCGTAGCATATCAGCTTCGGTAGCGACCGAGAAAAAAAACAATCAATACTGATTGTTTTTTTTGCTAGGTCCGGTAAGCTTCATTCTTATTTTTTAAATCGCCACTAATAAGAAGGTGCAATAATGGATCTAGGACTCAAGGGTAAGAAAATTGTTATCACTGGAGGTACCAAAGGTATCGGTCGCGCCATAGCAAATTTGGTAGCGGCTGAGGGGGCTGATGTTGCCATCTGTGCTCGCAATTCAGAAGAGGTTGAAAGTACGGTTGCAGCACTCAGAGACGCCGGTGTCACGGCGACTGGCGCTGCAGTTGATGTCGCGGATAAGGAGGCACTGCAGGGCTGGATCGCAAGCGTTGCGGAAGAGTTGGGTGGCATTGATGTACTGGTGCCCAATGTCAGCGCTGGCGGCGGGCAGATGGACGAAAATGGCTGGAAAACCAATTTCGAGATCGACGTGCTTGGCACTACCCGTGCGATTGAAGCGGCCACGCCCGCTCTTACGGCTTCTGATGCAGGTGCTATTGTCATTATCGGTACCACTGCGGCCGTTGAAGATTTTCTAGGACCTCAGACCTACAATGCGTTGAAAGCTGCTTTGATAGTTCATGCACAGGGCCTCGCTCAGGCTCTGGCCGGATCCGGAATTCGTGTGAATTGCGTATCGCCCGGCCCAATCATGATAAAGGGTGGCGCTTGGGACTTTATCGAAAACAACCTACCTGACATCTACAACGGTACTGTGGCCAACCAGCCTACGGGTCGTTTGGGTACTGCCGAAGAAGTAGCGAATGCCGTCGCGTTTCTTGCCAGCCCGGCAAGCAGCTGGATCACAGGTGTGAATCTGGTGGTTGATGGTGGCTTTACCAAACGCGTCCAGTTGTAGTGTCTAATGGTGGCGGAAGTGACTGTGTATTGTCACTGCCGGTAACGAGGCAGGTAGCGACTGCTTAAACAAGATAATCGACATTGCTGTAGGCAGTTCAGCGGTGTAAACAAGCAACAGGAGAACTAATGTGGCTTTTCCCAAAGAGAAGTTAGCGCAAGCTTACCGCCAGATGAAGACTATCCGTGAATTCGAAGAGCGAGCACACGTTGAGATCATGAATGGTCAGATCGCTGGCTTCACTCACCTATATACCGGGCAGGAAGCCAACGCTGTTGGGGTGTGTGAGCACTTGGACGACCTTGACACCATTGTCAGTACTCACCGAGGCCACGGCCATTGCATTGCTAAAGGTGCAGACGTGCTGGCCATGATGAAAGAGTTGTTTGGTTCGTCGGACGGCTTGTGCAAAGGCAAGGGCGGCTCGATGCACGTGGCCGATGTTGAAAAAGGTATTCTCGGTGCCAACGGTATCGTAGCAGGTGGCCCGCCGATTTCAGTGGGCAGTGCGCTGGCGGCAAAGATTCGCGATAACGGTCGCGTCTCTGTCTCGTTTTCAGGCGATGGTTCGGTGAATCAGGGTACATGTATGGAGGCCATGAATATGGCGGTTGTACTTAAGGTGCCCGCGATATTTGTCATTGAGAACAACTATTATTCGGAACACACTAACATCAGCTACGCCGTGGGTTGTGACGATCTTAAGGCGCGTACAGAAAGTTTCGGATTCCCGGTGTTTGTGGCCGACGGATCTGATTTCTTTGCTGTTTATGAGGCGGCAGCCAAAGCGCTAGAGCACGCTCGTTCAGGTAAGGGCCCGGCAGGCATTTTTGCGGAGCAGGGTCGATATCACGGTCACTTTGTTGGCGACCCTCAATTCTATCGTGCCGAGGGTGAGCTGGACGATCTGCGGGAAAATTCGTGTTGCCTGAAGAACTTTCGAGCCAAAATGAATGAAACTGGCGAGATGAGTAACGACGAGTTGGATGCGATCGATGCCGAGGTTATGGCCTTAATCGAACAAGCTGTTACTGAAGCTAAAGCTGCACCGCGTCCGACACCGGAGCAGGTTACCGAAGACGTCTACATCAGCTACGGCGCATAAGGAGAGAACATCATGTCAGAAAAAACTATGCGCGATGCCATCAACGAAGCCTTACACCAGGCAATGGCAGAAGACGACTCAGTATTTGTAATTGGCGAAGACGTTGCCGGTTGCAATGGCAGCCCCAGTGGAAAGGTGGGTGCCGTGGGCGGTGTATTTGGTGTCACGGGTGGCTTGTATGACAAATTCGGTCCCCTACGTTGTATCGACACGCCAATCTCCGAGTCGGCAATTGTGGGTGCTGCTGCGGGTGCTGCGTTGGTCGGCATGCGCCCGGTCGCCGAAATCATGTTTGCCGATTTTATTGGCGTTTGTATGGACCAGATAGTCAATCAAATAGGCAAGTTTCGGTATATGTTTGGCGGCAAGACTCGCTGTCCTGCGGTAATACGGTTTGCTTGCGGCGGTGGCTTCAGTGCGGCAAGCCAGCATTCGCAGGCCATGTATCAGGTAATGACCTCATTTCCTGGCCTCAAGGTGGTGGTGCCATCCAATGCCTATGATGCCAAGGGACTAATGTTACAGGCCATCGCGGATGACGATCCAGTCTTGTTTTTCGAGCCCAAGGCCCTTTATCAAGAGGCCTGCGAGGTACCTGATGAAATGTACACCATTCCTTTTGGTCAGGCAGCCATGCCGCGTGAAGGGGATGATGTGACCGTTGTCGCCTTTGGACAAATGGTAGGCAGAGCCGCCGCCGCAATCGACAGCCTCGAAGCGGAGGGTATCACTTGCGACCTGATCGACCCACGTACTACCTCTCCGCTGGATGAGGAAACCATACTTGAAAGCGTTCGGGCCACCGGCCGGCTAGTTGTAGTGGATGAAGCGCCACCGCGCTGCAGTCTGACAACCGATATTGCAGCCCTGGCTGCCAGCAAAGCATTTTCCAGCCTTAAGGCGGCAGTCCAACAAGTGAGTGCGCCGCATAGTCCAACACCGTTCTCGCCTGAATTGGAAGCCGCTTACATTCCTAATTCAGACCGCATCGCTGCTGCCATCCGGGAGACGCTCGCATGAGTGATATCTGTGCCATCGCCGTCCCCAAATGGGGCATTGAAATGGTGGAAGGCACAGTTTCTACCTGGCTCAAGGAGGTTGGCGACTCGATAAGTAAGGGCGATGAAGTCTTTGAAATGGAGTCGGACAAGATCGTCAATGTTTGGGAGGCGCCATCCGCTGGTGTGCTGCGACGCCGTATTGCCGAAGAAGGAGACACCCTCCCCGTTGGCGAACTACTCGGCGTTATCGCTCCGGCGGATGTTGATGATGCTGCTATAGACAGTTTTATTGCAGATTTTAGGGGTCCCACAAAAAAGGCTGAACCAGCACCCGCTGCTGCCGCGCCAGCTGTTGCCAAGGCCAGCGCAAGCATTGCACCTGGTTCTGACGGCGGTCGACGGGTTAATCCTGTGGTGAAGCGATTGGCCGCGGAGTTGGGCGTAGATATAGACAGTGTGATTGGCACTGGTCGTAACGGTCGGATCACCAAGGAAGATGTGGAGCTTGCTGCCACAGCAGGCGGAACGGGCACCGCTGAAGCAGCGTCCACCGCTGACGGCGATTTTGAGATTATTCCTCTAACACCCATTCGCAAGACCATTGCTCGCAGGCTGACCGAGGCGAAACAGGACATTCCGCATTTTTACCTCACTCGTGAGTTTGAGTTGGATGGCTTGCTGGCGCACCGCAAGGGCTTGCAAGCGACAGGCGGCAAAGTTTCCGTGAACGACTTGCTAGTTTGGTGTGTGGCTCGCGCGCTAATGCGTGAACCTCGTGCTAACGTAAATCTGGTCAGCGATAATATTCATCAGTTCAAACACGCTAATGTATCCGTGGCAATCGCTACCGACGATGGCTTGTTTCCGGCTACGGTTTACAAAGCAGACACGCTTACGCCACAGGAGATTTCCGCGGCCACAGCTGTCTTGAGTGAGAAGGCCAAAGCTGGCACGCTGGCCAGGGAAGACATTTCCAATGGATCTTTTACTGTCTCAAACCTGGGTATGTTCGGTGTGTCGACCTTCAACGCCATCGTCAATCCGCCTATGGGCGCGATACTCGCCTTGGGTAAGGCTGAACCCCGTGTGGTAGTGAAGGACGGGGCGCCAGCGGTGGCGACCATGATCAATGCCACGCTGTCGTGTGATCACCGTGTTATTGACGGCGCTGTTGGTGCTGGCTTTTTGGCTGTGTTGGCGGAAGAAATCGCAGCATTGAGTTGAGGCCGGCTTTTGGCAACGACGCTCTTTCTTCATTTCGCTCTTGCTTCATTTCATTTAGGAGTATCGAACCATGCAAGCTCTACCTCATATTTACAAGGTTACCGGTGCTGCCAAGTCTGAAGGCAATGTTTCCTTAAGCGCTGATAACCTACCTGATATCGTTAGTGCTCCTCCTACCGAGTTTGGTGGCCCAGGCAATTTATGGTCTCCAGAATCTCTGTTGGTCGCCGCTGTGGCCGACTGTTTTGTGCTGACCTTCCGTGCGATAGCGGGGCCGTCGAAGCTCGAATGGTCTGATTTGCAGTGCACGGCAGAAGGAACGCTGGATCGCCAGGACCGAGTAACATGCTTTACCGCGATCACTGTGCAGGCAACGCTGACAGTGCCAGCTGAGGTTGATCCAGCCAAGGCGCAACGCGTGCTTGAAAAGGCTGAGGCATCTTGCCTGATTACCAGTTCATTGTCTGCTGAGTGTCACCTCGAAGCGACCGTTGTTGTTGCTTAAACCTCTTATAGTGTTATGCGGCCTCAGCGTCACTGGCGCTATCGGCCCAATGCATTGCATTGACGGTCATTGCACCGAAATTTTCTATAGGTGATACTGAAGCGTCGCGTTGTGCTGTGTTCTCAAGACCATCAATGGCCAATGATAAGACATTGCCTAATGGGCCAGAGCGTTCTTGCAGAGCCAAGCGAACAGAATCGACAAAGGGTAATGACGACACTACTTCGTCCATGGGGCGGTCTAGCATAGTGTCCAGTAAGGAAAACAGGCCTACTGTGAAGGCTGCTTGTGGATCAACACCGGGCATGCTTTCTGCAAGCATCTGACACAGCTTAGCTCGTGTTAAGGCCAAATTCAGCAGAGCTTCTGGCTTGTCATCCAATTCACTCATAGCCATGACGGTTAGCCAACTCTTGAGTGTGTCCATGCCCAGGTATATAACCGCTTGGTGGATATTTTCTACTCGGCGTGGCAAACCGGTTATGGGCGAATTGATAAACTTCAGCACTTTCATGCTAAGCGCTACGTCGGCTCCGACCATCTCAGACAGTGCGCTAATAGTGACGCTGGGCTCATTAATGCGTGCAAGCAACTCAACCAATCCTAATTTGTTGACTGGAACGCGCTTGCCGCTGATGACTCTGGGTTTGGCGAAGAAGTAACCCTGGTAATAATCGAAATTTAATTCCTTCAATTCGTCGAATTCATCCTGGGTCTCGATGCGTTCTGCCAGGGTTTGTTTGCCCAGGCTCTGCATCATTTCAACCTGTTCTTTCAGCGCACTTCGATCAAGTTGAGTGATATCGAATTTCACGATTGCTGCTTCATCTATCAATGGTCGCCATTCTTCACCAAAAATAAAATCGTCAAGGGCCAGGGTATAGCCGGCAGAGTTAAGTTCACGAACGCGATCAATCAATTCCTGATCTACTTTTACGTCTTCCAGAATTTCCAACACGACTTGCTTGGGTGGGAAGCTGATCATTTCAGGATTAACGAGAAACTCGTAGGGCATGTTGATAAAAGCAGGCCTTTTGCCAACCAGTTTTTCAATGCCGATCTCGGTGAAGGTATTTATGATGACGGTGGAGGTTGCTTTGGCGCCATCGATAAAATTGGCGGAATTTTGTTCGCCTGACCGAAATAATAGTTCGTAGGCGAATATATCCATATTGCGGTCAAATATTGGCTGGCGGCCAATATGAAATTCAGACATGCATGATCCTTTTGCAAGTGCTTGTGGTATGTTTTTTAGTATAGTGTGTTTGGCTGAATTGCCTGCTTGTTTCACTAGTGGCTGGCACTAGCATTGTTGGCAGCTTTGGGTACGGTGAAACTGCTCTAGACCGGCACTCAAGCAAGCGTCGGTCAGCGGAACACGCCGTAAACCCATCCATGGGGGCTTGTTTTCGAGGTCCCTCTCTCAAACAG
>CAYGSL010000006.1:110925-149531 GCA_964352475.1 uncultured Pseudomonadales bacterium | reverse complement strand
CTCAAACCCCAAACCTGTAAATACTTGCCTGTCTTAATTGCTCGCCAGATAGCACAATATCGGGTGGACTCTAATGGCGATTAAGCGTGTCAGAATCTCTTACAATCAGAGACAACTATAGCGAGCAGCGCTTGTATGTCAGCAGGCTAACTCTGGCGGTTTTGCTGGTACTGGCATGCCTGACGCTGATTAGCTGGCGCTACTTCTCCCTGCAAGTCATTGAGCATAATCGCTATACCACCGAATCCGAGCGTAACAGAGTGCATGTACAGGCCGTCGCTCCGAAGCGTGGCTTGATCAAAGATCGTAACGGTGTACTTCTGGCCGAAAACCGACCCAGCCGAACGCTTGGGCTGGTCAAGGAACGCATCCGCGATCTCGAAGGCGTGCTTGCCGCAGTGGTTGAGCTCATCGATGTTGAAGATAGCGATCTGCAGCGGTTTCGAGATCAATTACGATTTGCCAGACCGTTCGAGGCCGTCCCACTGAAGTTTAATCTTAGCGAAGAAGAAATTGCCATTCTGGCCGTTAATCAACACACTCTTGTGGGTGTAGAGATTACCGCTGAACTGGCACGATACTACCCCGAAGGAGAGCTGTATGCCCATGTTGTGGGCTATACCGGGCGAATCAATGAGCAAGAGCAAGCCCGAATCGATAAGGAGCGTTACGACGGCACACACCATATTGGCAAAGTAGGTTTAGAAAAGCAGTATGAAGATTTGTTGCTCGGCGATGTTGGATATCGCAACGTAGAAGTGAACGCTTTCGGACGAATTATCCGAGAAATCGAAAGCAGTGACCCACAACCTGGTACCGATCTGGAGTTATATCTCGACAGCACCGTGCACAAAGTTGCTCATGATGCACTGGGCAGCAATAGAGGCGCGATTGTAGCCATTGAGGTAGAGACAGGTGGCATTGTTGCCATGGCAAGCACGCCTAGCTTTGATGCCAATCAGTTCGTTACAGGGGTTAGCACCAAGCAGTATTCGCAGTGGCGAGACTCTCCTGACTTACCTCTTTATAACCGCGCTATTCAAGGTCAATATCCGCCCGGCTCTACGCTCAAGCCCGTGTTTGCTCTGGCAGGCCTGCACAATGAAGTCATTGATGAAAACACTGTGGTACGGGATCGTGGCTGGTTTCGCCTGCCTAATGACAGCAGACAGTACCGCGACTGGAAAAGAAACGGTCATGGCACCTGGGTTGGTCTGCACCAGGCGATTGTGGAATCCTGTGATATTTATTTTTATGAACTGGCCTTCAATTTGGGAATCGATCGCTTGCACGACTTCTCGGCACAGTTCGGTTTGGGCCGCCGCACAGGTCTGGACATCCCCAGTGAACGCAAAGGCATACTACCGTCAACCTCCTGGAAACGAAACGTTCGTGGCCAACCATGGTTTCCTGGTGAAACCCTGAGCGCCGGTATCGGCCAGGGCTATATGTTGGTTACACCCTTGCAACTGGCTGTGGCAACCGCGAACCTGGCTCGCCGTGGCGAAGCAATAACACCACGGCTGGTTAAGGGTGCAGAAGATGAGACTGCGACACAAATCGTGCCCAATCGATTGGAAAATACCGCACAACATTGGCAAATGGTTATAGACGCTATGGTGGATGTGGTACATGGCGAACGTGGCACAGCGCGGAGTATTTCCCGCGGGATCGAGTACGAGATTGCTGGCAAAACTGGAACCGCCCAGGTGGTGGGTATTGCCCAAGGCGAGAAATACGATGCGGATGCGTTGGCAGAGCGCAACCGCGACCACAAATTGTTTATTGCGTTTGCACCCGTAGAAAGACCACTAATCGCCGTAGCCGCCGTTATTGAAAATGGCGGCAAGACCGGCAAAATAGTTGGTGCACCGTTAGTGCGCAAAGTACTGGACGCTTACTTGCTGCCAAAGCTAGCTTCTGAAAGCGATCGCGACACGGCTGAATTTGATAAGCCTGCAGTTCCGGCATCTGCGTCAACGACTGCATACAATGGGGAAAGCGGATGAACAGCGGTGATTTCGTTCGAAGTATGCAGGGCACGGCGACCAGTTTTCAGCCAGCCGCCAGTCACCTGCAAAGAATGCATATTGACCCCATATTGTTACTGTCATTGATGTCAGTGTGTGGTTTTGGCCTGATGGTGTTGTGGAGCGCCAGTGGTCAGCACCAGGCAACCATGTTGCGCCAATGCAGCTTTATTCTGGCGGGCTTTATAACCATGGTAGTAGTGGCGCAAATCGACATGCGTCTGATTCGGCGTTGGTCCGTGCTGCTGTATCTTGCGGGTATTGGCTTGTTAGTGGCGGTGATTTTCTATGGCAGCGGTGCCAAAGGCGCTACACGCTGGATAGATCTTCCAGGCATGCCGAGATTTCAGCCCTCGGAAATCATGAAGGTGGCACTACCGCTTACGGTTGCTGCCTATTTATCGGGCCGGTCCATGCCACCCAAATTCTTTCAGGTGCTTGTCAGCGTTGTGCTTATTATCATCCCGACGCTACTGATTGGCGCGCAGCCTGATTTGGGCACCTCACTTTTGGTTGCTGTTTCTGGCGTATTTGTTCTCTACTTTGCAGGGTTAAGCTGGTATTACGTGAGCGCGGTTGTGGTGGGGGCGGGTGTCAGTTCACCTTTGATCTGGAATTACGTGTTGCATGATTATCAGAAGCAGAGAATATTGACACTGCTTGATCCGGAAGCCGACAAATTAGGCGCTGGCTGGAATATTATTCAGTCAAAAACGGCGATCGGTTCAGGTGGCTGGCAAGGCAAAGGCTGGTTGAATGGCACGCAGTCGCAATTGGATTTTTTGCCTGAAAGCCATACTGATTTTATTATCGCAGTATTGGCCGAGGAACTTGGCTTATTCGGTGTGCTGGTGTTGATCGGCTTGTACCTGCTGGTTATTGGCAGAGGAGTCCTAATTGGACTGCGCGCACAAGATGTATTCAGCCGATTGGTGGTTGGTAGTATTACCCTGACGTTTTTCGTGTACGCTTTTGTCAACATGGGTATGGTATCTGGTCTATTGCCGGTGGTAGGCGTGCCTTTGCCATTCGTGAGTCAGGGCGGCACGTCCATAGTCACCTTGCTGGCAGGCTTTGGTTTGCTTATGGCCGTTAGTACAGAAGCGAAGCGCATCACCCGATAGTTTTATGATCGTGGCATTCTCAACATTACATCGCAAACGACGCTCAAGCTTACTGCTTTGCTTTTTCGCCTTGTCGTCAATTAGTGCCAATGCGGTGAGTGACGCCGCGCTTGATTTAGAACGAGCGGATATACAGGCGTTTGTAGAGCGCGTGGGCAAGCACGAGAGTTTAAGTCCGCAAGCTGTTGAGCGCGCATTGTCCAAAGCACAGATTAAGCAGCCCATTCTGAAAGCCATCAGCAAACCTGTTGAGCGAACTCTGGACTGGCAGCGCTATTCCAAGATCTTTTTGCAGCCTGATCGAATACAGGCCGGTGCGAAATTTATGCGCGAACGCTCAACCACCATGATGGTTGCCGAAAGCCGCTATGGTGTGCCCAGAGAGATAATCACCGCAATAATTGGTGTAGAGACCAAGTATGGCAAGGTGATGGGCTCGCATCGTGTATTGGATGCCCTGGCAACGCTGGCATTCGAATACCCTAAACGATCAAAATTTTTCACCAAGGAGCTGGAACACTACTTACTTCTGTGCGCTGAGCAAGGAATTGATCCATCAAAACCGCTAGGTTCATACGCCGGCGCTATGGGGTACGGGCAGTTCATGCCAAGCAGTTACCGCGAATACGCGGTTGATTTTGATGGCGATGGCAAGGTGGATATCTGGAATAACAAAACCGACGCAATCGGTAGCGTCGCTAATTACCTTGCCAGGCATGGCTGGCGCAAAGGTGGTGTGGTCGTAGTGCCAGCCGAACGTAATAACAGACCGGTCACCCTGGCTGCACTGAATAAAAATCTGAAACCGGGTATTCGCGCCGGGCAGCTACCTTCTTTTGGATTCAAGCGTCCTGAGCGCTTGAGTAACGAAGCGAAAGTAGCCTTGTTTCGCTTTAAATCAGAGCAAGGTCCTATGTATGAGCTAGGCTTGCAAAATTTCTATGTAATCACCCGTTATAATCACAGCCGCTTGTATGCTCGCGCTGTGTTTGAGTTAAGCCAAAGAATTCTGGCGGAAAGCCAGGAAGCCACGGCAAGCCGATGAATCCTATGGCGGCTTTGGCCAAAAACACCCTGATGTTGAAGCTGGGTCTAAGCATCGCTTTGATTGTGTTTGTTCAGGCCTGCGCTGATGCGCCTGTACAACGCGATGGTGCACCTAGAACCAGTAAGTCCGCATTGATGCGCGTACCTGATGCAACGCCCAAATCGGAAAAAGTCACCAGGGCAGGTAACAAAAATCCTTACACGGTTTTTGGAAAAACGTACTATCTACTCAGTCAGGCGCGTGGTTATAAGGCGCGCGGTACCGCGTCCTGGTATGGCACCAAGTTTCACGGCAGGCGTACCGCCAATGGCGAAGTGTACGACATGAATGCGATGACAGCCGCGCACAAAACTCTGCCTATCCCTTGTTATGTTCGGGTGCGCAACACCAGCAATAACAAAACGATTGTTGTTCGCGTCAATGATCGTGGGCCGTTTCACGGCGATCGCCTTATCGATTTATCCTACGCAGCTGCAGTTAGACTTGGCTTTGCCGACCAGGGTACGGCACCCGTAGAGATTGAAGTGTTGACGCCGGGCGTTAATGATTCAAAGCAGAGATCGGTCTCGATACCAGTAGCCGAATCGCGACCATTAGTGCAAGCAAAGCCAGACCCAGCGCCAACAATGCCAATGACTCCAGCCAGGCGTGTCGCAAATCAGGTAAGGGCAAGCGATACCGGAATAGCAAACGATGATGATGAATGGTATCTTCAGGCAGGTGCGTTCAACACTGAATCAGCAGCCATACAGCTGCAAAACCGATTGCAATACATTACCTCTCTACCGGTCAACATAAAAAAGCTGTCTGCTGCGGGCGCTGCCAATAGTGTTTTTCGAGTTCGTATCGGGCCCAGTAAAGAGCAGTCCGTGCTGCAAAAATTGCGACACGAAATGCTGGCTGTCAAAATGGGGCAACCCTTTATTGTAAGTGACGCCAATTAGTTTGCGGTGCAGAAAAAACGCGCCTGATAATTTATAGTTACCAAGGAAATACAGAAAACACCATGCGATTCAGTCAAGTATTCAGAGTACGCATTCTTCCCACGCTTTGTGCGGCGTTGATTAGTCTACCGCTGTTCGCCGCGGTGATTCCGGAGCCTCCGGAAATTAATTCGCGTAGCCATATTTTGTTGGACCTGAACAGTGGCCGCGTACTGACAGAGTATCAGGCAGACGAAGCATTACCGCCTGCCAGCCTGACCAAGTTAATGACCAGCTACGTACTTTCCTACGAACTTGCCCAAGGCAGTGTGAGTGATTCAGACCTGGTAAATATCAGTGAAAACGCCTGGGCTAAAAAGTTTCCCGGATCGTCGTTGATGTGGATTGAAGTGGGAACCAAAGTTCGCGTTGATGACCTACATCGAGGAATTATTATTTCATCCGGTAACGACGCGAGCGTTGCCATTGCTGAGCATTTGGCCGGCAGCGAGGGTGCTTTCGCGGAAGTCATGAACAAACACGGCGAAACCCTGGGCTTGGCAAACAGCCACTTTGTTAATGCTCATGGACTACCGGACCCAAATCATTATATGACAGCCCGGGATTTGGCTATTCTGGCCGGGGCAATGATCAGTAAATTTCCCGAGCAATACAAAATCTACAGCGAGAAAGAATACACCTACAACAACATAACCCAGCAGAACCGCAACAAGCTTCTGTGGAGGGATAGCTCGGTAGATGGGCTTAAAACCGGGCACACACGCGAAGCCGGGTATTGCCTGGTAGCTTCCGCCAAGCGTGGCGGCATGCGCCTGGTCAGCGTTGTAATGGGAACCAAGAATCTGGAGGCCCGCAGTCGCGAAACGCAAAAACTATTTGCTTACGGCTTCAGGTATTTCGAATCGCACAAAATGTATTCCCGCGGCGACCAGGTGCTAGACGAAAAAGTGTGGGAAGGTTTGGAAACTACAGTTTCTCTAGGCGTTGATGAAGACATCACGCTGACCATCCCAAAAGGCAAACATGCCGCTATGACTATCGAATCAGTGGTTGATGAGGTGTTGATAGCGCCTATCGAGCAGGGTAAGCGCTACGGAACCGTGACGATTTCTCTGGAAGGCGAAACCCTGGCGAGTACGCCTCTGGTTGCATTAGCAGCGGTTGAGCAGGCTGGATTCTTCGCCAGGCTGATAGATTCGGCCAAGAGGCGTTTGCAAGGCATACTGGGTGGGCAAAGTGAGTGATGATACGCTAAGCGGTGAAGAAGCACCCAGGATAGAGTTTCCTTGCGCTTATCCTATTAAGGTTATTGGAGCCTCTGTTGAAGGATTTACCGACCTTGTTGTTTCCATAGTGCGTCGCCACGATCCGGACTTTGATGCGGGCACCGTGGAGCATAATGACAGCCGTCATGGCGCTTACCGTTCGATACGGCTAATCATAACAGCCACTGGCGAAACTCAGTTACAAGACCTGTTTACTGATTTAAAGGCCAGTGGGCAAGTAAAGATGGTGTTGTGAACGACACACTTCTGGTTCGACAATTGGGTTTGGTGGAATACTCCACGGCCTGGCAAGCAATGCAGAAGTTCACAGATCAGCGTGATCGAAAATCAGGTGGAGACGAAGCCTGGGCGCTGCAGCATCCGGCGGTCTTTACTCTGGGGCAGGCAGGTAAAGCAGAACATGTGCTTATGCCAGGTGACATCCCTGTACTAAAAACAGATCGTGGCGGGCAAGTCACTTACCATGGCCCCGGCCAGCTGGTGATTTACCTGATGCTAAATCTTGGTTTGCGCAAGATCGGTGTTCGAGATTTGGTGACCAGTATTGAGCAGAGCATTATTCAGCTTTTGCAGGAATACGGTATTTCTGCACGTGCCAGACCCGAAGCGCCGGGTGTCTACGTAGAGGATGCGAAAATTGCTGCACTTGGTTTACGGATTCGCAAAGGCTGCTCATTTCATGGCTTGAGCATTAATATAGCGACTAATAAGGAGCACTTCGCTCGAATCAACCCCTGCGGATTTGAGGGGCTGGCAGTGTGTAATCTAGTGGACTTATTGAATGGTGAGCAAAACGCGACTAGTTTGACCTCGGTCGTCACGGAACGAATGTTCGCGATATTAGCCACTAAGCTGGGATACGCAAATGTGCGTCATGGTGAGCCGTTTTTGCCAAAGTATGCCTGAGTGATGATTCAGGATAGTTGGTGGAAAACCGTCTAGCCGGTTTGAATCACGCTTACAGGCCGTCCTGAGAATTCCACAACCAGTTCAGCCAATGCATCCCATGGACTTGCTTTACTTGCACCTTTAATCCTGCGGTCTGTTTCCGCGCTTAGTCGGTGTAATTGCCGTATGCCGTTGGCCGAACAGCGCTGAAGGTATTGCTGCAAGGCGGCCTGGCGGTTTTTTGGCAATCGTTGATTCTGAAAATAACGCTGCGCTTCGGAGGGCCCGCCATTGCCAAGCGCAGTACTGACGTTTCGTATTTCATAACTCAGCGCCCATAAGATGGAGCGTGCATCCACGCCCTCCGATTGCAAGCCATGCAGCATTTGCAGTGCCTTGTCGGCATGCCCGTGCATGCAGCTCTCAACTAGCTCAAACGCGTTGTATCGCGCGCTGTTGCCGATACTGCGAAGTAAGTCATCCGCAGTTAGCGACCTGTCGGGTGCCAGCAGTGCCAGTTTCTCAATTTCCTGGGCGGCGGCTAGCAAATTGCCTTCGGTTCTGTCAGCGAGAAGCTTGATAGCATCAGCATCCAGACGCAAGTTGTGGCGTCGCAGCCGCTCAGCAATCCACGATGGAAGCTCGCGCATACCAATCGGCCACAGTCGGCAAACCAGCGCTGATTTTTCTACTGACTTAAACCATTTGCTACGCAGAGACGATGCCTCCAGTTTGCCAGTGATGAGCAGCAAGCGATTCTCTTCAGGTGCCAGCTGTAAATATTCCAGTATCGCCTTGGCGCCAGCATCCCCAGGTTTGGCGGACGGCAAATGAATTTCAATGAGTTTTTTGTCGTCAAACAAAGACAGGCTTTGCGCTTGTGAAATAAGAGCCTGCCAATCGCCTGCGCGTTCCACTGTCAGTTTCTGGCGCTCGCTAAAACCTTGTTCTCTTGCGGCGCTGCGTACCTGATCAGCGGCCTCTTGCAGCAGAAACTCATCGGCTGAGCTAAGCAGGGTAACCGCAGGAACACCACTTTGTAGTGTGCGCGGTAGTTGTCTGGGTTGCACAAGCATTACTATGCGCTCAACTAGCGAACGCTGAGTTCGGAACCATTGGGCAGCAATTGGGCTGTATCAATTGCTTGATAGCGGCGCATAATCTTTGAGGCAAGCAATACCTGCATTTCTTCACGAATCAGTCTTTCTTCATCGCGCTTGCCCACTACATTGTTAATATCGTTTTGAAAATTTCGTTCTACAATCAATTCATGCGGCCCGACTAACAATTCACCCCGCCGGCTGCGGAGTTCGTAGCTTACAAATTGCCTGAGTTGGAATTCGGCGGCCGCGGCCAGGCTGTCTACACTGATGGAACGCTTCTCGCTGCGTTCGCGACTCAGATGCAGCGTATAAGGTGCCTGCTGATCAGTGTCGACCAGCTGCACTCCCGAAGACAGCATGCTGCGACGCACGCTATCGAGTATGGGACTACCCGGATTTTCGCTGCTGAGGTGCACGCTACCCAGTACTTCAGGTACCTGGAATGCGCCTCTTAACTGAAACCCGCAGGCGCTCAGGGTTAGGATAATGGCAAGACTTGCGAAAATTCTGACCAGCGTATTCATATTCACCCCTCGTTTTTTCAGACAGCAACAATGTTGACCAGCTTCTTAGGTACGTAAATAATTTTCTTCACGGTCTTTCCTTCTGTAAATCGCATCACATTTTGCTCAGTCTGGGCACCGGCCTTGATGGATTCTTCATCGGCATCTGCCGCCACCTCGATGGTGGCTCTGAGCTTCCCGTTAACCTGAACCGCAATATTGATCTCGGTGCGCTGCATGGCCGCCTCTATGGCCACGGGCCACTGTGCGTCTATAACAGCTCCGTCGTGGCCCAACTCCTGCCACAAGGAATGGCAGACATGTGGCACCACAGGTGCAAGCAACAAGACCATTGCTTCAACGGCTTCCCTGACCACGGCTCTGCTTTGCGGTTCATCGCAATCGATTAGTTTGGCAATTTCGTTGGAGAGTTCCATGCACGCTGCAACCGCAGTGTTAAATACTATTCGCTGCCCATAGTCATCAGAAACCTTGCGTATGGTTTCATGCGTTTTACGCCGCAGAGACTTTTGCCTGGTGTCCAATGCATCGGGCTGAATGGTTTCCACCGACTCTGTTGCCGAGCGATAAGCCAGCTTCCAGAGCTTACGCAAAAAGCGATGCGCGCCTTCTACTCCCGAGTCTGACCACTCGAAACTTTGTTCCGGCGGTGCGGCAAACATCATAAACAAGCGAATAGTGTCGGCACCGTACTGTTCTATCAAGTCTTGCGGATCAACCACGTTGCCCTTGGACTTTGACATTTTAGTGCCGTCTTTCAACACCATGCCTTGAGTGAGCAAGCGAGTGAATGGTTCGTCAGACGTCACCAGACCTTCATCTCGCATCAGTTTGTGATAGAAGCGCGCGTAAAGCAGATGAAGAATCGCGTGCTCAACACCGCCAACATACTGGTCTACGGGAGTCCAGTAATCGGCACGCTTATCCAGCATGGTTTCTGCATCCGGGCAGGCAAATCGCGCGTAATACCACGACGACTCGACGAACGTGTCGAAAGTATCGGTTTCCCTCTCGGCATCTCTGCCACAGGCTGGACAGGTAGTTTGGTAGAACTCAGGCATTTTTTTAAGCGGAGAGCCACTGGCTGCTACTTCTACATTCGTTGGTAGCAGCACGGGCAGCTGGTCTTCGGGAACCGGGACGGATCCGCAGCTTTTGCAGTTGATCATGGGGATTGGCGTACCCCAATAGCGCTGCCGAGAAACACCCCAATCGCGCAAGCGATACTGTGTTTGGCGCTCAGCCTTGCCAGCGTCGGCCAATTTGTCTGCAATGGCATCGAAGGCCGCTTCTGAGCTCAGTCCGTTATAACTACCCGAATTAATCAACACACCTTTTGCGGCTACGGCGGCTTGTTCGATATCGCCCGCGTCGCCCTCAGCTTGAATAACCGGCACTATCGGCAGTTGGTATTTACGCGCAAATTCCCAGTCACGTTGGTCGTGTGCAGGCACTGACATTACCGCGCCGGAGCCATAGCTCATCAGTACAAAGTTTGCAGCCCAAATGGGTAGCTCATCGCCAGTAATAGGGTGAATTGCTTTAAACCCGGTATCCTTGCCCAACTTTTCCATCGTCGCCAGGTCTGCTTCGGCAACACTGGTTTGTGACAGGGATTCCAGGAATGTCGCGAACTCAGAGTCGTTTTTGGCAGCCGCTTGAGCGATAGGATGTTGCGCCGCAACCGCCATGTAAGTTGCACCCATCAATGTATCCGGTCTGGTGGTGTACACGCTTAAACCTTGCCCGGCATTCGTGTCAAACTCTATCTGCAGGCCTTCAGAGCGGCCAATCCAGTTGGTTTGCATGGTGCGCACTTGCTGCGGCCAATGTTCCAGGGAATCCAGATCAGTCAGCAACTCGTCGGCGTAGGCTGTAATGCGTATAAACCACTGCGGAATCTTCCGCCGCTCGACCAAAGCACCTGAGCGCCAGCCTCGACCTTCCGCGTCTACCTGCTCATTGGCCAGCACTGTTTGATCAACCGGGTCCCAATTAACTTCGGCTTCTTTTTTGTAAACCAGGCCTTTTTCGAAAAGTCGGGTAAAGAACCATTGCTCCCAGCGATAATATTCCACATCGCAGGTTGCCAATTCCCGGCTCCAATCGTAGGCAAAGCCCAATTGCTTTAGCTGCCCACGCATGTGGTCAATGTTTTGATAGGTCCAATCCGCAGGTGGCACCTTATTTTGTATTGCCGCGTTTTCCGCCGGCAGCCCAAACGCGTCCCAGCCGATTGGGTTTAGAACATTTTTACCGAGCATGCGTTGATAGCGACTGATAACGTCGATGATTGTGTAGTTACGCACATGTCCCATGTGGGCACGGCCACTGGGGTAGGGGAACATTGCCAGGCAATAGTACTTCTCTTTGCTGTTGTCTTCATTGACTTCAAAACTGGCGTTGCTCTGCCAATAGTGCTGCGCGTCGCGTTCAATGGTTTCTGGGTGATACAACTCGTCCATGCAGGTATACAGGTCTCTGACGGTAAAAAAGGGAAAGGATACAGCAGGCTGCAATCCAGTGACAGCTACTAGGGCCTTGAAGACCGAAAAGCGGGTAGAAAGCCACAAAGTGCGAGCAGTGCAAAACAGAGAAACACTATTGGCCACTCACCAAATCTGGCGTAAGGGGTTAAGCCACTTCGAATGGGAACTTCTCCACTGAGCACCTGCTGTTGGAACTGTTCAGTACGTGCCAGTATCTTGCCGTCAGCCGAGATTAGCGCTGACACACCATTGTTGGTTCCGCGAACCATGCCTCTGCCCCATTCAAGAGCGCGCATTTGGGCCATTTGCAGATGTTGCAATGGGCCAAAAGAACTGCCGAACCAGGTATCGTTGCTAATGGTGAGCAATAGATCCGGCGGAGGGGTATCGGATTGCGGTACCGTGTTCAGGTACACAGCCTCATAACAAATAAGTGCTGCGGCCTGCAGGTCACCAATGCGTAAATACTCTTGTTGCGCAGGTCCGGCACTGAAACTGGACATGGGTAAATCAAAGAAATCAATCAAACCGCGCAGCAAGCTTTCCAGCGGCATAAACTCGCCAAAAGGGACCAGATTTCGTTTGAAATACAATTGTCTATCTTCGCCAAGGCTGGCGATGCTGTTGTACACCGCGCCAGTCTCGGAATCACGATATGGAATACCAGTGATAAAACGTGAGCCACTTATCCTGGCTTGGCGCTGTAATTGATCGAGAACTGCATCCGCTCGCTGATACAAAACAGGAATGGCGGCTTCTGGCCAAAGCACAAGGTCCTTGCCCCATAATTCTTCCGACAGTTTGCGTTGCAAAGCGATGTGCCCTGCGATCTTTGAGCGCTGCCACTTCTCATTCTGATCGATATTGGCTTGTACCAGGCCGGCGCTGAGCTGCTTGTCTGTAGCCTGAGTCCAACGTAGCGGGTCCACAAGCAGTGCAGTGGCCCAGATCAGCAACAACGCACCCACTGGAATCCAGTGGGGTAATGGTAGGCGCCTGCCACCACTGTTGCTAGCCTGGCTAATCAGCATCAGTCGCCAGATCACAGCCGCAGTTAGAGCCAGCGTATAACTGATCGCTAATACGCCACCGATGGGCGCAAGACCTTGCAGCGGCCCTTGTACGTGACCGTAGCCAATAAAAAGCCAAGGGAAACCGGTCAGAAGCCAGGTGCGAGTCCACTCGCCCAACACCCAGATGGCCGGAAACAGCAGAACATCGCGTTGAATATTGTTAGCGTTAAGCCAGCGAAGAACCGCGCAGCTAATCGCCGGTAAAAGGCCAAGACCAGTGCACCAAAGCGCCGTTAGACAGAGCGCCAGTGGCATGGGGGCGTTGCCAAACTGCTTGATGCTGACAAATACCCAGGACGCACCGCTGCCAAACAGACCAATACCGAACAACCAGCCGCGGAAAAACGCCGTTTTTGGGCTTGCCTGATGCAAAACCCATAGCAGTAGCATTAACCCGCCAATAGCGGCTGGCCAAAAATCCAATGGGGCCAGACTGGCCGTTAGCAGAATGCCGGCTACAAGTGCAGTAGCTGCTTTCATACTTGTTCAGAGGCTCCCACGCTTTACTTGGCGATGGTCATGCGTAACAGATGAATTTGCCGCGAGTCTGCGTTAATCACGCGAAAACGATAGTCGTTGATAGTGACTACTTCATTGCGCTTGGGTAAATAGCCAAATTCCTGCATAAGAATGCCACCAATCGTGTCAAATTCGCTTTCGCTGAATTCGGCCTTGAACTGACGATTAAAATTTTCAATAGGCGTCAGTGCTTTGATCAGATAGTCGTCGTCTGTGATTTTGCGTATGTAGCCGTCAGTTTGTATGTCATGCTCGTCTTCTATCTCGCCGACAATCTCCTCCAGTACATCCTCGATCGTTACCAGGCCTTCAACATCACCATATTCATCTAACACTATAGCCATGTGATTGCGTGTTTCGCGAAATTCCCTAAGTAGAACGTTTAAGCGTTTGCTCTCAGGTATGAACGTCACAGGGCGCAGCAGATCCGCCAGATTCAAATCTTCGCCTGCACCTTTTAATACGTGAGGTAACAGGTCTTTTGCAAGCAGTATGCCGCGCACATCGTCTTTATTCTCGCCGATAACCGGAAAACGTGAGTGTGCAGACTTGATGATTTTCTGCATCAGTTCTGCGGCTGGCTCGTCCATGGAGACCTTGACCATTTGCGCGGCTGGAATCAGTATGTCTCGAACCTGTTTATCCGAGACTTGCAGTGCGCCTTCAATAATGCCCAAGGCTTCCCGGTCAATGAGATCATTCTGTTGCGCTTCGGCGAGTAGCTCTAGCAACTCAGCTCGCGTTTTTGGCGACGCATTAAAAAGATCGCCCAGTTTGTTTAACCAGCTCTTGTCTTCGTCTTCGTGTTCTTCGTTCATGACACTGTTGTTGTTATCTCATTGATGTCGCAATAGGGGGCAGCATATCCCATCGCGAGTAGTATTTGGGTTTCAAGATCTTCCATTAACGTGGCGTCTGACTCATCAATGTGGTCATAGCCGCACAGATGCAATACGCCGTGTACGAAAAGATGTGCCCAGTGGGCCTCCAAAGGCTTATTTTGGGCACGACTTTCGGTACGAACCACATCTGCGCAAATCGCAATATCGCCTAGTAAATCTCTGAGCTCGACGTTCTCCTGCAGCACTTGCAGCGGCATATCGCTGGTATCGGCTTCGAAGGACAGCACGTTGGTGAGGCCTTGCTTGCCCCGATACTCGGTATTGAGCTGCCTCATTTCTTCGCCGGACACAATCCGAACGCAGATGTTTCCGCTATGTTCAACACAAGCATTGAGCGTTTTTGTCCATTGATTGAATTGGGCCTCTGTTGGCGTATCTGCGCTGTAGACCGCGTAGTCCAATTGCACCGCGAGACTGCTCATTGCCTTTTTTTCGCTTGTGCAGAACTTTTACTTGAACTCGATACTGTTTCATGTCGTTCGTACGCTTCAACAATGCGTTGCACTAACTGATGTCGCACCACATCTTTTGACTCAAATTCAACCTGGCCAATGCCATCAATACGCTTCAGTACTGAGATGGCGTGTTTTAGCCCCGAATAAGTATCTTTGGGTAAATCGACCTGGGTTAGATCGCCGGTGATGACCGCAGTAGAACCAAAGCCGATTCTGGTCAGAAACATTTTCATTTGGGCTTTGGTGGTATTTTGCGCCTCATCAAGAATGATAAAGCTGTCGTTTAGTGTTCGACCCCGCATGTAGGCGAGAGGTGCTACTTCAATCACGTTTCTCTCTATTAATTTTCCTACCGTCTCAAAGCCTAGCATTTCATACAGAGCGTCGTATAACGGTCGCAAATAGGGATCGATTTTCTGACTCAAGTCTCCAGGCAAGAAGCCGAGCTTTTCACCGGCTTCTACAGCAGGCCTCACCAATAAAATGCGGCTTACTTTGTCTTGCTCCAAAGCAGCTACGGCGCAGGCTACCGCCAGCCAGGTTTTTCCTGTACCCGCAGGGCCGATACCAAAATTGATGTCTTTGCTCTGGATAAGCTTTACATAACGTTTCTGGTTAGCTCCTCGAGGTTTAACCAGAACGCGGCGCGTGCGAAGCATGCTTTGACTGGTATCAACTGCCTGGGCTTCAGTGGGTTCCCAACTGGCTTCCTGAAGATGCAAGTGAACCTGCTCAGGGCTGAGGTGCCCACCGTCAGTGGCTGCGTACAATTCTTTCAATACGTGCTGGGCTGAGCGCACCTGGGCTGGACTGCCCTCTATCGAAAAGCTGTTGCCGCGGTTTCGAATCTGCACGTCCAAGCGCTGCTCTAATTGCATCAGGTTTTGGTTAAACTGACCACATAAATCGGCCAAGCGCCGCGCGTTATCCGGTTGCAATTCCAGGCGGCGGTGGATAGCTTCAGGCTGATTGCCACCGTTGTTAAGCTGATCTGATAAGTGTTCTGCACTTACCGCAGCTTCGGGTGAAAAAGATGTGTTGTCAGAGAGCTTGGAGGTGTCGGGTTTCAATTAAAGTGTTAGGGGTGGACCGTCATGCGCTGTGTCTTACTGATCACAAGCGCTGCCTGCTGGGATTGATACCACCCGGAGCCTTACGACCCTATAGAACATGTAACAAGAATATAAGAAAAATCGGTTTTTGGGTACCTTAAATTGGGATCAAATCAGACCAATGAGCCACGTAAAGAGTTTGGCAATGCTTGGTCAATCTGCAATAGGGCGAAATTGCCTATCAATTCATGGTTGTTGGCCTTGAAATTGACAACCCGATTATTTTCGGTGCGCCCCTGTAATTCCTGTGGGTCTTTTCGGGATGGGCCCATAACCAGAACGGTTTGCTGGGTACCCACCATTTGCCGGCTTATTCGCTGAGCCTGCTGATTGATTCTGTTCTGCAGAATTTGCAGCCGCTGTTTCTTTTCCTGCATGGGAACAGGGTCTTCCAGTTCTGCTGCCGGGGTGCCAGGTCTGGCGCTGTAAATGAAGCTGAAGCTGTGATCAAACCCTACCTCATTAATGAGCTGCATGGTTTGCTCAAAATCACTGTCGGTCTCACCTGGAAAGCCGATTATAAAGTCTGATGAAAGACTGATGTCTGGTCTGTGCTGGCGCAGAAGCTCGATCTTGGCGATGTATTCCTGTGCACTGTGACCGCGCTTCATGCGACGCAAAACATCATCCGAGCCGCTTTGAACCGGCAGGTGAAGGTGATTTACCAGCTCCGGTATTTCAGCGTAAGCGTCAATCAACGCCTGGCTGAATTCCACCGGGTGTGAGGTTGTATAGCGAATTCTGTCAATTCCTGGAACGGCGGCTACAAAACTTAATAACTCAGCAAAATCAATGACTTCATTGAGGTGATTAAGGCCACGGTAGGCATTCACGTTCTGGCCCAGCAGGTTAACTTCGCGCACGCCTCGCTCAGCCAGCCCCGCAACTTCTGCCAATACGTCATCAAATGGGCGGCTGATTTCCTCACCACGAGTGTAAGGAACAACACAGAAAGTACAGTACTTGCTGCAGCCTTCCATGATCGATACAAATGCCGAAGGGCCATCTACGCTGGGTTCCGGCAAGCGGTCGAACTTTTCAATCTCGGGAAAAGTAACGTCAACCACCGGTATGCCTGGTTGGCGTTTTTTGATCATATCGGGTACGCGATGCAAGGTTTGCGGGCCAAACACCAGATCAACAAACGGTGCGCGGTCGGTAATGGCCTTACCTTCCTGGCTAGCTACACAGCCACCCACCCCTATGATTATGTCGGGCTGCTGTTCTTTCAGCAGGCGCCAACGCCCCAACTGATGAAAAACCTTCTCCTGGGCTTTTTCCCGGATCGAGCAGGTGTTTAGTAAAAGCACATCTGCTTCGTTCTCGTTTTCGGTGGCTACCAGATCATGTTCCAGCTGCAGTAAATCCCGGACACGACTGCTGTCGTACTCGTTCATCTGGCAACCATGTGTCTTGATGTACAGTTTCTTTGCTGGAACAGGCATCTGCAGCGGTTCTGGGCTATCTTTTGGGGGGCGGCATTATAACTGCGCAACGGCATTTATGGTATATTGTCAGGCGTTATTCAGTGAGTTCAAATCATGGCCGATGAGGCAATCTACAAAGTCATTTTTCAAAACCAGAGCCAGGTTTATGAAGTGTATGCGCGTGAAATCTATCAAAGCGACATGTACGGTTTTATTGAGGTTGAAGAGTTTGTGTTCGGAGAGCGCAGTAATTTGCTGGTTGACCCGGGTGAAGAAAAGCTGAAAAACGAGTTCAACGGTGTGGCCAGAAGTTACATTCCTATGCACGCTATTATCAGAATTGATGAAGTTGAACGTGAGGGCGTGGGTAAAGTCACCGAAAGCAAGGGCGGGTTTGAAAAAGTAACCCATCTGCCATTACCCAACAGGGCACCAGTAGACTCTGGGGATTAGATACGCCTGCTCGCTAAGGGTATGTTAATCGGTGCCGTAGGTATCTATCAGATGCTGAATCAGGCTTTCCGCCGTTTCTGAAGCATCTATAATCTGAAATCCAGCCCAATGTTGGCCGGCGATGCTGCTTGGACTGCACCACAAACAGTCTGCACCCACATTGATAACCTTATGTCCATCGAGGTCTTGCGGTAATGACATTGCAAACTGATAGATGTTGCCTGCTTCGGGTTCCTGTTCCATCACCAGCATTAAGCCTTCGATGGTGAGGTTAACGATCTCGCCAACGCGGTCACCATTCAGTACGTCATAAACCGCAATATCAGTGCCGAGATAAACTCGTCTGTGTTTGCGGTGGTTGCTGTAATCGGTAGCTGCTGTATTCATCCTGCTTTCGCCTCCATAGCAGTACTTTGGTACTGCCCATACGTGCCCACACCCGGATTTTTGTGGTGATGCATAAGTTGCTGTAAGAAGTGCCGTACTTCCAGTCCTTCGCCGCCACAGGCCAGTATTCCGTGACGTAGTTGCGGCGCAAGTTCGGTAAATTCTGTTTCAGATTGGCCTACTCCACCTACCGCGTAGGTGATGATGCGGTCGATCAAATTCAGGCTGGCCTCAGCCTGCGCCGGGTCTTCCTGTCGGTTCGTGTAAAGGCTTGTCACGTATTGCACCCAGGTGTCGTACAAAAAATCGATCACAAGATCAGGGACAGGACGTTCAGCTTGCTGAATTTTGGCTTCGGCAATTCTGCGCACACTCATTCTAAGGCTGTCTAATTGGCGCAGGCCCGTTTGACAGCGCTTCTTTTTGTCCAGATGTGCATGAATCATGCGGTCGTGATGCCGCAATTCCGCGCTAAACCGAAAGGCCAACTCAGAGAACACTCTGGGTCGTAACTCAGATTGCGCGCTCAGTTGCTCAACCACAGATTTGATTTGCAGCAACAGGGCTGGCCGTTGCAGTGGTGCGGCTTTGCTTTGATAAAGTTCTATGGCGCGAGTTAAAGTCTGCAATAGTCGCTGTGCGGGATGATCCGGATTGTTGGCCAGCGTATCGTCCGACAAGGCCAATCTTACGTAAGGCGTATACAGACGACTGAGCAAACTCTTGATGTGGCTACTCATCGCGTCGTGGCTGAGCAGATCGTTAAATAGCTGCCCTACAGCTTCGATGGCCTGAATATTGTCATCCTGAAGCGCTTCATTCGCCGCTGGCGTGAAAATAGCTTTTTCGGGTATCGGGCCGGATTCCTGATGCAGGGCAACACTTTCTATGTCTGCCTGCTGCTCAGCAACAGTGGCTGCTTCGGTGCTGTCGTGCCGCTCATCGTGTTCCCTGGCAGCTTGTTGTTGCTGTTCCTGCAAGCTTGAGCGGGTTTGCTCGGGGTTTTGTTTGCTGTCTCGCAAGTTCGGTAATATGCCTTGCTCGGCGAGGAAGGCGTTCATCTGCTCGTAAAGACCATTGAGTTGTCGCAAGAAGCTCGTTTCAAACAAACGAAACGCGAGAATGCGCGTCTGTAAGTTCCAGTGCAGGCTGGTGATTGCGCGCTCAAAAGCATGCGCGAAACTCAAAGGGGTAAATGGATTTCGATCGGCAGTTACTTTCATCTGGCTTATCACAGACAGTCGGCTATTCAGTGCACCTAGTAACACCTCGCCTCGCAATGCCGCCGCATTGATCATATTCGGCAGTGCAAGCTCGCTTTCAATAACCCGCTCCAGTTCCTTACCAATTGGCACTCCGCTTTCGCGTTGATTTAGAAAATCAGCAAATTCAGCGTAAGTGTTGTTAATCGCCGTTAAGAATGCGCTCTCGAATTGCTCAAAGCGGGCCTTGTTTCGCTTCTCCAACACAAACTCGCGTAAGGACTGCTGCTCAAGCTGCGCATTGGCCGCAGCCCCAGTTTCATTTTCCTTGTCCAACAACGCGGAAAGCTGCTCATTCTTGCGCTCGAACTGCTGATAGAAATCGACCAAATGTATACGACAGAAATCATCACTGAAGTTTTGCAGCTCTCGAAGCATAAAATTCTGTATGTTCTTCATTTTATTCTATAAAAATCAATAAGATATTGGTCTTCGTGCTATTCAGTGCCGCAATTCCTGCTGCAAGCCCCAGGCTCTCATCTGAGTATAGACAGAAAGCCAGTTTCCGCTGCTTTTTTGGTCAAAAAACAAGCTAAGCTGCGACGGCTGGGTTTGAACGGTGGAAATTGCCCGTTTCTCAGCCGGCCTACGCTTGATATCGACATTTCCGCACCCATATTAATTGGGCAGTGAAAACGTGTATGAGCAAGAGAGATGTCGGATCAAAACCCAATAGAATCATTGATTTACAGCGAATCGGATACCGAAACAGATGGTTTTGTTGACGAACAGGGGCGTGAAAGTTTTACGCTAGCCAAGCCCGACGACCTGCTGCCGGACAAACTCTTTATTTTGCCTATATCCGGCCGGCCATTCTTTCCTGCTCAAATTCAACCGGTACTGGTGAATAAGGAGCGCTGGAAATCAACGCTCAAGCGGGTTGCAAAAACGCCTCACGCAGCATTGGGGTTGGTGTACGTTGGCGATGAGGATCCCGATCAGGTCAATGCTGACGATCTACCTTTGATGGGTTGCGCAGTGAAAATTCATTCTGCCGTTGCAGATGATGAACAGCTTCAATTTGTAGCTCAGGGCCTAAAGCGCTTCCAGATTCAACATTGGTATAAGAATGAGCCACCCCTGATAGCACAGGTTAGCTACCCCCAGGCGGAAACAGATGACAGCGACGGCGTTAAGGCCTACGCGATGGCCATAGTCAAAGCCATCAAAGACCTGTTACCTCTGAACCCTCTGTATACCCAGGAGCTGAAAAACTATCTAAGCCGTTTCTCTCCAAACGACCCTTCGCCCCTGACAGATTTTGCTGCCGCTATAACATCTGCAAAAGGTGATGCGCTGCAGGAAGTGTTGGAAACCATTCCTCTGCAGGAACGGATGGAGAAAGTTCTGGTTTTGTTACGCAATGAAATGGAAGTGGCTGAACTGCAGACCTCCATTACAGCGCGTATCAATGAGCAAGTCAGCGACAACCAGCGAGAGTTTTTCCTTCGCGAGCAATTGAAGATTATCCAGAAAGAGCTGGGTATTTCCAAGGATGACCGCACGGCGGATGCTGACCAGTTTCGAGAACGCCTTGACGCCCTGGATCCCCCGGAGCACGCGCTGAAAAAAATTGAGGAAGAGCTGCACAAACTGTCTGTGCTTGATTCAGGTTCACCTGAATACGGTGTAACCCGCAATTACCTGGATTGGGCGACCTCGGTTCCCTGGGGTGTTTATTCAGACGACAGACTCGACCTGGGCCACGCTCAGCAAGTGCTTGATGAACATCATGATGGTCTTGACGATGTTAAAGACCGAATTAAAGAGTTTCTTGCCGTTGGCGTTTATAAAGGCGAAATAGCAGGCTCTATCCTGTTGTTGGTTGGCCCGCCAGGCGTAGGTAAAACGTCTATAGGCCGTTCGATAGCTGACGCCCTGGACAGGAAATTCTACCGTTTCAGCTTGGGCGGTATGCGTGATGAAGCGGAGATAAAAGGGCACAGGCGAACCTATATCGGCGCGATGCCCGGAAAATTTGTGCAGGCATTGAAGCAGGTCGAAGTATCCAACCCTGTCATCATGCTTGATGAGATTGACAAGATTGGCGCTTCTTATCAGGGTGATCCTGCATCGGCCTTGTTGGAAGTATTAGACCCGGAACAGAATGCCCAGTTTCTTGATCATTACATAGACCTGCCAATCGACTTGTCGAAAGTTCTGTTTGTTTGCACCGCTAACCAGCTTGATTCTATCCCGGGCCCCTTGCTTGATCGCATGGAAACAATTCGTCTGGCCGGCTATATAACGGAGGAAAAGCTGGCCATTGCAAAAAATCATCTTTGGCCGAAAGCACTCAAGCAAGCCGGTGTTAAACCGCGGCAGTTGCGCATCAACCAGGGCGCTTTACGAATGCTGATCGAAGGATATGCACGCGAGGCAGGTGTGCGAAATCTTGAGAAGCAGCTTAAGCGAATTATTCGAAAAGCGATCATGCTGTTACTGCAGGAACCGGATAGAGTGATCCGCATAGGCAAAGAGCAGGTTGAAGAATACCTTGGCCCGCCACTGTTTCGACAGGAACGAACGATGTCTGGTATTGGCGTGGTCACCGGCTTGGCGTGGACCAGCATGGGTGGTGCAACCCTGCCTATGGAAGCAACTCGAATTCACACTGACAATCGCGGTTTCAAGCTGACCGGAAAGCTGGGTGAGGTGATGCGCGAATCGGCAGAAATTGCGTATAGCTACGTGATATCCAATCTTTCGAAATACGATTGCGATCTTGAGTTTTTCGACAAGTCTTATATTCATTTGCACGTGCCAGAGGGTGCCACTCCAAAAGATGGCCCCAGCGCCGGGGTAACAATGACCACGGCATTGATTTCGTTGGCCAGAAATCAAAAAGTAAGCAGACCGCTGGCGATGACCGGGGAAATCACCTTGACCGGTCAGGTTCTGGCTGTGGGTGGAATACGTGAAAAAGTGATTGCAGCACGACGCAGCAAAATTAAGGAACTCATTCTGCCCGAAGCCTGTCGAAGAGACTTCGATGAATTACCAGATTATTTACGCAAGGGCCTAACAGTTCACTTTGCTGAGCATTACGACCAGGTGTTTGATATCGTTTTTGGTAAATAATATTGACACTGGCTTGCTTTGTAAGGCGCTTTAAGCCAAACTTAGCGCTGTTAAACGGCTAATGTTTTTCGGTCTCAACCCGGTAAACGTTGGCCGTTTTTGGTCTTAATATTTGGTGTTAAACGCATTTTATTAAACATGACTCAATTGTTGAAACAAACCACATTTAGCCTCGGCGCTGCTCCGGCCGCATCGGGCATTTGTGCTTACAGCCAGACATGGCATGTGAGCATGTGTGGCGTGTCGTGTGCAAGCGAGTTGGGTCGCGTGAAAAACACACTATTGGAGCCAGGGGGATAGTCGTCAAAGACTAATGCTTTTAGAACAGCAGCCCCCGCGAACCACGTTCCCGGGGGCTTTTTCGTTTCTGGGCAGAAGTATTTTGAAGCGCAGGCAATGGATGCTTGCGGGTAAAGAGGTAAAGAGAAGGTGAAGATCATGGAACGCGCATTGATACAGAACATATTGAAAATTTATGGCATAGGCGTGTGCCACGCGCTGCAGTTGATTATTCCAGTGTTCGTGCCGTTGCTGCTCGGCAAGGGCTTGAGCATGGCTGAGATTTTGCAGACTCAAGCGGCATTTGCGCTGACCGTTGCAGTGTTCGAGGTTCCGTCAGGTTATCTTGCGGATGTTTATGGGCGTAAGGTCAGCCTGTGCTTGTCAGCCGTGTTGATGCTGCTGAGCTATGCCTGCCTGTATTCAGCCGAAACCTTTGTTGACTTCATCGTTTTTGAAGTTGTTATGGGGGTTGCGTTGAGCCTGAGCTCTGGCTCAGACATGGCGATGTTGTTTGATTCGCAGCTGGCATTGCAAAAGTTGAACAAGAAATTCAACTTACCGGCTTCGGTTGGCAAATTGGTGGCTCTGACCTCAGTAGCTGAGGGTGTGGCAGCGTTAACGGCAAGTGTCGTTTTTCTGAGCCTGGATGTGGCACCGGCATTTGAAACCTTACTGAGCTTGCAATTTCTGCTTGGTGTACCGCCATTGCTGCTCTCGCTAACATTGATTGAGCCACCCCGGTCTATGGGGTCTGGCGACCACAGTGACAACGCTAGGGCAATAGCCACTACGCTGGTGTATGGAGATCGCATTGTATTGTGGAGCGCAATCAGCACTGTCAGTTTCGGTCTGATCGCCTTACTGGCGTTTTGGACCTTCCAGAAATACTGGGAGATACAATCGGTGCCGCTTGAATACTTTGGGTTCTTGTGGGCTTTGCATTGCTTGATTCGCGGTGTAAGTGCCCACTGGGCGACTGCTCTGGAGCGTATGACGGGTGGCGCGCAGCTTATGCTGGCAACGGCGGCATTCACCGTTGTTGCATTTCTGGGTATGGCCGGACTTTCGGGTTGGGCAGGTGTAGCATGTGCCTTATTGTTCCCGGTGTGTCGCGGCTTAAACTCGGTGCTGTTGTATGACGCGCTTAACAAGCGGGTAGATAGCGCCTTCAGAGCTACGATTAACTCTGTACTGAACCTGGCCATCAGGGCAGCATTTATTGTCGCCGGACCTTTGCTTGGCTTTGCTGTAGATCAATTCGGTATGCAGACATCATTGCTTGGTCTTGCTGCATTGAGTTTTCCGGTTCTCGGTGCGTCTGTATTTGCCTTGTGCCGGGCTATTGCGAATATCAGCAGCTTGCCTGAGGATCATTCGGTTGCTGAAAAATCGACTGTTCTGGAACAATAGCAGCGATCTGTACAAACCAACGCGTGCACGGTAACGTGCACGCACTTTTTCCCAGATTGGACAATGAATGGAGATTTGGCAGCTACTGTTGCTTACCTTAACGGGGATAGCAGCCGGCTTCATGAATGTAATGGCTGGCGGCGGGTCTTTGCTGACCGTGCCGGCCATGCTGTTTCTGGATATTCCCGGCCCGGTGGCAAACGGGACCAACCGTATTGCTATTCTGGCGCAAAATATCACCGCTGTAATCACGTTCTTCAGAAAAGGTTTTTCAGACTTCAAACTCAGCCTGAGTCTGGCTGCTGCGGCGGTACCCGGCGCCATTATTGGCGCGCAAATTGGTACCGAGCTGCAAGGAGTATGGTTTGAGCGTGTTGTTGCAGTAGTGATGGTGGCTGTGATGATACTCATGGCGACAGACGCGAAACCGAAAGCACAAACACAAGATACGTCTGAACCTTTGAGCAAGACACGCATGATAGCGGGTCATGTGTGCATGTTTGGAGCGGGCATCTGGGGTGGATTTATCCAGTTAGGTGTTGGTTTTATATTAATGCCTATCTTGCATCGTGTTTTGCAACTGGACCTGGTAACGGTCAACATGCACAAAGTCTTTATCGTGCTGGTTTACACATTTGCAGCACTGCTGGTCTTTGCCACACAGGTTGAGATATTGTGGATTGTTGGTTTGTGTCTTGCGGTAGGTAATTCAATTGGCGGTTGGCTGGGCGCGCATGTCACTATGGAGCACGGTGACGCGATTATTCGACGTGTGTTTAACCTGGTGTTAGGCGTCTTAATCATCAAACTGTTATTCTTCTAGGAATCTGATTCCAGAGTTGGTCACAATGAATGAAGAATTAAAAACAGCGTTGTTTGTTTTACTCGCCATTCTGATAGTGGGCGGCATTATGCGTTCATCATGGCGCATGCTGAAAAACAGTGAACGCATGCTGGATGACGTTGATCGCAGCAAATTGAAGAAACTGGATGATGATGGTTGGGATCAATGACTCCTTGATACTGCCCTATACACCCACTTCTCGCTGTTCGTCCCTGAATTGTAAATCGGCGAGACGCTTATACAGGGGCGAGCTTTTCACAAGGCTGGCATGAGTGCCCTGGGCTACCAATTGGCCCTGATCCATCACCGCAATTTTATTGGCATGCAATACGGTCGCGAGTCTATGCGCGATAATCACTGTGGTTCGATCGCGCATGATTACTTCAAGGGCTTGTTGAATCTGATGTTCACTTTCTGCATCCAGCGCGCTGGTGGCCTCGTCCAATAAGAGTAAGCGTGGATTCTTTAGCAAGGCTCGGGCGATGGCAACCCGCTGGCGCTGCCCCCCGGACAATTGCACGCCGCGCTCGCCCAGAAAACTGCTATAGCCTTGCGGTAGCTGCATTATAAAGTCATGCGCGTGAGCGGCTTTGGCGGCTGCAACCACTTCTGTGTCGCTGGCTTCAGGGTTGCCGTAACGAATATTGCTGGCGACGTTAGTGGAAAACAACGCGGGTTGCTGGGCGACTACAGCGATTTGCTGTCGATATTCGCGTGGGTCAAAGTCGCGAATGTTGATACCGCCAAATTCGATAGCGCCTGATTGCGGGTCGTAAAAACGTTGCAGTAACTCGAAAACAGTCGACTTGCCCGCCCCAGAGGGGCCAACCAGTGCCAGGCATTTACCAGCCTCTACTTCCAGCGTAAAGTCTTTCAGAGCCGCTGTTTCCGGCCGTGCGGGGTAGGCAAAGATCACATTGCTTAGCTTCGCGTGGGGTGGTACCGAAGCTGCGTTTACCAGCGGTCTGGCGGGTGCAATAATTTCAGCGGGCACGTTCATTAGTTCAATCAAGCGCTCAGTGGCACCAGCTGCTCTTTGCAGCTCTCCGTATACTTCTGACAAGGTGCCAACCGCCATGCCAACCATTAAGGCATAGAATACGAAAGCACCTAATTCACCCGCAGTCATGGATCCGTTCAGTACATCGTGGCCACCCGCCCACAGCATGCCGGCAAGACCGGCAAACATTATGACAATGGCGATGGCAATCATTACTGCCCGCTGGATAATGCGCTTTCTGGCAACAGCAAATGCCGATTCCACTTCTTTGCCAAATGCTTGCCTTTCCAATGGTTCCTGGGCAAAGCTCTGCACGGTTTTGATGTTCTGAATCGCTTCACCTGCGTAGCTGCCAACCCCGGCAATACTGTCCTGGCTCTTGCGTGACAAGTCTCGTACTTTTCTACCTACCCAAAAGATAGGCAGGATCACCAGCGGTACAGCCGCCATAACGATGAGAGTCAACTTCAGGTTAGTGATCAGCAGAATGATCAGCGCACCGACCAACATCACCGAATTGCGCAAAGCCAGCGACAAGGAGCTGCCAATAATTGATTGCAATATGGTGGTGTCTGCGGTGAGGCGCGACATAATCTCGCCGCTTAGATTGGTCTCAAAGTAGCTGGGGTGCAAACTAATTATGTGGTCAAACACAGCCTGGCGCAGATCGGCAGATACCCGTTCTCCTAACCAGGACACCAGGTAAAACCGCAGTGAACTGCCCAGCGCCATTAAGGTAGCTAGACCCATAATGATGCCAATTGCGTAGTTCAATCGCTCACCGCTACTGGATACAAAGCCGCCATCTATCATCAAGCGCACACCTTGACCGATTGACAGGGTGATCGCCGCTGTAAATAACAATGCGGCTGCAGCGGCAATAACAGTGCCTGTGTATGGCTTAAGGAATTGCAACAGGCTACTGAAGACGGCCAGGCTGGCCTTGCCTTTTGGTCGATTATCGGGACCCTGTATCGACTCTTGCTGCTTGCTGTTATTAGCGTTCAGCTGAATTCCCTCTTGCTGCGGGGTATTGGACACGCCTGTTTTCCTGCACTGGTTAATCCGCTATTTTCGCACACTTCTGCACTGCGCTGCTGGTCGGACAAAAACTGTTGTAGACTGAAGCGGCATTTGATCAGGAACAATTTTATGTTTACTCGCTGTGCGCTTCTGACGATATGGGGTCTGGCGTTTCAAGCCTCCGCGGCAAGCGAACAGCCGCTACCCGCGAAATACCCGGTGCCACGCCACGTCAGCGACCAGGCGCAGGCCATTCTGAGCCGACCTGTGTTAATGGAAGGCCGGCTGGTTAGCCCATCCTCTGCTGAACAATGGCAACGGCTCAAACGCCAGCAGAGCTTGCGAGTGCAACCGCAGATTGAACGCTTGAAATCAGCGCCAATAGACATTAAAAAAACTCAAATGGGTGGCGTCACGGTGAGGGTATTAACCCCCGAGCAAATTCCTGCCGCCAAGCAAGGTAAAGTTCTGATTGGCTTGCATGGCGGTGCTTACGTTTTCTTTGGCGGTGAGGCCAGCATGCTGGAGGCGGCCAGCATCGCGCTTGCCGGCCAATACAGAGTCATAGCCGTTGATTACCGCATGCCGCCGCAGCATCCTTTTCCTCATGCCGTAGACGATTCTGTTGCAGTGTACAGAGCTCTGCTGGAAACGACGCCCGCAGAGAATATTGCGGTATTTGGTACCAGTGCAGGGGGCAGCCTGACAGCGTCTATGATTGTTAGCGCCAGAGATCAGGGTTTGCCTTTGCCGGCAGCTGCATACATGAATACCCCTTGGGCTGACCTGTCCAAAACCGGTGACAGCTATGTGACCAATGAGGCCGTTGACCCTGTTCTACCGGTGTACGGCGGCGCGCTTGCGGCTGCAGCTAAGGTATATGCAGGCGCTGCAGGTTTGAAGCATCCTCTGGTGTCACCAGTATATGCCGATTACACGCAAGGTTTTCCGCCGAGCTTGCTGATTACCGGCACGCGTGATTTATTGCTTAGCAGTACGGTGCGTTTACACCGAGTGTTGAGAGAAGCAGGAATTGACGCTGATTTGCATGTGTTTGATGCCATGTGGCACGCATTTACGGCCAATACTGAGATGCCCGAGGCCCAAACGGTTCAGCGTTTGGTGCTTGATTTTCTGGATGCGCAGTTGTTAAAAAAAAGTGAAGAAATGCCTGCTGGGGTAGCCTCACTGCCAAAAAAATGAGTGTTCAGTTTTCGGCTGCACGTAGGTGTTGTGCACAGCACAATAGCGCTTTCTTACATGAGTACTCGGGAACAAGGTAATGTTAGCCATTAATCAGTCGGAGTCAGTAACAATGAGTCTGCCCAGTGACGACACCATGTATAAGGCTTTGCTTGATCGTGATGCCCACTATGAAGGTGTTTTTATTGTAGGCGTGACTACAACAGGTATTTATTGTCGCCCCGTGTGTTCTGCGCGCAAACCATTGCGAAAGAATGTGCAGTTTTTTGCTAGCGGGGAAGAAGCGAGAAGAGCAGGATTTCGTGCTTGCAAAGTGTGTAAACCCGATACCCTGGCCGGAAGCGAGCCAGAATGGCTTATCAAATTACAAGATCGCCTGGCCAGTAATGAACGAATCAGTGACGCCGATTTGCGCAATATGGGCACAGATCCTGTGCGGGTCAGGCGTTGGTTTAACAAGCACTACGGCACAACGTTTCAAGCATGGCAGCGCGCCCGTCGTTTGTCCGCGGCACACGACGCTCTGCAAGCCAATAACAGCGTGACTGACACAGCATTCGCCAGTGGTTTTGAGTCCTTAAGCGGCTTCGGCGAGGCTTTTCAGCGGGTTGCCGGTTGCTCGCCAAAAGCTGGCAAAAACGCCAGGCTTGTTAAGGTAAAGCGACTGTTGAGTCCGCTGGGTCCAATGTTTGCAGCGGCCAGTGACGACGGTTTATGCCTGCTCGAATTTGATGACCGTAAGGCCATGGAACAGCAGCTCAGCCGTTTGCAGCGCGTCTTGGGTGCTCAATTCGTTGCCGGTGAACATCCTGTGTTTGAATTGCTGGAACAGCAGCTCACTGCCTATTTTAAAGGCGAACTCATGCGCTTCAGTGTGCCATTGCAATTCGCTGGAACGGAATTTCAGAAAAACGCCTGGCAAGCCCTGGTTGATATTCCCTTTGGTGAAACCCGAAGCTATGCCGATCAGGCGCTGGCGATTGGCAAACCCAGTGCGGTGCGTGCAGTGGCCAGGGCCAACGGGCAAAATGCCCTGGCGATTATCGTGCCCTGCCACAGAGTGGTAGGCAAAGACGGCAAGTTAACCGGGTATGCAGGTGGTCTTTGGCGTAAGCAGAAACTGCTGGCGCTTGAGTGCTCCATGGTCCCAGCAGATTCTGCGCGCCGCAGTTAATTCCTGGAGTCGATGAGGCATTCTGAAGCGGGCAGTTCTACTCTAAGCTCGGTATTTTCCTCACGTCTTAGCTCAAAACATTTGCCATCCAGGGTTCTCTCCAGAACCCGTTCCATTGCTGCACCCGATGATTGCGTGTCTGCTCTACCATTTTCTGAATAATAAGCTGACGAGTAACCCAAGTGCCGATTGATGCCAGGGTAGTTGGAATTATCGTGGTAACTGTAGGGGTTCCAATACCAAAGCGGCGCGTAAATATCCCCGCCGTTTTCCTTGATGATGTCTTTGTGTGCGTGATAGCTGCGGTAATAAGCGGAATTGCTATAGCGAGGTTTGGTGAAATGGGCGTGGCCGTAATCTGTTGGCGGGCCCGAATGCGTATTGCCCTGACCCAGCTCATAGCCATGCGTTCTGTACCCCAGACCAACAGCTTGCTCATCTGATTGGGCGACAACGGGCAAACTTATCGAAATGCTCCATAGCGCCAATAAATAGTATTTGGCTGACATAGCGGGATCTTCCCGGATCTGATTGCTGCTACTCTTTATTGTAGATGCTGGGCAGGACCTGCCACAAGCGATCTATGACGGCGGTCACGATCAGCGCCGAACGGTAGTTAATCGTGTACCATTGCGCGTGCGCATCATTGTTGCGAAGTCATTGTATGGATTTCACCCAAATTCTCGTTGCCATTATTTTCCTGGTGATGATTGTGAACCTGGCATGGGGTCGTTGGCGACCTTCATGGATTTTCGGTTTTTCAGCATTAGCCTGTTATTCAATAGGCGTGGTTAGCACTGAAGAGTTACTGAGCAAAATTGTAAACCCGGGTCTCGCCACTCTGATGTTGCTGCTACTGGTATCGGTAGGCTTGGAAAAAATAGATTGGTTGCTAAGGATTAGCCGGCGTCTTGTAAGCCCAAATTATCCTCTAACGTTGTTGAAGATTGGTGGGGTCACCGCTTTTTTATCCGCGTTCCTGAACAACACAGCAGTGGTCGCTGTGCTTGCCAACGGTATCGCCCGCAATGGGCAGCACCCGGCAAGTCGCTTGCTCATTCCGCTGTCATACGCGGCCATATTGGGCGGCACAACAACGCTGATCGGTACCTCAACTAATTTAGTCGTGAACAGCTTTTTGCTGGACGCAGGTGAAACCGGCTTCGCGTTCTTCGACTTTCTTGTAATAGGGCTTTTGGTTACCGTCGTTGGCCTGACGGTATTGTTATTATCGGCGAGATTGCTACCGGTACACGTACAGAAAGATCCAAAGATCGACGAATATTTCCTCGAAGCAAGAATCAATCAAGACTCCGGAATGATTGGACGCAGTGTCGCTGAGAACAAGCTGCGCGAACTGGAATCATTGTTTTTGGTGGAGATTTTGCGCGACGGCAAGTTGATAACACCTGTACCTCCCTACGAGATTATCGAAAGTGATGACGTTCTGATTTTTTCGGGCGATGTGAAGCAGATTGGTCGGCTTGAAGGCCTTGAGGGGATCGAGACGTTTGCGACTACCAGTGGCTTACTTGGCAGCAACTTAACAGAAGTGGTTGTGCTACCAAACGCCCCCATTGTTGGCCGTACTGTAAAACACGCGGGTTTTCGGGCTATGTTTGATGCCGCAGTTGTTGGTGCACGGCGCGGCGGTGATCGCCTTTCAGGTAAGCTTGGCGGTATCAGGTTGAAAGCCGGCGACAGTTTGTTATTGGCGGTCGGTCCTGATTTCTCAACGCGTAAAAACATTAGCAAGAATTTCGCGGTACTGAATGGCGTTGAAATTGAACGTTCATTGTCAAACAGGCGAAGTGCTGCGTTGATGGGAGCATTCGCAGCCGTGATTATTCTCGCCGCTTTACAAGTGGTTCCATTGTTTAAGGGATTGGCGCTGTTACTGGCAGCAATAATGGCGTTTGGTGTGGTAACGGGCGAGGAGTTAAAGCGCCGCTTTCCATACGCGTTGCTGATGATTATTGCATCTGCTTTGATCATGGCCACAGCGCTTGATAACTCCGGCCTGGTCGATATGCTGGCCAATAGCCTGCATACCAATTTGGCACAGTGGGGACCTGGTGTTGCTTTGGTTGGTGTGTTCCTGGCCACTTTGTTAATGACGGAGTTAATGACCAACAACGCCGCCGCAGCCTTGGCCTTCCCTATCGCCTATACGCTTGCCGGCAGTTTTGATGTCAACTGGATGCCTTTTGTTATGGCGGTTGCCTATGGGGCCAGTGCCAGCTTTATGACGCCGTATGGCTACACCACTAATTTGATGATACAAAACATGGGTGGTTATCATTTTGCCGATTACGCCAGAACAGGGTTGCCGGTAGCGATCGCTTATACAGCCACAGTGTTGATAGCGATTCCCATTGTGTTTCCGTTCTAGGAAAATTCTGAACAGGTAAATAGTTCAGTCTTCAACCCACTCCCAACGCAGTGGCTCGCCAAAGTCATCGTATATCATTTTACGCCTTGGCTTGGGTTTGTACTCTTTGGCAGACTTCGGGCGAGTTGTTTTTGCCCGGCGTCGTGCTTCAATCGACTGGATTACGTCATTTAGCGGTAGCTTGTCTTCCGCTGGAACTTGTTGACCACTATTAGGCACAAAGCTATTTCCCCTGATGGGGCCATCGGCATTATCTCGGCTACTGGCACCGCGTGGTACCTCCTGTACTTCACCACCGCGGGCCAGGTAATCGCGCATTTGCTGCTGCAACTCGCTGCGTATTTCTGACTTGCTGGGTGGTAGTTTCATACCAATAATGGAAAAAAATTCATAACAAACAAATATAGCACGTTGTCTGTCAGTTGGCCGATCGTCAGGGAAAAATCGGACAGGCCGAGGGTTTTAAGGTACATTCGCCTTTCACTGAAACCAGGGCTCAGTTGTTGATCAAACGTCCGGTCTTTTTGTTCAGCATGGACTCAGAGCAGTTCCATGCCGCGCCACTCACTACGGGTGGTCTGCAAGCGTATTATCAACGTTACGGCCAATGTAGCGAGGATACTGAATTTCACTTGCTGCATTTTCGTGATGCAGAGCATATCGATGCCTGGAAGGAAGATGGAATACAGGCACTGGAGCAGATATGCCAAACTGCGCTGGCTGCAAATCATCAGCCCATATTGGGCTTCAGTTTTTACACCTGGAACGCCGCGGAATTTCTGCAATTGATCGTTGAGTTAAAACGGGAGCTGCCGGAGTTTCTTTGTGTAGCGGGCGGCCCGCATGTTCAGGAAGCAGAGACTTATTTGTTAAGCGACCCGATAGATTTGATTGTACTGGGCGAAGGAGAGCAGACCTTCACGGACTTGCTTGACTATCCAGCTGCTGAGCACTGGCCGAATATTGCCGGTTTAGCCTGGGCTCAGGCGGGCCATGTGGTTTGTAGCGCGGAGCGACCCAGAGAGACTGAACTTGATCGCCTGCCGTCCGCGCTTGATGTGGTTGCTTTAACAGATGATGCCGGGCAGCCGCTGTACGACTCGATTGCTTACGAGACCAGTCGTGGGTGCCCGTTTAAATGCGCATTCTGCGAATGGGGTACTGGTGCCATTGGCACCAAAATGCATCAGTTTTCCATGGATAGAATACGCGATGATTGGCAGAAGGTGGTTGCGGCCGGAATTGAAAATATCTGGTTGGCAGATTCCAACTTCGGCGCCTTGCGCGAAGACCTTGAAAAAACGCAGTTAATTTGTGATTTAAAGAGCGAGACCGGGCTGCCAAGAACTTTTGCCACCAGCTGGTCAAAAAAACACAGCCCCAAGGTGCAGCAAATCGTGTTACTGCTGAATCAGAATGGCTTGCTACCCCATTATCAACTGGCCTTGCAAACCCTGACGCCATTGGCGCTTGAACTGTCGAATCGCAAAAATATGGCGGCTAACAAATACGAGCCTATTGCCAGAGAAATGGCGGATGCTGGTGTACCAATAGCCGCGGAATTGATCTGGGGGTTGCCAGGCGACAACCTGGCTGATTTCGAGCGCAACCTGGACCAGTTACTGGCAACTTTTCCGAACATCAATATTTTTGGCTACACCTTGTTGCCCGGTACAGAGTTTTATCAACGTCGTGACGAGTATCAGATCGAAGCCGTACCCGTTGCGGGTTATGGCAAAGCCAAAGGTGAGTACGTTGTAGCCTGCCATACGTTTAGCAGAGATGAAGGCTTGGATGGTTACTTTCTAATTGCCGCTCATATGATCTTGATGCATGGTCATATGATGCCACTGACGATTCGATTTTTGGCGATGCAACAGAACTTACCGGCAACTCCTCTGCTAAGGGTTTTGCTAAAGAGATTGCTTTCTGAATTTGCTTTGCAATCTGAAGACAAATTGGGGGTTTATGAAGGCAGGGCCGCGATCTATCTGAGACTAATAGCTGAGCGTGAACGCAGCTTCAAGGTTATTCGTGCAGCGCTGGTTGATTGGTGCGAACAGCATCAAGCAGATCCTCATCTGATTGATCGCGCTTTAAAAGTGCTCTCATTGGATGCAGCAATATGTCCGCGCACCGGTAAGCAATCCCGTGAAAACGTAGAGTTCGAGTTTGACGCAGCAAGCGTGGTTAGTGCATTGGAAAAACTGAACCTACCCATTGATGCCTGTTTTAAAGAACAACGGCAGGCGCTTTACTTTGAGCATCCGGGTGGCGTTGGTGAGGTGTTAAAAGACCCAGATGGCGGTAGCTGGATGCGCGCCCAATGGCGTCTTCAGCCAGAACTCGCGCTCACGCAAAATGCTATACCGCTACAATCACTCGCAGAGCATCCAGCCGCAATACCATCGCATCAATAACGCTGTTGACCTTGCTCAGTTCCTGTCTCAATGCCTGAATTTCAACGTCGCGCACATTCGGGTTTATTCTTTGCAGAGTTTCCAGCCGGCTTATTTCCTCGTTAAGCGCATGTTCTGCACTTCGGTGGGCTTGCTCTAGCAACCCTTGCGACTGCTCTTCGGCGAGGCTTCTAGTTCGTTTGATTAAACCTTCCAATACAGTATTACGTGCTTTCACAACTTTAACCGAGGTTTTGCGGTCCAGTACCTGCGCGGCTGAATTGAGCAGATCAAAGCTCACTGCGTGATGCAGGGCCTGGCCTTGTTCATTGACCAGAACACGTATGGTGCTGGGTGGCAGGTAGCGGCTGGTTTGCTGGGGGCTGTCGATTACAAACAGCGTTTCCAGCAACAAGGTGCCAGGTTTCAGCCCGGCTGTTTTAACGGCAATGGCAGCGCAGTTTCCTTTCTCAGCCCCGAGTATTAAATCCAGAGCGCCGATCACCATGCGATGATCCCAGGTTAAAAAATGCCAGTCTTCATTGGCCAACGCGGTGCCTCGGTCGTAGGTCACCGTCATACCTTCATCTTGCAGCAGCGGGAAAGGCGCGTACATGTTTTCTGCAGGGCGAATTATCGTGGCGCGTTCACTGTGCGGTTCGCTGTGCACGCCAAAGCAATCGAAAACCAACTCCATAAATTCGGGTAAGTTGCAGGCAGAGTCTTCTTCCACTGCTTGTTCGGCGAGTGCCGATGCCACGTGTGTACGACAGGAGTTATATTCCAGCAGCCGGTCCCGGCCATTGTGCAGTTGTTCGTTAAGGGCTTCGGTTAATTCGCGTGTACGCGTGATGAAGTCGGGGTCGTTTGCACCGCGTTGCTCAATAGCGCGTAGCTCCTGACCCATCTCAACAAACACGGTGTGTGCTGCCGGGCAGGCTTGTTCAATCGCATTCATACCCTCGTGGTACCAGCGGAATAACACTTCCTGTGCGCTAGACTCAAAATAGGGTATATGGATTTTAATGGTGTCCGTCTGACCTATTCGGTCCAATCTGCCTATACGTTGCTCAAGCAGGTCCGGGTTGGACGGCAGATCAAACAACAGTAAATGGTGTGCAAATTGGAAATTGCGGCCTTCACTGCCAATTTCCGAACAAATCAGCAATTGGCTGCCATAGTCTTCGTCTGCGAAGAACGCCGCGGCGCGGTCACGCTCAACGATACTCATGCCTTCATGGAATACAGCGGCCTGAAATCCGGTGTTTACCCGCAGCGCTTCAGAAATATCCAGTGCTGTTTCAGAGCTTGCCGCAATCAACAGTAATTTTTCGCCGCGGTGATCTTTAATCAGCTGCTCCAGCCAGGCAATTCGAGGGTCAATACTGACCCAGGCAGGAGAAGGTGTGCTGTTGCGGTAGAGTCGTTCAGGCGTCAAGTGAGCTTGATCGTAAGCGTCAGGCCTGGGCATAGGGTAAGCGTGCAACTCGCGGCCAGGAAAGCCTGAAATGGCCGCTCGGGTATTGCGAAACAACACCCGGCCTGTGCCGTGGCGGTCTAGCAAATGATCGATCAGGTCGGTGCGCGTTTCCTTTTGTTCCTGCGCACCGCTGCTTTCCAGCCCAGTCAGTAGTTTCGAGTCCTCATCAGCATCAAGTAGCGGCGTGATTGCATTAAGCAAGGCGTCAGCATCTGTGTTTTCGTTCAGCAACAACTCTATTGCATCAGCGATGGGTTCGTAGCTTTGCTCCTCTGCGCTGAATTCAGCAAACGAACTGAAACGATCCGGGTCCAGTAATCGCAATCTGGCGAAATGGCTTTCTTTGCCGAGTTGCTCAGGGGTCGCAGTTAGCAGTAACACGCCGGCTGTTTTATTTGCCAGTTGTTCAACGAGTTTGTATTCGAGGCTGGGCGCAGTTTCACTCCACTCCAGGTGATGAGCCTCGTCAACAATCAGTAAGTCCCACTCAGCGGCGGCGGCCTGCTCAAAGGCATTGGGATTGTCACGCAGAAAATCCAGGCTACACAAAACCAATTGTTCCTGCATAAACGGGTTAGTGTCTGTTTGTTCTGCGCTGAGTACTTCATCAATGATGGATTGCTCGCCGAATTCATCCAGCAAATCGTCAGCATCAGATGCCAAACGCTGCTGATCGTATATACTGAAATGCAAATTGAACTTGCGCAGCATTTCCACAAGCCACTGATGCAAAAGTGGATCAGGTACAACAATCAACGCCCGTTGAGCGCGCTCGGTCAGCAGTTGATGATGCAGTATCAAACCCGCTTCAATAGTTTTACCCAAACCTACTTCATCAGCCAATAACACGCGTGGTGCAAAACGCCGCGCAACCTCGTGTGCAATATACAATTGGTGTGGAATTAAACTGGTTCGTGCGCCGGTTAAACCGTGCAGCTCTGAATGTGCGAGACGTGCTTTCTCAAACCAGCTCTGGTAACGCAATTCAAACCATTTGTTGTTATCTATCTGGCCTGTAAACAAACGATCCTGTGGTTTATTGAGCTGGATAAAATTGTCCAGCATGGTCTCAGGTATATCTCTTCGTTCTCCAGTGTCGCTGCTGCCTTGATAGATAAGTAATCCATCAGATTCAAGCACCGATTCCACTGCCAGCAAGCTACCGTCATCACACCGTATTTCGTCGCCAGTACTAAACCGCACTCGTGTAAGCGGTGCAGTTTGTTTGGCATATACCCGCGTTTCGCCAGACGCCAAAAATACAATCTGTACCGTGCGATGCTCAACTGTTAAAACAGTACCCAGGCCTAGTTGTAATTCAGCGTCGTTAATCCAACGCTGACCGGGTACGAAGTTAGGCAAAGCTTGCATTCTGGTAAGAGATCGAGTCTGAAAACGGCACGCTATGTTAGTGCTTTTCGCCAGCTTTTCAAGGACAATGCGACATCGAAACAGTAAACAGTGCAATGAGTTTAGTATGAGTGATCGGCGCCAGGTTTTTTCCGAGATTGTCAAGCAGCGACGCAGTGTTCGCGGCTTTAAAAAAGAGCCTGTTGACCGCTCTGTTATTGAGAGCGTCTTTCAATGCGCGCAACATGCGCCCTCCAATTGCAATACCCAGCCGTGGCAAGTTGTGGTTGCCAGTGGTGCCAAATGCGATGAGCTGCGAGAGAAATTTAGCAACGGTTTTCTTGAAGGTCAGTTCAGCATGGACTTCCCTTATGACGGGCAATACGAGGGTGTTTACAAAGAACGCCAATACGATGCTGCCAACCAGCTTTATTCAGCGCAGGATATTGCTCGAGAGGACAAACAGCGCCGAAACGAGGCCTTCATGCGAAATTTCGTTTTTTTTGACGCGCCTCATGTCGCGTTCTTTTTTCTGCCGGAGCCTTTTGGGCTGCGCGAGGCGGCTGATTTGGGCATGTATGCTCAATCGGTGATGCTTAGCCTGGTGGCTCACGGACTTGCAAGCTGCCCACAGACCGCGCTAAGTATGAATGCCGATATGCTGCGCGAGGCTTTGAATGTTGCAGAGACAAACAAAGTGTTGTTTGGTGTGTCATTTGGCTATGAAGATGAAGAGCACCCGGCAAACAATTGCCGAGTGGGGCGCGCCGACCTTGGCGACGTTGTTCGTATTGTAGAGTAGGCGGTCGTTGTTGCTTATAAACGCTGCACGAAGTCAATTACCGCTGCAGAGAATATATCGTTACGATCACCTGCCACCATGTGGTGTGCATTTGCCACGTCCACCTGTTCTGCGTGTGGCACCTGACGCAAAAATTCCTCAGCCAGTTCTTCAGTGACCAGATTACTTCTGGCGCCACGAATCAACAACATAGGTGCTGAGATGTTCTGTACCGCAGTTTCCAAACGTTCTGGAAGCCCCAGGTTCTCTACGCCGTGGCGTTGCCGGGCGAAAGCGGGGTCCCAATGCCAGCGATAGCGACCGTCGTCATCCAGTCGTAAATTCTTGCTGAGACCATCAAGATTTTTGCGTTTTGGTCGTTGTGTGTAGCTAGCGATTACATCGGCAGCTTCCTCCAGACTACCAAAGCCCTCCTCAACACGCTCCATCATAAAGCCGATAATGCCTTTGGCGCCTTCGTCATTCATGCGCGGTGTAATATCCACCAGCACCACTGCCCGAAACAGCTGCTCCGCGGTTTCGCCCTCTGCCAGCATTGCACTCATGCCACCAAGTGATGCACCCACCACTACTGGCTGGGCAGGCAGTTGTTTCACCAGCGCATGTAAGTCATCTGCGAAGCGGGGCAAGGCGTAATCCTGGTCTTTGACCCAACTCGATTCGCCGTGCCCACGATGGTCATAGGCAATTGCATACCAACCTTCAAGTGCCAGTGCGCGCGCGGTATTCCCCCACGAGAATCGTGTTTGCCCGCCGCCGTGTGCGAACAGCACAATGTTTGCACCCGGTTCACCATAAGCGGTTGCTTTCAGCACAAGCTCATCGGACACTTTGAAATTGATGTTGGCTTCTTGAACGTTTGCCAATTCAGAGGCTCCCTGGATTCGCCGCAGCATAAAAGGGGGCGAAGTGTAACCGAATCACACTTGAAATTCCTGGGTAAGGCGTTGCAGGGCGTCCACGTGTTCGGCAAGCGCGCCAAGACCTTTCTTAGTCAGCGAATATCGACTGATTGGCTTGCGATCTGAAAATTCCTTTTTCACTTTTAAGTAGCCTGCGTCTTCCAGTTTTCTCAGCTGCGCACCTAGATTACCATCGGTTTCATTGAGTAATTGTTTGAAATCACGAAAGTTAAGGCTT
>CAYGSL010000006.1:0-110825 GCA_964352475.1 uncultured Pseudomonadales bacterium | reverse complement strand
TAGATTACCATCGGTTTCATTGAGTAATTGTTTGAAATCACGAAAGTTAAGGCTTTGCTCTGCACCCAGTAAAACACAAATCACCAGCCGCGACCGATGCTCTAGCAGCCGATCGAAACCACTGAGGTCTAATTGCAGGCTGGCGTTCATCGAGAGGTGCCGTATAACAATTATAGATTCTATGCGCGTGATATTGAGAGCAGGCCACCGGCGAAAACCAAGCCGGTGACCAGTCCTGGTGCCGCTCCTTGTAACATCCAGTACAAGTAACAGAAGGCTAATGCCAGACCGAACGCCAAAAACCTCTTTTGCAAATAAATACCTGCTGTCATAAAGCCCAAGCTACAGGTCAGTAACAGAGAATACGCAGCTGCTTCCGCTTGTGCCCCTGTGTGTTGAAGATTCAAAACTGCCAAAGCACCCACAACTAACAGCGCTGAGTAATGTAGCACCCAAGGTTTAGCCGCTGCCTGCGCAGTTTCATCAGCGCTGCGCAGCCAGATTGCGACTAAGCAAATTGAGGTGCTCACCCCGATCACTAGCAGCAGCAACCAATACTTTGCCGCTATGGGTGGTTGCAGTTCAAGCGAGCTAAATAACAGCAGCCCACACACTGCCCACACCCACAATAGCTGTCGCGCTATTGTCGGTTGCGAATTTTCTCCATTGCCAGTTTTCTCGCCGGGCACGGGCACCAATTGTTCACTATTCATTCCTGCTTCCTATTGCCGAAGACGCGAATTACCAATCGTGGGACGCGCTAGTGTTATCAATATCTCTAAAAAACATAGTACTCTAAAAAATAGAGTTTATAAAGCCACCAAATACCCTCTCAGGCGGCGAAATTAGCAATTAGACGTTACAGAAAACCCAACTCCGGATCGCGACCAGAGTAAGGCAGTAATAAGGAAATAGTTGAATATGAACCAGGCAAACACCCACTCCAGAGCATTACCAAGCTCGTGAGTCTTCAGCCCCAGCCAGTCGGCTGTAACACTGATTACACCGCACACTAGCATGATCAGGCAAAAGCCGGCCTGCCATCGAACCAGGTGAATCTGAGCTGCAACAAAACTGTTGAACTGCGAAATGCGCAGCAGCGCGCGAACCTGCAAAAGCTGAGCTAAAGGCGTTAAGCCAAAAAACATGAATATGCCATAGCGACGCATCCAGCGATATGCTTCACCCGAAGAGCCCAGGTAATCTGCATATAAGATTAAAAACAGTGATCCAGTTGCTCCCAAATACAATATCGCTTTGTGCTTGCTGGGTTCTTGATCTATTGATGTCAACCACAGCTGCACCAATCGCCAATACGCTACCATTATAATGCTGCACGGAATTATCAAGCCGCGGAACAGGAACAAGGCATTACCATTGCGCGCAGCCGCTGAAATTGAGGTGCAACCTTCAATGTAGGGGAAGCATGTGGGCGAAAAGCCCTCCTTGATGCTGATGGCGTAGGCAATATGCACGGCAAGAATCGGGACAATCCCTGCTACTGCGGCTATAAACGCGCCAGGCATTACCGTGCTGCGCCTATCGAGCTTAGCTGAAACCTATTGCACGACTGCTCGCAGGCATCTCTGGATAGGCAGTCTTGATTGCGCGCATTGCCTGGCCGATCAATATTACGGTCTGCATAGGGTGTTTAAGCATAGAGAACTCCTGGCAGGGAGAAACTTTAGATGGTGACAATGATACACAAAATTGCGGTTCGCCCTATTGTCAGTATTCAATTCACTCACCATACTGTAAATGAACCCTTACTACAGTTTTCAGAAAGTACATTCGCTAAATGCTACGACCCGCTCTTGATCCCGACAATATTCGTCTACTGAATTGGAATATCGCCAAAGGCAAGCACAAAGGTTGGCAGCGTGATTTTAGTGGCTTGTGTAAAACGGTTGATATTGCTTTATTGCAGGAAGCCAAGCTTGAATACAACATGCCGTCACTGTTCGGTGAGGAATGTTGCTGGTCTTTTGCGCCAGGCTTTACCCGGCCGGACCACAGTACAGGTGTAATGACACTGTCGGCCGCGCAGACAGAGAACCGCAGCTTGCACAGTCACAGAGAACCCTGGACACGCATACCCAAGGCCGCCCTGATTTCAGAATATAAACTTGTTGATATTGAACTCAATCTGATGGTTGCCAATGTGCACGCGATCAATTTCACCGCTGGTGTGCGCAGCTTTAAGCGCCAGTTGTATGCTTTGCTGGACGAATTGCTACATCATCACGGCCCGATTATCTTTGCCGGTGATTTCAACACCTGGCGTAGAAAGCGCTTGTCTGTAGTAGACGACATCATCCAGATATTGGGCCTTGAAGCCGTACACTTTCCATTTGATTGTCGAAAACAGGCGTTTGGTATGGCGCTGGATCATGTGTTTGTGCGTGGCTTGAAAGGCAAAACCTCCAGCGTAGAAGACGTGTATAGCTCAGACCACAATCCAATGATTGTCGATCTTACGCTGATTCCAAGGCTTGCACGGCAAACACCTGCCTCATTAACGTCGGCGATTACCGCTAATTTGTAAATGTGGTTTTAGTGGTTGCTTCGTGAATGCAGGACGTTTGCTTGCTGACGTGAGCATCAAAGATCAAAGATTCGACCGCGATTGAGAATATTGTTCGGATCCAGGCACCGCTTCAACTCTCGCATCGTGTTTATTTCAGCTTCACTGCGGGTCAGTGATAAATACGGCTTTTTATTCATGCCAATTCCATGTTCCGCCGTGATTGTGGCGCCATAGTCTGCTGAAATACGATAAACATCTGCGTAGATTTTTTTCTTATCATCGTATTCGCCGGTGCTCGCGCACAGGTGCAGATTACCGTCGCCCAGGTGGCCAAAAACGATTAAGGTGAGGTCTTGATAACTGGCGTGCAGCTCTCGCTCAACGCGCCCGACAAATTCTTCCATGTGTTTGATCGGCACGCCAATATCAAAGTTGGCCAGTGGCGCCATCAAACCCAGTATTTCCGCGATAGAATCGCGAATATTCCAAAAGTCTGCGCTCTCGCGTTCCGACTGAGCCAATACCACACCTGAGATCAAGCCCTGTTCCATAAAAGACGAGAGGTTTTCCAGGCAGTGCTCGGCTGCGTGTTCTGAACCGTCGCTCTCTATCTCGATCAGCACGTAATAAGCGTGAGACGACTGCAATGGGTCGCGCGTGTATTCCACATTGTCAATCGCGTAGCGGTAGAAACTTGACCACATTACTTCGAACGAACTGACGCCGCCGAAACAAGCTTGTGACTGCTGTAGAAGTGCAACCACAGCATCAAAGTTCTCGCAGCCGCACAAGGCGGTTTGGCGGCCGCGAGTTTTCGGGTGCAAGCGCAGTACGCACTGGGTGATAATTCCCAGGCTGCCCTCCGAACCTATAAACAAATGCTTTAAATCGTAGCCCGCGTTATTCTTTAGCATTTGATTCATGGCGCTGATCACGGTGCCGTCTGCTTTCACAGCCTCCAGGCCGAGTACCTGCTCTCTGGCCATGCCGTATTTAATGACTTGATTGCCACCGGCATTGGTAGACACGTTGCCGCCAATGCTGCAGTTTCCTCGAGCTCCCAGATCCAGGGTCAGCTTAAAGCCAGCCGCATCTGCCGCTTCCTGAATTTCTTGTAAGGGCGTGCCGGCTTTAACGGTGATGGTTTGCCCTTTATTGTCTAGCTCGACAATGCCACGCATTTTGCTTAAAGATATCGCTACCTCGCCGATTTGCGGTGTGGCGCCACCCGATAAGCCTGTCAGGCCGCCTTGAGTTACCACCGCTTGTTTTAGAGAGTTGCATGTACTCAAAATAGCTGACAGCTGTTCAGTAGTTGCTGGTCTTAGTACTATTTCCGGTGTTACTGGCGATTCTTTGGTCCAGTCAGATGCGTAGCTTTGCAGGCTATCGGCCTCACTGACAATGTCGAGCTCAGGTATAAGAGAGTTAAGTGTTTCTATTAAGTCAGCATGCATTGCTGTGCTACTGCTCACTCTTCATCAGGTCGGCCACGCAGAACGCCAGCTCAAGCACCTGGTCCGCATTCAGTCGTGGGTCGCATTGGGTATGGTAACGCTCTGCTAAATCATCGTCAGAAATTTGATAAGCACCACCGGTGCACTCAGTCACGTGTTGACCCGTCATTTCCAGGTGAATGCCACCAGGATGCGCGCCATGTGATTGCAGCACGGCAAAAAAAGACTTTATTTCGGCAAGTATTTTATCGAAAGAGCGGGTTTTGTATCCGCTTGTGGCCTTATGGGTATTGCCGTGCATAGGGTCGCAGGACCACACTACCTGGCGACCTTCGCGTTGAATAGCATCAACAAGCTTGGGCAACTGGGCTTCTACCTCCGCGGCACCCATGCGTGCAATCAAAGTTAAACGGCCAGCGTCATTTTCTGGATTCAATGCGTCGCACAAACCTAACAGTTCATCAACGCTTGCGGTCGGACCCAGCTTTACGCCTATGGGATTGTGCAGGCCTTTAAAAAATTCCACGTGGGCCCCATCAAGCTGGCGAGTGCGTTCGCCAATCCATAGCATGTGAGCGGAGCAGGCATATTGCATTCCTGTCAGGCTATCCGTTCGAACCAGCGCCTGTTCGTAATTCAACAGTAAGGCCTCGTGCGAGGTGTACAAGGTAGTTTCGCGTAAGGTTGGCATGGTCTCGCTAGTGATGCCGAGCACTTCCATAAATTGCAGTGCTTCCTGAATTCTGCGGGCCATCTGCTCATACCGACTGCGCAACGGGCTGCTTTCAACAAAGCCCAAATTCCACTTGTTGATTTCATGTAAATCAGCGAGACCGCCGCTGGCAAAAGCCCGCAATAAGTTAAGCGTTGCAGTGGATTGGTGGTAAGCCTGAACCAGCCGCTGGGGGTCTGGAACACGGGCCTCGGACGTGAAGTCGATTCCATTTACCATATCACCACGATAGCTGGGTAATTCCACGCCATCGATCACTTCGGTATCAGCCGAGCGCGGCTTGGCAAACTGGCCTGCAAGCCGGCCAACTTTGACCACGGGCTTTTGCCCTCCGAAGGTTAGTACAGCAGCCATTTGCAGAATCACTTTGAACATGTCGCGAGTTGACGGTGCAGATATTTCGTCAAAGCTCTCGGCGCAATCGCCTCCTTGCAAGAGAAATGCCTTGCCCATGGCCGCATCGGCCAGATTTTTACGCAGTTCGCGAATTTCTGCGGCAAACACCAGTGGTGGCCATGCCGCAAGTTCCTGCTCAGCCTTTTCCAGGGCCCGCAAATCAGGGTAGTTAGGTTGTTGCGCGGCCGGCTTCAATCGCCAACTGTCTGGCGTCCAGTTGTTCATTTAATTTGATTTCCAGTGGGCACTTTGGCCGCAGAAGTTAAAGTGAATTAGAGCTTTAAGGCGCTAAGTCTACTATTGTACACAAGTTAAGCACTTCCACGCGATGGAACAATCAAGGGATGTTGTATAAAAAATGGTCGTAATGCTAACAAATATGCGATGCTCACTATGCACAGACAGGCGATTGTGGGATTATTTAAGCGTGAGTTAGCGCAGGATCATCCGGCAAGAGATCGGAGACTAAGCGCTTAGCTGGTACTCAAAAATAATTATGCATGAGCAGGAAGAAACTAATGCCATTAACCAATGATTTATGGGAATGGCACCTAACGCCAACAGGCTGGGTGCTGGGCACGGAACGGCTAAACCAATTTGTCGAAGAGCGAGGCACGCCTGAAGATCGGGTATTGTCTGGCCGTTTTGAAGAAACGCTGGAAGACGCGTTTTCAGAACTCAAATTAACCTGGGAAGTGTATTGGCAGCATCCAAAAGCAGATCCTTCCCATTTACTGGGTAAGTTTGGTGAAAAACCGCGGCACGTTGCAGAGAACATTCTTAGTGGCGTGATGTAAACCGCGCTGCAAGCTTTGCTTCGTCACCTATTTACTGTTTTCAAGAATGCCTGGCAGAACGGCTGCAAATTTCTTTGCAGCATCTGCCGCAGCAGCCAACACATTCTCTATGCTGTCCGCTGGCTGATTTTCCAAACCAGTTGCCACGTTAGTTATTGCAGAGATGCCCAGCACATCCATGCCGCACTGCTTGGCAGCGATTACTTCCATCACCGTAGACATACCAACGGCATCACCGCCTGCGGAGCGCAACCAGCGGCGCTCTGCTGAAGTTTCAAGAGATGGGCCCAGAACACCCGCGTACACGCCTTGATGCATGAAAATGCCAGCCTCACTTGCGCTATCAAACGCGTGCTGTGCACTGATTCTGGAATAAGCTTGCGACATATCCGGGAACAAGGGTCCAATCGACTCGTCTTGCCAGCCTATCAGCGGATTATGCCCGGTAAAATTTAGATGGTCTTCGATGACCATCAATCCGCCAACTGTAAACTCAGGGTTTAGGGCACCGGCCGCGTTACTGATTATCAGTTTAGTGGCACCCAATTCACGGCCCAAATAGATTGGGAAAGCCACGTCCAGCGCAGACCAGCCTTCATACAAATGAAATCGACCTTGAAAGATGCAAAGTGTTAGCTTGTCCATGCGCGCAAACACCAGATCACCTTTGTGGCTGACCACACCGCTGTGAGGAAACGCCGCAATATTCTCGTAGGCGATGGTATCCACTACCTCAAGCCCGCGATCTTGCAGTTGCACAAGAGTGTCCCCCAGCCCTGTGCCTAGCATTAAACAGATGTCTACGCTAAAAGGAGATGTAAAGCTGGCGAGTGATGTGTTTAAGCGTTCTCTTAATTGCATTGTATATCCGGTTAATTCAGGCGCACGGTATACTACCATCACGATGTTTGTTTATTAACGCTTGCCATGCTCGTACGAGATACTCACTACCGAACAATCTGGTTCGACCAGGCCCTGGGCTCGGTACAAATAATTGATCAGACTAAATTACCGTATCAGTTCGATATCGTAAGCCTGAATACAGTTTTGGAAGCTGCGACCGCTATTTCTTCAATGCAAGTTCGCGGCGCACCATTGATTGGTGCAACCGCTGCTTATGGGATGGCGCTTGCCATGCGTGAAGATTGCAGTAACGCTATGCTCATTAAAGCCAGTGATATGCTGATAGCAACCCGGCCCACCGCAATTAACTTGCGTTGGGCCGTTGAGTCGCTGCGGGCTGAACTGATGGAGCACCTGCCAGAACATCGCATTGAGCATGCCTGGCAATTTGCGTCGCGCTTGTGTGATGAGGATGTGAAGGCCTGCGAGACTATAGGCGAACATGGCGCTGCTTTGCTTGCGGACATGGCTGAAGCAAAAAACGGGTTCGTTAATGTAATGACCCACTGCAATGCCGGCTGGCTGGCAACAGTTGATTGGGGCACTGCATTGGCACCAGTTTACAAGGCTCACGCTTCCGGGATAAACGTGCATGTCTGGGTCTCGGAAACACGCCCACGAAACCAGGGTTTGTACCTCACTGCGTGGGAATTAGCAGCTCATGGCGTGCCGCATACTGTGATTGCCGACAACGCCGCAGGTCATCTGATGCAAACCGGCCAGGTTGACTGTTGCATTGTTGGCACTGATCGAACTCTGGTAAACGGTGATGTGTGCAATAAAATAGGCACTTACTTGAAGGCCTTGTCCGCAAAAGCGAATGGTGTGCCTTTTTATGTAGCGGCACCTTCTTCTTCTATTGATTGGTACGGCGCGAAATCTGCAGCAGACATACCTATTGAGCAGCGCGGTGCTGAAGAAGTGATAGCTATAAGTGGCTTAAGCAGTGCCGGTGAGTTAAGTACGGTGCGACTCTGTGGCGATGAGGCTGGCATCGAGACGACTGCTTACAGCAATTATGCGTTTGATGTCACACCGGCCAACTACGTTACCTCACTGATAACGGAACGCGGTGTAGTAGATGCCGATCTTACTGCGCTCAGCCAAATGTTTCCCGAGCATTTTGCATTAGATAACATGGCGTCTGATGGATAAGTTTTATATAACAGCTGACGATTTGCTGCGCGACTCGTTCGAACTGGCTGCGCAGATTTATGACAGCGGTTTTCGACCCAGTTTTATAGTGGGAATATGGCGTGGGGGTGCTCCGGTCGGTATCGCTATACAGGAGTTTCTGCAAGTTCTGGGCTGCGAATCGGACCACATCGCGATTAGAACATCGGCTTACCACAGCGGTATTGATCAGCAGAAGAAGACCGTGCAAGTGCATAATCTGGGGTATTTACTCGAGAAACTGAGCGAAGATGATCAGCTGTTGTTAGTAGACGACGTATTTGACACAGGCCGTAGCTTGCAGGCTGTTATGGAAGAGCTGGACCACCGACTGACCAGCCCGCCAGCAGGGATCAAGATTGCATGCCCCTGGTATAAGCCAAATCGCAATCAAACACAGCTTGCACCAGATTTTTATCTTCATGAAACAGAACAGTGGTTGGTATTTCCTCACGAAATCACCGGGCTGAGCGATGAAGAAATAATTCAAAAGAACCCGGATTTGGCTGCACTGCTAACAAAACGAAGGTCTTGAGAATGAGAAATACTTGAAAAAAGTGTATGCTCCCCGCCACGTCCGCGTAGCTCAGCTGGATAGAGCATTCGCCTCCTAAGCGAAGGGTCGCAGGTTCGACTCCTGCCGTGGACGCCAATCTATTTCGGAAAGGTTGCGTCAGGTGCTTGCAGCATCATTGGCGCAAAGCGCTGACGAGCTAACATCAATTGTGATTTTAGTTTTTCCAAAGCAGCTGGTTGTTGGTTTGCAACGCTGTACTGTTCTCCGCCGGCGCTACTCATATCAAATAGCATGTCATAGGATCCTGAGAAACCATCAAGCTGGTCAAATTTTTCGAAGGCCCCAAGTGAGCGTCGATAATACACGTGCGTTAACAGTTTCCAGCGTTGGTTTCTTACTCCGATGACTTGTTCATTATTGAAGTAGTATAGTAAATCATGTGCACTTTGATCGGCGCCACCGATCACGCCGAGTAGGCTGCGCCCATCCATATCTTTCGCCAGGGGTTTAATTTCCCAAATAGCAGCAAGCGTAGGAAGTATGTCCAGATTGCTAGCTATTGTGTTAACCACTCGAGCTTGCTTGAGCTTTGCTGGCCAGCTGACGACAGCAGGAACGCGATAGCCACCGTCCCATCCATTGCCTTTTCCGCCCTTCAATCCGCTAACACTGCCTTCAAAAAACGGGCCGTTATCGCTGGTAAAGATAACAAGTGTGTTTTCCAATATTCCTTGCGTGCGCAGTTCATCGATAACTCGCCCAACGCTGGCATCAAGCTCCTCAATTACATCGCCATAAGTTCCGGCAGCGGAGCGTCCTTGAAAATGCTTCGATGCATACAAAGGAATGTGCGGCATGTTGTGCGAGACCATGAGCAGAAACGGTTGCTGCGCGTTTCGGCTAATAAACTCTGTTGCCTGCTTTGTGTAGCGCTCGGTTAAGCTGGATTGATCTACCGGCTGCTCAACTTTCTTGCGGCCACTAAAAAGTGCGAAGTCTGGCATGTCGTTGCTGTGCGGCGTGCCAAAGAATTCTTGCCAGCCATGATTCATGGGGTGGTGATCTGGGAACGAACCGAGATGCCATTTCCCAATGAGTGAGGTCCTTACTCCGGCGCGCTGGGCAAGTTCGCCGATGGTTTCTTCCGTGACAGGCAAGCCGCCACTGGACTCAGCGGACAATACACCCTTGGCTAAACCCATCCGTAGTGCGTAGCGTCCGGTCATCAAACCAGCTCGTGAAGGGGTGCATACATTCGCACTGGCATAAAAGTTCGTGAAGTTTAGCCCGCTTTTCGCCAGCTTATCGATATTTGGCGTTTTGATGAGTGTTGCGCCGTTCGCGCCAATATCGCCGTAGCCCATATCATCGGTCAGAACAATGACCACATTGGGCGATGAATTTTCAACTGCAGAAAGCTTCAGCGGCAGCAGGAGCAGAGCAAAAAAAAGCGCCGTGATAAAACGGCGCTTTCTAAAGGTCTGAAGTGCGCGCAACATCGCGCGAGCCCCGCCTAAAAGCGGAGGGTGCCGCTCAAACCAATGATGCGTGGGTGAGGGCGCAGTCGTATTCCACTCACACCAAAGTTCTCCTGGGTGCCAGTGTAATACTCTTCATCACCCAGGTTCTGGGCATAAGCACTCAAGCTGAAACGGTCTGCATCAAATCCAACCCGAAAATTGACCACATCATAATCTGGGCTTAGGTAGGGGAACTCATCCGGTGAGTTACGTGCAAGCCCACTGTTAGGTGATGGGCCATTTGTCTGGCGATTGGTTAAGCCTTCAATGTCAGAGTATTGTCCATCGCGATGTATAAACTCAACTCGGGCCCAGCCTTCATTACCACCCATTGGGAAGCGATACTCAGCAGCAAAACTTGCTGTTAGCTCAGGCGACTTGGGTATCTCCAATCCCTGCAGGTTAACGACAAAGCCGCCGGTAATCTCAGCAGTGGTATTGCTGGTGATTTCGGTGTCCAGGTAACCCGCACTGGCACTAATGGTCAGGCCTTCTGTTACAGCTGCCATCAATTCAAACTCCGCACCACTGGCTTCAGCGCCGGCAATGTTAATTGTTTGTTCAAAGTTGGATGACAGGTCGCCAGGCACGAGGAATCTGAATGACTCAAACTGCATGTCGTCCCATTCCAGATGGAAGATAGACGCATTCAGTCTTACACGACCATCTGCGAATTCGCCTTTATAGCCTACTTCAAGATTAGTCAGCGTCTCTTCATTATAAGGAACGCTGATCGGACCATTTGCTCCAGCAGCACTAGGGTCATTACCTACGCTTGTGCCACCCGCTTTGTAGCCCTCAGACCATGTGAAATACATGTTGTGGTCATCATTAATCAAGTAACGAACGACCAATCGAGGTGAAACGTTAGTAAAGCTCTCGCTGCCGCTGGCAGGTGCTCGCGCAAAGTTGATAAACGTAGGGGGGCCGCCGCCATCGGGTCGAATGCCAAAGCCTTCAAGCTCATTGAGTACATCGTCTTTGGTATAGCGGGCCCCGAAGGTGAACTCCCAGTGATCGTTCAGGCGCGCGGTGTAATCGGCAAACAAGGCAAAGCTTTCGACTTCAAAGTTCTTATTGTTTCGTGCCAGGCCAAGGCCTTCCGGGAACGGTGGCAACACACCCACACCATTGAAGTTGGCAGTCGGCTGCGTAGATACTTCAACACTGTTCTGTTGCTCTTGATCATCTTCCGCATACAACAAGCCAAGTATCAAATCGTTTTTATCGGTGCTCCACTCCAGTCTGAGCTCAGTGCTCCAGGAAAATCCCTCGTACAGGTTTATTCGGCGCAAGGCGTCGAAGCCACCGACCAGATCATTGTCAAAGAATCGATCCAGTTCAGCATCGATGAAGCCGGTTACCGACTTAAGAGTCAGAGTGTCACTGATTTCGTGCTCAATGTTGAGGATGGCCACAGTCGATTCATTCTGGGTGTGCTCGTCCAGATCATGGCTTAATGTATTCCGATTGTTCGGATAAAACCCTGTTCCGGGATCAAGTGCCTGGGTTAGGCCAAACGTATCGATGGAATCGAGGTCAAGTCTGCCGGAGGGAACATTCTCATCCGTTCCCTGATCGTCTTCCCCGTAAATGAATGTTGTGCTCACACGCGTTCTATCAGAGATGTCCCATTGTGTGTTGAGGCGGAACATTAATGCGTCACGCTCGCTGCCGTCTGCGCCATTTGGTGTGAAGCCGTTGGCAGCTGCTGCCGGACAAGAAGCAGCACTGGCACCTGCAGCACAGGCATTCTCTACATACCCGTCACTATCTTCATAAAACAACACACCTCTAGCGGCAAAGGAATCAGAAATTGGAATGTTCAAGACACCGGTCACGCTGTATTGATTCCCGGAACCGTCAATGTCTTCGAATCCTGCAGATATAGAGCCTTCGAATTCATCAGTTGGCTTCTTGGTGGTCAGGTTCAACGCACCACCTACTGAGTTGCGGCCAAAGTATGTGCCCTGCGGGCCACGCAATACTTCCACACGCTCCATATCAGGAAGCTGCGGGTTGGCGACCTGGTTAGGCACTGACGCAATACTGAACTCATCCAGATAGACGCCGATCGAGTTGATAAATGCGTTCTCCCCAGATACCAGATTGTTCACGCCACGAATTGAAATGCCCAGACCGCGTGAGCCAGTTTGACCATCTTCTGTAAAGCTGACGTTAGGCGTTAGAGACAAATATTCGGTTGCAGAACGAATATTGGCTTTCTCCAGAAAGTCTCCAGAGTATGCCGATACACTAATTGGTACGTCTTGCAAATTTTGCTGACGCCGCTGAGCGGTCACTACCACTTCCTCTAGGGTTACTGTGTTCTGTGCTATGGCTGGAAATGCGGCTACGCTACTAAGCGCAGTGATCGGTACCAGTCCACCAAGAATGGCCTTTATCTTCATGCGAATATCCTCGGGATTTGCATCACTCATTGTTGTTTGAGACGCTCATTTGCCCACAGAAGTGGAGTTGGGCGGCTGGCGGTATCATAGTATATAGAGAAATCACAAATCAAGCTTTTAATGTGATTAATGGGATGTTTGCTTCTAGTCGGCTCCCATCTATTTGATGATAATAATTTTGTTATTAAACAATAGCTTATGAGTAATATTGACGGGTAGATCGAAATTTCATCATCGCTGTAGTCATTTCGGGGCATTTAAATAGGCGGTTGAGTTGCCTTTAATAATGGGATTTAATGGGGCTTGGAGCGTGGCCGTGCCCAATCGGCCGCTGCATTGTGGAGCGCGTGCTCATGACCTTAATACCCGCAACCGATACCTTTGCGATATTGGCAATCATCATGGGCCTGGCGTGGCTGGGTTTTTGGGTTGACCAGCACCCTGTATTGAAGAAAACCTCCGGGGTGGTATGGGTTTTGGTGGTGGCCATGTTGTTATCGAACACCCATATCATTCCTTATGAAGCCGCAGCCTTCGGCTTTGTAGGGGGCTCTTTAGTGCCGCTGGCTATCCCGTTGTTGTTATTCAAGGCAGATCTTCGAAAGATTTTCGCCGAGAGCGGACCGGTAATGATCACGTTTTGCATAGCCAGTATGGGTACTGTTTTGGGCGCAGTGCTAGGATTTTACTTGCTGGATCTGGGCGAAATTGGGCCCAAGGTTGCTGGAACTTACACTGGTGGGTGGATAGGCGGGGCGGTGAACTTTCTGGCAGTGTCGCAAGCCGTTGAAATGACAGAAACCGAATTCAGTGTGGCAATTAGTGCCAGCAGTGTGGTTAGTATTACCGCTTTAATGCTGTTAATGATGATTCCAACCATCAGCTGGATAGTGCGCTGGGTTTCGCCCGACGGGGCGGCAGCAGGGCAGGGCAACGTTGCGGCAGAACAAGAGACAACAGCAGAATTTCATTTAACTCATGTTAGTGCGGCAATAGCGATAAGTTGCGTTATATGCGCCGTGGCCGACCAGCTTGGCCAATGGTTGAATCTACAACGCTACAACATTTTGTTTATCACGATCATCACAATTCTTATCGCTAATACTTTTCCTAAGCAATTGGCGCGACTGCGCGGTGATTTTGAATTGGGTATGCTGTTTATGTACATGTTCTTCGCCATCGTTGGTGCTGGTACTAACGCCGTTGCGTTTCTGTCTTCGGCGTTTATCTTGTTTGTGTATGGCATGTTTATTCTGTTTTGTCATTTGACTGTTGTTCTATTTGCCGCGAGAGCACTGAAGCTTAATCTTGCCGAAGCCATCATTGGATCGGGAGCGGCACTGGTTGGGCCGGCGCCCACGGCTGCCGTGGCAATATCACACGGTTGGCGCAACCTGGTAACCCCCGGCATCATGTGCGGCATATTTGGTTATGTGATTGCTAATTTTATTGGTATCAGCGTTACCGCCCTGTTGAGCTGACCATTCATGAGTTCGTCAATTCACCGCCGCTCAGGTAGCAAGCGGCAAAGCCTTTTATTCTATGGATTGCTTGCGGTGCCGGCCTGCTTCGCACCTCTGTCCATAGATCTGTTGGTGCCTTCTTTACCTTCTCTGGCCGAGGATCTGAGCGCACGCCTAAGTGACACCCAGCTGAGCATTTATGTATTCGTTCTCGCCTATGGTCTTGCCCCGTTTTTCTGGGGTTCATTGTCAGACCGATATGGACGTAAACCTTTATTGCTTGCAGGGATATTGCTCTATGCGCTAGTGAGCCTGGGGTGCACGATTGCACCCAACATTCAGGTGCTGGTGGTATTGCGCTTTTTTCAAGGTTTCGCGGCTGCGACCGGCATCGTTGTCGCCCGCGCTATGTTACGCGACCGCTATGGTGCAGAAGGCACCACCAGAGCGATTTCCACCCTTTATATGTTCCTGGCTTTGATTCCAATAGCCTTACCCATCGTGGGCGGTTACCTCTCATTGTTTTTAGTCTGGTCTGACCTGTTCTTTAGTATGTTTATTGTTGCCTTGGTTTCTATGCTGGGTGTTGCCTGGCGCATTCCAGAAACATTGAGCGCGTCTGTGCAGAGTAGTCAGAGCGAGCCAAGACTTTTAGGTAATTCCGTGTCTAGCAAAGAAATTCTTGGCAACAGGCAATTTTTGCGGAGTACTTTAATCAACATGTTTGCGATGTCCGGCACGGTATTGTTTGTTGGCAACTACTCTTTTCTGAGTACATCTACCTACCAGACTAGCTCAGATCAGAATGGCTATATCCTTGCTTGTTTTAACTGCGCGCTGGCGTGCGGTATTTATATTGTGCGGATTATGGTGCCGATTTTTGGTGTTGAGCGCAGCATTCAGTTCGGGGTTGGAGCGCTTGCTGTGGCCTGGATTTCAGTAGCGGGTGTCAGTCTGGTTACAGTACCGCCAGCCATTTTTCTGCTGGCAATTGTTATGCTCGCAAGCTTCGGACACGGCGTGATTATGGCACTGTCACCTGGACAGGCTTTAGCTCCTTTTAGTCTTGGTGCAGGTAAGGCGTCTGCAATATATGGCTGCATCCAATCGGTGGGCGCTGCCCTGATCAGTTACACCGTCGCTGTGCTTGGGATGCAGCATATCACCGAAGTAAGCATCGCCATCGCGCTCTGTTCGTTGTGCGCCCTGTTTTGCCAGTTTCTGATCAGGAGCTCACTCGAGAGCGCATAAGATCACGATTAATCTGTAACATCGACTCAGTGAGTTTGCGCGCTTTATTGCCGTCACCAGATGCAATGGCCCATGCCAATGCGCGATGCCGGTCAAGATCGTCGCGCGCTAGTTGCTGGTCTTCGGCTACCACATGACTGTGCGCGCGCAGGTAGGTGCTGATGGCGTGCTTGAAATTCGCCAGCACAATATTGTGCGTGGCCTCCAGAATTGCTGCGTGAAATCCTATGTCTGCCGCCATGCGCTTGGCGGAATCATTGTCGCTTGCTTCCATATCGTCATACAACGCCAGAATTTTTGCCACGTCTTCACGACTGGCGCGTTCGGCTGCCAGCTGCGCGGCTTGCGGTTCGATGATGTGCCTCATTTCAGTAATATCCAGCATAAACTGAACATCTGCAGATTCTGGGTCGGCATGCCATTGTAGAACATCCGGGTCCAGCATATTCCAGTCATGCCTTGGCCTCACCTTGGTGCCGCTTCGGGGGGCAGTACGAATCAAGCCCTTTCCGGACAAAACCTTGACAGCCTCGCGTAAGGCGTTGCGGCCAACGCCTAATTGGTCTGCAAGCGTTTGCTCAACAGGCAAGGTGCTGCCTTCTGGAAACTTTTTACTTGCGATTTGCCGGCCAAGAATAGATACAACGGCGGTGACTTGACCGCGAGAAGTGCTTTTCTTGGCATTGCCATCCGCCATCTTAATCCCCTGATCTTGTTTTAGAGCTAGTGTAACTCATCCGACCTGATGTGCTCAGCTTGCATTTCTATAATGGGGTGTAATTAGAGTAGCTAATGCAGGTTGCTTCTTAATAATGGGATGATTGATAGGGCGGCGTAGATTCCCCGGAAATTTCGCCAAGCTGCAGAGAAGATCCGATTCGTATAAATCATACGATCCTAAGTCTTTGATAAATAATAATATAAGACCAGAAATGTTTCTTTAGATAGATATTCCAAGGTACTGGTTAGCGACGGCACCATGAAATCAAACTGATAATCAGTCCAGTAATTACCAAATTCGATTGCTATTTAATGGGATTATGGCTATGTTACACAGGCTGGCGCGCAAGCGGCAAATATCCCATTATTGACAGTACTGCATTGGAGGATTGATGGCAGATTACGACGTAGTGATCGCGGGCGGCGGTCACAATGCACTGATGTGTGCAGCCATGCTGGTGAAAAATGGTTTAAAAGTGCTGGTTGCAGAGCGCAATAACTACGTTGGCGGCGGTGTTATCACCAGGGAAGTCACCGAGCCAGGTTATAAACACGACCTGTTTGGCTCCTCGCACGTATGGATTCACCTGAATCCTGATTTCCAGGCGCTACGGCCAGAGCTTGAGAAGCACGGCCTGAAATACATCTGGTCAGAAGACCAAATTACCGGGCACCCCAATAAATACGAAGGTCAGGGCATTGTTGTTTACAAGGATGTTGATAAAACCTGTGACAGCATTGCTGAATATTCCGCTGCGGATGCGCGTCGTTACCGCGAGATTCATGACGAGTTTGGTGAAATTCAAGATGGTGTGATTAAAGCGATGTTTTCGCCACCCGCACCGCCTAGCTATTTATTTCAGGGTCTGGAAAACAACCCGGAAGGGCTCAAGCGCTTACGTGACTATCAATTGAGTTCACGCCAATTCACTCTTGAGAATTTCGAAAACGACCACGTACGTGCTTTTATTCTGGGTTGGGCAATGGCGCCTCAAACTCTGCCTGATCAATTAGGAACTGCGCAAGGTTTCTACGTGATGATTCCAAGCATCCATTTTTTCGGTCAGGCAATCCCAGAAGGCGGTAGTGGTATGCTGTCGGAGTCATTGAAATCTTACATTGAAGCCAATGGCAGCGCGGTGATGACGGGTGCAACCGTTCGCAAGTTCATTGTAGAAAATGGCGAATGTATTGGCATTCGGCTTGAGGATGGTACTGATATCACAGCCAGTAAAGGTGTGGTGAGTTCCCTTGATCCATTTCAAACTTTCCTTGAAGGGTTCGACGAAACCGATTTGCCAACGGGTTTCAGTGATACCGTGCGGCGCTTTAAATTTGGCGATGTGACGATTGCGCGGGTGCACTATGCGATGCATGAAGCACCTCAGTTCAAAGGGCATAGCGATATTAACCAAACCGCGTTTCAACGTATGTTTGGTACGGTTGCAGACATAGACAAACAGTACAACGAAATGGCCTGTGGCGTAGCACCAAGCGATCCGTTTTTGTGGACTGCCGCATGGACAACCATGGACCCGACTCGCGCACCCGAGGGTAAGCACACCTTAATCATGGATACGTTCGTACCTGTGGATCTTGCCTCTGGAGAAGATTGGGAAGCGTTAGGACCGGACTACATTCGACATACGCTGCTCAAGCAACTGCGCAATTACACTACAAACATGAGCGATGACAACATCATTGCACAATACGTAGAAACCGGCCCCAGCCTCGCACGAGCGAACCTGTGTTTTCATCGCGGTGTAACAACTGGTGGCGAACGCACATTGGCGCAAATGGGTGCCTTCAGACCGTTCCCTAATTACGCAGACTACCGAGGGCCGGTCAAAAACCTCTATCTAACAGGCCCTTCATGTCACCCCGGCGGTGGCATCAGTGGTATGGGCACCATAGCCGCCAATGAAATTCTTCTTGACCTGGGTGTTAAAGAAGAAGATGACGATTTCGAGTTTTAATTATGGCTAGAGAACGAATAGATCCTTACACAGCACTGATTGTTCAGCCGGAAGTGACGGTTGTTGAAGACCGCGCCGGCATCCAGAAGAACCTGGATAGAGTGATGAATCTGATTCATTTTGGCGTTGGCTACTTCTGGGAAGTGCCGGTACGTCTTGTGGTATTGCCTGAGTACTTTCTGCAAGGTGTGGGTACGCCTGGCAAAGGCGAAAGCAAGATTGAAGATCAGATGAAAAAAGCGGTCACTATACCCGGCCCTGAAATCGATCAGCTGGGAGAAATAGCAAAGCAATACGGTTTGTATATTTGCGGCGGCGGTGTTGTTGAGCAAGTGGATGAATTTCCAGACCGCTGGTTTAACACCAACTTTATCGTAGGCCCCAGCGGTGATGTGGTGCTCAAATACCACAAATGGCATATCAATGCGTCGCTGGGTCTTGGAACTTCCCCGCACGATATTTTTGATGAGTACTGCGAGCATTTTGGCGGCGGTATAAAAGACCTGTTCCCGGTAATAGATACTGAAATTGGTAAGCTGGGCACAATGACATGTCACGATGGCTGCACACCGGAAGTATCGCGCGCGCTAGGCTATAACGGTGCCGAAATCATTTGCCATCCTGGTGCCATTCAAGAGGTAGAGGGCGTATCAGAACCGTGGGACTTCTGGAAGTTCACTCGTCGCACTCGTGCTCATGACAATATGTGTTATTTGCTGGGGTCTAACTGGGGCAAGGTCAATTATGACTTTTACCCCACCGGTTTTTGCCCTGGCCACTCATTCGCGATTGATTACACCGGTATGCTACTGCGCGAGGCTCCATACCCGGAAGAGCAAGTGTTATCGGTAACCATCGATATTGAAGCGCTGAGACAATACCGAACACGAACCAATCATAATTGCTGGATTGATGTGCGTACCGAAGGGTTCAGGGAGATGTACACCAACTCTATATACCCGCCGAATCGATTTCCTTCCGGTAAGCCGCCCAGGGCTTTGGTGGATAAAATCAGCATTTGCAAAGAGGTATTTGATGACTTATACGCGCGCGGCCAGTTCACGCCGCCGGCTGGGATGGAGCCAGAAGACGTCTCAAAGCAATTGCAAAAACGAATTGACTACGCACAGGCAACGGGTCGACTGAAAAAGTCGTGATCACTATTCGGTATTGAGTAATGAAAGTAAAAAGCAAGCTGGCCGATATCGATTTTGAATTCGGCCATTTCGAGTACAAGAAAGACCACCTTATTGTGCACAGCCATAAGACCCAGAGCATGCAAAGCAAAGTGTATGTGAGTCCGGACGACATCGTTGCCGCTGCAAGTTGTGCGATTAAAAACCCTAAAGTAATTCTCTACTTGTTGGGCTTTCCGTATTTCTTAATACGATATAGAAAACGCAAGCGAGAAAGGGCGCAAGCGCTGCTCAAGAAGTAGAAGTAAGAATGAAGAAACTGTTTTCGGGTGTTGAGTAAAACACCCCCTTATATTGGACAATGACATGACAACAATGACCGGCGCAGAAGCGATCATAGAATCACTCAGAATTAATGGCGTCGACACGGTTTTCGGTTTACCTGGTGGCCAACTGGATTATCTTTTTGACGCCATGTACAAGCAGGGCGGCGATCTAACACTGATTCATTCCCGGCATGAACAAGGTGTAGCGTACATGGCCTACGGTTATGCAAGATCTACCGGAAAAGTGGGTGTATACGCAGTTGTACCTGGTCCAGGTTTACTGAATTCTTCGGCCGCACTGTGCACGGCCTGGTCTAACTACACGCCAGTGCTGTGTATCTCTGGTCAGATTCCGTCGGCCGCAATTGGCAAAGGCTACGGAGAGTTGCATGAAATAGACGACCAGCTCGGTATGATCAGTCACATCACAAAATGGGCGGCGCGAATTGAGCAGGTTGAAGACACGCCTCAGCAAGTGAATGAGGCGTTTGTGCAATTGCAATCCGGCAGCCCCAGGCCAGTGGAAATTGAAATGGCCATGGACATAATGGCCACTGAGAAACCTGTTGAATTACAGGCGGCCGCGTTATTACCTAATGCGCCTGACATAGACCCAAAAACTATCCAAAGTGCCTGCGACATACTGACCAACGCAAAACGTCCAATGATCGTTGTAGGTTCTGGTGCCTTAGAAACCGGCGATCGCGTGTTAAAACTAGCCGAGAGCTTGCAAGCGCCAGTGATGGCCTTTCGAGCCGGCAAAGGCGTAGTAAGTGATGACAATTATCTCAGCGTCAATCACCCGACTGGCCATACGCTGTGGGGTGATGCAGACGCGGTATTGGCGATTGGTACGCGCTTGCATTGGCCATTGGTGATGTGGGGTAAGGATGATGATTTAAAGCTGATTCGTGTTGATATAGATTCGGAACAAATTGATCGCATCTGCACACCTGAGGTGGGTATACACGGTGAAGCGAGTGAGTGTCTGGATCTGCTGCAGCAGGAAATTACTGAAAGATCTCATCAGGCTGAGTCGAGAGAAAAAGAGTTGCTGGCGCTTAAGCAATCCATGGACAAGCAGGTTCGCAATAAAGTCGGGCCGCAGATGGCGTATCTCGATGTTATCCGAGAAGAGTTACCGCGTGATGGTATTTTTGTTGATGAGGTTACGCAGGTAGGCTTCGTATCCTGGTATGGCTTTCCTGTTTATAAGCCACGCCAGCACATAAGCGCCGGCTATCAGGGTACTTTGGGTTACGGGTACGCAACCGCGTTGGGCGTTGTAGCCGGAAACCGTGACAAGAAAGTCATACAGATCAGCGGCGATGGCGGCTTTATGTTCAATGTGCAAGAACTTTCCACCGCTGTTCAATATAAATTGCCATTGGTCACCATCATCTTTGATGACGGCCGATTTACCAATGTACAGCGTCAGCAAAAAGAGTGGTTTGACGGGCGCGTGATTTGTTCGGATTTACACAACCCGGACTTTGTTGCGCTCGCTGAGAGCTTTGGTGCGGCAGGCTATCACGCCCACGACCCTGAAAGTTTAAGAATGGCTATACGTGAGGCGTTCACCCAGCAAGGACCTTCAATCATTAGTGTTGATGTGCAAGAGTTTTTTCCACCACCGTGGCCTTTTTTGATGTTGCCGCAGAATCGGGCACAGCTGTGCACCTAGAATAGTTGGCAGTCGTAAGCCAGCTGTGTTTATTTATCGAGAGAGCTAGTCAATGACAAAGCTACAAGCTAAAGCAGCAATTCGTTCCCTGGCGCCGTACAGACAGGGACAGAGTAGTATTGAAGGCGTCCCTCAGCCGATCAAGTTATCTTCCAATGAGTCATCGTATGGTCCCTCGCCGACGGCGGTAGACGCTTATCATTCCATAGCAGATTCCTTGAATCGGTATCCAGATGGCGGGCAATCTGAACTTCGTGAAGCGATTGCCAGCGTATATGAGCTGGATGCGAATAGAATCGTTTGCGGCAATGGCTCAGATGAATTAATTCAGCTGTTGGTGAGAACCTATGTAGGTGATGGCGATGAGGCCGTGTTAAGTGAGAATGGATTCATAATGTGCAACACACACCTTCAGGCGGCAGGGGCAAGCTTGCATATCGCGCCTGAGCACGACTACCGCGTTAACGTGGATGAAATGCTCAGTCGCGTCACTGAGAAAACCCGCTTTTGTACAATTGCTAATCCTAATAACCCCACCGGCACCTACATATCTGATTCAGAAGTTCGACGCCTGCACGCCGGTCTTCCTGAGCATTGCCTGTTTCTGATTGATGGTGCGTACGCAGAATACGTTATGAAAGATGACTTCAGCGATGGCCTGGCGATGGTGGACGAATTCGAAAACGTGGTGGTTAGCCGTACGTTTTCAAAAATCTACGGCTTACCGGGCTTACGCATTGGCTGGATGCTGTGTTCTGAAGCGGTAACGGCTATGGTGCAGCGGGTTCGAACACCATTCAACACCAATAGCGCCGCGCTCGCAGCCGCCACCGCAGCCATCAAAGATCAGGCGTACATGCACAAAGTGCGTGATGCCAACGCTGATTCACTGATGTCCTTGAGTAAAGAAATAACTGGGCTGGGTATTGAAGTAATCCCCAGCGTCGCGAATTTTTACCTGCTGCGATTCCAGGCGGATTCCGGCAAGAGTGGCGGCGGTGCGGCAGAATACCTGTTAAGCCGAAATATTATTCCTCGCCCCGCCGGCAACTCTGACGAATACCTTCGCATAACGGTGGGAACAACTGAAGAAAATGCGGCTGTAATGGACGCATTGCGCGCTTACATGGCAGGCTGATGAATCTGGCTTACGACATGTCGCAGGCGGTGAAACACAGGCTAGAGTCGGAGCAGCGTCTTTTGCTTGATGGCCGTTGGCAAGTGGCAAGTGATGGGTCGTCTACTGCCGTTTATGATCCATCCAGTGGTTGCGAAATCACGCAGGCAGCGGCTGCCACCGAAGCCGATGCGGAAATAGCGGTTCAAGCTGCGCGACGCAGTTTTGATGATGCAAGCTGGACGGGGTTAACCCCCTCGAATCGCGCCAAAGTGCTCTGGCGAGTTGCTGATCTTCTCGAAGAACATGGCGATGAAATTGCCGAGCTTGAAATGCTGGATGCCGGTAAACCCTACGCAGGTGCACGACATGGCGAGATACCGTTTGCCGCTGATTGCTTTCGTTACTACGCAGGTTGGTGCACCAAGATAGAAGGCAGCACAAAACAATTGTCGACTGTGCCTGACCAGGACTTCCACATTTATACCTTGCGTGAGCCCGTTGGAGTAGCAGCGTTGATCACTCCCTGGAACGGCCCGCTGGTGCAGGCCGCCTGGAAAATTGCACCAGCACTGGCGGCAGGCTGCAGTGTTGTTGTTAAACCCGCAACGCAAACACCTTTGAGCACCGTACGTCTCGGTGAAATATTGATAGAAGCAGGGGTTCCAGACGGCGTCTTCAATATTCTGTTGGGCAGTGGCCGCAAAGTTGGTGACTTCCTGGCGAGGCACCCCTTGGTGGACAAAGTATCGTTTACTGGGTCCACCGAAGTGGGTAAAAACATTATTAGCGCCGCGCAAGGAAACCTGAAGAAGGTATCGCTCGAATTGGGCGGGAAGTCTCCGATGGTTGTATTTGATGACGCCGATCTGGAAGAGGCAATAGGTGGCGCTGCCAATGCGATTTTTTCAAATGCAGGGCAAGTCTGCGTCGCTGGCTCCAGGCTCTATGTGCAAGACACAGTGTTTGATCGCGTCGTTGAAGGGGTGGCAAATATCGCACGACAAATGAGGGTTGGCCCTGCCTACGACACGCATTCCGAAATGGGGCCATTGATATCCGAAGCGCATTTGCGTGACGTTAAGGCTCACATCGATCGTGGTGTAGTCGATGGTGCATCTATTCTGGCCGGTGGCGAGCTGCTAGACGATCAGGCTGGCTATTTTCTGCAACCGACCGTGTGTACCGACGTTGATCACACCATGAGTCTGGTGAACGAAGAGATATTTGGGCCGGTGTTAGTGTGTATGCCATTCTCCAGAAGCGATGATATCGCCGCTATAGCGAATGATAGCGAGTTTGGCCTGGCCGCTAGTATCTGGACGAAAGACATTAGCAAGGCACACCGAACAGCGGCCGCCATGAAAGCCGGTATCGTCTGGATCAATACTCACGGTGTACCCGATATGGCGGTACCGTTTGGTGGGTACAAGCAAAGTGGTTGGGGGCGGGAAAATGGGTATGAATCGCTACTGCAGTATACTGAGTTAAAATCTGTAGTAGCGAAACTTTGAGAATCGCGCAGACACGAGAGAGGGTATTACATGCGGGAATCCTGGCGTTGGTTTGGGCCGAATGATCCAATAACCATCGATGACATACGACAAACCGGTGCCACTGATATTGTCAGTGCCTTGCATGATGTTCCCATCGGCGACGTCTGGACGATTGATGCTATCAACCAGCATAAGGCGTTAATCGAAACCCGTGAGCACCACCAAACACCGCTACGATGGACAGTTGTGGAAAGCATTCCCGTTCACGAATCAATTAAGCTGGGTACCTCGAGCGCACATCAGTACACCGCAAACTGGATTCAGAGTATGGAAAACCTGGCGACCTGCGGCGTTAGCACCATCTGTTACAACTTTATGCCGGTTATTGATTGGACCAGAACAGACCTTAATCATCGCCTGCCCAGTGGTGCCTACGCCTTGCGCTTTGATCAGCAGAAGTTTGCCGCCTTTGATTTGTATATTTTGCAACGCGTGGATGCCCAAGACGATTACTCACCTGATGAGCGCGAAATTGCACGGCAAACGTTTGAATCGATGACTGATGAAGAGCGCCATGAACTCACCCAGAATATTATTGCCGGCTTACCTGGCCGAATGACCGACAGTTACAGCATTGAGGATTTTCGTGAAGCGCTAGCGCAATACAGCTCTATTGGTGCAGAGGATTTACGCCGCAACCTTATTGCATTTCTCGCTGAAGTGATTCCCGTAGCAGAGCGATTGAACGTAAAACTCGCTATACATCCGGACGACCCGCCACGCGATATGTTTGGCTTACCCAGAATAATTTGTACGGCCGATGATGTAGACCGCTTATTCGAGTTGCAACCCAGTCAATCCAACGGCATCACATTGTGCGTTGGTACTTACGGCAGTCGACCTGATAATGATTTACCAGCGATGGCCAATCGTTTTGCAGAGCGAATTCATTTTGCGCACCTGCGTGGAGTGCTTAGAGACCCGGAAGAGCAGCGATCTTTCATTGAAGCTAGCCATCTGGACAGTGACATTGATATGGTCAGTGTCATCAAGGCATTGCTTGAAGAGGAGCAACAGCGCATCACGCGTGGCGATGTCGACAATCCGATTTATATTCGGCCGGACCATGGCCACCAAATGCTGGATGATATTGGAAAGACGGTTAACCCTGGGTATTCAAGTATTGGTCGTTTAAAAGGTTTAGCTGAGATCAGAGGTGTCATCAGGGCGCTTTCGCACCACTGAATCATATAACACCATCTATTGTTTTCGGATGGAGTAAGCGCTGTTGAATCAGCGCCAGCTACCGGCCATTGAACCTAAACTGGAGTTGCTATGTCAGTAGTCGTCATTACGGGAGGCAATAGTGGCTTTGGCCTGGCAGGCGTTCGCGCCTTTATAGGCAACGGTGACAGAGTCATCGCCATTGTTCGAAATCAGCAGCGATCTGATGAGTTACAGCTGCGGCTGAATAATGAAAGTTTGACTGCGACCGTTAAAGTGCTAGATCTTTCCGACAGCGCTTCATTCTCGCATTTGATCAATGAGATTATCGCGGAGTTTGGCCGCATAGATGTTTTGATCAACAATGCCGGCATTCTTTTACCCGGTGCCTGTGAAGATCTGGATGAGCCTGATATTCGCGCGGTGATGGAAACCAATTTCTTCGCACCTATGTTGTTAAGCCGATGCGTATTGCCAATGATGAGGGCGCAGGGTTCGGGGCGGATAATAATGGTGAGTTCGCTATCGGGTGTTGCCGGTCTCGCTGGTGATGTGTTTTATACCGCCAGTAAATTTGCTCTGGAGGGCGCAACAGAAGCTTTACGCCATGAAGTAGACCGCTGGGGCATCAAAGTAGCCCTCATTGAAGCAGCGCAATACGCTACTGGAATCTTTAAAACAGCGGAGAATTCGGGGGGAATGCTCCCAGATAACTACCCCGAAGATTCTCCTTATCGCGCGCTTATTGAAACCAAGTTGCGAGAAATCGCAGAGGGCATGCCAAATGCCAGAGATCCCCAGATAGTTGGCGACTTAATGCTGGAAATTGCAAATTCAGATAGCACACAGTTACGCTGGCAAGCGGATGAGCTTGCCGAGATGGTGGTGTCCACCATGCACGGCCAATCAGATGCAGATCGAGATGCATTTTTGCGCGGCGCTTCAGATATTGACTGGTGGAGTTCTGGCAAAACCCATAAGGAAGCACAATGATTGTCAGACTGGCGCATGTGTGTATTGAAACAAAGGATCTTGACGCTACCGAGAACTTCTACACAGCGCTGGGCGCGAAGCGGCAATTCGAATTTCGCAATAAGCGCGGCGCGTTGGTGGGTATGTATCTGTACTTTGGTGAGAGCAGTTTCATTGAAGTGATTAAAGTGAGCGAGGCGAAAATTGAGGGTGCCGTCAGACACTTCGCGCTAGAGGTTGAAGATGTGAACGCTGTCTATCAAACCCTGATCGAACGGGGTGTTGAGGCAACTCCGGTTAATTTGGAAAGCGACCATACCTGGATGATTACCTGCCACGATCCGAACGGAATATTTATCGAGTTACAGCAATATACGGCCAACAGCATGCAGCGAGTCGGTGGCGTATGCGAAGTGGATTACGAGCCATGAACTATGCTCGCAGAATCATTTTTCCAAGCAAGGGTGAAGTGGAGCTGCAGGAGTTTGATCTGCCCGAACTCAATGATCACGAAGTGTTGGTCGCTATTCATTACAGTCTGGTGAGTATAGGCACCGAGAGCACTATTTTGCATCAGCGTTATGCCAAGGGTACGCACTTTGATGAGATGTTCTCGTTTCCGCAACTGCAAACCGGCGTTCAGGCTATTGGCGTTATTGAAGCAAAAGGGTCTGCGGTTGAGGATTTTGAGAAGGGTCAGAAAGTGATTGTTCGCATGGCTCATCGCTCGCATGTGGTTCTGTCTGCAGCAGATTGCTCACCCGTTCCAGAGGGTTTAAACGAAAGGGACTCTTGCTGGTGCGGCTTGGCAAAAACCGCTTTTCGTGCTGCCTGGGCAGCGCCCTTCAGAATTGGTGGGCAGGTTTTGATTGTGGGTGCCGGTCCGGTAGGGCAAATGCTAGTGCGCTGGGCGAGAGCAGCGGGCATGCAAGAGATCATAGTTGTTGATCCTGCGGTACAACGGCTGCCGTTTGCGACGGCGGGAGGTGCTACAGCTACCAGTGCCTCGAGCTTAGCCGAGTTTGGTGATGGTCTTGCACTTGGCTTAGGAAGCAGTGCGCTGCCGCTGATTGTAGACACAACGGGCAATTCAGAGGTTATGAAACAAGCCCAGGCATTGCTGGCTCAGTATGGAAAACTGGTTCTGCTGGGCGACACAGGCTACCCGAACAAACAATCATTGAGCTCCCATGTGATGCGCAAGGGCTTAAGTATACAAGCGGTGCACGACAGCCATGATCATGATGGCTGGGACCAAGCTCGCATTGATAAGCTGTTTTTCGATCTTGTTGCGCGGGGTCAGTTTGACCTAACTAATCTGATCACACACGAGTTTCAGCCAGAGCAGTGCGAGCAAGCCTATCAACTAGTCGAAGAACAGCGCGATTCCGTGATGGGTCTGATATTCGACTGGCGGCGGTAAGCGGCCTTGGGTTTTAATGGTCGTCTATCAGTAAGTCCCAGGGAAAATGAACCCAACTCTGCGGCTCAATTTCAGTAATGTAGTCGTCTACAAACGGCATGCCAGCCGGTTTAGCGTAGATAGCAACAAAATAAGCGTCGGGGAACGCTGCTTTGGCGGCTCGCGCGGTTTTGCCGGTATCAACAAGATCATCAACGAACAGTGTCTTCAATGAGCTGTCTATGTGCTCATGCAGCATACTCAAATCTTGCTGGCAGCTGCTGTCGCGCACGCTGAGCGTGTCAATCATAGGAATATCCAGCTCGCGGGCAATTTGAGAGGCCGGGCCAATGCCGCCTTCCGTCAATGCCACAATTTGTTGCCATCCTTGCCCTCGCAAGCGCTCCGACATGCTTGCCGCATCGCGATTGACCTCATCCCAAGAGATAAAGTAATTCTCGGCATCTGGTTGATAAACGGCGTGATTCATACTGCTGGATCCAAAATCGACGGAACTTGTGTGATGCATAGTATTCAAACAAACTGACATTCAGGCTACAAACCGCCCATCTAAATAAAGGGCTTCAATGGTTAAACGGTTATAATGGCCTGAGCCTCAACTAAAACCCCCATAAATTTACCGATCATCGCTTGAAACCTGTCTAATGCTACAAACCATTCATCTGCTGGAACACACAGACTTTCCAGCCATTCGTCGGCAGCGACTGGATACCCTGCAGGTTAATCTGGGTTATCTCTGCAATCAGAGCTGTGTGCACTGCCATGTGAATGCAGGACCAACTCGCACCGAGTTAATGTCTAGGGAAACCATAGATGTGCTGATTGAAGTCATAAAACGGAGACAGGTAGCTACTCTGGACCTGACCGGTGGTGCGCCAGAGATGAACCCTGAGTTTCGTTATCTGGTGTCAGAAGCTCGCGCGCTGGGTGTTGAGGTTATCGATCGTTGCAATTTAAGCATATTGTTAGAACCCGGGTATGAGGGCCTTGCTGAATTTCTTGCCGAGCAAAAAGTGACTATCACGGCATCACTGCCCTGTTACAGTCAGGAAAATGTGGATGCACAGCGTGGCAAAGGCGTGTTTGACAAAAGCGTTATCGCCTTGCAGCGCCTGAATGCGCTTGGCTATGGTAAGGGAGGTGAGCTTACTCTCAACCTGGTGTACAACCCGGTTGGCGCACATTTGCCGCCTGCTCAACCCGAACTGAAAGCCGAATACACGCAACGTCTATCGAACGATTTCGATATCGAATTCGATGACTTATACACAATCACTAACATGCCTATTAGCCGATTTGGCAGCATACTGCTTTCCAAAGGCCAGTTTGAACCGTATATGCAATTATTACGCGACAGTTATTCGCCAGCAAATCTTGACTCGGTTATGTGTAGGCAGCTTGTCAGCGTGGATTGGCAGGGCAATCTGTATGATTGCGACTTCAATCAGATGCTAGAACTGGAATTGCTGCCGGATAACAGGCGCCAACTCAGCGACCTGCTGGAAGAAGATCTTGTTGGGGAAAACATTGTGGTTGGCGAACACTGCTATGGCTGCACAGCCGGGCAGGGCAGTAGTTGTGGTGGGGCACTGGCCTGACACCTTGTTAAAATCACCGCCGCGGCGACTGCCACTGTGTTAACCAGTATTATTATTCCAGTTCTCAATGAAGAGCCCCGTTTAGCCGCCCTGATCGGCTATTTACGTGAATTGCCTGGCAAGGAGCTACACAGTCTCGAAGTGATTGTTGTTGACGGTGGCAGCACTGATTCCAGTCTTGATATTGCACGAGAGCTGGCTGATACAGTTGTACAGTCGCCACCGGGAAGGGCGATGCAAATGAACAGGGGTGCGCAGCTGGCCAACGGCGATGTGTTGGTTTTTTTGCACGCAGATACACGGCCCGCAGCCAGTTTGCTCTCGCAGTGCAGACAGTTGATTGAGGCTGGCGAAGTGTGGTGTTTCTCCAGGGTTCGTCTTGATGATTCGGCCCGAGCATTTCGAGTTATTGAGTGGTTTATGAATACACGCTCGAAAATGACAGGCATTGCTACCGGGGACCAGACGATTTGTGTTGAGGCCAGCACATTTCGTTTTCTCGACGGCTACGCAAACATTTCGCTTATGGAAGACATAGAATTGAGTAAGCGACTAAAAAGAGTGTCCCGGCCACTGGTACATGATGAACGCGTTGTTTGTTCAGCACGGAAATGGCAAAAGAATGGAGTTATTAAAACTGTGCTAATGATGTGGTTACTGCGCGCGGGATATTTTTTTGGTGCGAGCCCGCAAAAACTGCAAGCGATTTATTATGGATGAGAGCGTTCAGATACAGGGTGGCGCCAGCCTGCATCGCATTGTCGTTTTTGCCCGTGCACCACGCCTGGGAAAAGTCAAAACGCGCCTGAACAAGGCCTTGCCCCATGATCAGGTGTTGCAACTTCATAAGAGGCTGGTGACGCACACCATAGGCAATGCGCTTGAGGTTTCTGGCGCTAAGGTGGAATTATGGGTAGATGAAAACCCCTCACACACGTTCTTCCAGAACCTGCTGCTGGAGTATCCTGCACTTAGCGTTAAACTGCAGATACCCGGTGATCTGGGCGCCAAAATGTCGCACGCATTGAGTCAATCTCACGATGATCATCAGGCCTCGGTAATCATCGGTTCAGATTGTCCTGCCATCGATAGCCATTATATAGAGGCGTCGATAAACGCTTTAAACGATCAAGACCTGGTGATTGGGCCGGCCGCCGACGGTGGCTATGTGCTGATAGGCACAAAGCAACGCACACTTCCTGTGTTTGACGGTGTTGATTGGGGAACCGAGCAAGTTCTGAGGCAAACATTGCAAATGGCAGCGCAATCAGACATGAGAGTTAGACTGATGGCAGAGCTAAATGATGTTGATCGCCCCTTCGATCTCGCTGAGGCTCACCGGTTTGGCTTGATGAAGGCTTAGCAGGCCGCTAGGCCGAAGTAATCGACGGCTTATTGTCTATTTTGATCGCGTCACCTTTTTCACCGTAAATATTATTCTCGGGCACATTGCCTCTGAGTATGTTCAGCAAATGGTGAACCGAGAACATGCTGCGGTTGATAATTTCTGCATTGACTCTATTGAGAGTTCTACTCTGCATCAGCTCACCACGTAACAGCTGCAGCAGATTTGACAGAGTGATGGAATGATCACTCTCAATCTTATCCAGATCATTGATGAGTGTCGCCCAACCTTCTTCATTCTCGGGGTAATTCACTGAGCGCAGCAAACGATAACGATCAGCCTTGCTCTCGTTGATAGCGGCCAGCGGTGTTACTTTAAGCTCCAGCACTTCAGCAAGGCCAGCAGCATCGGGTGACTGCAATACTTCTGTTTCCTTGCGTAGTATGGTATTCAGTTCGACGATTAATGAGGTCTCACGTTCGATAACTGCGCGTACTTCTTCAAAAATGGCTCTGTCCGTGAGCATTGAAATTCCTTATTTTTAGTTGTTAGTCGTTAAGCTCTGATTCAAGTGAAAGTAGTTTCTCAGCAATGTGTACTTCGTCGATGCTGTACGTGCCGTCAGCGATAGCGGCGCGTATATTGGCAACTTTCTCTGCATTAATATCATTCGCCGCTTTCGCCTTAGCTTCAACCGCGGCCAGCGATTGCGCCTGGCTGCTCAGTTGAACAGAGTCAGCTTCGCTGCTGGAACCTGATGAGGAACTCGAACTCCCCTTGTCCGCGACAGGGCTTACCGAGGGGCTTGAACGCGATGCTTTGTTGTCTACGCCGTGCGATCTTGGACCGCTAATATCACCAACCATGTTGTCACCTGTAATTACCGAGTTCATTGTGCGCTATGCGCTACAAGGAACCGACCTGTATGTATTGCTCTCTAATGGTTAATCGGCCGCTTTAGTGAAAACTTTAACGAAAAATCATTATAAAAAACAATAATTTAAAAAATACCTAAAGCGGGATTTCAGCCCGCCCTCGCGCCGTTACCAAAGCATCTACAATTCGATTAGACAATGGATTCTGAACGCGTATTTGCTCGCCTTTAGCACCGCTGGTCAGTGCTTTACCTTCAATTTTTACCGAGATTGACGCATTTTTCGCCAATAGCTGAACCGCTTCGCCTTTGCGAACCAAATCAGCTTGTTCAAGAAATCTCCAGTCTACTGCCTTGTTAGCAGCCAATCGTCGGCCGGCTACTTTGCCAACAACCTGCTGCAGAGAATGCACGTATTTGATACCGGGTCGTTTCAGCCTTCTTCGTTCAATGCGAACGTCGTCTGTGCCAATATCTTGACCACGGCGCAGGCCCGCTGTGGCTACCACTATGTCTTGCTCCCAACTCACGCTTGCCGATACATAGATAGACCAGGCCGCCTGCGAGGACTTACACGCCACTTTTACCAGCGCCCGCCCGGGCAGTTGAGTATTGGCATTCATAGAATAGTCCAAGGCTTCAGCGCATTTAGCCAGACGCAGCCGCGGGTCTATCGCTTGGGTCTCAACATTCACGGAATGAACAGCTACTTGCGGCAATACAGTCACGCTTTCGTGCAGATACTGCGTCACACCATCGCTAATCTGCAATGCCAGGCTATTGCCAGACGCACCATTACTACCGACAGCAATGCAAAGCCCCATCAAACGAAATAGCGTCAATTTTTTGATCTTTATACTCATCAACAGAACCAGCTGCAAAAAACATGCCGGTAGTCATACCTGCAGTGTTCGCAAGCTTCTAACCGGCAAGCGGCAATTCGCTGCCGGTTTTAGATATCAGCGGCAAAGAGCGGCAGGGTAGTTGTTCATTAAGGTGGTTTGCTGCGCTCTAATTTTCTCTAAGTGTCTGAAAACTTGATATTTAGCGTATTTGGCACGGCCATTGCTCTATCTCCTGTGTCGAAGCTAACTATGCAAGTATCAGAGAGTTAAACCGTGGCAATCAGTTTTAACAATGCATTTGGAGTTCATGAGCATGCGCTCAAGCTGCGTACGCAAAGAGCGGAAGTGATTGCCCATAACCTGGCAAACGCTGACACGCCGAACTTTCGTGCGCGTGATATTGATTTCCATTCAGTGCTCAGAAAAGTAAAAGAAGCATCAGACAGCGGCAAGCTGCAGCTTCAGCAAACCAATGACAAGCACATGAGCCGCAACTCCAATGGCTCCTTCCAGCTTGAGGGGTTGGACGTTGAACTGAAATATCGTCAGCCCACGCAACCCAGTATAGACGGCAACACTGTTGAAACCGAACAGGAACTGGCCAGATTCGCGCGTAACGCGGGTGACTTTCAAGCGAGCATGACCTTGTTGTCCAGCCGCATTAAAAGCTTAAACGGCGCCATTAAAGGCGAATAAGCGAACAAAAAATGAATAAACGCAGAAAATAATAAAGGAATAAACGATGTCATTAGGCGCAATTTACGACATAGCGGGTTCGGGCATGACAGCCCAGTCCCTGCGCATGAATACCACAGCAAGCAATATTGCGAACGCACAAGTTGTCGCTGGCTCTGCGGATGAAGTCTACAAGGCAAGACACCCGATATTTCAGGCGATATTTCGCGAGCAGCAGGATAAAGCCGGCTTCAGCATAGGCCAGCAAGATAAGAGTTCAGCGGCAGTAGACGTGGTAGGCATCTATGAGGATCCGACTGATGGAGTGGCGCGATATCAACCCGGGCACCCCTTGGCGGATGAGAACGGCTATGTCTATACGCCGAATGTTAACGTGGTTGAAGAAATGACTAACATGATTTCTGCATCGCGGTCATTTCAAATTAACGTTGAAGTAATGAACTCCGCTAAAACCATGATGCAGCGTTTGCTGACTTTGGGTCAGTAAGCCTGGTTTGGAATAAGGAAAGAAAATGTCAGATGTAGATCAAATAGGAAGCTCAGCACTCGATGCGATTTCAACACGCAATCGATCGCAGGCACTGCCAAAAGACAATGAGCTTGGCCAGGATGCGTTTTTGCAATTGTTGGTCACACAATTGAGCAATCAGGACCCGCTAAGTCCGCAGGAAAATGGCGAGTTTATTGCTCAGCTAGCGCAGTTTAGCTCGGTTGAAGGTATTCAGAACCTAAATGCATCTGTGGATGATATGGCTACGTCATTGCGCTCCAATCAGGCGCTTCAGGCGTCGGCGTTGGTTGGTCGAAACGTGCGCTTGCCTACTGACAGCGCGCAGCTCAATGAGCAAGGCCGCATAGAAGGCAATATCAAGCTGCCGCAAAGTACTGAGCAGATTGAAGTTCGTGTATATGATCCCACGGGCCAGTTGGTGAGCCAGGAAGTTATTCGCAATCAAACCGTCGGAATAATACCTGCTGGTGACGTGCCTCTGAAATGGAATGGTACTGATCTCGAGGGCAATCAGGTATCAGCTGGAAATTATCGGTTTGAAGCAGAAGCCTTAGTAAATGGTGAACCACAAGGTTTGGAAACCGAATTCAACAGTAACGTAGATAGTGTCACCCTTGGGCAAAGTGGTGATGTGACTCTCAACGTGGCCGGCGCGGGCCCCATCTCGCTGTCAAAAGTCACTGAAATATTTTAAACAGTCTTTCTAAACGGAAGTAAGAAGTCGTAAAAGGAATAGGAGAAAGTAATGCCTTTTAATACAGCTCTAAGTGGCCTGCGTGCCGCATCGACCGAACTCGAGATAACGGGTAACAATATCGCAAACTCGGCGACCACTGGTTTTAAAGAATCTCGAGCAGAATTTGCCGATATCTATGCTGCATCTTTTGTCAGCGGTGGCAATGGCGTCGGCAGTGGTGTGGTTGTGCAACAAGTGTCGCAACAATTTGGTCAAGGTACTATCAGCTTTACCGACAATGCGCTTGACCTGGCCATCAACGGCGGTGGTTTCTTCGTATTGGAAGATGATGGCGCGCCTGCGTACACGCGTGCCGGAATCTTTAGCATCGATAAAGACGGTTTCATCGTTAACAATGCTGGCATGCGTCTGCAAGGATTGCTGGCCGATGAAGACGGTACTATTGCTGGTGAAGCGACCGATCTTCTATTAAACACTGGCGACATTTCTCCCAGACCAACAACAAGAGTGAATGAGACATTCAACCTTGATGCAGGCGCTGAGATTCTTGAAAGAAGAACGTCGACAATTACCACACAAGGCGTTGGGGTGCAGATTGCTCAGCTTGGTGTGGGCAATGGTTACACAGCCGGTACTGTTGACTACCAGGGAGTTACGCAGAATATTCCTTCAGCCGACAATCTTTCCGCAGTGCAAATAGCGGGTGAGTTCACGGCATTACAGGGATTGAATGCATCTGCCGAAACAAGAGTTTTACTGACAGCACCAACCTTCCCGGTTAACGCCAACGAAATTCTGATTAATGGTTCCACTTATTCTGGTAATGATGTTAACGAACTCGCAACTAATATCAATCTGGCCAGTGGCCTGAGTGCTTCAGTGGTCGGTGGCAACATTGAAGTGTTTGCCTCAACCGGCGCTGATCTGGTTTTTAATGTGGGTGCTTCTGTGGGCAGTGGCCGACAGATTACGGTTCAAGGCTTGGACGACCTGAGCAATCCAGTTGGGCCGACCGTTACAATTGACGAAAGTGTCGTAGGGCAACAACAGGCAACAGTTGGCGGGCTCATTAAGATTATAACTGATGATCCTGATATCTTGGACAACCCGGCCACTTCCAATGTGTTTAATGCACTCACACCAATTGCAAACGTTGCGGCAAACAGTTTTGATCCTGATAACCCCAACTCCTACAACTCAGTAACCTCATTCACCATATTTGACACTGAAGGCATTTCTCACAACGTAGTGCAGTATTTTTATCGCATTGAAAACCGCGACGGTGAGCCTGAAGGCACTCTCTGGAATACAGTCGTGCAGATTGATGGGCGAAATGTAGGTCAGTTGGATAACACAGGTAACCCTGCGGAAGCCGTGTTTGAGCTTCGGTTCAATGCTGACGGCTCATTCGATGCGGCAGGTTCCGCAGATGTTGTCATAGATAATTGGCTTCCTCGCGACGCCAATGGAAACCCAAATGGAGCGTTAGGGCCAATTAGTCCGGCCACAATACCAATTCCAGAACCCGCAGAAAGTTCTAATTTTCTGATTGATGTGACCAGCGCAACTGCATTTGGTGGCACATTTTCGGTGAGCTCCCTGAACCAGAATGGCTTTGCCAAGGGCAGCCTGACTGGTGTTGAGGTAGCTGAAACGGGCAGCATCTTTGCGCGATACTCGAATGGCGAAACTCAAAGTCTGGGCCAATTGCAATTGGCGAGTTTTCCGAACATCGGTGGCTTAACACCCATTGGTGATTCGGTCTGGGGCGACTCCATTGTATCTGGCCAACCGATTATCGGTTTACCTGGTGCAGGTCAATTTGGCGCAATTCAGGCGGGCGCGCTCGAAGATTCTAATGTGGACCTTACAGAGCAGTTGGTGAACCTGATTCTGGCACAGCGTAATTTCCAGGCCAATGCGAAGACGATTGAAACAGCTGATTCGGTTACTCAGACCATTATCAACCTGCGTTAGTAACAGTAACTACGGAACGCCAAGGACTGCCATCATGACGATTAAATGCCAACTTTTAACTTTTCTGGAAAAGAGTTCCAGGTTGGCATTGTCTTTGCAATATTACTTGCAGGTTAGCAATAACCGCCAGAAAAGCGTCAAGGATGGCGACATAATAAGCAACACAGGATGTGTTGCAACAAAAAACCGTCACAGGACGCGATGGTTCGGTTCAAGGATGAACCAATCGGTACAGGAGGTACCGTTTTTCGTTCACGGATGGACGAGTTTGCCAGTAAGGACGCTGGCATTGCAGAAGCAGGAAGCTTCGACATTCACAGGAAGTGAATGGGTATTATCCACTGACGCCGGCCACGGATGGCTGGCGTTAGTGTTAAGGACGCCCGGCGCAGAAGTGTCCTGTTTTAGGGCGGGACGCTGATATGGAAAGAGCTATCTACACGGTGATGGCCGGGGCGCGGCAAACCATGGACGCACAGACTGTGCATGCCAACAATTTGGCAAATGTCAGTACTGTGGGTTTCAGGAAGGATTTTGCAGCAGCCCAGAGTCGTTACATACAGGCAGATGGTACGCAAAACAGTCGTGTAACAACGACGACACTTGCGAACGAAACGGACTTTAGTGCTGGGGCTTTGCAGGAAACAGGTCGCGACCTTGACGTTGCGATTGAAGGCAATGGATTTATTGCCGTGATAGCCAAGGATGGCAGCGAAGCCTACACCCGCGCAGGCGACTTACACATCAATACACTCGGTCAACTGACAACTCGAGAAGGATTGCCAGTACTGGGTAATGGTGGGCCAATAGCAATTCCTCCTGCCGAAAAAATTGAAATCGGTAAAGACGGTGGAATATCGGTTCGTTCACTAGGCCAAGGCCCTGAAACCTTAAGCACAGTCGATCGTATTAGACTGGTTTCTGCTGAAGGTCAGGCGATGAAAAAACGTGAAGACGGTTTGTTCGAAGCCCGAGACGGCGCACCACTCCCGGTCGATCCAACGCTTAGTGTTGTGTCCGGAAACCTGGAAACAAGCAACGTCAATGCGGTTGAGGCAATGACGGAAGTGTTGTCTCTGTCTAGGCAATTCGAATTACAGCTAAAAATTCTGACCACAGTTGATTCAACGACAGAAGCGGCTACCCGACTTCTATCTACCAACTAAACGCACAGCCAATAATAACTAACAGGAAGTAAGAAAATGCATCAAGCTCTTTGGGCAAGTAAAACGGGGTTAAATGCGCAAGACACGCAGCTAACCACTATCTCAAACAACCTCGCTAATGCGGCTACGATAGGTTTCAAAAGAGATCGCGCCGTATTTGAAGACTTGCTGTATCAGATTCAGCGCCAACCTGGCGGGCAATCATCAGAGGTAAGTGAGTTACCCGCCGGCTTACAACTTGGTACTGGTGTGCGAGTTGTTGGCACACAGAAGCAGTTTACCAATGGCAGCATTCAGGTGACTGAGCAAGCAATGGACGTAGCCATTGATGGCCGTGGTTTTTTTGAGGTTGCACTACCGGATGGCACGCCAGCCTATACCAGAAACGGACAATTGCATCTGAGTGCTGAGGGTCAGTTGGTCACAGCTGGTGGCCTTGAATTGCAACCGGGCATCACCATTCCAGACGATGCCAGATCTGTCACTATCGGTACTGACGGTACTGTTTCAGTTGTACAGCCGGGAAGCCCTGGTGGAACTCAGATAGGCAGTCTTCAGCTAACAGATTTCATAAACCCGGCTGGCCTGGAGGCGATTGGTGCAAATCTGTTTCAGGAAACAGCGTCAAGCGGGACACCGCAGACTCTGACACCCGGAACGGAGGGTGCCGGCCAACTGCAGCAGGGCTCGCTTGAGAGCTCTAACGTAGATGTAGTTGAGGAGTTGGTGAATATGATTACCACGCAACGTGCATACGAAATGAATTCCAAGGTTATTTCAACCGCCGATCAGATGCTGCAGTATGTTAGTCAGAACTTGTAAAAGGCTGGCCTGCATTGCCTGGCTAAGCTTGGGCTTAGGTGCATGCACGGTAATTCTGCCGCCTTCGCCGGGTGATGCTGGTTATGGCGCAGTTAGTCCGGAAGACATGCGTGCGCCACCACCTAATGCAGGTGGAATATACCAACCGGATTATGGCTTGTCGTTGTTTTCAGATCGCCGTGCGACTCGCGTTGGCGACATTGTGACAATTCAGCTGCAGGAACGTACTACATCAAGTAAGTCAGCTGATACTGAAATCAAAAAAGAGAATGACATAACGTTTAACGAGCCAACCATACTGGGTTCCCCCGTGTCGGCTGGTACCTATAGCCTTGAAACCGGCATCTCTCAACAACGAGATTTTGGTGGATCTGCCAAAAGCGACCAGAGCAATCGCCTTGAAGGCAACATTACGGTAAGTGTGGCTGAAGTGTTGCCTAACGGTTTGCTGCGTGTTCAAGGGGAGAAATGGTTGACATTGAATCGTGGCGATGAGTTTATTCGTGTACGCGGATTGATTCGCCCGGAAGATATTGATTCCAACAACAGTATTGTGTCTACCAAACTAGCCGATGCGCACATCAGTTACAGCGGCCGTGGTGAGTTGGCGGATTCAAACAAACTAAGCTGGATTTCCCGGTTTTTTAATAACCCGATTTGGCCTTTTTAGGGTCTTAAGAAGTACGGATATGATAATAAGATACTGTTTTACCCTATTCATAGCGCTATGCAGTGGGCTTGCACAAGCTGATCGACTCAAAGACATCGCCACAATTGCAGGTGTTCGTTCCAACCCGCTGGTTGGCTATGGGCTGGTTGTTGGCCTGGATGGCACCGGTGACCAAACCACTCAGACGCCGTTTACAACACAGTCTTTTAACAGCATGTTGAAACAGTTTGGAGTGACTTTGCCGCAAGGTACTAACTTGCAGCTAAAGAACGTTGCCGCAGTAGCAGTACACGCTGAGCTGCCGCCATTCGCTAAACCCGGTCAGGGCATAGATGTCACAATTTCCTCAATCGGAAACTCAAAAAGTTTGCGCGGTGGCAGCTTGCTTATGACGCCTTTGAAAGGCGCCGATGGGAAAATCTATGCGGTTGCACAAGGCAACCTTGTTGTAGGAGGTTTTGGCGCTGAAGGCGCGGACGGTTCGAGAATTACAGTCAACGTGCCCAGCGTAGGTCGAATTCCCAATGGGGCTTTAGTAGAGCGCGAAGTGCCGAATTCCTTTGCGATGAATAAATATTTGATCTTCAATTTACGACGCGCCGACTTTACGACGGCAAAACGAGTTGCGGAAAAAATTAATGAAGTGATGGGACCTGAAGTTGCCCGCGCTTTGGATGCGGGTTCTGTGCAGGTTACAGCACCCACAGAAGTAGACGATCGTGTAACGTACATGGCTGTGCTGGAGAATATGGAAGTCAAGCCTGGCAGCGAAGCGGCGCGCGTCATTATCAATTCACGTACCGGAACAATTGTGGTTGGAAACAATGTTCGCGTCACGCCTGTGGCGGTCAGCCACGGAAGTTTAACCGTCACTATTTCAGAGGGCGCTACGGTCAGCCAGCCCGCGCCCTTGTCTGATGGACAGACGGTTGTGTTGCCCGATACCCAGATTGATGTAGACGAGGAAGGCAGCAGGATGTTCAAGTTTCAGGCTGGAACATCTCTGGATGACATTGTTCGTGCAGTGAATCTGGTGGGTGCCGCACCTGGTGATTTGATGGCAATTCTGGAAGCCATGAAACAAGCCGGCGCATTGCACGCCAATTTGATCGTGATCTGATGTTAGACGGAAACAGCCTAATGCAAACGCGTTCGCCACTGGCCGACAGTCAGGTGTTTACAGACATCAAAGGCTTGAACGCGATCAAGCAGCAAGGTCGCATCGACGGCGATGAAGCGCTGCGAAACGTCGCCCAGCAGTTTGAGTCAATGTTCGTCAACATAATGTTGAAAAGCATGCGTGCCGCTAATCAGGTGTTTGCAAAAGATGGTCTGTTCAATAGCTTTGAGTCGGATATGCATCAGCAGATGTACGACAATCAGCTCAGCCTGAACTTGACTGCAGGCAAAGGCATCGGCTTGGCAGACGTATTGTTTCGACAAATGCAGCAACAATTTTCCAGACCGGATTCCGCGCAGTCGCAGGATCAAGTGCTGGCATTCAATCCAGAACAGCGAATGGGCAGTATTGCGCAGCCGAGCAGCGGTGAAAAGACAGTTGCCGACAATCAGCAGCCAAGAGTGACTGTTCCATCCATCGGAGATTTGTTACCGCAGGATGTGAAGCAGGCGTTCTCGTCGCCACAGGATTTCGTGGCCACATTGCTGCCTGCATTGAAAGGGGCAGCGAAAAGCCTTGGTCTTGATCCAAAGGCCTTGCTCGCACAGGCTGCTCTTGAAACCGGCTGGGGAAAGCACTTTATTGAGCAAGCGGACGGTAGTTCATCGTTTAATCTGTTTGGAATAAAAGCGACCGGCGGTTGGAGCGGTGGTGCTGCCACGGTGCCAACGGTAGAGTTTGAGAATGGTGTTGCAAAACGCAAATACGAGAGCTTTCGTATCTATGATTCGTTCGCACAAAGTGCGATGGACTTTGTACAACTTCTGCAAAACAGCCCGCGTTATCAGAAAGCGGTGGATGCTGTCGACAATATTGGTCAATTCTGGCAAGAGCTGCAGAACGCGGGTTATGCGACCGATCCTCATTACGCGAAGAAATTAAACACAATTTTACAAGGCGACACTCTTCAGGAAGCACTGCGCTCGGTCGATAGGTAATTGTAGGAATGCAAAGAATGCGCGAATAGCGCATTGCACAGGTAGGAAACCATGGCAGATTTGCTTGAAATAGGAACCTCGGGGCTGCTTGCAGCCCAGGCTGGCATTGCGACAGCCGGGCACAATATTGCCAACTCCAATGTGGAAGGGTATAGCCGCCAGGAAGCAATTTATTCTTCCCAAATTCCGCAGAGAGGCGCGGGCGGATTTATTGGCTCCGGGGTTATTACTTCTGAAATTCGTCGCGTGTCAGATTCGTTTCTAGCCAATCAATTGCGAGCTGATACAGAGCAACACGTAAAGGCTGAAACCTTTGTTGGCTTTGTTAGCCAACTGGAAGCGCTGCTTGCTAACGAATCCGCTGGTCTGGCCAGTGGCATGCAGGGTTTCTTCTCATCTTTGCAGGCGGCCAGTGACGACCCTGCTTCAATAACAGCACGGCAGCAAATACTCGGTGAAGCGAACAATCTGGAGAACCGGTTCAATACCTTGTACAACAAGATTCAATCGCAAACGGTGTCTATCAATGAACAAATCAGCACGGTCGTTCAGCAGATAAATGGCCTTGCCAGCGGCATCGCGGAGCTGAACCAAAAAATTGGCCTTGCCAAGGGCCAGTCCGGAGGTGCTGAACCTAATGATTTGCTAGACGCGCGCGAGATTCTGCTTAATCAATTGTCTGAGTTGGTGTCGGTGCGAACTTCTACGCAGGACGGTACTTCAATCAATGTATTTGTCGGTAAGGGCCAAACCCTGGTACTTGGTGGGCAAGCCACTCAAATTGACGCCGGGCCCAGTCAGACACGTCCTGGCGAAATCGATTTGAAAGTCGGTAACACGGATATCAGCTCTGGACTGGACGGTGGTTCTTTAGGCGCATTGTTGACCATACGCCAGGATATTCTCGCGCCCACACAGAACACTTTGGGGCAGTTGGCCATTGGTCTGGCTGACTCAGTTAACAAACAGCAGCAACTTGGTATAGATCTATTTGATCGCCTGGGGCTGAACTTGTTTAATGACATCAATGACCCAGAGGCAATGCTTGCCAGAGCCTTGCCAAGTCGCGAAAACGATCCGGGCAGTACTGGCATTATAAGCGTCAGCATTGCGGACGTTGGCAATTTACGCAATGAAGAGTATGTTCTTGAGTTTGTTGGTCCTAGTGAGCAGGATTTTTCCCTGAACAACGCCAACACCGGTGAGCGAATATCGTCAGGGCGTTTTTCTGGTGCCTTACCCGCTACGGTTCTCACGGATAGAGGTTTTAGCATAACGTTAGAGAGCGGCAGCTACGCGGTTGGCGATCAAGTGAGTATTCAGCCAACACGCAACGGTGCCCGAGAATTTTCCGTAAGCCTGGAACGCCCTGAAGGCCTGGCGCTGGGCCAGCCGATTCGAACCAGCACCGTTGTTCACAATACCGGAACCGGTTCAATCTCAGCCGGATCAATGGTTGCGGTGCGCACCACTGATCAAACTGCACTGTTATCAACTTTCGAGACAGCAGAAGAAATTTCGCCGCCACTGCTGGTTCGCTTTACGAGTGCAACCAGCTACGACATTCTCGACAATAGCGACCCTACTTCGCCCGTTGACCTGGTGCCTCCCAGAAGAAACGTCACTTTTGTGCCCGGAACGCAGAATGAGTTGTTCCCTACCGATCCACTTGATCCTGGTTTTAGGGGTTATCAAGTGTCAGTGAATGGAGCACCGTTGGCAGGTGATGAGTTCAACGTTGTTTTTAATACATCCGGTGTTGGAGACAATAGAAATGCGCTTGAGATTGTTGGCTTGCAGGTGGCCGGAATACTGGATCGCGGCAATACCAGTCTTACTAATTCTTACAGTTCCCTGGTACAAGAGATTGCAGCGAAAGTGGGCCAGGCAAAAATTGACAGGGACGCCGCGGCATCCCTGAGAGAACAAACACAAAACACACTAAATTCGATTACCGGCGTAAATCTGGATGAAGAAGCTGCACGCTTGATACAACTTGAACAAGCCTATAACGCTTCAGCCCAGGTAATCAGCGTTGGCCGGCAGCTGTTTGATACGCTGTTGAATGCGGTTAGCTGAAGAGGGTTTTAGCATGCGGTTTTCACATATTCAGTTATTTAATCAAGGCTTACAGAGCTTCAGCCGAATTCAGGCCGACAATCTGCATACGCAGGAGCAGATAAGCAGCGGGCGCCGAGTTCTGGTGCCGTCTGATGACCCCATTGCGTCCACGCGCATCCAAAAACTGCAGACCGAGCTCACCCAGAATGAGCAGTTCCAAAACAATATTCGCTCAATCGAATTGCAGTTAAACGCGCAAGAGACTCATATTGACGGCGCTGAACAGGTATTAATGCGTGCACGTGATCTCACGGTGCAGGCTGGCAGTGGAGCGCTCAGTTTTTCAGACCGGCAAGCTATTGCCACTGAAATCAGATCCATACGCGAACAAATGCTGGACATTGCCAATGCTAGGGACGGTGGGGGGAAATTCGTATTTGCAGGCTATCAAACGAACAAACCACCCTATGTGGAGCAACCTGACGGCCGCATTCAATACGTGGGTGATGAAGGGCAGCGAAATCTGTCAATCAGCGCAACTACATCGATGTCATTAACCACCAGGGCGCGGAGTATTTTTACCGACATTGCCAGCCTTGGCGATACGTTTGCAACGCGTGCCGACCCAGATAATCGCGCCGTACCCCCTGCTACAATTAGTCTGGGAGAAATAACCGATCAAAACGTGTTCGACAATTTCTTTCAGAACCTGGCTGACGATTTCACTGTGGTATTTCAGGATCCGCCTACGCTATACAGTATTGTACGCCGCTCTGACGGAGCGATAATCGATACCGAACCCTATGTTTCCGGAGGTGATATAACGGTTTCCGGAATGACGTTCGCTATTACCGGTGCTCCGATGGCGGGTGACCGCTTCATTGTAGAATCAAGAGCAACCCAAAGTGTTTTCGAAACATTTGATAAATTGCTGAGTGGATTGGAACGTCTGGGAGATACCGGGCCGGAGAGTATCGAGCTGAGCCAGGTTATTGGTGCATCACTTGAAAGCATGGACAACACCTTAAGCCAAATGCTGCAGGCACGAACCTCTATTGGCTCTCGATTAAATGTTGCTGAAACGACGCTGAATGTGCACCAGGATGTAGAACTCTTAAATCAGAAAATTCTATCGGATATTCGTGATTTAGACTATGAAGACGCGATCAGCCGTTTAAGCTATCAGAGTTTTGTTCTGGAAGCGGCGCAAAAGAGTTTTTCCAGAATCGCCAATATGTCCTTGTTTAATTTCCTATAGGGTTAAATAGGCACTATGTGAGCCGGCGTGCTTCCAGGGAATAGGCATCGGCACCTTTGCGAGTCTCCCGAAGTTGTCTGGACTGATCAAGCAAGCTGGATTGCTGTTCCAGACAGGCATTGATCATTGACGAATCTCTCTCAAGCAGGTCAACAATATGTCCTTCGATGCGCTCTAGCTGCGCTGGTGTGTACTCCAATTCCTGAAAGAAAGCTTCCAGCTCTTCCTGGCGGCGTTGCAATAGACGCTGCAATTCTTCCGTATCACCCATTGTAATTTGTTCCATCAATGCGCTGGTTTGCTGCTCTATATCAGTCCACCGACTTTCGATTTCTGTAGTTTTCATTGTTATCTCCTGTTGGATGTTATCGACGCGATGCTGGAAAGTTGTTGTGTCAGAAAATTCTGCGTTGATTGAAATTGCGCAATCAAAGTATCCAGGCCGGTAAACTGCCGCCGGAAACGCGCTTCAATCGCATCCAGTCGTGTTTGCAGGCGTTCGCGCTGCTCACCAATATCACTGATGGTGCGATCCAGGCCATCTGTCTTTGCTTTAATAACACCACCGCTGCCGACAAAGCTGTCGACCAGATCTTTCAGTCTGTTCATAACGCCGTCATCGCCAGATACCAGGTTGGTTATTGCTGAAATGTCTGTATCGAGAGCATCATTCAAAGCATCATTGTTGATGCTTATCGTTCCATTTCGCTCCGTGGTAACACCAATTGCCGCAAGATTTCGGAATGTCGCAGAGCTATCACCCAACGACTGAAACAGCGTGCGTCTCAGCAATACTTCAATTTGACGCACACTGGCATCGCCAGTGAGCAAACCGCCGGTCTGTGTTTGTGCGTCGTAGCCGGTTAATGAGTCGATGGTAATAAAAACTTCGTTGTAACTGCTGACAAAACTCTCCAGGTTAGCCTGCAGCTCGGTGGAGCTTTCGGCAACACTGATCGTGGCCGTTTCTGGATTTAGCTCATCCGCCGGTGGTCGTAGCGCGGTGATCTCAACGCCTTCCAACACGTCGGCAAAGTTGTTTGTTGAACTACGAGCAAGAAAACCATCAACGGTTATTCGGGCATCTGCGGCTTCCGAGATTTCCTGCATACTCGAAGAACTTGTTCCTGCAGAGAATGAATTAAACTCGATGGCGCCTATATCTACGGCAGAGCGCGATGACGGTGTTCCGCCACTTCGGCCGCCATTGACTACTACCTCGAGATTACCCGCGGAGATATCGGCCAGAATGGCTGCATCAAATGTGAAGCTAAATACTTCACCGTCAGCGCTTGTGACATTTTGCGCCGTACTGGTAAACAAAGCGGTTGGATTACCCTGCTCATATATTTCAATGCTCAAGCTGGCATCGCTGACACCAGACCCCGCCGTTTTCCTGGCTTCAACCCTGATTTCCTGAAGATCTGCGCCCGTGGAAATATCTCGGCTCGGATCGCTGAAGCTGGTTCGAACCGAAACGTCCGTGTTAGTGTCGTTGGCGATAAGAAAGTTGGCGTCCGGGCTGTCCGGGTCGTCATCAATATCGCCGAATGCCGGACTGCCCTGAAAACCAATGGCAGAAAAAGTAGTGCCATCTGGTCGATGTGTTTCGCTCAGTGGGGGTAATGTTTGGCCGCCTGCTGGAGGGTTGTCAGGGTCGTAGGCAAGCTGCGAAAGACCATCGGTGTCATTGCTATCGCCGTCGCCGTCTGCCACGGAGACGCTAATGATATTGTCTTGACCACCTTCGTGTGCACTGAGTACCAACTTAGTAACAGTGCCGCCGTCTTCCAGTCCATTGTCAACAGTAATCAGGCTGGCACTGAGACCGCGGTCAATCGCAGCCTCGTTAATTGCATCTCGAATACCGGCGATTGAATCGTTAACACCTTCCTCAATCTCAACGTCAAACGTAGTGCTGCCGATGCCGATGGTCAGCGTGCCATGCCCCGCGACTGTGGCTGGAGTTGCGAAATCACCACTGGCCAGTTTATGGTTACTGACCAGGTTCAGTACTTGAATATCGTGGTTTCCAACCAGGGCATCATTGTCTGCTGTGACGCTGACGTACTCAACGTCAGTGGATGTGACTGTTCTTAGCGACGTATTTGCGTTGTCGCTCAAATTGTTCAGCGTTGTGCGTAATGCATCCAACGATGTGCTGAGATTTCCAAAGCCGGATATTGAAGCTTCGGCGGTAGCCTCACGCAGAGTGAGCCGCCGTTCGGTAGGAGTGCGCTCCGCTTCGATGATTTGGCTGACCAGGCCTTCGAGATCAATCCCTGAGCCTGTGCCAATTGAAGAGATAGTTGCCATAGTAAGTCCTGTTTCCCTGTTGGGTAAAAGCTGGCGCCAAAATTACGTCCTTCCTTCCGTGGAAGGATGCAATTTTGGTGCCACTCAGTGGATTCCAGGCGCCTTATGGCACCATCGTTTGTTGTATTCTCTTATGCCTTCTATGTCATTGCTTTCAGGCCTGAGTATCAAACAACAAACCGCTGATATCACCGTTGTGTTCCTGCAGAACTTCTGCAAGCTTGAGGGCTTGCTCAGCTGGAAACTGACGGATCAGTTCATCGGTACCACTGTTGTATACCTTGACTACTGTTTTACCACTGCCTTGATCGATGCTGAAAGACAGCGATCGGCCGGATTCTTCGAGAAAGCTGTTCAACTGTTGAACGACTGACTCCAGTGGTATCTCGATTTTGCTGGTGCTAGCTTTTGCGGGAGGCGGCTCAGCTTCAGTGTGCGTCGGTTTTTGTTGTATCGCACTGGCCTGAGCAGTAGCAGCCGGCTGCAGCTTGTTATTAGCTGTAGCTTGCTCGTTTGGGCTCACCAGGTCTCTTACACCATTTGTAACCATTGCTATTTACCTGCTAAGTGCTAAGTGATGATACCGGGGTGGTTGATCCTTCAACGCGCCCCCGGTTATCAATCCCGTAACGCTTACTGGAGTAAAGACAGCACGCTTTGCGGTGCAGCGTTGGCCTGGGCCAAGACTGACAGACCTGCTTGTTGCAGAATCTGGTTCTTGGTCAGGTTAGCCGTTTCCGCCGCAAAGTCAGCGTCTTGTACTCTAGATCGCGCCGCTGATACGTTCTCACTGATGTTGGTCAGGTTCGAGATCGTCGCATCAAGACGGTTTTGAACCGCACCGAGGTCCGCTCGACTGTCAGTAATAAAGCGTAATGCTTCGTCTATGACGGCCAGAGAGTCCTGTGAACCCTGGCGAGTACTCAGATCTACATCTGCTACTGAGCTCAGCGCACTTGAGGTCGAGGTTGCAGCCAATATGTCGGTTCCTGTCGTCTGTACCAGGAAGGAATCCGATGAATTGAACTGCAGCTTGCCGCCCACCACAACGCTGTCAGCGGTACCTGCGCCGGCTACAGCTGTGTCAGCCAAAGTCTCGCCACCAACATCCAATACGGCAGCGGTAATCGCGCCATCGTTGTCGCTTGCATCGGCTACGCCAATGTCATGACCTGTGGTATTTGACAGATCTATGGTATCGCCGGCAGCACCCAAGGTTGCTGTAATGCCTGTTCGAGCAGTTTCAGCGTTGATGGCATCACGCAGCGCCGTAAGGTCGGTTGAGCTGGTGATAACCGCTGATACCGAGCTGGCTGTACCTACAGCAGCGCCAGTTTCGTCTCGTGAACTGAGTTCAAACGAGATGTTACCAGTAGCTACGTTGCTGATAGTGGTAGTCGTGCTCGCAGAAGCGCTGACGCCAGTGTCGGCTGTTGCGCCGTTTACCTGTGCCGCAATACTTGCTGCAGTGGAGTCGGCTGCCAAGTTCAAGGTTGATGTTCCCAGTCCGCCGGTGATTACAAAGGCTGCGTCTGCGGCCGTACCGTTTCCGCCGGTTGCATCAGCCGCTGCGGCAAGTGCTGCGCCAACATTATCTTGCGTTGCCGCGCCAATGATCTGATCGGCACCGATAGAGTTGGCAGACGCGCTACCAATTGAAACGCTAATTGTTTCGTTTGCGTTTGAACCCACCTGAAACTGCTGAGTAACAAAGTTACCGTCGAGCAGGTTCTTGCCGTTAAAGGTAGTGGTCTCTGAGATTCTGTTCAGTTCGCTCTGCAACTGGATAACTTCCTTCTGGATGTTAGCACGGTCGTTTGCGCTGTTAGAGTCGTTAGCAGACTGGATGGCCAGTTCGCGCATACGCTGAAGAATGTTCGATCCTTCCTGCAAGGCGCCTTCAGCCGTTTGTGCAACCGAGATGCCATCGTTTGCGTTTCGAACCGCCTGGTTCAAACCGCGAATCTGCGATGTCATGCGGTCAACGATCGCAAGACCTGCCGCGTCGTCTTTTGCACTGTTAATTCTCAAGCCAGATGACAAGCGCTCCAAGGAGGTGTTAAGGCTCCCCTGGGAACGATCCAGGTTCCGCTGCGCATTCAGTGACGAGATATTGGTGTTAATTACTTGAGCCATTTCGATCTCCTCTTGCTTCCTTGCTGTCCGTTGTGACTGGAAGCGGGTTTAGTGATGATTGCCTGTTACTGAAAAATCTCAATAATTCGGCCGTCAAAAAAGGGTATCGACACCTCAACGAATATCTTTAGCAAATTTGTGTGAATCTGGTCACAGATCGAACAGCACCGGAATGTGGGGTCATGAATCGCCGGGGAATACGTTGTTTTCCTCCATTGAGCAGGCAGCAGAAGTTTAGGAAATTGGGTTTAGCCGCATTTGCAATATAAATGCAGCGGTACGCTGTGCAGCGTAAAAACCATTAAAGATGCTCATTAGCTTGCCGTTAAACCTTGTATTCCACACACAGCAGTAAGGATATTGCGAATGAACAGCCGAGCAGCACTACAACAATACAACGCCGTTAACCGTGAATCGGAAGTAGAAGGTGCAGACAGTCATCGACTCGTACAACTATTACTTGCCGGAGCGCTTACCCGTATTGCAGAAGCCAAAGGCCAATATCAGCGAGGTGATTCCGCCAGCTTCGGCGAGTCGCTGGGCAAAACAATTGGCATAATCACCGGCCTGCAATCCGCTCTGGATTTGGAAAAAGGCGGTGAAATAGCAGAGAATCTTGATGGCCTATATGACTATATGATTCGAACTCTGTTGAAAGTGCATTCTGAAAAATCGACGCAGCCGCTTGCCGAAGTAGCCAGTTTGTTGACAGAAATAAAGTCTGCCTGGGATACTATTGACTACGAATTATTGGCGGACGTTGTCTGAAAGCCGACAAACGCTTTGTAGCTGCCTGAAACAAATAACAAAAAAAATGGCGCTTGCAGTTTTTTTAGACTGTTTCTAAGGCTAAGCGTAATATTACGCAGAAATAGCAGTGTTTTTCACTGCCAAGTATTTGACTCCTTGTCGAATAGTGGTTTTACTTAAGCATGAAGTAACAAAATTAGTTTGTTAGCGTCAATACTTTGACAGCAACACTTTTTGAAGTTACTTCGGGAAAGAGAGCGTGCAGAACCCGAGTTCACGGCGTCTCAAGGAATTCCCAAGGAAAGCACCAAAAGGAGAAGGATACATGGACACTGAGAACTGGCAAGGTTTATCAATACTACTTATCGATGATGACGATGCGCGTCGGCACGACACGCTTGTTATACTCGACTTCCTCGAAGAAAAAGCGCGCGTTATAGGTAGCTCTGAGTGGGCTGGCGAGCAAACCCGTTTAAAAGCCTCTGTTTCAGAAGGCAATGCAACTGCAGTGTTAATTGGCCGCGTGACCGAACCTTTGTCGGTGCAGAGTATTCTGGCCGATATCGATAAAATCAGTCCGGCGCTGCCGGTGGTATTGATCGGCGAAACGTATGCTCCAGCAGACTGCGAATCCAGTTTAAAAAGTCATATCATTGATGAACTGCCTTTCCCATACAGTTACAACAAGCTATTGGATGATTTGCATCGCTCGAAAGCGTACTTCGAGCAATACACGCACCAGCAGTCGCCAGCAGCCGCCAGGAGAGACATAGAGTTGTTCAGAAGTCTGGTTGGTACCAGTCGCTCAGTGCAAGACGTACGAAAACTAATTGCCCAGGTTGCCGACAAAGAAGTTACCGTGTTGATTACCGGTGAATCAGGTACAGGCAAAGAAGTTGTTGCGAGAAACCTGCACTATCATTCGGCGCGCAGAGACCGACCGTTTGTACCCGTTAACTGCGGTGCAATACCTGCAGAACTTCTGGAAAGCGAATTATTTGGGCATGAGAAAGGCGCATTTACTGGCGCTATATCAACTCGTGCAGGTCGCTTTGAAATGGCCCAGGGTGGAACGCTGTTTCTCGATGAAATTGGCGACATGCCACTTAGCATGCAGGTAAAAATACTGCGTGTGCTGCAAGAACGCACGTTTGAACGTGTTGGCTCCAATAAAACTCAGGAAACAGACGTTCGTATCATTGCTGCAACGCACAAAAACCTTGAAGAAATGATTGAGCAGGGCACGTTTCGAGAAGACTTGTTTTATCGTCTGAACGTGTTTCCAATAGAAATGCCGTCGCTGAGAGATCGAGCGGAAGATGTGCCGTTGCTGATTAATGAGCTGGTTACCCGGCTAGAGCATGAAAAACGCGGCTCTGTACGATTTAATTCGGCAAGCATTATGTCTTTGTGTCGTCATGACTGGATGGGCAATGTTCGCGAACTGGCGAATTTAGTTGAACGCATGGCGATTCTTCATCCGTATGGCGTTATTGGCGTTAATGATCTGCCCGAAAAATTCCGACACGTTGAATACGATGAGCAACCACAATCGGCAAGCGGTTCGCCGCTTGAATTGCCGGCTCAGCGGGTAAGTGAGAACCCGACTGCCCAGGCATATCACAATGTCGTACCACTGGACGTAGATTACCTGAAACGCAATGTATTGATCCCCAACGAGGGTTTGGACCTGAAAGACGTAATGACCACGTTGGAATCGAACCTGATTCAACAGGCATTGGATGACAGCCGGGGTGTTGTAGCCAGGGCCGCTGAGCGCTTGCATATACGCCGCACCACCCTGGTGGAGAAAATGCGCAAGTACGGTCTGAACCGGGATCAAGTGACGAAAGTTTGACAGCGCGCCGGGCCTAAATCGGTGTAACTTGCCTAAGTCTCTGATGTAACTGATAATAAACTGCGTTGGTGCGGTAACTGCATATAGATGTCTGTTAATGAACAGGACATCGCATGGAAGCCGATACCACCACTGCGCCCAACGAATGCGCGCCAACAACTACTGACCAAGGCATCGATCCAGGCGCCTCGCTCGAGTCAATCTCACCCGTCGGCAGAATGGCGGAGCAGTCAGGAGAGAAGCTGCAGCAGGCGTTCAATCTGTTCAATGGCATTGCAGACTCCTTGCAGCAATCCTACGCCAGTCTGGAACAACACACGCAAGCTTTACGGCTTGAACTTACTCTGCTTAAGCAAGAACACAATAACGAGCGGCTGGAAACTCGCAAGATCGAGCGGCGTCTGGAAAATCTGCTGCAGTGTTTGCCAGGCGGGGTGGTGTTGCTGGATACCCACGGTCACGTTGAAGATTGTAATCCTGTGGCCGAAGATTTTCTTGGCCTGCCGCTGAAATCGGAACTATGGCTGGACGTGATCGATCGCGCCTTTAATCCACAGTTAGACGACGGTCATGAGATCAGCTTGCGCGACGGCCGTCGTATTAGCCTGGCAACGCGCTCTCTTGACCCTGAGCCAGGACAGCTGATTTTACTGACTGACCTCACTGAAACTCGACAATTGCAAGACAAGCTCCATCATAACGAACGCCTGATCGAAATGGGCAAGATGATGGCCGCTCTTGCCCACCAACTTCGAACCCCCTTGGCCTCAGCCACACTCTATGCGGGGCACTTGTGCACTCCTGATCTTGAAGTGGCGCGATCACAAAAGTTTGCCGGAAAAGTAATGGAGCAGTTGCATGCGATAGAGCAACAGATCAGTGACATGTTGGTGTTTGCCCGTAGTGATCTTCCGGTGACAGAGAAGCTGGTATCTACTGAGCTCGCGCGATTATTAACTGAATCGATTGCCCAAGCTGTGAAACTGTATGAGGCGCAGGCGACCGTGAGCTGTGACGGGCCAGCGCTGCAGGTATTGTGTAACCGCGAAGTGCTAATAGGCGCCATCATGAACCTGGTGCTCAACGCATTGCAGGCAGAACGTCATGCCCGGTTGGAGATACGTCTCGATACTCACAGTGGCAACTCGTTACTCATCAGCGTGAAAGATAACGGTCCCGGGTTCAACACCGACAGTGAAAAAATCTTCTTCACTAATAAGCCTGGCGGTACTGGACTGGGCCTGGCGGTGGTAAGAGCAGTGGCTGCTGCCCACCAGGCGCGCTTCAACCTACGCTCCAGACCGGGTCATGGCACAGTTGCCAGTATTGAGCTGCCGGCCCTGGTGGATCATCACCAGCAGAAATCAGCAAAGCACTTAAGCGCCAACGGAGTTCCTTCTTAATGTCACAAACACAAACGATTCTGGTTGTTGAAGATGATGATAGTTTGCGCGAAGCGCTGGTCGATACACTTGAGCTGCATGGCTACGATTGTGTACAGGCTGCAGATGGAGTGAAAGCGCTTCACGCACTGGAACTCAAGCCCGTAAGCATGGTGGTATCTGACGTTAACATGCCAGAAATGGATGGCATGCAGCTGTTAAAAAACCTTAGAAAAAAATACCCGCATATACCCATGATCCTGCTTACAGCTTACGGATGTATTGCAAGCTCGGTTGAAGCTATGCGCGCTGGTGCGGCGGACTATATTGTGAAGCCGTTTGAGCCGGGCGTGCTGCTTGAGTTGATCGCAGAGCATCTGGGCAGTCAATCGCTGACCGCTGCGGATGACTCTGCGCCGATCGCAGTAGACCCGATTAGCCAGAAACTACTTGGTCTTGCCGACCGGGTTGCCGGAACTGAAGCCACGATCATGATCACGGGTGAAAGCGGCACCGGTAAAGAAGTATTGGCAAGATATGTTCATTCTCGCTCAAGTCGTGCCGAGCAGCCCTTCGTTGCTCTTAATTGTGCGGCAATTCCAGAAAACATGCTTGAGGCCATTTTGTTTGGTCATGAGAAAGGCGCGTTTACGGGCGCCCATCAAAGCGCACCCGGTAAATTTGAGCAAGCGAATGGAGGTACTTTACTGCTTGATGAGATCAGCGAAATGCATATCAGTTTGCAGGCCAAACTGCTACGTGTCTTGCAGGAACAGGAAGTTGAACGCATAGGTGGGCGCAAAACGATTGCTCTTGATGTGCGGGTTCTGGCCACCAGCAACCGTGACATGCAGAAAGCTGTGGCTTTGGGTGAGTTTCGTGAAGACCTCTATTATCGGCTCAATGTGTTTCCACTGCATTTGCATGCGCTGCGAGCGCGCCGTGACGACATACAACCGTTGGCAGAACACTTGCTCGGCAAGCATGCCAGGAAAATGGGCCGCAGCAATGTCAAACTTGATGCGTCTGCGCTACAGCGCCTTACTGCCCATCACTGGCCTGGCAATATCCGGGAGCTGGACAATGTAATGCAGCGTGCGCTGATTTTGCAGCCCGAGGCGCTTATTGGAGGCAATGATATTTGTGTAAGCAGTACCGAACACGGCACGTCTCAAGCCGCTAACGATGACCTTGAATTACCGCCGTCAGCCAATGATCAAGTGCTGCCGTGCGGAAGCCAAACTGAGCAGTCATCAGCAGAGCTCACCACTGACCTCGAAAGCAGCATGCAAAACAAGGAATTCGAGCTGGTTGAGCAATGCTTGCGCAACAACAACTATAATCGACAAGCAACAGCGGCCGAACTCGGTGTAAGTGAGCGCACACTTCGCTACAAGCTATCTAAAATGCGCGCTCTGGGGATTGTTGTCGACCGCAAGGCGCTGGCATAGCTAGCTGGCGTTTAGCTGGTGACAGGAATGAATCTGACTATAAGGCGCGCACATTTTCGGCTTGCGGGCCGCGGTCGCTGTCAACTACGCGATACTCTACAGCCTGGCCGTCGCGCAGGTGGCGTCTGCTGCCAGATTCGTCATCTGACTCAATAGAACGGAAGTGTACAAACACCTCTTCACCATTTTCGCGACAGATAAAGCCAAACCCCTTGTTGCCGTTAAACCATTTGACCGTACCCTGTTCAAGCGGCTCTGAACTGACAGGGCCCGCTGATTTGGGTTTATCGGCTGATTTTTTAGCCGGTTTTGCCGGTTTTTTATCTGAACGCTTTGTAGACTCTTGTTTTTTTGACTTCTTGCGGGCTTTTGGCTGCGTGGCGGCAGCAGTCGCCTGACCAGTGATTGCTGAGCGAACAACCGCGTTATTGATACCAATACCCAGAAAGCTGATCAAAAAAATTACAATAAAGCTGCTAATAAAGCTGTCGGCACCGGCAAATGTTTGTACAAGAATAGCACCTAATGCGCCGCCAATAAGGCCGATGACGCTGGCAGAAATGAATGGCATGTTGAAATAAACCTATGAAAAAAAAAGAAATTTTGGATTAGAGGCTGAATTGTAGCATGTTTCGCTACCGCGATTGCTTGTGGCGATTCAGTCCATATTCAGTAATTCTGCACTACTATTCGGTTCAGCGTGGAGCAGACGCTTGTCAGCTCGCTATACTGCATGCACAGTATGGGTTTGATACACGCATTGGCGGAATTTGCAGCATGTTTTCTAGCAAAGCAATTAATGGTTATCTAAGGCTGACGCTGGCAGCGGTACTCTGCTGTGCTCTACTTACGCCATTGAACGCCACTGCCCAGGGTGAAGGCTATGCCAGCCGTGGCATCAGCTCAGGGCAGGCAGCCAATATAGCCAGATCAGCTACCGGCGGAAAAGTGCTGTCGGTAAGCCCTAGTGGCGATTACTTTCGAGTGCGAATTTTGAAGAATAACGGCGTGGTTACCAATGTTCTGGTAGCCAGGGAAACCGGGCAAATTGTTCGTTGATTGGTCATTTAAGCGTGGAGAGTGTCTATGCGCGTGCTTTTAGTTGAAGATGAGCCGCTGTTGCAGCAACAATTAACCGAAGCTCTGCAACGGCAAGGCTACGCGGTTGACGTGGCCAGCGACGGTGAGGAAGCCTTGTTTATGGGTAGAGAGTATCCCTATGATGTAGCGATCATCGATTTAGGCTTACCCAAGGTTGACGGCATGGCTGTCATCAAATCCTTGCGCGATCAACAGCGCGATTTTCCGGTACTGATATTAACGGCACGCAGTAGCTGGCAAGACAAGGTTGCCGGTCTTGAATCGGGTGCCGATGATTACCTGGCCAAACCGTTTCATATGCCAGAGTTGCTGGCCCGATTAAATGCTTTATTGAGAAGAAGAGCGGGTTCTGCCAGTCCGGTTTTAAGCCATGGCCCGGTCTCGCTGGACACCAATACCAAGCAGGTCACCGTGGCGCAAAATACCGTAGAGCTTACGGCGTATGAGTACAAGGTTCTCGAGTACCTGTTGATGAACTCTGCCAAGGTGGTGTCGAAAACCGAGCTTACCGAACACATTTACGATCAGGATTTTGACCGCGACAGCAATGTGATTGAAGTGTTTGTTGGCCGCCTTAGACGAAAACTAGCGCAATATAATGACGCCAAACTCATCGATACTGTTCGCGGCCAGGGTTATAGACTGACGGCGCTGCAATAAGCCTATGCCGTCGGGTTTCTCCCTCAGCAATCGCTTGCTGCTGTCGACGGCTCTTACTTTACTGGTGTTTCTGGGGCTGGTTTATTACGCGCTTGAGCAAGCCTTTGTCAGTAGTGTTACGCGCAGTGAGGCAGAGAAGCTGAACTCCACAATTTTGCTGCTGCTTGCGGAAGTTGAAGACGGCCAGCGCGAACTGCGCATGCCGGATAGTCTTCAGGAAACCAAATTCAACCAGTTTGATTCCGGCTTATACGGTTTCGTATTCGATGATCAAGGCAATGAGGTCTGGCGCAGCTACTCCGCGGTGGCCGTTATGGATTTGCCGGCTTCAGAGGACTTTCGGCGAATCGAAGTGGGCGAATCGCAGTTCGGCCCGGTTGAACTTCAGGAAGAAGGTTTCCTGTATTCAACTCTGGGCGTTTCCTGGGAATTTCATCTAAAAGATAAACTCGCGAAGCAAGCAAATCAAAATGTATTTTCGAAACGCTATACGTTTTCAGTTTTGCAGTCCGCCGATTTCTTTTACGCGGAACTGGAGCGTTTCCGTACTGGTCTGCAATTTAGGTTGTTATCGGTTGGATTAGTACTGTTGTTTGTGCAGCTGCTTGTGCTCAGAATGGGGTTGTTACCACTTAAGCGTCTTAGCGAAGATGTTAGCAGAGTGGAGCAGGGCGACATTGATCAGCTGGACGGTGTTTACCCCACTGAGTTACAAGGTCTTACGGACAATCTTAACCAGTTGCTAAGCCATGAACTGGCGCAACGCGAACAGCACAAGAATCGCTTGAGTGATTTAGCCCATAGTTTAAAAACGCCATTGTCGATTGCGCGCGGCGCGCTGGTGGAAGGCGAACAGGACAGGGATCTGCTGGCTCAGCAATTACAGCAAATGGATGAGATTGTGCAGTATCAATTGCAGCGTGCCAGCCGTGCCAGACCAGCAATTACGCAGCGATCTACGCCGGTAGCACCTGTGCTTGGCCGTCTCAGCGAAGCGCTAAAGAAGGTTTACTCGGATAAAAAAGTACACGTTCAGCTAACTCTGGATGATGCCGTAGCCTGCAAAATGGACGAGAGCGATTTGATGGAATTGCTCGGCAACATTCTTGATAATGCCTTCAAGTACTGCCGCACCAGGGTTCATGTTGAGCTACACGGTGTGGATCAGCGTTGCTCGGTTGTGATAGAAGACGACGGGTCCGGAATACCTGCTTCGCAGCGCGAGGACATATTTGCGCGTGGCGAACGTCTGGATACACAAAAACCCGGGCAGGGCATTGGTCTCGCCGTGGTCAATGACATTGTGCGTAGCTACGACGCAAGCATTAGCCTGGGAGATTCAAATCTTGGCGGGGCCTCTTTTCAGATTAGCCTGCCTTGAGAGGTGCTCTTAAGGTTTTAAAGTGATTCTATACTGGCTAGCTGCGCCTGAAGTTTTGCCAACGCAGACTTACGCTCATCCAGTTTCTCGCGTTCTTTGGCAACAACATCGGCAGGTGCTCGTTCAGTAAACTTCGCGTTACCCAATTTACCTTCAAGGCGCGCAATTTCCTGTTCGGTACGACCAATTTCTTTTTGCAACCTGGCGATTTCATCATCTTTATTGATGAGATCAGCCATTGGAACGCAGAGTTCTAATTCGCCCACAAGCTGACTGGCAACCGGGCGTGCGTCACTAGTGCCCATGGCTTCTACCGTCTCCAGCTTTGCCAGCTTTCGCAATAGATGTTCACATTCAGCGAGCTGAGCTGAAGACTGACTGTCCAGATTCTTGATGTAAAGAGGTATCGCTTTGCCTGGCGGAATGTTCATTTCACCGCGTATGGTGCGAACGGCCACGACCATTTGCTTCAGCCACTCAATGGTAGCAACGGCTTTAGAATCGATTTTTTCCGGATCGCTGAGAGGGTAAGCCTGTAACATTATGCTATCGCCCTTGGCACCTGCCAGAGGTGCAATACGCTGCCATATTTCCTCAGTTATAAATGGCATTAACGGGTGGCACAGTCGCAACGACGTTTCCAGAACCCGAACCAAGGTTTTACGAATGCCGCGTTTTTGCGCCTGAGGTGTATCGTCAGACCACAGTCCGGGCTTGGAAAGCTCCAGATACCAGTCACAGTATTCGTTCCAGATAAACTCGTAAATAGCTTGTGAGGCAAGATCGAATCGATAGACTTCGATGTGCCGTGCTACGTTAGCTTCAGTCTCTTGCAGCCGCGACACAATCCAGCGTTCTGCTAGTCCTAGCTCAATATCGAGTGAATCATCCAAACCGCAGTCATGCGTTTCGGTGTTTTGTAATACGTATCTGGCTGCGTTCCATATTTTGTTGCAGAAATTCCGGTAGCCCTCAATTCGACCCAGATCAAAGCGAATATCACGCCCGGTAGAGGCCAGCGAGTAATAGGTAAAACGCAAAGCGTCTGTGCCGAACGCCGGAATTCCGTCTGGATAGTGTTTGCGGGTTTGCTTCTCAATTTGTCGGGCTAATTGCGGTTGCATCAGCCCGCTGGTTCGCTTGGCCAGTAATGTGTTCAGATCAATGCCATCGATCAAATCGATCGGGTCCAATACATTGCCTTTGGACTTCGACATCTTCTGACCTTCAGCGTCGCGTATCAAGCCGTGCACGTATACCTGCTTAAACGGTACCTCCTTGCGGAAGTGCAAAGTCATCATGATCATCCTGGCTACCCAGAAGAATATGATGTCAAACCCAGTCACCAGTACGGCACTAGGATGAAAAGTCTGCAGGCGCTCGGTATCTTCCGGCCAACCCAAGGTTGAGAACGTCCAGAGTGCGGATGAAAACCAGGTGTCTAGAACATCCTCGTCCTGACGCAGCCGGCGATCACCAAGATCGTTTTTCTCGCGCACATCTTGTTCGGAGTGCCCAACATAGACATTGCCTTGGTCGTCATACCAGGCCGGAATTCGATGCCCCCACCAAAGCTGGCGGCTGACGCACCAGTCTTGTATGTCTCGCATCCAAGCAAAATAAGTGTTTTCCCAGTTCTTGGGCACAAATTCAATGTCGCCATTCTCTACGGCTTCAATTGCGGGCACTGCCAGTTTTTTTGCTGCTACATACCATTGGTTGGTCAGGTAGGGCTCTATAACCACACCGGAGCGGTCACCTCGTGGTATTTTTAAGGTGTGCGGCTCAATTTTTTCAAGCAATCCTGCCGCTTCAAAGTCTGCAATAATTTTTTTGCGAGCTTCAAATCGATCCATGCCCCGGTATGCTTCTGGCGCCAGATTATTTATTGCTGCATTATCATCAAGTACATTGATCATTGGCAGGTCGTGGCGCTGACCCACCTCATAGTCATTGAAATCGTGTGCTGGCGTTATCTTTACGCAGCCACTGCCAAACTCGGGGTCTACATAGCTGTCTGCAATTATCGGAATCTGGCGCCCACACAGCGGTAAGTCTATCTGCTCACCAATTAAATGCGCATAGCGTTCATCGTCGGGGTGCACAGCAACGGCGCTGTCGCCTAGCATGGTTTCCGGTCGTGTTGTGGCAACCACCAGATGGCCCTCGCCAGAAGCCAGCGGATAACGGAGATGCCAAAGATGGCCTTGTTCTTCTTCCGAGATTACTTCCAGATCAGAAATTGCAGTGTGCAGGGCAGGGTCCCAATTGACCAGACGCTTGCCGCGATACAGCAGGCCATCTTCATACAGACTGACAAACACTTCCTGAACCGCCCTTGATAAACCGGGGTCCATAGTGAAGCGCTCGGTTTCCCAATCTACTGAAGCGCCAAGCCGTCGAAGCTGACGGGTGATGTGTCCGCCGCTTTCGTCTTTCCACTTCCATATTTCATCAACAAACGCATCACGACCGAGCTCGGCACGGCTGGTGCCGGCGGCTTCAAGGCGACGCTCTACCACCATTTGAGTTGCTATTCCGGCGTGGTCAGTACCTACTTGCCACAAGGTATTGTGCCCAAGCATTCGATGGTATCGAATCAGGCCATCCATAATCGTGTCTTGAAAACCGTGCCCCATGTGCAAACTCCCCGTCACATTGGGCGGCGGAATCATAATGCTGTAAGGTGCTCCATTGCCGCTGGGCGCAAAGTAATTGCGTGCTTCCCACTGTTCATACCAATGGGTTTCTATGTCGGCGGGGTTGTAGGTTTTTTCCATTCGTGCGTCATTCAAAAGGCGAGCGTTTAATCGTCAGTGCAGTATACAACGGGTGGGGGTGTTAGCGGATTAGGCGTCTGAACCTTCCGGTTCCAGGAGTTCGTCAACTTCCAGTTGTGGCAGCTCATCGGTTTCTATCTGGGTTTTGCGCACCGAGCCCAGCTCGCCCAGCAATTCTTGCTTTAGCGAATCAATCCGAGTTTCCAACTCCTGGCGAATGGCAATAGCGTGTTCCGCAACAAGCTCGTCAATAATTTGTTTACTTGACTGGTTCAATTGCTCTTGTAGCAAAGTGTGTTGATTTGCTGCCTTCAGGCTGGTGTCCAAACCCAGATCAAAATCCGGCCTTGACGGTTGCGGGTCTGTATCGCCGTCAGCAAACGAGAATATGCCTTTTTCAACAACTCTTTCCTGGTTCGCTGAGGTGGGTTGCTGGGCGGAATTAGCGGCGTCAGTATCATTGTTGACAGAGTGCATCGCAGGCAAGGCCGCTTGATGGGCAACTCCGTCATCATCCCTCTGGAAGGGCAAACTCGCACCTTCCACTACTGGAAAATCCGCTATCTCGGTCAGCATAGGAATTACCAGGGAAGGGTCCTGGTCAGTGCTGTGCAAGGCGGCACTTAATTTAGCGTCAATATCACGCAGTGTGGCCGAACTGACGTCAACGTCGTATTCGGTTAATGAGGCTTTGTCTTCCGCTTCGTTAGTCTGAATAATCTTGATCAGTAAATCCGCCAGATCCTTTTGCTTACTCGGCTTGACGATTCGATCAAGAATCGGGATATCGCTTGTGCGCTCAATAAGGTCGTCGTCCAAATCAGACATAATTCACTTCACAATTCGCGAGCTTGGACATAGTCAAGTATCGATGCATCATGCGTAGTTGCGAGTTATCTCGTGCGTGTTTATCGGGAAACCCCGTTGCTGATAATATTTGAAGCGTTCCCGGCTTGCGGCGCGCGCTTCGTTATTAAACACTACGACCTCACAAATCCTTTTAAAACGTGCGCAGTAATCTGGCACCTTATGAGACAGATTAATCAGGCAATCGTCGTGATCACCAGGGCCCAGATTATAATCAATTGCAACTTTATTAGACACGTCTGAGGCCTGCCCGTGTGGAATAAACCCGGTATTTGGCACTTTCCACAGTAGTTGGTCGATATCTTTCGCGTGCTTTTCAGAGCCAACCGAGATTAACACCCGATTGCCGCCTCGAAACGCTTTATCGGTCAGCAAACAGGCAAAATGGTCACCCTGACTCGGTTCAGATGCTGCGCGCAGCAGGTAAAAATCAATCTTTGTCATCGACGCTGATCAATTCAACAGGTAGTTCAACAGCAGCGGTACCGGTTTTCCGGTGGCTCCCTTGTTGGCGCCACTGTGCCAGGCCGTGCCTGCTATATCGATATGGGCCCAATTGTAATCGCTGGCAAACTGCGACAGAAAACAGGCAGCCGTGATGCTTCCTGCGGATCGCCCACCTATATTGGCAAGGTCTGCAAAGTTACTCTTCAGCTGCTCCTGATATTCGTCCCAAATAGGCAGCCTCCAGGCTCTGTCACCACTTGCCTCGCCGGCGGCCAGCAGCTGCTCGGCCAAATCATCATTATTACTGAACAAGCCGCTGGCATGATGGCCCAGCGCAATTACGCAGGCGCCGGTCAGGGTTGCTATATCAATAACCGCAGTAGGTTTGTAACGGGCGGCATAACTTAAGGCGTCGCACAATACCAACCTGCCTTCGGCATCGGTGTTCAATACCTCAATGGTTTTTCCAGACATGCTGGTTACCACATCGCCGGGCTTAGTTGCCTGACTGCCCGGCATGTTTTCAGCTGCGGCTACCAAACCCACCACGTTTACCTTGGCTTTCATCAAGCACAATGCCTGAATAACACCGAATACGCTGGCTGCACCGCACATATCGAATTTCATTTCATCCATAGCGGCCCCTGGTTTCAGAGATATACCGCCGGTGTCAAAAGTAATGCCTTTGCCGACCAAAACCACCGGGTCAGAATTTTTCGCACCACCTTGATAGTCCATGGAAATCAGTCTGGCAGGCTCTTTACTGCCTCTGGCTACTGACAGCAATGAACCCATGCCCAGCTCTTCCAACTGCTTGTCATTCAGGATCTTGGTTTTTAATGAATCGTATTTGCGCGCCAGTGCCTGGGCTTCTTTGGCCAGATGCCTGGGTGTGCAGATGTTGCCTGGCAAATTACCCAGCTCTCTGGCTAAATTCATGCCACGACCGGTGGCGGCTCCATTACTAAGCGCTTTGCTGGCGGCGGCTGATTTTGTGCACAGCACGGTCACGCTGGCGAAGCTTCTCGCTTCAGGTTTTTTGCCCAGTGTGGTGTCGTACCGGTACTCAGCGTACTCGCCAGCCCTGCCTATCTCGTGCAATAAATTGGCGGCTGAAAGCTGTTTGTTTTTGCTCTCTTCGAGCAAGAAGTGCGCTGACTTGAATTTGTAGCTTTGTGCGGCTGTAAACATTTTGGCCAACGCCGGGCGGTAACTCTGCATACTTGCCGAGCTGGATTTACCCAGCCCTAGCAGCACGACACGTTGCGGTTGTTGATTCGCTGGTGAGCGGGGTGTGGGCAGCAGCAAAATCTCACCGTTTTTGGCTGAAAAGTCGCCAGCATCGCGTACAGCACTCAAGCTTGATTTCAGTGCTTTATCCAGCGTTTTGACCGCTTTACTAAATGGCTTATCGGTATAGACTGGTACTATAAGGCATTCACTTTTAAGCCCGCTTAAATCAGCGGGAACGTCCTGGACTTTGAATTTCATTCGGTATCCTGTGGTTTATATTTGTCAGCTGGCGGCAGTGCGCGCACAACTTGGAAATCCCTTGTTTTTTGATTGGGTTGTTCCAGGGCCTAGTGTACTTCTATCGACACTGGAAGCAACTCGATGTTGATTTTCCGCTATCTTTCCAAAGAAATTCTGCAGGTGATGACCGCCGTCAGTATCGCCTTGTTGCTAATTACAATGAGCAGCCGTTTCGTCAAATACCTGGCACAAGCCGCGGCGGGTGACTTGGCCACCGACGTTTTGTTCAGCATTATGTTGTTCAGAATACCCGGCTTTCTCGAACTGATTATTCCACTGGCCTTGTTCATAGGTATTTTACTGGCGTATGGCCGCCTTTACGTGGAAAGTGAAATGGTGGTGTTATCCGCATGTGGTATCAGCAACAAGAGGTTGTTGGGATACACCATGGTGGTTGCCGGGTTTGTAGCCTTACTGGTTGCCAGCCTCAGTTTTTATGTGAGCCCAACCGGTGCTGCCAAGGTTCACTCCATATTTAACGACCCCAAAACGTATGGCCAGGTGAATACCCTGGTAGAAGGTCGATTTCAATCCAGCGACGGCGGCAAGCGGGTCACCTACGCAGAATCGATTGATGCTGAAGCAACTGAAATGAATAACATTTTTATTTCTGAATCCAGCAGTGAGCGCAATTCGTCGGCAATCAACGTTGTTGTGGCAGAACGCGGTGAGATAGTGCGTAAACAGGGTAATCGCTACTTACAGCTTGAGGAAGGCTATCGCTTTAGCGGCCAACCTGGCAAGCAGGAGCTGGAAGTTACCCAATTTTCCGCCTACGGGCAGTTATTGCAAGAGCCTCAGGATTTAGCCAGAAAACAATTAAAAGTTGAGGCAAGACCAACTTCTGAATTGCTCAACAGTGAGGATAACCACGATCGGGCGGCATTGCTGTGGCGTGTTTCCTTGCCGCTACTGGTGCCAATAGTCGCACTGATTGCGCTTTCGCTGAGTCGCACAGATCATCGCCGTGGGCGCTATGTGAAACTGTTGCCGGCAATCATGATTTATTTGACCTACTTGCTGTTACTCAGCGCGGCACGCAGTGGCCTTGAAGATCCGGAAAGCAATTTTCCACTCAGTATCTGGGCCATTCACGCGCTGTTTCTGTTATTAGGCCTGGCGCTGTTTAATAGTGATGCGCTGAGTACTTTTATTCGCGGCAAACTGAGCAACAAAGGTGTGCAGCATGCGGCTGCTGAATAAACACATCGGCAATTCGGTACTTGCTGCCATCGTTTTGGTGCTGGTGGTTATCGTAGGCTTAGATGTGATCTCGGCGATCATTGATCAGCTTGGTGATCTGGAAGGCAATTACGATTTTAATGAGGCACTAATCTATGTGCTGTTAACACTGCCTGGGCGCATTCACGAATACATTCCTTTTGCCGCCCTGGTGGGGTGCTTGATTGGCTTGGGCACTTTAGCTTCGCAGAGCGAATTAATCATCATGCGTAGTGCTGGCATCTCGACTATCCGAATCATCTGGATGGTCATGAAGCCGGCACTGATACTCATGCTGGCAGGGCTGATTCTCAGCGAGTTCATTGCACCTCCGGCTGAGCAGATGGCAGATCGCAGGCGGGCCAGTGCCCAATATGGTGACGGTGTTGTTGCGTCCAGGTACGGACTCTGGAACCGTGAAGGGCTGGAGTACATGCACTTTAGCGTGGTTGAATCGCCAGAGCGTCTGAAAGGGGTTACTTTGTTCCGTTTCGATGAAAATAAACAACTCAATGAGTTTCTGTTTGCGCAAGCAGCGACCCACACGGATGAAGGCTGGTTATTCAGTGATGTTGATGTCACGTATGTGGAACAAGACGCGACTAAAAAAGATCATCTTGAATCCATGCTGTGGCAAGCTGACTTAACGCCCGAGCTGTTAAAGCAACTGGTGATTAAACCAGACAATCTTTCCATGTCAGGCTTGTGGGATTTCTCGCAATACCTTGCGGGTCAGGGCTTGAGCGCAGGTGAATACAAGCTTTCCTTCTGGTCCAAAGTGTTGCAGCCGCTGGGTACGGCCAGCCTCGTGTTAATCGCTATTTCATTTATTTTCGGCCCGCTGCGTGAAGTGACAATGGGCTACCGTATTTTTATAGGGGTGATCGTTGGTATCGTCTTTCGAACCAGCCAGGATATGCTGGGGCCGTCTAGCCTGGTGTTTGGTTTTGCGCCGGTGTACGCGGTGCTGCTGCCTATTATCGTCTGCGTGGTCGTTGGTGGCATACTGATAAGACGCGGAACCTAGGGAGCCTCTTAACGCATTTCAGCTCTTTTTAGGAACCACCACGCATTCGCTTTTCGACCAGGAATCCGACCACGAACCTTTAGCCGGGTTGAGCAAAATCACCCAATAGCCAAGACCCAAGCAACACCAGGACAGCAACCCGGCCAGCAAACGCAGCAAACACTGAGTCACACTCAGCTGACTGCCATCCGCATTGCGTATTTTAAGTCGCCAGGCCTGCATTCCCAGAGTTTGACCTTTCCAGCGCCAAAACAAGGTGAAGAAAGACACAATCAGCAGTAATAACCACAACTGAAACAAAGGGCCGTGTGCCGCGGTATCCGGATCAGCAACAGCCGCATCGGCGCCACTTAACCAAACTCTAACGCCAATAGCCGCGGCTGTTCCAGCCATCACTAACGCCAGCACTAGTAAACCGTCGTACAGCATGGCGAACAGGCGCCTGAAAACGCCGGCAACAGGTAAAGCCTGGGGAGAATCGGTCAAGAGCGTAACTGCGGTCAGTTAAAACTCTATGGTATCAAAGACAATTGGGAGCGTCTCGCCCAGCAGAAACACCCGCGGAAAGAGTATGGATTGCGTCTAGAAGTCGTAGCTTAGACGAAACTTAAGGTCTTCAAAGCCAACACCCCAACCGTAGTGCCAATTGCTCTCGCCAATGCGGCTGGCTGCGGTTTCACGTTCAGCGTCCTGTCGGGCTTGTTGTGCGTCGGTAAGCAGTCTGTAGGTCTCGCCTCTATCCCACTCCTGCATGTTTTGCAGTTGGTCAACGCTGACAGCCAGTGGTTTGGGGCCCAGCAATTCGGCGACAGGTGCTTGCGGTTGAGCGCTTCGGTAGCCGGGCAGTTCTTCCCAAAAATGCGCTTCCGGTATGCCGGTCGACAGGTAATCAGTCTGTGCTGAAGCCTTGATTGAGATTACAGCGCTGCAACAAACTACCGCAGCTATCATTCCTGTTACTCTCCAATTGCACTGACGTTGGGAGGTTTCGTTGAGAGAGCTGAGTTGTTGGCTACGAATCATAGGCGAGTCGACGTTCGGAGTTGGCTAAAATATAGTCAGTTATGCGGATTTTCCTTGTCGAATAGGGATGAACGGTATAAATCTTTGTTACTACGCTTCGTCGCTGTGATCCAGCACACACTTGGCACTGCCCCGTTGGTTCGGTTTACAATAGCGGGCTACCGGCATCTCATCTAGCGATGCATCGGCTGCACATCGCTGTTTGTGATAGCGCAGATGCGTCGCGATTAACACTAGGCATTACCCATGGTTGAAAAAGCAAATAAACGGCCCAGAATCGTTTTATTGGTTGAAGACGACAAAAATGTGGCGGAATTTATCTGCAACGGACTGCGTGATAATGGCTACCTGGTGGACCACGTAGCGGATGGCGATATGGGGCTTAGACGTGCCAAGCAAGGCCAGTTCGATACCATGATCATCGACAGGATGCTGCCACGCAGAGATGGTTTAAGCATCATTCAATCTCTGCGGTCGGCTGATATTCAAACTCCGGTGCTGGTTCTGAGCGCACTGGGCGAGGTGGATGACCGGGTTAAAGGCCTGAAGGTAGGCGCTGATGACTATCTGGTGAAGCCTTTTGCGATTGAGGAGTTGCTGGCGCGGGTTGAAGTGCTGATTCGCCGAGGCGAAGTAGCCCACTCGGAAACACGATTGTCCGTAGGCGATCTGGAAATGGATCTGCTAACCCATAAAGTGACGCGCGCCGGCCAGGTGTTCAATCTGCAACCCAGAGAATACCGCTTGCTGGAATATCTGATGAAACACGCGGGTCAAGTGGTGACACGGACTATGCTGCTTGAAAACGTATGGGATTATCACTTCGACCCACAGACCAATGTCATTGACGTGCACATCAGCCGCTTGCGGCAAAAGATTGATAAGGGGTTTGAAACGCAGCTACTGCACACTGTGCGCGGTACTGGCTACGTACTGAATGCTCCCGAATAAGCTGGTAGACACCTACCGTGGTGTTTTTGGCAGCTACACTTTCCGGTTTATTTCGAACTACGCGTTCTGGCTCAGCATCTCGGTATTTTTGCTGCTGGGATTTATCTACTCGCTGTATGCTTACAATGTCTTTAGCAACATCGAGAAAAATCTGGATACCGAACTGGCTCAGTTTCAGAGTTCGCTGGATGCAGGCGGTCAATCAGCGATGCTGGAATACGCAAAGCAACGCAGTGCCGCATTCGATTCTCCCAGACTTTACTATCACCTAAGCAATGCTCAAAACGAGGTATTGGCCAGCAATCTTAACGCGGTGCCAGATTTGCAAGACTTTGAGTTTTCCTGGTTAGGTCATCAATTCAAGACCTTTGATGCTGAGCAGGGAGGCAAGACGTTTCGCCTTGCTGCGATGGAGGCCGTACAGGGCAAAGGTGGAAGACTAATTCTCGCCGAAAGCCTGCTACCTGCGGAAGAAAAAGTAGAGTTGGTGTTTGACCTGTTACTTCGCGGCACTATCGTCACCATCATTCTCGGCGTTATCGGGGGTGCATTAATAAGCTCGCTGCTGATGCGGCGGGTCGAAGCGTTTAACGCGATCATTCGAAATATTCTCGCCGGTGACTTATCCAAGCGCTTGCCGATCAACCGATACAGTGGTGATTTTCGTGAAATGGAAATCAGTATCAATTTGCTGCTGGAGCGATTGCAAGAGTTGATGGCCGGCGTGCGCCGGGTATCAGACAATATTGCGCATGATCTTCGAACTCCTTTGACCAGATTGCGCAATCATGTGGCTATGTTAGAAGAGCGCGGTGACCCGGCCAACCAGCAGATTGTTGATAGCCTTTCCAGCGAGGCAGACGATCTGTTGAAAACCTTCAATGCGGCGTTAAAAATTGCGCAGATTGAAACCGGCAACCGGCAGTCTGAATTCCATAGACACGAATTAGACGTCACCATTGCTGATGTGGTAGAGCTCTATGAGCCTGTGGCTTCGGAAAAGAGCATCACCATTACGCAAAACCTGACACCAAAAGCCAAACTAAATGGCGACCGGGACCTGTTGTTTCAGGTGGTTGCAAACCTGATTGACAATGCCATCAAGTACACTGCTGTTGACGGCCTGATTGAAATTATTCTGGAGCGTAGAGATAACGCTCTAATGCTTCAGGTTCGCGACAATGGTATCGGTATTCCCCAAGCCGACCGCCACCGCGTATTCGAGCGTTTCTTCCGAGTTGAGACTGCGCGCAGTGAATACCCGGGCAACGGTTTGGGCTTGAGTCTGGTAGCTGCGGTGGTGAAATACCATAACGGCAAAATCAACCTCTACGACAACTCGCCCGGCCTATGTGTTGCCGTTGAATTGCCTGCTGATAACAGCGCCTAAGTTAAATTCCGATACTGCGACAGTTCCTAATCACTTAGGCTGAGATGGCTTAGATCTAGCTCCAGCGGTACGTGTTCTTTCCTGTCGTCCGTCAAATCAGCTCCCACGGGGGCGATGCTGGCTTGCAGCTCATTTACATCCACCGGTGCTTCTTTTTGTGTGTTGTCTCCCAGTGTTTCACCCACTGCAGCCACCGAAATGTGGCTTGTGTCGGGTGCGGCGATTTGATCGCTTTCATCGGAATCGTCATCAAAGCTCATAAAGCTGGACGCAATTGAAATGTGACTCACGTCCAGATTCGCCTCTTCATACGTTCTGCGCTCGTTAGCGCGCAACAACTCGCTACCGGCAGGAGCAATCGACCAATCATCCTCGGCAGGGCTAGCAACAGGTGGCACAGCTTGCGGCGCTTCTGCGGTTGATGTCTCCTGGTTGCCGGTCGCGGACTTCAGGCTTGTTATGGCGCCCGCTTTATTCAATACCGCCTGATACTTTAAGGCGGTTGGGTGGTCGATGTTGCGCTTTAGGACCACGGCCTGTCCGCTGAATATGGTTGCAATACGCTCTGCGTCGGCCTTGAACAGCTTGGCCAGGTTTTTCTTAACCATGCCAATACTGAAGCCTTCGGCAATTTGGCCTTCAAACACCACGCGATAGTCGGAACCCGCCATTGCTACGCTCACATCGTTGTCTTTGTATACGAGTATAGCAGTCGCGATCAGACACGCCCTAAGGTCACATAGCTGCTTATTGAGTTAAAATACGAACAAAGGAGTCATTTATGGAAGTTCAACAACAAATAGAGCAAAAGCTGCGTGGTGCTTTTGAGCCAGACCAATTGCAGGTTGTCAACGAATCGGACCAGCACAATGTGCCGCCTGGTTCTGAATCACACTTTAAAGTCGTTATTGTTGCCGGGCAATTTGAATCTCAGCGCGAAGTTGCGAGGCACCAGAGCGTTTACAAGGTATTAAATGAGGAGCTCGCCGGCAGTGTGCATGCACTCGCTTTGCATACCTATTCGCCACAGGAATGGCAGCAACGCCAGCAAGCTGCCCCCGAAAGCCCGGCCTGTCTTGGCGGCAGCAAGCGAGAGGGGACGGCAGACTAGCAATGAAGGAAAGTTTTTCAGTCTGCGCCTTGTATAAGTTTGTGTCGCTGCCTGACTGTGTTGCGCTGCAGCCAACGCTGCTACAGCAGTGCCTGGCCCTGAATATCAAAGGCACTCTTTTGTTGGCGGATGAAGGTATCAACGGCACGATATCCGGTGAGCCGCAGAATGTTCAGTCACTGATTGATTATCTAGAGCGTGATCCGCGCTTCTGCGGTATCGATTACAAATTTTCACAAGTCAGTGAAAAGCCTTTCTATCGAATGAAGGTCAAGGTCAAACGCGAGATTGTCACTTTGGGAGTTGAGGGCATTGACCCCAACAAAACGGTAGGCACATACGTAGCCCCCGAGCATTGGAATGAGCTGATCTCAGATCCAGACGTATTACTCATTGATACTCGTAACGATTATGAAGTTGAAATTGGCAGCTTCGAGGGGGCTGTGAATCCTGAAACCAGCAGCTTTCGTGAGTTTCCTCAATACGTGGCAGAAAATTGCGACCCGGAAAAACATCGCAAAGTAGCGATGTTTTGTACCGGCGGTATTCGTTGCGAGAAAGCTTCATCATTTATGTTAGAAAAAGGCTTTGACCAGGTATACCACCTGCAAGGAGGCATTCTGAATTACCTTGAGGCGGTTGCCGAGGAAGACAGTCTTTGGCGCGGCGATTGCTTCGTGTTTGACAACAGAGTCACGGTTAATCATCAGCTGCAGGAAGGCCAGTACGATCAATGTCATGCATGCAGGCGGCCCATCACTGCCAGCGATAAAGAATCACCGCATTATATTGAAGGTGTTAGTTGCGAGCACTGCTACGCGTATTCAAGTGAGTCACGCAAGGCTAGATTTGCCGAAAGACAGAAGCAAATAGCCTTAGCCAGGCAGCGTAATGAGCAACACATAGGTGCCCCACCGCCTTCACGGCAACGCAATAAAAAGGTACAATAGTACCGTTTTTGACTTGCCGAGGGCTTGCTAAGCGTCCGTGATCATGAATGGCAGTGTAGTTTTGCCTTTACATGAACAATCTTTCCCGTACTTGAAAACAGCCGGCGTTCTTCTTCGCGAAGCTCGCGAAGTTAAAGGTCTTTCTCAAGAAGATGCTGCAAGTGCCTTGAATCTAATGAATAGTCATATCGCGGCATTGGAGTCAGATTCCTATAATCCGCAACTTGAAGGCAAACACTTCAGTTCTTATCTGAAATCTTACGCTAAATTTCTCGAACTGAACCCGCAAATTTTGTTGGGTTTGTACCAAACACAGGTGAAGCAGTCCGCTCAGCATTCCGTGCGATACGCAGCAGCGTTGGAGCCAACGCCAGCGCGCTCCGGCTTACCACTGCGTTTGGCGCTGGTGTGCTTGCTGTTAACCGTAGCCTGGACGTTTGATCGTGGTGACATTGAATCCCTGCGCGATGTAGTCACGGGTAAAGGCATTCAATTATTCGACTCTCAAGATCTTCATTTTGGAAAACCGGAGGCCGCAGCAGCTCCAGAGCGAGATGTTGCGTTGATTGTTTCGGAGTCCAGCCATCAGGAGAACAATTCCGAGATTGCATTGGTACAACAATCAATCACAGCGGCAGCTACCAGCGGCGCATTGCCCGCCGATGCGGAAGTGGCGCCTAACTCGCGCACCTCGGTAGTTGTAACCCCCTCTGACAGCAAGTATCAGGCGTACCGCCTGGATGTATCTGAAGAGCACGGCGCCACAGCGTCAGCGGTACTGTTGTCGGGAGTAAGTGACGACATATTGCTGTTTAACTTTCATGACAACTGCTGGGTGGAAGTGTATGACAGGCAACAGAATCCCATCGTGATGGACACCAAGCTGCAAGGTGAAACCTTACGCATTACTGGCGAAGCACCGTTTGAAGTGCGCGTGGGGAATTCCCGAGCGGTTTCATTGACCTTGAACGGCCAACCCATCGTGATTGAGCAGCATCCAACGATCGATTCCACAGAGTTAATAGTCGGGCGTCGCTAAACTTTTTCCAACTCCCCCTCCCGCTCCCCACATTTCGGATAATGCAGAATTATGGATAGTGAAAAGACTAATGCTCTGGGCGATGAACTCTACCAGGCAATGCGCTCGTTCAAAACACTGGCACCACTAACTGACAGAGAACCCGATATCAGCATTGAAGATGCTTACCATATTTCACTGCGAATGTTGCAGCGCAGGGTTGAAAGTGACGGCGAGCGAGTGGTAGGTAAAAAAATTGGTGTGACCAGCGCTGCCGTGCAAGAAATGCTTGGAGTTTTTCAACCTGACTTTGGTTTTCTAACCAACGCCATGCAATACGATAATGGTGCGGACATCCCGGTTGCCGGTAATTTGATTCAACCGCGAGCTGAGGCGGAAATTGCCTTTGTTCTCAAGCACGATCTGGGCAGTGACAATATTGATGAGCAAGCCGTGCTGGACGCGACCGAATGCATAGTGCCTTGTTTCGAAATTGTTGATTCTAGAATTCAGGACTGGAACATCAAAATACAAGACACCGTCGCCGACAATGCCTCATGCGGTGTGTTTGTGCTGGGTGATAACAGGGTAGACCCAAACGACTTTGACTTGCCCAATCTTAAAATAACCGTGACTAAAAATGGTAATCCGTTGAGCGAAGGTCTTGGGTCAGCAGTACAAGGGAATCCGCTAACGGCCGTTGCCTGGTTGGCTAATACGCTGGGTCAGTATGATATTCCCTTTGTTGCCGGCGATATTATTTTGTCAGGATCGTTGGTTCCGCTAGAGCCGGTTACTGCAGGTGATTACCTCAGCCTTGAATTGAGCGGTATAGGCTCTGCCAGCGTCAAATTCGTCTAGCAGGCCATGATTTAGGGATTAGCCGCCGCTAGCACGTTTCTGTTCGCCAGCGTCAACGGCGCCATCGCGCTCCTTAAGCATGTCGAGAGCCACGTCAACAATCATGTCTTCCTGGCCGCCTACCATCTTGCGACGCCCCAGCTCTACCAGAATATCTCTGGTTTCCAGGCCGTAGCGTTCTGCGGCCACTTCAGCGTGGCGTAAGAAGCTTGAATAAACGCCGGCGTAACCTAACGACAGAGTTTCCCTGTCTACCCGTACCGGTCGGTCTTGAAGCGGTCGCACCAGGTCATCGGCTGCATCCATCAACTTGTACAGGTCACAGCCGTGTTGCCAGCCCATGCGATCGGCTGCAGCGATAAACACCTCCAGTGGCGCGTTTCCAGCACCTGCGCCCATACCAGCCAGCGAAGCGTCCACTCGGTTACAACCGTTTTCTACGGCCACAATCGAGTTAGCCACACCAAGAGCCAGGTTATGGTGGGCGTGCATTCCGCGTTCAGTGGCAGGATCCAGAACATCGCCAAAGGCTTTGAATCGGTCGGCCACGTCGTTCATGTTCAAGGCGCCGCCGCTGTCAACAACGTACACGCATTGCGCACCGTAGCTTTCCATTAGTTTTGCCTGAGCGGCCAGTTTCGCAGGCTCGCTCATGTGCGACATCATCAGAAAGCCGATGGTGTCCATGCCCAATTCGCGAGCGTACTCAATGTGCTGGCGAGAAACGTCAGCTTCCGTACAGTGGGTGGCAACGCGAACTGATCGCACACCCATGTCCCAGGCCCACTTCAAATCTTCCTTAACGGCAATTCCTGGCAAGATAAGCGTGGTTAGCTTGGCATGCTCCAATACGTCAGCAACCGCGCCTATCCACTCTTTGTCTGTGTGTGCGCCAAAACCATAGTTGAAACTTGTGCCAGATAAGCCGTCGCCGTGGGCAACTTCGATGGCATCTACCTTGGCGTCATCAAGCGCTTTGGCAATGGCTTGCACATGATCTATTCCATACATATGCCGGATAGCGTGCATGCCGTCGCGCAGCGACACATCCTGAATGTAAATCTTATCTTTGCTTGGGTCGATCGCCATGTGTGTGCTCCTGATCGTAGAACAGCGTAGTGTTTGTTCAGGCCGCTTTGGCGGCGAACTTCATTTGGGCCAGACGCTCGGCAGTGCCAAGTGCGGCGGAAGTCATAATGTCCAGATTACCTGCATAGGCTGGCAAATAATGGGCCGCTCCTTCGACTTCCAGGAACACAGATGACTTTGTACCGCTAAAGTCGCCAAATCCGGGTATATGCAGCGGCTCGCTTTCGTCAAAATGTTCGAATTGCACTTGCTGCTTAAGGCGATAGCCTGGCACGTAACTTTGTACGTCTGCGATCATATCTGCGACCGAGCGTTCAATGGCGGCCTCATCGGCACGTTCGCTCAGCGTGAAGATAGTATCGCGCATTATCATTGGCGGCTCGGCCGGATTCAGAATGATGATGGCCTTTCCACGCTCAGCGCCACCCACGGATTCAATGGCGCGCGCCGTTGTTTGGGTAAACTCGTCGATATTGGCACGCGTGCCTGGACCGGCGGATCGGGAAGACACCGACGCAACGATTTCCGCGTAATGTACCTTAGCCACGCGAGAGACGGCATGCACTATGGGAATGGTAGCCTGACCACCGCAGGTCACCATATTGACGTTTTGCTCGCCCAGATGCTCCTCCATGTTAACCACGGGCACTGTGTAGGGGCCAATGGCGGCCGGTGTTAAGTCCACCAGTTGCTTGCCAAGCTTGCTGAGAATATCGTGGTGGTGACGGTGTGCACCGGCTGAGGTGGCATCAAACACTACTTTAATGTCGTCAAAGTCGGCCATTGCCAGCAAGCCATCCAGGCCGTCTGAGGTGCCTGGTATGCCCATCTTTTCAGCTCTGGCCAGGCCGTCTGACTCGGGGTCAATACCCACAAAGGCCGCAAGCTCCAGCACCTTGGAGGTTTGTACAATTTTGACCATCAGATCTGTACCGATATTGCCGGTACCAATAATGGCGCATTTTACTTTCTGAATGGCCATAAACGACGCTCCGTCTTTGGGTTAGTATGCCTGCGATAATATCAGCAGCCGGGGAGTATTTGGATGAACAAAACGTACGCTATGACCGGAGGTGCAACTGGCATTGGCGCGGCGATAAAAACCCAGCTGCGCGATCTCGGGCATACAGTGATTGTTGTTGATATCAAGAACGCAGATATTATTGCGGATCTTTCTACAGAGCAGGGTTGTCAGGCCGCAATTGAAGAGATTGGACAGCTCGCTCCCGAGGGGCTGGACGGTTTCATTCCGTGTGCTGGACTTGGACCGGCAGCCAGGCCAGCTTCATTACTGACAGACGTGAATTATTTTGGCGCCAAGCTCACCACCATTGGCTTAAAACCTTTGCTGGCTAAGAAAAATGGCGCGGTAGTGATCATTTCGTCCAATTCTGCACCCATGGCGCAGCATGATGAGGACTTGTTGAAGGCATTAGCGGCCGACGACCGTGGTACAGCCGGCCAAATGTTGAACGCACGTGATAACGGTGTGCAAGACGCGTACGCTGGATCAAAGCTGGCTCTGACCCGCTGGATGCGCGCCAGCACGCCCGAATTTGCCCGTCAGGGCATTCGAATCAATGCGATAGCGCCCGGAATCACCACGACTCCTTTGACGGACGCTGCCAAGCAAGATGAGAATGTTGCCAAGGCAATGGCCGATTTTTCCGCTGCAGTGCCATCCGGCAGAGAAGGTACGCCTGAGGAAATTGCCAAAGGTGTGTTGTTTTTGCTCAGTGAGCAGGCCAGCTTCTGTTATGGCAGCGTATTCTTTGTCGATGGCGGCTCTGACGCGCTGATGCGCCCCAATGATTTTTGATGTTTATATTTTAAGCACCTATTCCTCTTAGTTCTTTCAAAGTCGGCGATTCTTTAGGCGTTTTACCACGCTGAAATTTGCGCTCAAGTCCCGAGTAGATGCTGCGTTCGCCGCATCTATTTTACATTTACAAAGCCCCTATTTATCGAGCACATTTCCCACAATGGGCTAGGCTTAGATTATGGATTTGCATCTCCACGGCTGAAATAACAATACCGAGACTTCCGGATGGCTTCTCAACCTGCTAGTAACAATGCGTCGCGACGGCAACGCAATGCGAAACGCTTAAACAAGGCTGGCGCGAAAAAACTGTCGCGCGGGCAAGTGCAAAAAGCACTGAAAGAAAACAGCCTGGAGTTTCTTCATGGGCGTTTCGACAGCATGCTGGCCGATCTCGATGCAGCACTGTTCGAGCAAGCAAATACCTCAGCCTCTAACTCCGATCAAAATCAATTTCTGGAAGCGATGACGTTGCTGCGTGAAGACAGGGCGGCTGTGTTGAAAGGGGTGTGGACCGAGTTCGCACAGAACTTCGATCAATTTTTTGAGAAGAATGCATCCACCGGCGGGCAACATAAAAAAAGCAAGTCCAAAGAAATCGACTTCGATAATCTGGAATTGGTCGATCAGGCTGAGTGGGAAGATGATCTGGCCATATCCATACTGGCTTCTCGTGTTGAGTCGGCGTGTGCTCAATCATTGTGGGCACTGAACCAGCGTCTGGCGGTGTTGTGTGGCGGTCGCACCGACGAAGACAAAGACAATCCATTAGGACCAATTGCATTGGCGAAAGCCCTGCAAGTAGCGATCACGCAGTTCGACATTACCGAAAAAGCGAAAACCAGTGTTTACGCACAATTCAATGAATCAGTGCTTGAGCATATGGAAGAGTTTCTGAAAAACAGCAACGATATGTTAGCTGAAAAAGGAATCTTGCCAGACCTCAAGTACAACATGGCCAGTGCTGGTAAGAAAAAAATAGAATCAGGGCCCTCTGCAAATAGTGAGGTCTTTGAAGAGCCAGAAAATTTCGCTGCAGACGCAGCGCAAGAGCGGGCCAGTTTAATACCGCCGCACTGGCAGGAGTCGATGCGCGCAGAACAGCAACTGCTGGATGCGATCATCAAGTGGCAATTACAAAACCTCGCAATATCCACCACCGGAATTACCGGAGCGGGTGTTCCGTTAGGTGCGTTGTTTAGCGCAAATGCCGCAATTGGCGAACAATTTACCAGCACCGACTATGTATCGGTGCTGAACAACTTGCAGGAAGCAAGAAAGTATCAGCTTGAAGGGGGAGTTGTGACCGCACCATCGGTAGTGGAGTTCCAAAAGGAGTTCGTTGATAGCCTGGCAGATTACACTGCTGAGACAGAAGAAGAGAAAAAAGTTCCAGCGGCAGACGCGGGCACCATTGATCTGGTAGGCACCATATTTAACCAGATTCTGGAAGAGGATACCCTCTGCTCCAAAGTGAAGGCTTTGCTAAGCCATTTGCATACACCGTTTCTGAAAATTGCACTGATTGATCGCTCTTTCATGCAGGAAGCCGACCATCCCGCTCGTATGCTACTCAATGAGTTAGCCGAAGCGGCTGCTTACTGGATTACCGACGAAGAAGACAAATTCAGGGTCTACGACAAGATTTATCAGGTTGTTCATCGAACCATTGATGACTTTGATGACGACATTGATTTCATAGACCAACTGCGTGAAGACTTTGCTCATTTTAGCGAGCGCCTGCAAAAACGCGTTGAGCTTGCAGAGAAGCGCAGTTCACAGGCCGAAGAGGGTCTGGACAAAATAGAAGTAGCCCGCAAAAAAGCACACGAGCTATTCAGTCGCCGCGCGGAAGCAAGAAGTATTCCGGTAGCGGCTTGCGATATTCTTGAACAAACCTGGGTGGACTTCCTGGTGTTTGTTTACTTGCGATTCGGTGCAGAATCCGAGATCTGGAAGAAAGCAGTCTTAATGCTCAACCAGGCATTCGTTCGCGTGCACGCAGCGTTATTGACTGGTGATAGTGAACTTTCAAGTGCGGATGTAGAAGCAGAGCTTCGCAATGAAAGCGGCGCTGATTCTGCGCAATCTGCCATCTTGCAAATCGATGCGCAATTGCGAACAGACATTCTTGACCTGGGTTACGCAGAGCAAGATGTTGAAAACATGTTCGCGCTTGTTAAGAAGGCCAGCGAAGTTCGGCCCGAAGATGAATGGCGCTCAAAACACGTAAACCGCGAAGAGCAAAGAGAAAAGATAGTTAACCCCGGTATTGATATCGGTGCACCGGAAGTTGATCCAAGCCTTGAGGCCGACATCAATCTTGAGTTTGAAGTCAGCCAGCTGGCAGACGACCTTGACGATCAAGAGAAAGAACTGCGCGAGCAATTGAAAGCGGTAGCCTATGGAACCTGGTTCGAATGGCTGCAGGGCGATGGCAATGTTGAGAAAAAACTGAAACTGGCCTGGTACAGCTCAATGAGTGACAACTACATGTTCGTCAATCAGGCAGGCGTTAAGGTGCTGGTGGAAACCTTGAATAACCTCACCCGCAATGTACACCGCGGCCATATTCGGGTGATCAACATCAACAATGAGTCCTTTATGGAGCGCATGTTCAAACGCATGGTCAACAACATGCAATCATCTGCCTGAATGCTCTATCAGATGCGCTAATCGCTGTTGAATAACGGTCGGTTGGCGCGGGTGTAGCGAACAATTTCGCTGGCCTTGTCATAAATTCTTTGCACATCAATCCTGGCATCGGCTTCCAGCCGTCTTGAGATCATTGTCAGCGGGAAAATAACCTGGCGAGTGCCATCTATTTGCAAACCGCGGCTGCGGCCCAGCTGGTCTACATAGACCACCCATTCCAGGCGAAACTCCTTTTTCAGCAGTTGTCCGAGCACACTGCCCAGAGCCTGCAACTCCCGACGCTGGTCGGGGCGTAGGGTTTTGCGATCAACAAGTTGTTGCAGCAAGCGCAAATCTTTCTCTTTGTCACCGGTTAATCGGGTCAGAAGACTGTCGTAGACCATGTCTTTGGCAAGCTTTTGCTGCGACTGTAAAAACAGAGTGTCGCCGGGCCCAAAGGGTCTAATCTCAAATTCAGCAGTGAGGCTGGTGGCGAATGAGGGCGAGCTGATGGCCATGAGTAGTCCAGCCACAGCAATTGTAGCGATGGTTAACTTTTGGCTAAAATAATGTAAAATCATGAACATATGCCCTTAACGTTATAGACAGCTTTAAACAAATGGTGCAAGTTGCACATAGCGCATCATTTGTACACTTTGCCATGAATAAGTCATTAGTAAAAGATCAACCAGCCTCGAATTCGAGTACCTTACGATTGGATTCTGCCGCAAGCCAGTCAAAGCTCTCAAGAACTAAGACAACTCACTTTGAGATTCGTGCAACTCGCGATTTTCCAGTGTCCCGCCCTGAGAAGAAAACGCCTGAAGATGATGCTCAATATCAGCTTGGGTATAACTAGCTTTTAAACCAATTCCTGATACCCAGTGCCAAAGTTGAGACCGGTGCCGAACTAAATATTGGCTAGCGGGACACGCCGGACCCAAAACACTCGCTGTGCTCGCGGGGCCAGCTTTAAATCCATCCATGGAGTCTTGTTTTCGACATCCATGTCTCAAACAGTCCCGCTAGCCAATATTCAGCTCAGCACCTCAGTGCCGTCACCGTAGCGCGGCCCTTATTTGGCACTGAGGTGATGAAGTACGTACCGACTGGCGGGACTGTGTGAGAGAGGGACCTCGAACACACCAACAGTAGGTCCTTTAGGGAAGACCCCATGGATGGGTTCACGTCGTGTCCCGCCAGTCGGTACGTACTTCATCACCGGACTCGTCAAGCGCACCAAAGCCAATAGTTGTAGCTCGCTGATTCCCCTTACCCTGCAATACTTCCTTGTAAGCCCTCACCGCCCTAAGTACCATACGCCCCTGCAAAATTCGGAGGCAGAGTATGAGCACCTCTATTACAGGTAGCATTGTGGCGTTGGTAACACCCATGCAAGCGGATGGTGGCATCGACTGGCTGCAGTTGGACGCACTGGTTGACTGGCATATTGAGCAAGGTACCAATGCGATTGTTGCCGTGGGAACAACCGGCGAATCTGCAACCATCGATTTTGACGAGCATCCTCGAGTTATTGAGCGCGTAGTGAAACACGCGGCCGGCAGAGTACCTGTGATTGCAGGCAGTGGCGGCAATGCAACCAGCGAAGCAATAGAGTTAACCCGCAATGCCGAAGAAGTGGGGGCGGACGCCTGCTTGCTGGTAACGCCTTACTACAACAAGCCTACCCAGGAAGGCCTGTATCAACACTTTAAAGCCATTGCTGATGCAGTACCCATTCCGCAAATACTTTATAACGTGCCGGGCCGTACGGCCTGCGATATGCAAAATGATACTGTTATGCGCCTGGCCGACATAGACAATATCATTGGCTTGAAAGACGCCACCGGCGATGTTGCCAGAGGCGCGGAACTGATTGACCGATGTAATGGTCGAATGCTTGTGTACTCCGGTGATGATCCAACGGCAGTTGATTTGATGTTGAGTGGTGGCAAAGGCAGTATCTCGGTAACAGCAAACGTGGTGCCTGGCCAGTTGGCAGCCGTTTGCGCTGCGGCAATAGCGGGTGATGCTGAAACTGCCAGGCGGCTGGATGCGGAAATTGCTGCACTGCACAGTCAGCTGTTTCTGGAATCTAATCCAATACCAAGCAAATGGGCCTTGTATCGCATGGGTAAAATTGGTCCGGGCATTCGCTTGCCACTCACCGTGTTGGCGGAGCAGTATCAAGCGCCGCTGGAAGAAACCTTGCAAGCATTGGAACTGTTGCCAGCATGATCACACGTACTAGTCGAAGTTTATTGATTGTTCTAATTGCCAGTCTGCTGCCGGCTTGCTCCTGGATGTTTGGTGATGATGGTTATTTTCGTGACCGCAAGAACGATTACCTTGAAGAGCAGATACTACCTGGCCTTGAACTTCCCGAAGACTTGAGCAAGTACGAACAAGACGAACTGTTCCTGATTCCGGATGTGCGTAATAACGATTTACCCGCAGAAGACTTTGAAGTGCCGCGCCCAGCGCCACTATTGAATGCTGGAACCGGTAATACTGTTCGTATTCAAAAGTTGGCTTCAGATCGCTGGCTCTTGATTGACATTCCGCCCAGCCATTTGTGGCAAAGGGTAAAGAATTTTCTGGTTGAAAACCGCATACCGCTAACGCGTGAAGATGCGCCACAAGGCTTGCTGGAAACAACGTGGTTACAGAGGGTAGCCGACGATGCGCCAAATGTCAGAGAGCGTTACATGTATCGCATTGACCAAGGCGTACAACGTAATAGCAGTGAAGTGCATATTCTGCAGTACGAATTACCGGGTGCTGCAGATCTGCCAGCACAACACGATTGGCCAGAAGAATCGACCAATGATGAACGCGAAGAATGGATGGTTGGGCACTTGGCGGAACATCTTGCCAATACTGATGGCAGCGGTTCGGTGTCCTTACTGGCCCAGGGCATTGGCTCGGCAAGTAAGGTTAGTTTAGGTCGCAACGAACAAGGTACGCCCACCATTACCCTGGAGCTGCCGTTTGATCGTGCATGGGCATCAATTGGGCAGGCTCTCAGTAAAGCTGAATTTAACGTAGCAGATCTCGACAGAAGCAAGGGGCTTTATTTTGTGAGCTACCAACCTGAGTTAGACAAGGAAAAGCCTGGCTTTTTTGGGCGCTTGTTCGGTGGCGAGACTGAGCAAAGCAACGCGGAAGATTACTTGCTGACAGTGAAGTCGAAAGGCGATGCGGTCGCTATTCAGATTTCCAATGCCGGCACTGAAGAGTCACTTGAGAGTAAACGGGCTCGCGAATTGCTGGAGCGTTTGAAAGGCTTTTTATCCTAAACGAGATTTTGTTCCGTATGCCCTGTTGTTGCCTTAGTCATTAATGCAAACGAGCGAACTCTCGAATACTGACGATTTTTGCTTTGCCAGCGTCGGAAGTGGCAGCAAGGGTAATGCAACTCTGGTAAAAACTGGTTCAGCCACGCTATTAATTGACTGTGGCTTCTCGGCCACCGAACTACTAAAACGACTACCCCGGCTTGGAATATCCGGTTCAGATATTGACTGTGTGTTTCTAACACATGAGCATAGTGATCATAGCTCTGGTGTAGCCTCTTTATGTCGTCAGTTAAATATACCGCTGTACACCAGCTGGGGTAGCAGTGTAGCTCTCAGAGAGCGCGGTGCGAAGCTTGATGCTGTTGACGTTCGTCACATCAATTGTGGTGAGTGTATTAAAGTAGGGGAGCTAGAGGTATTGCCGGTGCTGGTGCCGCACGACGCTCGTGAACCATTGCAGTTTGTCATTCAAAACAATCTGCGGCGTTTTGGAATACTCACTGATATCGGCAGTATTTCAAAACATGTGATTGACCATTTCCAGAACGTGGATTCCTTGTTGCTAGAATTTAATCACGACACAGATATGTTGCAATTTGGCCCTTACCCAGCAAGCCTGAAGGCACGTGTGGGCGGTGATTGGGGTCATTTGAGTAATTCGCAGGCTTCCATGTTTCTGGCACAAATTAATCTGCAGCGCTTGCAACGAATACTGATTGCACACATCAGTGAAAAGAATAATAGCGTTGAAGCGGTTGAAGCGGTACTGCAGCCGGCGCTGCAGAGTGCTTACCCTGTTGAATTTGCGTATGCAAGTCAAGACAGTGGCTCAGCCTGGATGCCTGTTCTATCGCTTAGCGCTCGCAATGCCCAGGAGACGAAATTTTCAGCGTTGGCCTGAGCTTGTTCAATGATTCCAGCGCGGCACAATCTATCGCCGAATTTTTTTTCACGCTGAGTGTTTGCAATTCTGGCAGAGCGAAGAGAACAGATATGTTGTTTATTTTATTTTCGTCAAGATGCAAGACTTGCAATCTGGTGAGCTCAGCCAGCACATCAATGTTGGTCAATTTATTCACGCTAAGCTTCAAGTGAGTGATATTGCTGAAGGTGCTCAGCCCATCGAGACTGCGGATGCCGGCTGCGCTGCAGTTTAAGGTCGCCAGTTGAGCTGCTGATGTTGCTTTTTGGTATTCCAGGGTCTGGTTGACGCAATCCTGCAGGGCTGCGTCATTGACAGAAAAATCGGTAAACAGCTCTTTGGGGGTGTAAATCAGTCTGTCATTCAGGCTCACATCGTAACCAGCACACGCTGCCAAGGCTAAGGTCAATACGCTAATAATGCTGCGCATACCCAATCTGGCGTTTGTTCTCGCACGCTGCTTCGGCATTCTTTATTGCTCCTAAAAGTACCAAGGTGACCGGTAGTCAGACCACTAGCAGAGTCACATTGCCGCTTGTTTGACCCGACTATACTGTGTATCGTTCCGTTCGCGGCAAGATCAAGAGGATACAGTATGCGAATTATTCTGCTAGGCCCACCGGGTGCGGGTAAAGGCACTCAGGCACAACACATTATGGAGCATTACGCCATACCGCAAATATCCACTGGTGATATGTTGCGTGCCGCGGTAAAAGCGGGAACACCTCTGGGGCTGGCTGCAAAGAAAATAATGGACAGCGGAGAGCTTATCTCAGACGACATTATTATCGGACTTGTCAAAGAGCGAATCAGCGAAGATGATTGCGCTAATGGTTTTCTGTTTGATGGTTTTCCTCGCACCATTCCTCAAGCCGAAGCGCTGGTGACAGTGAATGTTTCCATTGATCATGTTGTTGAAATTGCCGTAGACGATGACGCGATTGTAGAGCGCCTTAGTGGGCGTCGTGTGCATGAGGGTTCGGGACGTGTCTATCACATTAGCTATAACCCGCCGAAGGTAGCAGGCAAAGACGATGAAACCGGAGAAGATCTGGTTCAGCGCGATGACGACCAGGAAGCCACAGTACGAAATCGTCTGGATGTGTATCATCAGCAAACTGAACCACTGGTGAGCTTTTATAAAGACATGAGCTCCAGTGACGCGCCTGATTATCATCGCATAGAGGGCATTGGTTCCGTCGATGATATTCGCGATGCTATCTTTGAATCATTGGGAACCGAGTAGCGCCTTGTTCTACCGCTTTCATTTCTTAACGGCCAATGTTTCGCAATGAAACAAGGCCTCATTCTTTGTAATCTCGGCACTCCCACTGCGCCCACCGCAAAAGCTGTGCGCCAATTTCTGGCGCCATTTCTTGGCGACCAACGCGTTGTGGAGCTGCCGAGAATACTCTGGTATCCAATTTTATACGGCATCATCTTGCCTATTCGAAGCAAACGAGTAGCGCGCGCGTATCACGAGATTTGGTGGGAAGGTGGTTCGCCGCTGAAGGTCATCACCGAGCGACAGTGTGAAAAACTACGTCGGGATTTATCGGGTGCAGACATACGTGTTGCTTACGCGTTGACGTATAGCGAGCCATTGCTGGCAGACACCATCGATTTGATGCGCAGCGAAGGCATAGATAAAATTCTGATATTGCCGCTGTACCCGCAATATTCGGCAACAACCACTGCCAGCATTTACGATCAAGTGGCTTCGTATGTAAAAAAGAAAAGAAATTTGCCTGCCTTGCAGATTGTTCGCGACTATCACGATCACCCTTTATATATAAATGCTCTAGCAGAATCTGTTCGGGAAAATAGACCTGCTTCTGATACACCACGGCATTTACTGCTTTCCTTTCATGGTATTCCAGCCGTGAACGTCGACAAAGGTGATCCGTATCAACAGCACTGCGAAACAACCGCAAAAATGCTGGCGGAAGAGCTTGGTTTAACAGCAGACCAATGGACGCTGAGTTATCAAAGCCGTTTTGGCAAGCAAGAATGGTTGCAGCCTTATACCAGCGAAACACTGACAGAACTCGGCGCCAGAAATTTGGCTGTTGATGTCATCTGCCCAGCGTTTGCTGCCGACTGCCTGGAGACGTTGGAAGAAATTTCTCAAGAAAATAGAGAAATATTTTTGCAGGCAGGTGGTAAGGACTTCGAATATATTCCATGCCTAAATGATTCCGATGCACATAGTTTATTACTGCGCACCTTGGTTGAAGAATCTTTTCTTCAACTTTCATAAACACTTTTAGTTAACTGTTATTTTTCTTTGCTGTTGCGAAATTTCGCGCGTAATTCCCAGTTTCGTTTAAAAACACGCCAAAATGATAAAAATAAACAAAAATAATCGCGTGGTTTGTTCATATGCGCGTGAAATGCTCGATTTTATTGCCTATTATTTCTCCCAACACTATTAACAAGCGCGTGCCTGTTTTTACTGTTAGCGCATTAGCAACTTCATAGGAGAAGAAAATGCCTCAAGCAAAGAAAGCTGTAAAGAGAAAAGCAACAGCAAGAAAGCCAGCAGCTAAAAAGGCGCCGGCCAAACGCAAAAAAGCGGCCGTCGCCCCAGCAGTAAAGAAAGCGCAGGACGCGCTGGCCAAGCTACAGAAAGAAATCAAGGCGCAAAGTCGTGCATTGAAAGCGGAGCGGCGTAAAGCAGCGTCTGCTCGCAAAGCAGCGTCTAAATCAAAGAGCAAAGGGGACAGAGCAGCAGCGAAGAAAGCTGGTGCAGCTGCGACCAGTACTTCTGGCAAGTTGCGTGCGCTTCGCGCCCGAGCATCTGCGGCCAGGGAAAAGCTAGTACAAGTGAAGGCAGACGCAGCTCTGAAGAAGGCAGTAGCCGATTTCGAAGCGAAGCTAGTGGCCAAGGCCGCCGCAGCAGCCGCCAAGAAGCAGAAAGCAGCGGACAAAAAAGCCGCCGCCGCCGCTAAGAAGAAAGCTGCCGCTGATAAGAAGCGCGCAGCCGCTGCTGCAAAGCGAAAAGCCGCAGCTGACAAGAAAAAAGCCGCAGCCGCGAAGAAGAAAGCCGCTGCAGCCGCTAAGAAAAAAGCAGCCGCTGCTAAAAAGAAGGCAGCTAAAAAGCCGGCTAAGAAAAAAGCCGCTAAGAAACCTGCAAAGAAAAAAGCAGCTAAGAAGAAGGTAGCCAAGAAAAAGCCAGCCAAGAAAAAGGCGGCTAAGAAAAAGGCACCTGCTCGTAAAAAAGCGGCTAAGAAGAAAGCCCCAGCCAAGCGAAAAGCGGCCGGTAAAAAGAAAGCTGCTCGCAAAAAGAAGAAGTAGCAAGCCGCTAGCTTCTTACTGAATGGCAACTCAGCCAGTCAGTAAAAGCTGAAAAACCCGCGCTAAGGTGCGGGTTTTTTTATGGCCTGTTTTTACTATGGCAGCAGTTCTGTCTGGTGATTCACATTGAGCAATTGATCAGCGTATGCACTGCAGTCAACTTCTATGGTGCGCCATTGATTCTGCCAGGTATCCACGCGTCGACCACCCCGATCCAGATATTCCCCTATTGAATCCAGGCTCTCTGCTCTGGCTAACATAAGCAAATTCTGGCGACGCTTTCCGTCGTGGCAAACGGCAATATCGTGACTGCGCCTATCAAGGCCATTGATCAACAGAGAGATTATTTCCGCCGGCATTTTTGGTACGTCGCAAGGGCAGCAGAATACCCAATCGTGTTCGCATTGGGTTCTTGCTGCCAGCAAACCGGCCAGAGGGCCAGAATACGAATCATCGGGATCGCTTACCACAAACGGAGTGTAAGATCGGTAGCTATCTACGTTTCGATTACAGCTGATGATCACTCGCTCACTGCAGGCTGACACCGCATCAAGAGCATATTCAATTAGTGGACGACCCGCGAAATGCACCAGACCTTTGTCCTGGCCGCCCATTCTGGACCCGCGGCCGCCGGCAAGAATGACGCTACATATACTGTGGTTAACTGACATAGTTTGAGCCGGGCAAGAACATATCTGAATGATACAATAGCTTGGTCTATATAGAGCCCATCATGTCACCACTCATACTTGCCATTGAAACATCCCAGCAAAGCTGCGGCGTAGCACTCCGCGATGCGAATGGCTTGCACAGTCAGCATCAGTTGGCCGCCAGGCAACATGCCAGTTTGTTGTTGCCGATGATCGAGGAGTTGCTGACTGATAACAAACTCGGCGTTCAAGATCTTGATGCGATTGCATTTTCCTGTGGGCCTGGTTCTTTCACCGGGGCGAGGATTGCTGCGAGTGTCACACAAGGTTTGGCCTATGCAGCGAACGCACAGGCGATCCCGGTCTCATCAACTCATGCTCTGGCGCATACTTACGCTCAACAGCATGCGGACAGTGACGGATTTCCAATGTTCGTGCTGATCGATGCGCACATGGGCGAATACTACGCGGCTTGCTATCGGTTTGAATACGATCACGCGCTGGCCGAGACCTTGCTGCCAGACAGCCTGCTATCGGAAAAGCAGCTATTGGACGAGCTGATTCGGCGTGAAAGCGCTGCCTTGCTTGGCAATGGAATTAAGCGGTTGTTGGAGAAATTTGAGTCCGAGTTGCCAGCAAATCTGATCAAACGCTTGCAAGAGGTGCCGGAAGAACAGCTTAGCATTCAGGCCAGGGCGAGCAGTGTACTCGCTCTTGCGGAAACTGCATGGCAGGCTGGCAAAGCGATTACTCCAGAACTCGCTATACCTGTGTATCTGCGTGAACGAACGGCGTGGAAAACGGTTGAGCAACAAAAATCATCCCAAACGGAGTGAAAATGAACTCAATTACTGCATTTAACACTGGCCTCTGCGATTTCATTAAGCATTCGCCAACGCCTTTTCATGCTGTAAAGCAAATGCGGAAAACACTGCTGGCGGCTGGATTCGTGCAACTGCAAGAGCAGGAAAAGTGGCAGCTCGATGCGGGTGGCAAGTATTTTGTTACGCGTAATGACTCTTCAATTATCGCCGTAGTCGTTGGTGATGAAGACGTTGTTGAAAACGGTGTGCATATTGTTGGCGCACACACGGACAGCCCCTGTTTGAAGGTGAAACCCAACGCGGATATTTGCCAAAACGGCTATCACCAGTTGGGTCTGGAAGTTTATGGTGGTGTTTTACTTAACCCCTGGTTTGATCGTGACTTGTCTATCGCCGGGCGAGTAAGTTGCCAGTCAGAAGACGGTGGCCTGCATCACTGCTTGCTGGACTTTGAGCGCGCGATTGCACTTATTCCGAGCCTTGCGATTCATTTGGATAGGGAAGCCAATGATAAACGCAGCGTTAATAAGCAAACTGATTTGCCGGCCATTCTGTCGTTGGTCAGTGGCAATGATGACGTAAGCGACTTTAGGGAATTGTTGCGCAACACTATTTGCGAGCAGAATCTGATACCGAACTGCAAGCTAGTGCTGGATTACGAGCTGTCTCTGTACGACACTCAGGCACCTGCAGTGATTGGATTGAACAATGAGTTTATTGCCTCAGCGCGCCTGGATAACTTGCTAAGCTGTTATGCCGGCTTGCAGGCGCTGCTTGATGCCGACGGCAGCCAGTCCAGCGTGCTTGTTTGTAACGATCATGAAGAGGTAGGCAGTGCCTCCGCCGCGGGCGCTAATGGGCCGATGCTACGCGATTGTTTGGTAAGACTTTGTGGCTCAGAAGAAAACCTGGTGAGATGCATGCAGAATTCGCTGTTGGTGTCGGCTGATAACGCTCATGGTGTGCATCCGAATTTTTCCGACAGACACGACGATAATCACGGTCCCATCTTGAATCAAGGTGTGGTGATCAAGATAGATGCTAACCAGCGTTACGCAACCAACAGTGAAACCGCTGCGCGATTTCGCCTCTACGCTGAAAGTGTCGGAGCGCCTGTGCAGAGCTTTGTGGTACGCAGCGATATGGGCTGCGGTTCTACAATTGGTCCTATCACCGCGTCTGAACTGGGTATTGCCACTGTGGACGTAGGCGTACCGACGTTCGCAATGCATTCTATCCGTGAATGGGCCGGTAGTGACGACGCCGAGCAGCTGGCAAGCATTCTGGGTGCCTTCTACAAAAGGTCGTGAGCAAACCGCAAGTACTGTTACTGTCGGCGTATGACGCGCACAGTCATCAGTATTGGCGCACACAGTTATGTGAATTTATTGATGCCGTAGACTGGACGGTTCTGACGCTGCCGGCGAGGCATTTCGCCTGGCAATTTCGCAGCAATGCATTGCAATGGTCGCTTAGTCATAAAGAGGTTCTGCAGCGTAACTTTGATGCTGTTCTGGCCAGCTCTATGGTTGACCTTGCTGGTTTGCTGGGACTAAACCCGGCACTGGCAGCTACGCCGACCGCATTGTACTTCCACGAAAACCAGTTTGCCTATCCACAGGGGGCAAGCCAGCACTCGACTGTGGAATTGCAACTCAGCAGCGTGATAAGTGCCATGGCGGCGTCTGAACTGATATTCAATTCGGCATTTAATCGGCAGAGTTTTCTGGATGGCGCTCTATCATTCCTGAAAAAAATGCCCGGTGCGCACGCCAAACCGGTAAACGATTTATTGCGGGTCAAAACCAGCGTGCTGCAGGTACCGCTGAGAACGTGTCTCAGCCAACCGGAGCCACGCTTTGCAACATCTACTCGTACTGTGTCCATTGTATGGAACCATCGATGGGAGTACGACAAGGGGCCTGAGCGCCTGCTGGCGTTTGCCCGCAGCTTACTCAAGACAGAAATCGATTTTGTTCTGCATGTAATGGGGCAGCAGTTTCGCGCATCGCCAAATGAGTTTGCAATATTACATAGGCTGCTGAGCGATGAGCGCCCGCAGGCAATTGGACATTGGGGGTTTGTTGAAGATCTACAGCTGTACCAAAGTGTGCTGGATCATGCTGATTTCGTACTTTCAACAGCGCTGCATGATTTTCAGGGTCTATCGGTTCTCGAAGCGGTACAACGAGGCTGTCGGCCGCTGCTGCCAAATCGACTTGCGTATCCGGAGTGGTGCCCGCATGAGTTTTTGTATGACAGCGCAGCTGATGATGCGGCGCTGGAAGCAAACAATGCGGTGGTCAGGCTACTGAGCGTGCTGGCCAGCAATCTGCAAGCACCTTCCGTTGCCGGACTGGAGTGGCAAATACTGGGCCCCGAATACGAAGCTTTGATTCAGAGATTGTGCGAGCAATGTTAGAATGCGCCCCGATTTGAGGTAGAGCGCAAAATTATGTCAAAACCAAGGTTTCTCACCGGCATTACCACCACGGGTACACCGCATCTGGGCAACTACGTGGGCGCTATTCGACCCGCTGTTGCCTCTAGCCAGGATGAAAGCCTGGATTCTTTTTACTTTCTGGCAGACTATCATTCCCTGATTAAAAGCTACGACGCCGCCGCGTTAAAGCAATCCAGTAAAGAAATTGCAGCTACCTGGCTGGCGTTCGGCCTGAATACAGATAACGCAGTGTTTTACCGGCAGTCTGACATACCTGAAATACCCGAGCTCACCTGGATGTTGACCTGTGTAGCCGCCAAAGGTCTCATGAATAGAGCGCACGCCTACAAAGCGGCGGTAGCGGACAATGAAGAGCACAATGAGCGCGACGCCGATAAGGGCATTACCATGGGCTTGTTCAGCTATCCCATTTTGATGGCAGCTGATATTTTGATGTTCAAGGCCAATAAAATTCCGGTGGGTAGAGATCAAATACAGCACGTGGAGATGGCCAGAGATATAGCGGCACGATTCAACCATCATTTTGGTGAACACCTGGTGCTGCCGGAAGCCGCGATTGACGATAACGTAGCGGTGCTCAATGGCCTGGATGGCAGGAAGATGAGCAAAAGCTATAACAACACTATTCCTTTGTTTGAGCCACCCAAGCGTTTGCGCAAGCTGATCATGAAGATCAAGACCAATTCTCTTGAGCCAGGTGAACCAAAAGACACTGAAGGTTGCACCTTGTTTCAGATCTATCAGGCATTTGCGTCTCCAGACCAAACAGATGCCGTGCGAAAACTTTATGCAGATGGCATAGCCTGGGGCGAAATGAAGCAGATGTTGTTTGAGCATCTTGATGCAATTCTTTCAGAGCCACGCGAGCGTTATGAAGAGCTGATGGCCAAACCTCAAATAATGGAAGGTATATTGTTGGCCGGGGCGGAGAGGGCACGTGAGTACAGCGAGCCGCTAATGCAAGATTTACGCGGCGCAATCGGTTTAGGTGACCTAGCAAAGTAATAGCGGCCTGGCTTCAGTTTTTTAATGGGACACCGCGAATTCCTTTCGATATAGTGCAGCATGATTTCCATTCGCCATGCCTTGGCCTCTTCTTATTTATTGTTCGGCGCATACCTTATTATTGGCCAGAACCCGAATGTTTTGGCCAGCGATGACAAAGGTGTATTTCAGCGCTACTCAGAGCAAACAATCGTTACGGGTACGTCGATAGAATCCAGCATTGCTGACCTCAGCGGCAGCTTTCATTTGTTGATCGAAGAGCAAATAATTCGGCGCAACAAACGTTCAACGCTGGATTTGCTCAGACAAATTCCAGGCCTGCAGATCAGTCAGCAAGGTGGGCGCGGTGGCGTATCCACCATGTATCTGCGTGGCGGAGAGCCAAACTTCACCATGGTATTGGTTGACGGCATTGAAGTGAACGACCCAACCAACAGTCGCGGTGGCTCGTTTGATTTTTCAATGTTGCAGACAGACACTATCGAACGGATTGAGATAGTGCACGGACCACAATCAACAACCTATGGTTCCGGGTCATTGGCGGGTGCAATCAACGTGGTAACCCGCGCAGGTGCTGAGCAATTCACCCAGCAACTGGACCTTGAATTTGGCGACCGGGGTACGTTTGATACTTGTTACTCAATGCGTGGGCCACTAGCGGAAGGTGGCTATACCTTCAGTATTGGTAAAACAGACAGCGGGGTAGCGGTACCTGGCGTTGAGTTTGATAGCGAGTATTTCAACGGCAAGTTACTGACTAGGGCTATGGGTGCAGACGTTGAGCTGGTAGCGCGTTACGGCCAGTCGGAGCGGGCCGCCTTTCCGGAAGACAGTGGCGGGCCTGAGTTTGCTGTTCAAGACGCGAGAGATTTCGAGCAATTGGATGACTTTCATGTGGGCGCGCGAGCTCGCTGGGCCATAGGCAAACATTGGGCAACAGAGCTTCGCAGCAGTTGGTTTTCCCGCCAGCAAAAATTTGTATCACCTGGCATCATACCGTTCGACACCGCCCCTGCGCGAGGCGATGATGCCGATTACACGCGCACTAAATTTCAGTGGCTGAACAATTGGGAAAAATACGACTGGTTGCAGTTGGGCTTTGGTGTAGATGCGGTGCTGGAGCGTGGCGAAGACGACGCGTATATCAATTTTCTAGGCTTGTTTGAACTGCCCACGGATTACAAGCTAAACCGAAAAACTTATGGCCAATTTCTTGAAGCGCGTCTGAAACCGGCGCAATCCTGGACAGTGAACCTTGGTCTAAGAAATGATAAGGCCGAGGGGCAATCGAATACGGTCACCAATCGTGTCGGAGTGAGCTACTCGCTGGCAGCAACCGGTACCGATTTTCATATCAGTTACGGGCAGGGTTTTAAACTTCCCAGCTTCTTTGCATTGGGTAATGCGATTGTAGGCAATCCAGACCTTAAACCAGAACGCAGCGAGAATTATGAGATTGGTTTGACGCAAGATATGTTTGACGGTCAGGTGCGCCTGTCGTTTGACGTGTTTCGCAACCAGTACAGAGACCTGGTTGACTTCGATTCGGAAATTTTTCGCAACGTAAATCGCAACAAGGTGATTGCCCGTGGCGCGGACTTTTCGCTAAGAACACAGTTCGTCAATGAAGTGGATTTCACTATGTATCTGAGTTACCTGGATACAGAAGTAGTGGGGGTTAATTCAAGGTTGCGCGGCCGGCCGCGATGGCATGGTGGCGCATCGTTTTACTACCCTTTTTCGCAGCGCATTGGTGTAAACCTTGACTATATCTGGAATCACAGCAATCTCGAAGCGGCCAAGCCGTTTGAGGTTGCCGGTGAAAACCCAGCGGGTTATGTAGAACTGGCGCCTTTTAGTCGGGTAGACGTTGCAGTGAACTGGAATCTTGCACCGTCGTTGCAGTTGAAGTTCGCTATTGATAATCTGTTTGATCAGGATTACCAGGAGGCGGTTGGTTTCCCATCCATTGGCTTTGAGCCGCGTGTTGGCGTGCAAATTACGTTTTAAAAGCGTGTGTTGACACTGAAATACACGGAGCGTGGTTGACCCACAAAATACCGGTCGCTACCAAAACCAAAGTCCGCTCTTTCTGCGTATTCAGTATCCAGTGCGTTAATCAGGCGTACGCCAAACTGCCAGGATTCATTCATCGAATAGGAAGCACGCAGATTCAACAGGTCATGCCCAGGGTATTTAGCGGTATTTTCAGGGTTTTGGTAGTAGGCACCTAAACGAACCCACTCCAGTTCGGTATTCAGTTTGTCGTTTGCTTGCCATGCCAGGCGCATGTTTCCACTGTGTTTTGGTGCGGTATCAATATCGTTTCCATTAATGCTCACGCGACTGATCTGCACGTCATTGCTGTACTCATGCTTGGCAACGGTACCGTTAATGCTCGCTGTAACGCGGTCAGTTAAACGCGCAACTATGCTAACTTCCAGCCCGGTGTGCTCAGATTCGCCGCCGCTAATATTCTGTCGGTCCGTGTCCTGAAAAATAAAGTCTTCTTTGTTCATTCGGTAAATGGCGGCGTCATAACTCAGATTCGCCAATTCACCGCGTATGCCAAGCTCAATGCTATCCAGTCTTTCAGAGTCCAGATCAGTCAGCAACTGACCAGCCTGCAAACGATACAGCTCAGTGGCTTGTGGGGCGCGAAAGCCTCTTGAAACGCTTACATAAGCCATATTGTTATCGGAAATCGCGTGGGTAACAGACAGACTAGGCGACCAATCCTCAAACGTGTCGCTGCGACTATCCGGTCGCGCAAACCGGCAATTCGTAACTGTTACAGCACACGCCGAAGGTGAAACAGTGTTATTGGTGTAATCGTATTCTGTGCGATCAAAACGCAGTGCCGCATTAATTGTAGTTTTCTCCGAAACTGACCACGCCACACTGGCAAAGGGTGAAAGACTGTTGCTTTCAACGTCGTAGTCGTAATGCACGCCTGCGGGTTGTGCCGGGCTAAATGGCTCAGCTTGAATCTCTGTTAAATACCCGTCGTTGTATTCAACGTCTAATCCTGCATTCCAGCGTAAATCGCCGCTGCTGCCTGCCAGCATTGCCTGAGCACCTAAGCTCTTCACACCGTTTTCTTCAACTGGCTGCCAGGGTAAGAAGTGCTGTAGAAACGCCATGTCGGAATAACGAAAAAACGGCCGTAAGGTAAGTTCTGACCCGTTATCCAACTGCAGATTAATTCTGGAATACAAACGAGCGGATTGTGCGTCGCGAAAGGCTTCAGGGTTTGGGTTAGAACGTTTTAAATCTTCATCTTTATACGCGTCACGCCCTGAAACAAAGCCCGCTGTTTCCTGATTCAGATTACTGAGAGATAAGTGGTTCTTAATGCTGAGTTGGTCGCCCGAATAGTAGTGACTGATGTTAATTTTCTGCTGATCAAACCCTGAGTCATCTTTGTAGCCGCCATCAGACGTAGCGTTGCCATACACGCGAAGGCCGTGCAGCCCTTTATCAAAGGCTTGATGAGCTTGCAGGCGATAATAGTCATCCGGGCCAAACTCAGCGCCCAGGCGTGAATGAGTTTCTTCTGGCGCTTCGAACGACAGCACGTTAATAACACCGTGCACGGCGTTAGAGCCATAAAAAGCACTTGCCGGCCCACGTACTACCTCAATGCGTCGTGCCTGTTCACTGTTCACTTCAAACAATTGATTAAGGTTACAAAATCCGGATGCACGCAAAGCCAGACCGTCTTCGGCCATTAAGAATGCGCCACACGCGCCTGCACCGGTTAATACTGGCGAGCGAATGGCGGTTAAATGCTCTTGACCGTTACCTCGGCTGATCCAGGTACCGGGCACTCTGGCGAGTGATTCATTGATGTGAGTGGCTGCGATTAAGCGGAGTTCGTCTTCCGAGACAACAGAGATATTGCCGCCGAGTTGCTTAAGCTCGGTTGGTGTGCGAGTACCTGTTACTGTGATGCTTTCCAGTGTCTGGGCTTGGGCGAGCGGTAGCTGGGTTAGCAGCAGGAGGCTAGCTAATGAACAAATGGTGGGAAACGAACTTCTTGCAGACAGCATACAAAAACACACTTTTTTTGTGGGTGCGTATAGTAACCGATTCGGTGATAAATATGGTCAGGTGTTGACGAACGTCGGGACCGGCGATGAACTGAGTATCGACTTGCGGGACACGCCGTGAACCCATCCATGGGGGCTTGTGTTCGAGGTCCCTCTCTCACACAGTCCCGCAAGTCGATACTCAGTTCACCACCTCAGTGCCATTTTTGACCTCTGGGAGAATGCCAAATTGAGTTCAGATCTAAAGCTCGATGAAGTTGCTTGGCCTAGCATCGGCCTGCAAATTCTATCAAAAGAACCCCAACGGATTAGTATCATAACTAACCAGCATATTCTTGGTGTTCTGATAATGTTCCAACGCCATTTTATGGGTCTCGCGACCGATACCAGACTTCTTATAGCCACCAAACGCCGCGTGCGCAGGATAGGCATGATAGCAATTCATCCACACTCGTCCTGCCTGAATGCCACGCCCCATTCGAAACGCTCGATTGGTATCCCTGGTCCACACCCCGGCGCCCAAACCGTATTCAGTTGCATTGGCAATTTCCAGCGCTTCTTCTTCGGTTTTAAACGTCGTGATTCCCAGCGTAGGGCCGAATATTTCTTCCTGAAAAATGCGCATATCGTTGCTGCCTTTCAGCAGAGTGGGCTCGACATAGAAGCCGCCTGACAAATCACTTTCCACAGAGGCCTTGTTGCCGCCTAGCAGGAATTCTGCACCTTCGTTGCGGGCAACATCCATATAGCTCATGATCTTCTCAAACTGCTCCTGAGAGGCCTGAGCGCCAATCATGGTGTCGGTGTCAAAAGGGTCGCCTTGCTGAATATTTTGGGCGCGTGCCAATACTCTTTCGATAAAGTCGTCGTAGATGGTTTCTTGTACCAAGGCTCTGGAGGGGCAGGTACACACTTCACCCTGATTAAAGAACCCCAGCAATACACCTTCGATACATTTGCTAACGAATTCGTCTTCTTGCGCCATCACATCTTCAAAATAGACGTTAGGTGATTTGCCGCCCAGTTCTACGGTAGAAGGGATCAGGGTTTTAGCCGCATTTTCCAGTATCAGATGGCCTACGGCGGTGCTGCCCGTGAAGGCAATTTTTGCTATGCGGTCACTGCTTGCCAAGGCCTGGCCTATTTCCTCACCGTAACCGTTCAGAATATTAACAGTGCCTGCAGGCAATAAATCACCAATCATTTCCATTAGAACCAATATTGAACACGGAGTTTGCTCAGCAGGTTTCAATAGAACGCAGTTACCTGCGGCCAGAGCGGGAGCAAGCTTCCAGCCTGCCATCAGCAATGGGAAGTTCCACGGAATAATCTGCCCTACAACGCCCAATGGCTCATGAAAGTGATACGACACCGTATTGGCATCGATATCGGTTGCTGTGCCTTCCTGTGACCGGATACAACCGGCAAAGTATCGGAAATGATCTACTAACAAAGGAATGTCGGCATTCAGGGTTTCGCGAATGCCCTTGCCGTTATCCCATGTTTCCACGTAGGCCAGTGTTTCCAGGTTTTGCTCAATGCGATCGGCGATTCTTAGCAGTATGTTTGAGCGTTCGGCAACAGAGGTTTTGCCCCAGGCGGGTGCGGCAGAATGTGCTGCGTCCAGAGCGTATTTCAAATCGGCTGCAGAAGAGCGGGGTATCTCACAATAGGTTTCGCCGGTAACTGGCGAGATGTTGTCGAAGTAAGCACCTTCCAGTGGCGCTACCCATTCACCACCAATGAAGTTTTCATAACGTGGTTTAAAGCTGAATATGGCGTCAGCGGAACCCGGTCTGGCGTATTTCATCATCTGTCTCCTTAGTGTTATCCGAGATGGCCACGCCTATCGTATAACAGTCAGATGTCAGGTGATAGCAGTATCGCCTTTCAAGTCAGGTCCATGATTGCCCGGGAATAAGTTGAATGCATGCTACTCGGGTGAAAACAATTGTCGTACACGTTCAACAGGCAGGGCTTGTACTCTTAGACCAGCAGCACCCACAACTGTGGTTGCGGCAACCATTGCGTTAACGATTGCTTCTTCGGTTGCCTGCACAGTAGCTTCAAAAACGGCGGAGAGTTGATTGTTAGGGTACATTGCAACGGTTGACGGTGTGTTTTCACTGATTGCATCTTCGTTTGCGCTTGAAAATGCGACGAAAATGTCGCCGGAACCATCACCGCTGATGGCGCCCAGGCGACCCAAACCCAGTGAAGGGCGCTTGGCTACCCTGCGCAGTTGATGTGGCAGCAGCGGCGCATCGGTAGCAACGACAATAATGATAGAGCCGTCGCGCGTGGCCTCTTCAATAGTATCTGGCTCACTCTCATCGCAATAAGGGTACCAGTTGTTATGGCGAGGAATGCGTCTGTCAGTGAAGCAATGTGAGCCTGCCTGCAATTCTTCACCCACCAGGCGACCGCCTAGCCTGAAACTGTCGCCATCCCAATTGTAATTGCATTGCACGAGTACACCGACGGTATACCGTTTCTCCTTTACGCTGAATACCCGAGACGAGGTACCTATGCCACCTTTGAAACCATTGCAGACCATTCCGGTACCGCCACCTACAACCCCTTCTGCAACAGCACCGGGTTTTGCGTTATTGAGCGCAGCCAGCGCATGTACTTTTGTTACGTGAAAGCCGTTGATGTCATTCAGGCCTCCATCGAAAGTCTCACCAACTACCGGTGCATGCCAGTCGGCCTTCCAGCCATTTCGCACCATCCAGTCCACACTGGCATCGCGAACAACGCCAACGCTGTGAGTGTTGGTGATGCTAATAGGGCCTTCAATCAAGCCGCGTTCTTCAAGCCAGGTGGTGCCGGTCATTTCTCCAGAAGCGTTCAAGGTGAACCAGCCCGCAAACACTGGGTCTGTTGAGTCTTTACCACGCGGGTGTACGGCGGTCACTCCGGTTCTGACAGGACCTTTACCTACTTGCAGTGCGCCTGAACCGGATATCAGAGTGGTGTGGCCTACTTCCACACCGTCAACATCGGTAATGGCGTTTAATGCACCGGGTGTACCTTCGAATGGAATGCCGAGATCGCGAGCTCTGTCTGCTTGAGCTGCGTGGCTTAGGCTTGCTAAGTGAAATCCTGAGAGTAGACAAACAATCGCTAAACGCATTCGACGCTGAAACATAATCACCTCTGAAAAGTAGCCTTACTGCATAGGTAGCAGCAGTAGGACAAATACTACACCAATGGCAGTTCAGCAGCAGCCCTACGTGACAACAGTTGGGGTCCATCCGCGCGCACTACCAGGTTCTCTTCGTGCACCATCATCCGATTGGGCGCAAAAATCATTCCGGGCTCCAAGGTTAAGACCATACCTTCTTCCAGTACCGTTTCGTCCCAGCTTGTGTGCGAAGGTGGTTCCGTGAGTTGAATGCCGAGGCCGTGGCCAAATCGTCCTACGGATTCACCTTGCGCGCCGCCTGCGTTCATGATGTTGTCCATGGCCTGAAAAATATCCTGGCAGGTGTTGCCTGGAACAGCTGCCGCAAGACCTGCTTCTGTGGCTTGCCATACCACGTGATAAGCGCGTTTTGCGGCGTCGTCGACTGCGCCAAACCCATAGTTGCGATCGAAATCGCAGAAGTAGCCATCATAGGTGCAACCGGTATCCAGGATTAGTACGTCGCCATCTTTCAGTATTCGTCCTGCCGGCGGTGAAATAATGTCGTCGTAACCGCTTTGACCCGCGGCACCTACGAGATAAGGTACGTCATCAACGCCGGCTTTCAGGCACTGAATTTTAAAAGCTCTGAAAATTTCGTCGTCGCGCATGCCGGGCTGTATAAACGCAAACAGGTTTTCGAATACGTCTGAGGCGCGTTGGGCCACGTAGTTTAGCTTTTCAATTTCCAGTTCCGACTTCACCATGCGCAGCGAGCGGGCAATGTGCGTGGCCGCAACAAACTGCTTTGGCTGCAGGGTGCTCTTTAGTAGCTCAAGGTCTTTCAGGGGCATTCGGACGTTGGTTTCACGCCCCATGTTGATTCCGATACGTGTGTTGTTGCCTAACACTTCATGCAAGGTATCAACCAGCAGTGAGACGCCGTCGTCGGTGGCGTGGGGTGACGACCAGCTGCGAATATCCTGCATATACTCGTTGCGCATGCACACGGCGCCTATTTCGGGAATTACGGCAATGGGCTTTCCTTCGGAGGGTATAACGGCAAACCAGGGGCGGGTAGGGCTTTGCCAGAACTGGCTTAGGAAGCCAGTAAAATAATACATATCGGCTTCGGTGGTTATGAGTAAGGCGCCAATACCTTCTTTTTGCATCAAAGCTTGCGCGTTTGTGACTCGTTGATGATATTCGCTGGCTGGGAAGCCGCGTGCGGGGGCGGCGTGTTCGTTAGTGTCTAACATTCGAATAGTTTTCCTTTGCCTTGGATTTTTGGTAAGCCGGTAAGCTGTGCTATGTGCCAAGCCAGGGCATGGTTGCTTGAGGTGGTTGTAATGCCGGTTTCCTGTTCAATATCAACGATGATGCTTGCGCATTTTGTATTGGTGCAGCTGACGAATACGGCGTCGATATCGTGGTTTTGAATCATGTTGAGGCAGGCTTGCTTGGTGGATTCAGGGTGTATTAGGCCTACGATCTTGTCGTGAACGTCGAAGGTGGCGGCGGTGGTTACTTCGATACTATTGTTTTCGAATTCGTCGATCATGGTTTGTGATACGGAGGGGCTGTACGGTGACACATAGCCGATTTTCTTTGCGTTTATGTGCTTCATTGCTGCGACGGCAGCGAGCATGGGGTTGCTGACGGTTTGGCACTGGCGTTCGGCGCTAATGAGTTCTTCTATGGTGTTGTGGCCGATATGCAATGCGCCCGAGGTGCAGCAGTAGGCGACGCAATCGAATTCGGCGTCTTTGGGTAGCAGTGACATGCTGTTGCCGATATGGGCGCGCATTTCTCTGAGGGTGTCTACGGTGACGTAGGTTTCGAAGGGGATGCGGCTGACCAGTATGTTGACTGGCTGGTCGGCGAAGAAGAAGCGGAATTCGTCTTCCAGGGTGATGTCGGATTGCAGGACGATTAGGCCGAGGCGTTTTAGGTGATCGGTGGGGAGCAATTTGTAATCGAGTATGTTCATGGTGCTTAGGTTCTTTCCAAACCAAATTAGATTTTTTTGTGTTTTAAGACCGGCTCCGAAGCAAGTGACTACTAGTGGGACACGCCGTAAACCCATCCATGGGGGCTTCCCTAAAGGACCTACTGTTGGTGTGTTCGAGGTCCCTCTCTCACACAGTCCCACTAGTAGTCACTTGCTTCGGAGCCTCAGTGCCAAATTGATAGAGCGTCTATTTTCTATAACTAACTAACCGAACTATATTCACTTAGCGCTGCCTCATAAAAATCGGGATCCGTAGCGCCTTCCGTACCCAGAACCAGAACAGTAGATTCGCTATCCAGTCCAACCGCTGTTCTAAGCTTTTCATCACCAACACTTGCCATCAATGCAATCAAACTCGCCGCCGAACACTCACCGCCCTCGATAGCACGCCGGCTATCAGTCGGACGCGCAAGCCAACGCATCATTGGTACAACGCCATCGTCCGGTATGGTGATCACGTGCGCAGCACCTTTTTGTAGCATCGGCCAGGCAATGCGGGATACTTCGCCGCACGACAAACCGGCCATTACGGTTTCATCAACAATATCGATTAGTTCGAGTTTGTTTGAGGCCAGGCTTTGATACACACAATCAGACAGTTCTGATTCCACGATTACTATGGACGGCAGTTTTTCCTGCCACACTTGCCATAAATAGGCCAGCATTCCGCCGGCTAGGCCGCCGCAGCCAGCTGGAATAAATAAGTGACTTGGAATGTCGCCGTTGAGTTGCTCTACAATTTCGCTGGCCATTACTGAGTAGCCTGCCATTACTTGAATGGGAACCGTTTCGTAGCCTTCCCAGCTGGTGTCGGAAACGATTTGCCAGCCGTGTTGTTCGGCCATTTTTTCGCACGCGACCAATGAGTCATCGTAGTTGCCATCAATGCGGTGAACAACAGCGCCGAGCTCGCTCATCGCGTCGCTGCGTTGTTGGCTTACGTGTGCGTGAATGAATATATGGCATTCGATGCCAAGGCGTTTGGCGCCCCAGGCAACGGAGCGGCCGTGGTTGCCGTCGGTGGCGGTGGCAACAATGTAGTTTGTTAGTTCGCCATGGGCTTTTTGATGGGCTTGTGCGAGTTGGAATACGGCGTAGGAGCCACCCAGTGCTTTGAAGGAACCCAGGCCAAAGCGCGTGGATTCGTCCTTGTACAACACAGTGCTAACATTTGCTGCGTCGGCGATGTCGGTCAATGACACTAAATCGGTGGTGGCGTATCCGTCCCATTGTGAAATTTCAGCCAGTGCAGATTCGCAATCTTCACGGGATAAAATGCCGCTAAATTCACTGTGTGCGCTGGTGTCGACTGCGGGGTTGGCAAAGTGTTTGCTGTGGGAGTAGTTTGCTGAGGTCATTGACTGTCCTGTTCGGGCGCTAATTGTTGTTCGACAAGGTTTACCCAGTAGCTGCAGCCTGTGCCCAGGATATTGTCATTAAAGTCATAGTGTGGGTTATGCAGCATACAGCCACCTTCGCTGTCTTCACCGTTGCCGATGAATATGTAACAGCCTGGCTTTTCTTTTAGCATGCTTGCGAAGTCTTCCGATATGGTTAGCGCTTTGCAGTGGGCATCTGTATTCTCTGAGCCTACGGTTGCCAGTGCGGCTTGCACCGCGTGTTGGGTCTCCGCTTCGCTGTTTATGGTTGGCGGGAACAGTCGCAGATACTCTATGTCGAAGTCTGCGCCGTGCGCTGCGCAAATACCGCTTACCAGCCGGCGCATTGAGGTTTCAATTTGCAGGCTTACGTCTTCTTTAAAGTTCCTTGAATCACCTTTTAAGGAAATCGTGCTTGGAATGACATTTACGGTACCGTCGGTGTCGATCTCGGTAATGGACACAACGGCTTGATCAACAGACGCGATATTGCGCGACACGATAGTTTGCAGTGCGAGCATGATCTCTGCGCTGATGGGTACCGGATCTATGTGATGATGTGGTTGGGATGCATGACCGCCACGGCCTTTAATGGTGATGCGAAAATTATCTTCGCCGGCCATAACGGCGCCGCTGTTCATGGCCAGTGCGCCTGCTTTCATTCCCGGCATATTGTGCATGCCATACACGGCGCTCATTGGAAAGCGCTCAAACAGGCCGTCGGCAATCATGGCTTTTGCGCCCAGCCCGTGTTCTTCGTTCGGTTGGAAGATGAAATACGCCGTGCCGTCAAATGAAGAGTTTTCGGCCAGTGCTTGGGCGGCGCCGAGTAGCATTGCGGTATGACCGTCATGACCACAGGCATGCATGCGACCATCGTGTTGTGAACGATGTTCAAACGTATTCAGTTCGGTAACAAGCAGTGCATCCAGATCGGCGCGCAAACCTATGGCTTTACTGGAAGCGCCGCGCTGCAATACACCCACTACGCCGGTTTCGCCTATGCCGGTGTGCACGTCAAGGCCAAATGACAGTAGCTTTTCCTTAACAAACTCGGCAGTGTCTTCAACGTTGAAGCCGGTTTCAGGAAAACGGTGCAGGTGGCGCCGCCATTCCTGCATGTCTGCGAGCAGCGCTTTGGTGTTTGATTGATCGCGGTTCACAGTGATCTCTAGGTTAAGCGGCAATATTAGTTTGCCTAGTGTCTCTGAAGTAGGCAAACTATGCGAGATTGATGGCGCACGTTAATCAAAACAAGTTGCCAATGCACATAATAATAATGGTGAATTTTGAGCGTAACATCTAGTACCGAAGCGCGTCCTGGTGGTGGATCAAAACGCTGGTTTATGTTGGCGCTATTATCTCTGGCGGCATCGGCAGTTTACACCTTTCCCTTCCTTAGATACTCGTACTACGAGTCCTTGCAAAGTGCGCTAGATGTCACGCACACGCAGATGGGCGTCATGCAAGGCTTGTACGGCGTTTTATCGACTCTCGGCTATATTCCCGGAGGTTGGTTGGCAGATCGTTATCCACCTCGGGTACTGTTGTCGGGGTCGCTTCTGGCAACTGGCTTGAGCGGCTTCTACTTTGCCACTTTTCCTTCTTATCTTGGCGCGTTGTTTTTGTACGCGTTCTGGGGTGTGAGTACACTTATTATTTTCTGGGCTCCGTTTATCAAAGCCACCAGGGAACTGGGTGACAAAGAAGAGCAGGGCAAGCTTTTCGGGTTTCAGGAAGGCGGGCGCGGGGTGTTCGGTTTTCTGCTGGGCGGCTTAACCTTGTTGGTGTTTTCGCAAATGGGTGAAAGCGAAGCAGGCTTGATGTGGGTTATTTATATCTCCTCGGTGTTTATCATTGCGGCGGGCTTGGCAGTGTGGTTTTTCCTGGAAGATGCACCTCCACAGAAACAGAGCAATGCAGCGCTTGACGGCATCATCAATGCTCTAAAAATGCCAACCACCTGGATGTTGGCAATCATTATTTTTTGTGGGTACAGTTTGTTTGCCGGGCAAAGCTATATCACGCCGTATATGACGGAGGTGTTAGGCGCTACCTTAACCATGGGTGCGCTGATGGGTTTGATCCGAACCTATGGCTTGCAAACCCTGGGTGGTATGGGTGCCGGTTTACTTGCGAGCCGAGTTGGCGGCTCTAATAGGCTGATTATTGGCGCGTTTACGATTACCTCTTTATGCATGTTGGGTTTTCTGCTGATTCCATCAACGGCGTCTATGATGACGCTGGTAACCGTCAATATGCTGATATTGGGCCTTGCTATCTACGCTATACGCGGCAACTATTACGCGCTGATTGGTGAATCAGATATGCCGTTGCAAATAACGGGCGCAATTGTTGGCGTTTCATCATTTATTGGTTTTATGCCGGAAGGCTTTATTTATCCTTTGTTTGGTTACTGGTTGGATTCGTACCCAGGTGAAGCGGGTTATCGAATTATTTTTTCTTATCTGCTGGGCACTAGTTTGGTGGGGCTGGTAGTGTCAATTGTATTGCTGCGCCGCAACACAAGAGCAACTGCTATTAAGCATGCCTAAGGTTCTTACTAGGCAACAAATTCATGACTTCCATGCGCATGTCTGTTTTACGTTTCTGGACGAATTGGCGCTGCGGGAAAAGGTAGACAAAAACATGGCGGCTATTTTTTACCGAGGTGCAATGAAGCGGCGCGCCTTTTGAATACGCAGGTTCGTAGATGAGTGCTTTGCTGGTTTCACAATTTATCACCGATAAGGAGCGCTCGGATCTTGTCTCAACCGCTATGGACTACCTCGAGCGAGGCGTTCTGGAGCGCAATAAAGCGGGTGTTAAACGCTATCGCAAGAAGGTGTTTAACACGCAGTATTGCACGCCTTTGATAAGCGCTCTGGGAAGGCGTATTGCTGAGCATATGGGCATTGAAGACTGCCCTGTAGATCCCTACCTTGGCTGGATTATTTCTGTTATTCAGCCAGGTGGTTTTATTCAACCTCACCGCGATGCCCATCAACATTATCAAAACACTGGCGACAAGCACTTGCGCTGCAATCTATTGGTGCAAGGCTCGCACTCCAGTGCTAATCCACGAATTGGCAAGCTGCGTTTACCGGCCTGTGAAGGCGATCTGTGGGCATTTTTTGCCTCAGACCATGTTCATGGCACAGATGTTATCGAAGGCAGCGAAAATCGAATCGTCTACCAGTTTGGTTTTGTCGTGCCGGAAAGCTACCCACTGAATGATGCGCGCGGACAGTGGGTGACTTGTTAGCTAGCGATTAGCTAAAACTCAAAACCAAATCGAACGCCATACGTTCTTGGTCGACTGGGACCAAAGAAAAACCCGGGTGTAATCGCACCGTTGTTCGCAGAACCATCGTAATAGAGTTCGTCAGTCAGATTTTCAACGTAGGCAGTTACTCCCCAGCCTTCAGCTGATTCATAACCAATGCGAAACGACACGTCGGTGTACGAGTCAATTATCGACGTTGGAATATTATCCCAGCCGCCGCCACGTTCTGATTCCCAGAATGCTTCCAGTGAACTTACGATTTCACCATTACCGGCGGGAAACTTGGCGTTTAACACGGCCGCGCCCGAGAAGTCGGGTGCCCAAAATATTTTTCTGCCTTCGCATGCGCCTGGTTCACCACAGACGAAATCAAGGCCACGCGCTTCACTGTCAAACCAGGCCGCGGCCAGATACACAGAGAAAAACTCACCGAGTGGTGACGTGAGCGTAAACTCAACACCTTCGCCTTCCGCTTCATCGGTATTACCAACTCTGGCGCCCTGGTCGAAGAAATTAACCTGCAAGTCTTCATAGTCATACATAAACGCCGAAAGGCTTACATCAGCGGCACCAAACCATGTGTCTTTATAGCCTATTTCGTAAGACCATACTGTTTCCGGTCGGAAGGTGCTGGGTCGAATGCCGTCAGCTTGTGTGAATGGCGCATCTGGCCCATCACCGAACCACTGGAAAGTGGCTGCGTTAGGGTCGTTCACGTTGGTCACTGAGAAGGTACCGAATCCGCCCGACTTGCCACCACGCGTGGCACTGGCGTAAAACAATCGATCATCCGACGGTGTCCAGCGCACAATGACTCTTGGCGAGGTGTCGTCCCAGTCCTGAGTATCGCTTACCGCACCGTCAGTGGTGAAACCCCATAAAAAGTAAGGTCCAATAGAGCTTTCAACGGGCAGTACGGTGCTGGAAAATTCTTTTTCATCGTATGTGTAACGCACGCCCAGGCTAATGTCGAACTGGTCGGTAATAGCCCAATCCAGATTCACATACGCTGCCCAACCGGTGTTTTTGCCACTGGCAATACCACTTTCGCTTAAGTTGCCATCAGAAGAAGGAACGAAATCTTCTATACCGTAGGCAGGTCCGTAATAAGCCTGCCAATAGCCCACGTAATCCGCACAATTGTACGCGCCGTAATAGGCGCCATAATAAGCGCAGAATGCTTCTTCCGAGCCCGCGTTGGTAAAGATTACATCGATCTCTTCATGGTAATAGGAAGCCCCTGCATACCATGACAGCGGGCCGTCATTTTGCGATATCAGCTTCAATTCGGTTTGAAAGTAGCTGCCTTCCTGGTCCTGGCGGTAATTGCTCAGGTTCAGGTTGCTGCCGTCATAATCTTCATTGTAAAGATAGTCGTGATCTTTATAACCAGTAGTTGATTCAAGCATCGCCCAGTCAAGATCGTAGTTAACGGTGATGCCCAGGGTGAGAATGTCGGCGTCATCGCTTTCACCAAGCTCAAGATCAGCGGCAATATTGCGGCCGTCGCCGGGGTCGATAATATTGCCCACCAGCGCTTCAAGTGCGTTAACGTTATCGGTACCTCTAATGGCGCGGTATGCCGTGCCAGATTGTTCGCGTTCTTCATAATCCAGCGTTGTGTACACCGATAATCGTTCGTGTTCGTAGCTGCTGGAAAGTCTTAATGCCACTTTATCGTGCGCGATCAAGTCAGGTCCGCCAGTCGCATTTTCCACATAACCATCTTCACTGGAATAAAACGTTGCTACGCGCATAGCGAAGCGATCATTAACCGGAATATTGATAGCGGCTTCACCAACCAAATGCTCACGCTGACCAATATCAACTTCCATATAACCGCTGGCATCACCGCCCACTTCGGCCCTGGCGGTGTGCACGCTGAACGCGCCGCCAATGGCATTACGTCCGAACAGAAATCCTTGGGGTCCACGCAATACCTCGGCTCGGTCAACATCGAACAGGCTGGTTACCACTGCACCATTTCGACCTTCATATAAGTTGTTTTTGAAGAACGCAGCGGAAGGGTCTCCGCCAACGCCGAAGTCCTGGGTGCGGATACCACGAATACTGATAGCGTCGATGAAGCTGTCTTTACTGTTGCCGGTGACACCAGGCGTAAGTGACACAAGATCTTTTACGTCGTCCAGGTTTGTGGCGCGAATAAAATCACCTGATACCGCGGTGATGGCCAGCGGCACGTCTTGCACAGATTCCTGACGCTTTGTGGCAGTAACGATTATCTCCTCTAGTTCCTGCGCATGCGTTTGGCTGGCAATACCGGATGCCAACACCGCGACAGAGATTGCTTGTGCGATTTTGGTTTTTGCAGGAGTTTGCCCGCCGATATGAGAGCTCTTCATGTCTAATCCTCGTTTCTGGCGATATTATTTGTCTTAGCGCGAATGTATCTTGCAGATCGCATACCGCATTCACTGATTAAGCCAGAAAAAAAACGCTCGGGCAAGCAGTCGCGCTTAAGCGCTCAGCTAGTTTCTATGCCTTCCTCACGAAGAGTTTCTTGTAGTGCTTGCAGGCCTGATTCATAGCGCTTCCAGCGGCCTATGGAACGGGTGTGGGCAGGTTCGCGCACCTGCACGGCACTGGCCGTGGAAACCGCGCCTGTCTGCTGGTGAAAATTAAGACATTGATCTTCCCAGTCAAGGCCCAGGTGATCAATAAGTGCTCTTGCATTCGGCTCCAGATTACTCGCAAACGCTTCATAGGAAACATCAAATATGCGGCCAGCAAAACGCTGATGCCAGGTGCTCATCAAGCGCCTGTAGCGTGCATGATGCCTGGCCATTTCTTGTTGATCGTAGGAATGCAGGTAGGCATCGGCAAACAACTGTTTATAGCTTGCGAAGCAGGCATCCATAGGATTCCGCGTCAGGTGAATAATCTTCGCTTTCGGCAGAGCCGCCAGAATTAAAGGTATGTACAGATAATTAGTCGGTAGCTTATCCACGAAGCGGGCAGTAGTGCCGCGCATTTTCTTTGTGGTGGTCATGTACATTTCGCCCACTTCCTGCGGTTTAAGCGAAGCCGCATGCTCGAACAACTCAGGTGATAAACGCCTGGGGTCGCGATACTGAGACAGGCGCCGTAACGCCAGACCAAACTGTTGAAGCTCGCCGGCCGATTTTGCTTGCGAGTGGCTGGTAATTACGCGTTCAACCAGGGTGGTACCGGTTCGGGGTTGACCAACAATGAATATCGCTTGTTCGCCTTGGTCACCAGTCTCTCGTTGCTCCAGCCATTGTTCAGTGTATGTGTTGCTCAGGCATTGAAACGCCAAAACTTCATTTTCCTCGTCATACTCAACGGTTTCGCGGCGCGCTTTTGCGCCTGATTCAAAGGCTGCAAATGCCTGCTCCCACTCTTTACGATCTTCCAGTTCTTTTCCGAGCGCGTAGTAAAGAAAAGCATCGCCTCGAAAGTTCTTTGCCTGCTCATTTGGTTTCGACGCTAATAACTTTTGCAAGACCTCTATGTGCGAGTCGTCAGTCGCCTTGCGGGTGGATGACAGCATCCAATGCGCCTGAGGATTGCCTGGTTGGCTTTCAAGCACCTGCCGCAGCTGGCTTTCAGCGCTCTCCGTATGACCGTGGTAAATCAAGCTATTGGCCAGGTTAACCATAAACGGAACATGCCCTGGATTCTTTTTTACCGCTTCCTTGTGCCAGCTTAGCGCCTGATCATGTTCGCCCATCAAGGTATAGACTGCGCCAACCAGATCATGGACCATTGGGTCATTAGAGGGCTCTTTGGTAGCCTGTTCCAGCGCGGCATCGGCGCGATTGACCTGTCCTTCGCTCATGAACAACTTGGCTAATTGCGCCCAGGCCGCTACATGCCCGGGCTGCAATTTAGTGACTGAACCAAAAGCGCTGAAGGCGGTTTTCCTGTCTTTCGCTTCAAGTGCTACCAAGCCAACCAGAAAGTGGGCTTGTACAAGATCTGGCTTTATCGCCAGTGCCTGGCGACAACATTCACCCGCTTGTTTAAGGTCGTTACGGGTTAATGCGAGAAAGCCTTGTTGTAGGATTGCTTGCAGGCGTTCACGGTCTGGGTGTGATGAATTCATTGTTTGAATGTTAATCGCCTTTATGGCCAAATGCTATCAGAGACGGAAAAGACAAATTATAACTGCGAGTATTCAGACTATGTCGGAAGCGCCTACCCATACCAAAAGCCTACGCCAACGCGATCTGGTGTTGTTTACAGTGTCAGCCATTCTGCTGCTGGATACGCTGGCAGCGGCCGCCTCGGTTGGTGCTTCCAGTATTTTTTGGTGGGCATTTCTGGGGCTGATCTTTTTCATTCCGTTCGCAATGATCTGCGCGGAATTGGGCTGCACTTATCCGGAGCAGGGCGGTATCTATGCCTGGATTAGAGATGCGTTTGGTGGCCGCTGGGCGTCGCGCGCTACCTGGTGTTATTGGGTGAATACGGCGGTCTGGATGCCGGCAATCTATATCTTGTTTGCTGGTGTGTTCAAACAAATGTTTTTTCCGGAATTGAGTTTGGGCTGGCAAATCGCTATTGGCGTTACACTGACCTGGCTGGCAGTTTGGGTCAATGTATTAACTCTGGATGTGGGTAAATGGGTGCCCAATCTGGGTGCAATTCTGAAAGTCGTTATTTTTCTTACGATAATTGTTGGCGCTGTTTCCTATACGCAAACGCATGGCATGGCTAATCCACTTAATTGGGAAACCTTGAAGCCAAATTGGGGCGAAGGTCTGCAGTACATACCCGCAATAATCTACGGCATGTTGGGCTTCGAATTGGTCAGCGCGAGCAGTGATGAAATGAAAGACCCTGCCCGTGATGTACCGCGAGCGATCTTTATTTCAGGAGCCATTATTATTCTGTTATATCTGTTTGGGACAATGGCCATATTAGCTGCGATTCCCGCTGGCGAAATCAATCTCGTTGAAGGACTGATTGATACCTTGCAGTTATTTTATGGCAGCAGCGCAGTTGGATCATGGTTTGTGATTGGACTGGGCATTGCAGCCATGTATACATTTTTCTCAAATGGAGTCACCTGGTCTCTTGGCTGCAATCGGGCGGCTGCGGAAGCGGCACTTGAAGGCAAGTTACCGGCGGTGTTTGCCATCCACAATGAAGCGCGGGGCACTCCACTGGGTGCCGCGGTGTTAATGGGGTTGGTCAGTACCATCACTATTTGCCTGTATGGCTTTCTCTCAGGGTCGAATGAAGATCTGTTCTGGTCTTTGTTTGCGTTCAGTGCAGTTATATTTTTGCTGCCGTATCAGGGCATGTTATTAGCCTATATCAAATTGCGATCCAATGACCCAGATCGGCAGCGGCCATATCAGGTACCTGGCAGTTTGTTGAACGCAAAAATTTGCGCATGGATTTGCATGGTAGTACTAGGTATATGTACGGTGCTTTTCATGTATACGCCCGGGGAGGGATGGCAGTTTCCTGTTGTGGCCGGAGTAGTCTGCTTGCTGGTGATAGGCGAGTTAGTTATACGTTTCGCTGAGCGAGAAAATTAGCCCGGATAAGCGCTATTTACCGGATGAATGGTGCGAAGTGTGGGCCAATTCAACGTAAAATGCGGGAAGGTTATTCGAATAGAAACGACTATGACTTCTCGCATAACAAGCTTACTTTTTATTCTTGCTGCCAGCTTTTCCAGCGCTGTTTCTGCGCATGCACCAGACCAAAGCTACACTTTTCTCACCATAGATGATGAGAAAGTAGAGGGTCGTTTCGAATTAACTACCAAAGACCTTAATCTTGCATTGAATCTTGGGCTGGCGGAAAAAACGCCTCCCACTATGGAAGAAATTCTGGCACACCGACAAGTCATCAGCGACTACCTGCTCGACAAAGTCAGTCTGTCGGTAGACGGGGCGAATAATGAGATAAATATTACCTCGCTTGATCAACTGAACGCTGGTTTTGCGAAATTCGTTCTGGTCTATTTCGATTTGTCAGCCTTGAATGCTCCAGCGAAGGAAATTGCAATCAGCAACAATTTGTTTTTTGATCACGACGATAAGCATCGCAGTTTGCTGATTATAGAAAACAATTGGAAAACGGGCACCATCCAAAATGAAGCGTATATTTCACTGAATTTCAGCCCGAATTCAAGGCAACAAACCTTGCAGGTAGATTCGGGCTCTTCGCTTCGAGGGCTATGGGGTTTTATCGAGCAAGGTATGCATCACATATGGATCGGTACCGATCACATTCTTTTCTTGATTGCCTTATTGTTACCGAGTGTGATGGTCAGGGAAGGTGGGCGCTGGGTGGCCACACCGGATTTTCGTTCTGCATTTATTCGAGTAGTCAAAATTGTAACGGTGTTTACAGTTGCTCACTCTATTACCCTTAGTGCGGCAGCGCTGGACGTTATGTCGTTAAATTCCAGGCTGGTAGAGTCGATTATCGCGATCTCAATTGCGGCAGCAGCGCTTCACGTATTGTGGCCGGTGTTTTCTGCGCATGCATTTTGGGTGGTGTTGTTGTTTGGCTTGTTTCATGGTTTCGGGTTCGCAAGTGTGATGAGTGAGTTGTGGATTCCAGAGAAGTACTTGGTATGGTCTTTGTTGGGCTTCAATATTGGTGTTGAACTTGGGCAGCTAGCGATTGTTGTTCTGGTGGTACCGGTGTTATTTATGCTTAGAAAGACGGCGTTTTATCAGCGTATTGTTATGACTTTAGGGGCGGCTGCGTTGATTGCTATATCGTTTTATTGGTTTGCAGAGCGGGCGCTGGATGTGGATTTTGCAGTGGGGGATAAGTTGCGTGCATTGGTTGCTAGTAGTGATGGGTGAATTAACCTGAGTGTTCAATTACTTCTTCGCCTAATTGCCACTATGATCGAATTCCGTTGAGATTAGATCGGAGAC
>CAYGSL010000005.1:84929-158681 GCA_964352475.1 uncultured Pseudomonadales bacterium | reverse complement strand
TGCTGACACAGGTCTTGTGGCAGTTTAGACAGCACATTTTTCAGAATAAGTGACTGTGCACCCTCATTCGGGTGAATGCCATCGGCTTGCATCATCTCTTTGTCGCGTCCAACGCCCTCGAGCAGAAATGGCAGCAGCGCGAGATCGTATTGTTCGGCCAGATCGCCGTAGGTTTGATGGAACAACTGACCGTATCTCGGCCCATAGTTTGGTGGAATGTGCATCCCTAGCAGGTAGACTTGAGAGCCGCTCTCCAGCGCCTGCCTGATCATGGCATCCAGGTTTTGCTTCATGCGCGTAATCGGATAGCCTCTTAGTCCATCGTTACCGCCTAATTCGATGATCAAGAGTGCTGGTTTATGCCGTTCAAGCAACTCTGGAAGCCGCCGAAGCCCACCTGCTGTGGTTTCTCCGCTAACGCTCGCGTTAATCAGATCAGCCCCCACACTCGTCAAGTGTTCGGCCAGCCCGGCCGCCCAGCTATCTTGCTCTGCAATGCCATATCCTGCGCCTATGCTGTCACCTAGCAATAGTACCGTGCCATCACAGGGCTCAGCGTAGCTATAATGCGTACCCACCAGCAATGGCAAAGTGATCGCAAACACGATTGTTGCCGTAACAGACAAGTACCCGCGGCAGCGCGTCCCACGGGTGTGTAACTGCCTAGTATTTCCGGAAATATATGATTTCATCCCAACATCTTACAAAATCCGTGCCTAGCCATGAAGGCGTTTTACACATTTTACGCGAAGTAAGCTTCGAGATCGCCCAGGGAGAGTCGGTGGCCATTGTTGGGGCATCCGGTTCAGGCAAGACCACTTTGCTCAGCTTGCTGGCCGGGCTTGATACACCTACGTCTGGCACAGTCCATTTGAATGGCACGGAAATCACCACTCTGGATGAAGACCAGCGGGCCGCAGTTCGGGCCGACACAGTCGGTTTTGTTTTTCAATCATTTCAACTGTTACCCAGTCTTACCGCACTGGAGAACGTGATGTTACCTGCAGAATTAAAGCGCATGGAGCAGCCAGGTGAGCTGGCCCAACATTATCTGCAACGCGTTGGTTTGGCTGACCGAGTAACGCATTACCCCAGGCAATTGTCCGGTGGAGAACAGCAGCGGGTTGCGATTGCCAGGGCTTTTGCGTCCGACGCACCTATTTTGTTTGCCGATGAACCCACTGGTAATCTGGATACACGAACCGGTGCCAAAGTGATTGATTTGCTGTTTGAATTGAATCAAGAGCAGGGCAGAACGCTGGTGTTGGTTACCCATGAGCAACGACTAGCTGACCGCTGCGCACGTGTACTGGAACTCAGTGCTGGTGCCCTGGTATCAGACCAGAGTCAAACTTGATGAGCCGCTTTATGCTAGGTCTGCGCTTATTAGCCAGAGATTGGCGCGGCGGAGAGCTGGGCCTGTTACTTGCCGCTCTGACCGTGGCTGTCACAATAGTGGTTTCTATCGCGCTGTTTGTTGAGCGCATACAAGTTGCGATTTTAGCCGAGAGCAGTCAGTTTCTTGCAGCTGATCGTCTGTTGAGAAGCAATACACCGATTCCAGCCGAGTGGTTTGAGATAGCCGGTGACGAAGGCCTGGAACACGCCCACGTGATGCATTTTCCAACCATGGCGTTTGCGGGTGACGAGTTACAACTGGTCGCCGTTAAAGCGGCGGATCAAGCCTACCCTTTACTTGGCGAACTGGAGCTAAAACAACGGGGCGCTGCAGACGCTATACAGCGTGTTGGGCAGGGACCGCCGCCGGGTGAAGTGTGGGTGGCACCTCGACTTCTGCCGCTATTGAAACTTTCGGTGGGTGAAACACTGTCTATTGGAGAAGCGCAATTGCGGATTTCCGGCCTGGTCGTGCGAGAGCCAGACGCCGGTTTTAGCGTGTTTTCTTATGGCCCCAGGGTTCTGATGAACGTGGCGGACATACCCCGCTCAGCCGTGATCCAACCGGGTAGCCGAGTACAGCATAATCTGCTGGTAACCGGTTCTCAGGCCGCTCTGCAACGTTGGGCCGATCGCATGGAGGATAAACTTCAGGCGGAGCAAAGTATTCTCGGCGTGCGCGATAGTCAGCCACGACTGGCGCGCTCGATTAACCGTGCAGAGCGCTTCCTGCTGCTGGCCGGCAGTATGGGCGTGGTTCTTGCTGGTGTTGCAATAGCAATTGCCAGCCGACGTTACACGGAACGGCATTATGATTATGTGGGTATTTTAAAGAGCCTCGGGGCTTCATCGAGAACAGTACTAAGCATGTACTTGAGCCATCTGCTGCTGTTGTGTTTGTGCGGCGTGTTGTTGGGAAGTGCACTTGGCTGGGTGCTGCACGGTATTGCTATCAACAGTATACGCAGCCTGATTCTTGTGAACTTGCCGCCAGCGGGGCTCAGTGCGATTGGCCTGGGTGCCGTCACAGCGTTCATAAGCTTTTTCGCCTTCGCTTGTCCAGCATTACTGCATTTGCAAAAAGTAGCCCCCATGCGCGTGCTGCGCCGAGACCTTGGCACTCCTGATTTCAATAGTCGATTAGTGCTTTGGCTTGGCATAGCAGGATTGTTAGTGCTGATTTATGTGTATTCGGGCAGTTTCCAGATCACGCTTTTTCTTACCCTGGGTGTTGGTGGCATCGCTGCCCTGGTGTTGTTTATGACCTGGTTGATGCTGCGCTCTGCGCCCAAGCCCGGCAGCCGGGCTGCAGAACCCATGCGCTTGGCGATTGCAGGTATTCGTCGGCGGGCCAGGCACAGCGCCTTGCAGGTATTCGTGTTTACTGTTGTGTTGCTATTGGTGTTGGTACTGTTGCTTGCGCGGAATTCACTGCTGCAAGAATGGCGAATGCAAATTCCCGAGAACACACCCAATCATTTTGTGCTGAATATCGCGCCTGTCGACGTACAACCTTTGTCAGAACTATTGGACAGCGCTGGTTTTGACCACGCCGGTATGTACCCAATGGTGAGAGCCAGCTTTACTGCGCACAATGGAAGACCACCTGAGCGGCGCAGTTCTGAAGAAAACACTGCCGATCAGTCAGAGCAAGCTGAAGACCAACAACGCAATAATACGCGCCAGGTGCAGTTAACCTGGGCGGCTGAATTGCCTGAAGACAACGACATCATAGCAGGACAATGGTGGGCCGCAGATCAACCTGGTTTGCTCTCTCTTGAGCAGGAATTTGCAGAGCGATACGGAATCGATGTTGGTGATACTGTCACGTTCACCATGGTAGACGTTAGCGTAGATCTTAAGGTTAGTAGTCTCAGGCAACTGGATTGGGAACGAATGCGGCCCAATTTCTTCGCCATTGCGTCGCCGGGTTCTTTGCAGAACTTTGATGCCATCTACATGACCAGCTTTCATCTACCGGAGGGAAACAAGGAATTTTTGAACTCACTGATAAGAACGGTGCCCACAGTCAGCATTATCGAAATGGATAGAATGATAGAGCAGGTCACGCGCATTATCGATCAGGTAAGCTCAGCTGTAGAGTTGGTGTTGGGTTTGATTCTGATTGCCGCCGTGATTGTGCTGTTTGCCAGTATTCAAACCAGTATGGACGAGCGTATTCGTGAAAGCGCTATTTTGAAAACTCTGGGAGCAAGAATGAGTTTACTAAGAAAAACCATGTTCTATGAGTTTCTGTTGCTTGGGGCATTGGCTGGCAGTCTGGCAGCAATAGGTGCGGAGCTGATTATTGGCTTGATCCAAACCCGCCTGCTTGAATTAAGCTTTGATTTGCATTGGTGGGTATTTTTGCTGGGGCCTGCATTGGGTGCAGTCAGCGTTGTTTTACTGGGGTCATTGATTAGCGCAAGCAGCTTGAAAGCGCCGCCTGCGCAGGTGCTGAGAGAGTTATCGGCCTAGCACGAACTCGCTGCTGCTAGGCATTTCAAAATGCACTGAGGTGTACGCTATATCGTATACGCCCAGGGCAAGGCCGGCTATCGCGCAGCTGGCTAAACAGACGATGGTGAGCAGCGGCAAGGCGCGCGCAAGCTGTTGGCTGGGTCGTTTACTTGAATGCATTGTTGTTCTCGTTGTTATGCCGCTGTTAATGCTGCGATCGCTACATTATGAGAATGATGAAGCAGAATATGTGCCAGAATTGGCTTCCAGGTAATTAAGTTATTTAAATCAATATCTTAGGCGCACTTTCGGGAATGGTTCGCGGGCTGCCTTGTTACCCATATTCGCAAGCACATACCCGCCGTTACCGGCGGTGACACCTAGCTCTGGTATTGGCTGTATATGTAATTGGCATACAGCATCACCGCGCGCATTGCCCAGTCAGCACGCGGCGTGGCAAACAGGTCAAATGCATGTTGTGCGCCAGGTAACTCCAGGAAGGCCACATGATGCTCGCTTTGGTGCCGCAGCTCCGCAACGAATTTTCTTGCTTCCTGCAGCGACGTCAACGAATCCAGTGAGCCATGAATAACAAAAAACGGGGGCGCTTCAGTTGTGATTCGATGTAAAGGTGAGGCTTGTTGATAAAGGGCTTCATTGCCACTCAGCGGTTTTTTGATAATCGTTTTTTCAAGGCCCTGCATCAATCCATCATTAATGTGCAGTTTATTGCTGTCGCTAAAATCGTATACGCCGTAAAACGGAATGCACGCTCTCACGCTGGTATCGGCGCCCTCAAATCCAGGCTGAAAATCTGGCTGATTGGCCGTGAGAGCCAAAAGAGAGCACAAGTGCCCACCAGCTGAACCGCCTGTTGCGATAATGAACTCAGGGTTGCCACCGTATTCTGCGATATTGTCCTTGATCCATACCAGGCCACGTTTGCAATCAACGATGTGTGCTGGCCAGGTATGAGTAGGGCTTAGCCGGTAGTCAATTGAAACGCAGACCCAACCCTGAGACGCCAGGTGATTCATCAATGGCAGCGCCTGGGTAGATTTGTCGCCGAAATTTTCCATCCAGCCACCACCATGAATCTGATACAACACCGGCGCGTTATTGGGCACTTCTTTGGGTCGATAAATATCCACGTTGATATCCCAGCCATCTTCCCGGGCGATGGTGATGTCCCGAATGCGCTCCACATTGGGCAGATGGGGCTTGAAAGGGCGCAAATAGCGCTGCAGCGAAAAGTGCTCGGGAATGTTCAGACGATATTGGTCAGGGATTTGATTGATGTAATCGGTGCCCAGGGTTTCAGCCAGCGACGCCTCGCAATGATGCCGAAACTCCAGAGCACGTCCGTAACGCAATGCCAACGCCAGCCAACTGCCGACAGCAAGCAGCAATCCGATGCTACCTTGAATCCCGGTAATCGCACCGGTACCCGCAAATACAGCAGTGCCGGCCAACTGAATGATGATGATCCAGGGCGCCAGATCACCATACCACCAACCACTGATAAAGCTGGCCGCCGCCGGACCTATAGAACCGAAGCTAGGCCGATACACGTTCCAGGTGAGCAAGCTGGCCAAGATAGCCAGCAGTAAAAACACCTCTGTTGCAGACATCTAAAATGAAGCCTTTATGGAATAATTCCCGGGCTACGGCAGGAGGTGCGCAACTGCGTCGCGTTCCTCGGTTAGCTCTTGTTGGGTGGCATCCATTCGAGCCTGACTGAATTCGTTAATATCCAGCCCCTGGACGATGCTCCAATCGCCGTTTTTACAGGTCACAGGAAATGAGTAAATCAATCCTTCTGTGACGCCATAACTGCCGTCACTATAAACACCCATGCTCACCCAGTCGTTGTCGGCTGAACCCTGAGCCCAGTCCCGAACATGGCAAATTGCCGCATTTGCTGCCGACGCTGCACTGGATGCACCGCGCGCGTCAATGATTGCAGCCCCGCGTTTTTGTACCGTTGGAATAAAATCACTCTCGTACCAGGATTGATCTAGCAAATCCATCGCGCTTTTGCCATTCACTGTGGTGTGATGCAAGTCCGGATATTGCGTGGAAGAGTGGTTACCCCAGATCGTCATTTGCTGCACATCGCGGATTGTTGTATCCGTTTTTTGTGCCAGCTGTGTCAGGGCACGGTTGTGATCCAGGCGAGTCATTGCCGTGAACTGGCGTGGATTGATGTCTGGCGCGTTGCGCTGGGCAATCAATGCGTTGGTATTGGCGGGGTTGCCAACAACCAACACCTTAATGTCGCGGCTGGCGACGGTGTTGATGGCTTTGCCTTGCACTGAGAAGATTGCTGCGTTGGCTTCCAGCAAGTCCTTGCGTTCCATGCCGGGCCCACGTGGGCGTGCACCAACCAGCAATGCATAGTCAGAATCTTTAAACGCTTCTTCCGCGTCGTCTGTGCCTATCATGCCGTGCAGCAGAGGGAAGGCGCAGTCGTCCAATTCCATCATCACCCCTTTAAGAGCATCAAGCGCTGGCGTGATTTCCAGCAACTGCAGAATTACCGGCTGGTCTTTACCCAACATATCGCCCGCCGCTATTCGGAAGAGTAGCCCGTAGCTGATTTGGCCGGCGGCGCCGGTAACGGTAACTCGTGCTGGGGTTTTCATAGACTGTTCCTTGATGTGATTTTGTGGGTCAGGTCTCATAGTGAGATCTGCAGCGCCGCAAATTTTATGCGTACGGCCCCGGAAAAGCCAGCCAATGGCCATCTAAATCCTATAGAATCGCGGCCAAGCAAAGTACTGACCGCTAAGAGCTCGCTGTGGCCGACGAACAAAACCGAAAATCGAAAACTGAATTCAACAAGTTGCAAAAGCGCCTGCGGCGCCACGTTGGGCAGGCCATTGTTCAATACAACATGATTGAAGAGGGTGACCGAATCATGGTGTGTCTGTCTGGCGGCAAAGACTCCTACTCAATGTTGCACATTCTGCAAAGCCTGCAGATCAGCGCGCCGGTTTCGTTTGAGCTGGTCGCAGTGAATATGGATCAGAAGCAGCCGGGCTTTCCCGAGCACGTTCTTCCAGAATATTTGGATAAGAAAAACATTGAATATCATATACTTGAGAAAGACACTTACAGTATTGTCAAATCTGTAGTTCCGGAAGGCAAGACAACCTGTGGGCTGTGCTCCAGGTTGCGACGCGGCAGTTTGTATGGCTTTGCAGAAGAGATTGGCGCGAACAAATTGGCGCTTGGGCATCACCGCGACGATATTATCGAAACTCTGTTTCTAAATATGTTTTACGGCGGCAAACTGAAAGCGATGCCGCCTAAATTACTAAGCGATGATAAACGCAATGTGGTGATTCGGCCGATGTCGTTTTGCAAGGAATCCGATTTGCAGGCGTTTTCGGATTATCTCGAGTTTCCTATTATTCCTTGCAACCTCTGTGGTTCGCAGGACAATTTGCAGCGACAGGTGATTAAGGAAATGCTGCGGGGATGGGAGAGGGAGCACCCTGGTCGGCTGGAGACGATCTTTTCCAGTATTAAGAATGTTGCCTTGTCACAGTTGGGGGACAGTGAGGCGTTTGATTTTGAATCGCTTCGGGTTGATCGCGGTGAAGTTGGTGAATTGATTCGTGCGGTTTCCATAAGCTAGCGTCGATCTGGGATTTCCGGCGTTGTAGCCGCCATTGGAGCAATAGCATCTATTGCTTCGCATCTTGGGCCCTCCGGGCTACCCTCTTTCTCAAAAAAGCCTTTCTGCGAAAGTCTTTTTTGTTCTCTCGGCCTGCGATTTTTACCGTCGCAATAGATGCTATTGCTCCAATGGCTTGGGAGTTGCCAATTTCTCAAGAAAAATGAAACAGAATTTGGCACATAGGTATTGAGTTTAATAGTGCGATCCAGGACTGTTTGAGAGAGGGACCTCGAAAACAAGCCCCCATGGATGGGTTCACGGCGTGTCCTGGATCGCACTATTCAACTCAATGCCGGGTTTTGGAAAGCTACTAACTACCAGCCTCTCAGCATCAGGTAAAAGATTCTAACGTGTCGATAAATGCCGCAGCCGCATTAGAAAGATGTCGGCTTTTATGGTGTATATAACCCAAATCACGATGAAGTGAAGCATCGCTTAAGGGAAGTTTCACCAGATCTTCACCCAGCATGGATTCAGGAATAATCGTCCAGCCCAGACCAATACCGGCCATGCTCTTGATGGTTTCCATATAATTGGTCGCCATCCCGATATTGAGTTTGAGCTGACGTTGGGCGAACAGGCTTTCTATGATCATACCTGTGTAAGTACTGCGATTAGGCAGGATTGCGGCGTGCTCGCTAAGGGTGGCCAGGTCCACTTGCTTGCTGTGTGCGAGATTGTGAGTGGGGGCCACAGCCACGCATAAAGGGTCGGGCCAAATTAATCCTGTCTGGATTTGCGGGTCTTGTTGTGGTGCCAGTGTGATAACGGCTAACTCTATTTCGCCACGATGTACCGCTTCATAGGCTAATTCAGAATCCGTGAATTCAATGTCCAGACTCACATCAGGATGAGCCTGGGTAAATTCCTTGAGCACCGGCGGCAAGCGATGCAAACCTATGTGGTGACTTATCGATAAAGATAATCGACCCAATACCCGGCTGCTGGTTTGCTGCAACTCTTCCCGGGTGGCCTCGATGCGCTGCAGAATGTCTTTGGCCAGCGGGATTAGCCGTTCACCATGTTCGGTCAATGACACCTTGCGGCCAATCCTATCGAACAAGCTTAACCCTAGATCTTGTTCAATCAGGGAAATGCGCTTGCTGATGGCAGGCTGCGTAAGGTGCAGTTCTTCGGCTGCCTGGGAAAATGACAAATGTCGGGAGACGCTGATAAACGCTTTCAAATTCTGTGTGTCCAAGAATTCGTCCTTTACATAAAATCTAATTAAATAAAAATAAGTTATCTAAATTATAAAATATATGAATTTGTTTTATTAATCAATGCGCAGTAGACTCACTGCAGTTCAAGACAACAGGTGGGTGACATGGCCAAGACCTTATATGACAAATTGTGGGATTCGCACGTGGTGGAGCAGCGCGAGGATGGCACGGCGCTGATTTATATCGACAGGCATCTTATTCATGAAGTCACCTCACCGCAGGCGTTTGAAGGTTTGCGCCTTGCGCGGCGGCAGCCCTGGCGGCTGGATGCCAACCTTTCCATGCCTGATCACAACGTGTCTACTGACAGCGCGGAACGTGCGCAAGGTATGCAGGGAATTGTCGACCCCACCTCGCGGATACAAGTTGAAACACTGGATGACAACGTGCGTGCCTTCAATATACCGGGTTATGCCATGGATGATCCCCGGCAAGGTATTGTGCATGTAGTGGGCCCGGAGCAGGGGGCTACCTTACCTGGAATGACTGTTGTGTGTGGAGACTCTCATACATCTACCCACGGCGCCTTTGCCGCACTGGCGCATGGCATAGGGACTTCAGAAGTTGAACATGCGCTGGCCACGCAATGCCTGGTGCAGAAAAAAATGAAAAATATGCTGGTTCGCGTTGACGGCGAACTGGCGCATGGCGTGACGGCTAAAGACCTTGTTCTTGCCGTAATCGGTGAGATTGGTACGGCTGGCGGTACGGGCTGTGCCATTGAGTTTGCCGGTTCCAGCATTACCAGCCTTTCCATGGAAGGGCGTATGACGGTGTGCAATATGGCGATTGAAGCCGGTGCCAGATCCGGATTGATCGCCGTTGATGAAAAGACCATTGAGTATTTTAAGGGCAGACCCATGGCGCCGACTGAAGAGCATTGGCAACAAGCCAGCGATGCTTGGCGGGATTTGGTCAGTGACCAAGGGGCTCACTTCGACGTTGTCGTAGAAATAGATGGTACAGCGATCAAGCCTCAGGTTAGTTGGGGTAATTCGCCTGAGATGGTGTTACCGGTGGATGCGTCAGTTCCTGATCCTAGTAAGGAGCTCGATGATAGCCGTCGGGAAGCCATCGCACGAGCGCTGGAATACATGGGCTTGAGTGCAGGCCAGGCGATCACAGACATTCAGCTTGACCGGGTTTTCATAGGTTCCTGTACTAATTCCCGAATCGAAGATATTCGTGCAGCCGCGGCTGTAGTTCGAGGGAAAAAGGTGGCATCAACCATCAAGCAGGCCATGGTAGTGGCAGGTTCCGGGCTTGTAAAAGCGCAAGCCGAACAAGAAGGTTTGGATCAGGTATTTACAGACGCCGGTTTTGAATGGCGTGAACCAGGCTGCTCTATGTGTTTGGCGATGAACGCCGATAAATTGGGCGAGGGCGAGCATTGTGCATCAACCTCAAACCGAAATTTCGAAGGCCGGCAGGGCTTTGGTGGTCGCACACATCTAGTCAGCCCGGAGATGGCAGCGGCGGCGGCGATACATGGGCATTTCGTCAACGTTCAAGAAATATTACAGGAGCACTGAGTGATGGAAAAATTCGTTCAACATACCGGTATCGCAGTGCCTCTTGACCGCGCGAACGTCGATACAGACCTGATTATTCCCAAGCAATTTTTGAAGTCTATCAAGCGTAGTGGTTTTGGCGTCAACCTGTTTGATTCGTTGCGGTATCTGGATGAGGGATACATTGGTCAGGATTGCAGCGAGCGACCATTGAATAAAGAATTTATTCTGAATCAACCGCGTTACCAACAGGCCAGTATATTATTGGCGAGAGAAAACTTTGGTTGTGGTTCCAGCCGTGAACACGCACCATGGGCGTTACAGGATTACGGCTTTCGAGCGGTTATTGCCCCCAGTTTTGCAGACATTTTTTACAACAACAGTTTTAAAAATGGTTTCTTGCCGATTGCGCTGGCAGCCAATGAAGTGGATGCCTTGTTTGAGTTTGTTGAAAACAACGAAGGTGCGGAAGTAAACCTTGATCTGCAAGCACAAACCGTTTCCGCGACTGGTGCTGGCCTGGAATATCGTTTCGAGATTGATGAATTCAGGAAAAATTGTTTGCTCAATGGCCTGGATGAAATAGGTTTGACTTTGCAAAGTGCAGACGCCATACGCAACTTCGAACAAAAGCAACGGGAGCAATCTCCCTGGTTGTACCGGTAAAAGTAATGAGCAAAAAACTATTAGTGCTGCCCGGCGACTATTCCGGCCAGGAAACAATGGCAGCAACCCTGAAAGTTCTGGACGCAGTCACTGCCAGCTTCTCGCTTGATATTTCCATAGAGCGAGGTCTGTTGGGTGGCGCGGCTATTGACCAGTACGGCAAACCCTACCCTGAAGAAACGGCCAGCTTGGCGCGCGACGCTGACGCTATTTTGCTGAGTGCAGTGGGCGGGCCAAAGTGGGATGCTGTTGAACCAGCAATACGACCAGAGCGTGGCTTGCTGGCAATTCGCTCTGACCTGGATCTGTTTGGTAATTTACGACCCGCTATCCTCGCACCACAACTGGCTGCAGCGTCATCGCTCAAACCTGAGTTAGTGGCAGGCCTGGATTTGTTGATTGTCAGAGAGCTTACTGGTGGTATTTACTTTGGCGAACCGCGTGGTGTGCACATCAATAAAAAAGGTGAGCGCGAAGGTTTTAACACCTATCGCTACAGCGAATCAGAAATAGAACGGATTGGTCGTGTTGCGTTTGAAGCGGCGCGCAAGCGGGCCAGGCGAGTGTGTTCGGTAGACAAATCGAATGTTCTGGAGGTCACCGTTCTTTGGCGTGATGTAATGAATGAGTTACATCAAGAGTACAGCGACGTTGAGCTCAGTCATATGTACGTAGACAACGCCGCCATGCAATTGATTCGCCAACCTAAACAATTTGATGTCATGGTCACCGGTAACATGTTTGGCGACATTTTGTCCGATGCGGCGGCCATGTTGACTGGATCAATAGGCATGTTGCCATCCGCGTCGCTTGATGCGAACAACAAAGGTTTGTACGAGCCGGTGCATGGCAGTGCACCGGATATTGCAGGCGAAGACAAAGTTAACCCACTCGCTACTATCTTGTCGCTGGCGATGTTGCTGCGCTACTCGCTGGCAGAGTCGAAAGCCGCCGACGCTGTTGAGGCCGCCGTAAATTCCGTGTTGGATCAGGGACTACGCACGGGCGATATAGCGGTGCCTGGCGAGAGTGTTGTGGGTACCACAGCAATGGCAGAAGCCGTAGTGCACGCTCTGAAAATTCAGTAAAGGTAAACGAAAAATGGCAGATGTTGAAAAAACCGCAAGCGTTGCGATAGTTGGTGCCACAGGTGCCGTGGGTGAGGCAATGCTGGAGATTCTGGAGCAGCGTGATTTTCCTGTTGAGCAGCTCTACCTGTTGGCCAGTGAGCGCTCCGCGGGCAAGAAACTGATGTTCAGGGGCAAATCACACACGGTGCACAATCTGGCTGATTTCGATTTTTCGAAAGCACAGATTGGTTTGTTCTCAGCGGGCGGCAGTTTATCCGCCGAGTATGCTCCCAAGGCGGCTGCTGCAGGGTGTGTCGTCATTGATAACACTTCGCACTTTCGCAATGACGACGACATCCCTTTGGTTGTACCCGAAGTTAATCCGGACGCCATTGCGGGCTACACGCAGCGCGGGATTATCGCCAATCCAAACTGCTCAACCATACAAATGCTGGTGGCATTAAAGCCCATTAAGGATGCCGTTGGCATACGGCGGATCAATGTGGCGACCTATCAGGCGGTCAGCGGCACGGGTAAAGAGGCCATCGAAGAGCTTGCTTCACAAACTGTGGAATTACTCAGTGGCAGAGACGCAAAGCACTCGGTGTACCCGAAACAAATTGCGTTCAACGCTATACCGCATATTGACGAATTTATGGACAACGACTACACCCGCGAAGAAATGAAAATGGTGTGGGAAACGAAAAAGATATTTGCCGATGACAGCGTGCAGGTAAATCCGACTTGCGTTCGTATTCCTGTGTTTTTCGGTCATTCAGAAGCGGTGCATGTCGAGACAATCGAAAAGATTACGGCTGATAAAGTGCGCAAGTTGCTCAAAAAGGCACCGGGCGTAAAGCTGCTTGATGGACAAAAAGACGGCGCTTACCCAACGGCTGTAAGCGATGCTGCCGGCGCCGACCCCGTATTCGTTGGCAGGGTCCGTGAAGATATTTCCTGTGATCATGGAATAAACATGTGGGTTGTCTCTGATAACGTCCGAAAAGGTGCAGCACTTAACAGCATTCAGATAGCTGAAATCTTGCTAAAACGTTTTTTGTAATCAATACTTGAAACGATGTCGTTTCTAAGTACTGTAAATAGAAAAAGCGTTTAAAAGCGCACAAAAAACAAGCACTTCCGAAGTTTTGCTCACTGATCAAACAGTGCACGAAGAATCTGTTGATGCGAGTTGGAAACGGCACTCATCTAACATATTGTCTACAGTATGTTAGGTACGTATTAGAACACAAAGCCGTAAGGCCAACGAAAGGACAGACGCATGTTACGTTCTGCCGTCCGTACAATCGGACTGACTGGGGCACTGTTTAGTAGCGGTGTATTCGCTCTCGGACTGGGCGATATGAAACTCTTCTCGGCGGTTAATGAACCGTTACGTGCAGAAATCAAGCTGCTCAAAGTTGGCGATCTGAACACGACTCAGGTGCTCATCAAGCTGGCATCCATGCAAGATTTCGATCGAGCGAACGTTGAACGCGAATTTTTTCTTACCGGTATGCGCTATGAAGTCGAACTTGATGGTCGTGGCGGAGGTGTGGTTAAGGTAACTACCGAAGACCCTGTTCGTGAACCCTATTTAAATTTTTTGCTTGAGGCGAAATGGCCTAGCGGTCGGTTGATTCGTGAATACACTTTGCTTTTGGATTTGCCAGCATTTACTTCAACCAGCAGCGCAAATTCGGCCGCTTTGCAAGCACCGCAGGCCGCTCCTTCTTCGCCGGCTACTGATTCTTACGCGATTGATGAACCTCAAGTTGAACCTGAAACGCCCAGCGCACCAGTTCAGACACGATCTGCACCACCCGTAGCCGCCACACCGCCAAGGCAAGCTATACAGCGCGAAGCTGAATCACAGCCGCAGCGCAATAACAGCGACCGGTATACAACGGAACGCTCCGATACCTTATGGCAAATTGCCCAAAAGGTTAGACCTTCTGACCGGGTTACTGTTAACCAGACAATGATAGCGCTGCAGGAAGACAACCCGGAGGCCTTCATTAATGGCAATATTAATCGCCTGAAAGTGGGGCAGGTATTACGTATTCCTGACGAGCAACGAGTTCGTGATATTGCAAACTCGCAAGCGCAACTGGAAGTTGCCAGGCAAATGCAAGAATGGCGCTCTGGCGACGATGATATTCGTCAGTTAGACGCGCGTGCTGGCGCTGCACGACCAGTACCTGCTGCCAGTTCAGATAGCCGCGGTACTTTGACATTGAGCACTGCCGGTGGTTCTGGTGTTAACGGCGACCCCGATGGCAGCGCCGATGATCAGATCAATGCGTTGAACGCACGCCTGACTGACGTGATGGCGGAGTTAAGCAGCACAACCGCTGAAAACAATGAATTGAGCTCCAAAGTTCAAAGCTTGCTTTCCGAGATGGAAGAGCTCAAGAACAAACTGGAAGTGCGTAATTCCCAGCTTGCACAGCTGCAGGCACAGGGCGCTAGCGATATTCTGGATCAGGAGTTTGATGCAACTCCCGATGCAGCGGTCACCCCGGAAACAGCGATGGCAGACGATGCAGATTCGCAAGCCCTTGCCGCCAGCGATGACTTCTCCAGCGATGTTGCATCAGTTGAAGAAGCGCTTGCTAACGAGCCTGAGCCAGCGGCCAAAACACCCGCTGCCAAACCAATCGAGCAGGCAGGCTTTTTTGACAATTTACTTAGTCCACTGTGGGCAGGTATTGCTGCTGGCATCCTCGCTTTAGCTGGTTTGTTCTTCTGGTGGCGAAAGAGAAACAACGAAGACGAGTTTGAGTTCGAACCACATGATGTAGCGCCTGCTGCTTCGGCTGCTGTCGCAGAGACAACGGCCGAGCCAACAGCGCCAACCATTAGTCGCGATACTTTTATTGACGATGAAGAAGACACACTGCAGGACAGCGCCGGTATTGAAGCCGAAATGGGTGACCCGATCGCAGAGGCTGATATTTACGTAGCGTACGGTCGTTATCCACAGGCCGTTGATTTGCTTAACAGAGCAATCGAGCAAGAGCCTGACAGAACCGACCTGGTAGCGAAACTCGTTGAAGTGCATTCTGCGGCGGGTGATCGGGAAGCCGCTGCCGAGCAGCTGGCAAAGTTGGAATCTATGGGCAGCGGCGGATTTGACGAACTGGCAGAAGATGCAAGTGACGTGTATTCCTCAGCGCTTGATGAAGACGATGAACCCGCACCGGATGTGATGGAAGAGTTCAGGCAGACTTTGCCAGACGAAACATCAATGGACTTCAGCGAAGAGTTTGCCGATGAGCCTGCACCTATCGATGACACTCTTGTGCAGTCCATTCTGGGCGATGATGAGGACGGAGTGGATGACGTTAATGTTGCCAGTGCTGCTGTCGCCGTTGGCGGTGCTGTGGCTACCGGCGCGGCTGCGCTTGCAGATTCAGAAGATGAAGTGCTCGATGATGACGGCTTGAGTTTTGACAATGAATTCGATTTGGAACTGGAGCTAGACGATGATCCGGTAGAAGACCTTGACGCTGGTGATGTTCGTGAAGCATTCGCTGCTGGAAACGAGTTGCAAGATAGCAACTTCGCCAGTGAATCTGAAGTGGCCCTTCAGGAAAGCAGTCTCGAAAACGAGTTGCTGGCGGACTTTGCGGAACTGGAAGATCAGCCCGTAACCGGAATAGAAGCGGGCCTGGCTGACATTGATGACAGCATGGCAGACGCCGCTGTAATCAGTGAGTTGGACGCGCTTGGCGATATTCAGCTTGATCTGGACTCAGACAACGACATGGACCTGGAGTCCGAGCTGAGCAGTTTTGACGTGTCGATCGGCGACGAGGTTGATTCTGAAATAGAAAATGCCGATTTGTCCGCTTTGGAACTTGAGTTAGAGCAAAGTTCGCTTGATAGCGATGATGACGCGCAACGCGCTGCTGATATTGCGATGCTGGAATCTGATGAAACGGCGACCAAGCTGGACCTGGCCAGAGCTTACATAGACATGGGCGATAATGAAGGCGCGCGTGATATACTCGGCGAAGTGTTGGACGAGGGTACGGCGCTGGACAAGCAGCAAGCCAAAGAATTGATTGACAGAATCGCCTGATAAGCAAACCCAGGGTGCGACTGGCGTCGCCATTCGCACCGACTCTAAAACAGAACAAGCAGCGGAAGGTGTTAACCGAATAGCAGCCATTGTTGAATACAATGGCTCGCAGTTCTTCGGCTGGCAACGCCAAATCGACCAGCAAACGCCTGGCGTACAGAACGCTGTTGAACAGGCCATTTCTCGTGTTGCTAACCAGCAAACCAGCGTTATTTGCGCCGGTAGAACCGATACCGGCGTGCACGCTACCCATCAGGTCATTCATTTCGATACTACGGCGCAACGCCAGCCGCGGCAGTGGTTGTTAGGCGTTAACGCAAACTTACCCGCGCATGTCAGGCTTCGCTCAGTCACTCCAATGGCTGCAGACTTTCACGCGCGTTTCAGCGCGCAATCCCGACGCTATGTTTACTGCATAGATAATCGAGCGGTAAAGCCAGGAATCTTCTCCGGCTTGCATAGCTGGTGCCGATTGCCGCTGGACAATGTGCTGATGCACCAGGAATCACAGGCATTACTTGGCGAGCATGACTTCAGCGGTTTTCGCGCGGCTGGCTGTCAGGCAAAGACTGCGAGCCGTCGAGTTATATACATTGGGGTTCGCAGGCAAGGGCACATGGTGTTTATCGACGTGTGCGCTAACGCATTTTTGCAACACATGGTTCGCAATATAGCCGGCGTGTTAATGGCCGTAGGAAGTGGCGAGCGTGAAGCCGGTTGGGCGAGTACAGTTCTTGCCAGCGCTGATCGCAGGCAAGGCGGCGTTACAGCAGAGCCACACGGCTTGTATCTGGTCGGCGTGAGCTACCCGGATCGCTTCAGTCTGCCAACAGACCACGCATTGCCTTGTTTTTAACAGTAAGCGCACCTGAAGTGCGGGCTGACAGGCATGGTCTGATATACTGCCCTCCAGCAACTGCTGCTTGTAGATGAAGAAGCGCCATTCCAGTTCACGGCGAATATCCTCGGAACCAGATGTACCAACGTACCCGTATCAAAATTTGTGGAATCACAGATTGTGAAACTGCTTTAGTCGCTGCTCATGCCGGCGCAGATGCGATCGGCTTGGTGTTTTACCCGAAGAGCACCCGCTTTGTTGAACATGCCAAGGCCGCAGAAATAATCGCTGCCTTACCCTCATTCGTCACGACAGTTGCTTTGTTTGTAGACCCGGAACCAGCGGAAGTAAGTCGCGTGATCAATGCGCTTGATATCACCTGTCTGCAGTTTCATGGCACCGAGTCTGGCAGCTTCGCACAACAGTTTGGCTTGCCCTATATTGCGGCCATTCGTGCCGGGCAATTGGATCCGCAACAACGCCAATTGCGTATCACTGAGCATAGCCGCGCCGCCGGTTTTCTCTATGACAGCTTTGATGCGGTTAAGGTAGGGGGTACCGGCCACGCATTTGATTGGTCGCGATTTGATCGCGACGTTAAAGGGGCAACGCTGGCGGGCGGTTTGAATCCGGATAATGTGGGTGACGCAATCAGGCAGTTGCGGCCGTGGGCAGTAGACGTCAGCAGTGGTGTCGAATCTGTGCCCGGCAAAAAATGCCCGCAACTGATCGCACGCTTTATTGAGCAATGCAAAATCGCCGATGACAGTGTGCAGTTGTCGGTAAGTAATACACGCTAGTAGCAAAGAGTAACACTATGACCAATTTCAGTTCTGTGCCAGATAGTAAAGGGCATTTCGGTGCTTATGGCGGACGCTTTGTATCTGAAACACTGATTCATGCCCTTGATGAACTCAGTAGCAGTTATCAGAGACTAAAAGATGATGCAGAGTTTCAGCGAGAGTTTGACGCCGATCTGGCGCATTACGTGGGCCGACCATCGCCGCTGTATTTTGCAGAGCGCTGGAGCCGCGAGCTGGGTGGTGCGCGAATCTTCCTGAAAAGGGAAGATTTGAATCATACGGGCGCGCACAAGGTTAACAATACAATTGGTCAAGCCTTGTTGGCCAAGTACAGCGGAAAATCGCGAATTATTGCAGAAACAGGTGCCGGCCAACACGGCGTTGCCAGTGCAACGGTTGCGGCTCGCATGGGTCTGGAGTGTGTGGTTTACATGGGTGCGCAGGATGTTCAGCGACAGGCACTGAACGTGTATCGTATGAAATTGTTGGGAGCAGAAGTGGTGCCGGTAACCTCTGGCTCACAAACACTGAAAGACTCTATGAATGAGGCGATGCGCGATTGGGTAACTAACGTTGATGACACCTTTTACATTATAGGTACTGTCGCGGGTCCGCATCCGTACCCCACATTGGTTCGTGATTTTCAATGTGTGATTGGCCGAGAGGCTCGCGAGCAATGCCTGGCGCAAACCGGTCAGTTGCCCGACACCCTGGTGGCATGTGTTGGCGGAGGCTCGAACGCAATTGGCTTATTCCATCCTTTCCTTGATGACAGCGACGTCGCAATGATAGGTGTGGAAGCGGGCGGTGACGGCCTTGAAACCGGGCGCCATGCGGCGCCGTTGAGTTGCGGGCGGCCAGGGGTGCTGCATGGGAATAGAACCTATCTTATGGAAGACGAAAACGGGCAAATCATTGAAACACACTCGGTGTCTGCGGGCCTTGATTATCCCGGCGTTGGCCCAGAACATTCCTGGCTAAAAGACACGGGCCGCGTTCAATACACGGCAGTTAATGATACAGAAGCGCTGGAAGCATTCAGAGAGTTAACGCTGGTAGAAGGCATTATGCCTGCTCTGGAGTCAAGTCATGCACTTGCAGAGGTCAAAAAAATTGCGCCATTAATGACAGCGGATCAAATTATTATCGTCAATTTGTCCGGTCGAGGCGACAAGGATATTTTGACCGTAGCCGATATCGACGGCATCACCGTCTAGCAGGAGACAGTCTTGAGTAGAATTGCGCAACGCCTTACGGAGCTCGCTTCCGAAAACCGCAAAGCATTGGTTGCCTATATAGTAGCTGGCGACCCGGACCGAAGTGTCACTGTTCCGTTTATGCACTCCTTGGCGGAGCAGGGCACCGATATTATTGAATTGGGTGTGCCTTTCTCTGATCCTATGGCGGAAGGGCCGATCATTCAGCGCGCCCATGAACGCGCCTTGGCGCACAACACAAGCCTGAAAGACGCCCTGGATATGGTCGCCGAATTCCGGGTGGCCAACCAGCACACAGCGGTGATTCTGATGGGCTATGCGAATCCAGTGGAGGCGATGGGCTACCAGGATTTTTGCCGGCGTGCCGTTGAAGTAGGTTTGGACGGCGTGTTGACGGTCGACTTGCCCCCTGAAGAAGCCACCGATTTTAATGGATTGCTTGCTGACCACGGTCTCGATGCTATTTATCTTGTGTCGCCCACTACCGATAATGAGCGAGCAAAGACTATCGCCAGTATGGCTACAGGCTTCCTTTACTACGTGTCACTCAAAGGCGTGACGGGTGCAGCAAGTCTCGATTTGGATGATGTGCATAAAAATATCGCCAAACTTAAGGCTTTCGCGAAAGTACCAGTCTGTGTAGGATTTGGTATTAAAGACGCAGAGTCAGCCCGATCGCTGGCCAGCACCGCGGACGGTGTGGTGGTTGGTAGTGCCATTGTTGACTTGTTAGCGCAAGGCGATGCCGGCATGATGAAGGCAGAAAATCTGGTCGCTGAACTGAGATCGGCGATCGATGATGTTAAGTAAGGTTAAAAACAAGGTTTCACCAGACCGGGTTATTAGGGTGCAGCAATGAGTTGGATGGAAAAAATTCTACCGACAGGTGTTCGCAAAGGCGGCGCAAGGCGTCGTGCTAATGTACCTGAAGGCGTATGGCGCAAATGCGTTAAATGTGAGGCCATGTTGTACGGCCCGGAGTTGGACAGGAACCTGGACGTTTGTCCCAAATGTGATCACCACATGCGGATTGGCGCGCGCCGGCGCATTGACATTTTTCTGGACGAAGAGCCCCGCGAGGAATTAGCGACCGACGTAGAGCCAGTAGATCGCCTGAAGTTCAAGGATCTTAAGCGTTATAAAGACAGGTTGTCGGCCGCGCAAAAATCCACTGGCGAAAAAGACGCGCTCGTGGTGATGAAAGGCAGCTTGAAAGGTGTACCCGTTATTGCCGCGGTATTTGAGTTTGGTTTTCATGGTGGTTCCATGGGTTATGCGGTTGGGGAGAAGTTTACCCGTGCTGCCAACGAGGCTCTCAGGGTGCGAATACCGCTGGTGTGTTTCTCCGCAACGGGCGGCGCACGCATGCAGGAAGCACTTATTTCATTGATGCAAATGGCCAAAGTCAGTGCCGTTCTTGAACGCATGGCCAGGCAGGGCGTACCGTATGTGTCAGTGATGACGGACCCGGTGTACGGTGGTGTGTCCGCTAGCCTGGCGTTACTTGGCGATATCAATATCGCCGAGCCCAATGCCAGGGCGGGCTTTGCCGGGCCAAATATTATTGAACAGACAATACGACAAAAATTACCCGAGGGGTTTCAGCGAAGCGAATTTTTGTTGGAAAAAGGTGCCATTGACATGATTGTGCCGCGCAGCGAGATGCGAAACACCATTGCGCGACTGCTGGCCAATTTACAAGGCCTCGAAGAGCTACCCGTTGAAGAGCGCCCCGCGAAAGTGGAAGACACCTCAAGCCCTGACGATGGCGATGCCTTGGAAGCATCAGAGATTATTGAGGCTAATGTTTCTGACGACGTTGCAGAAATTGATGAGTCTGGCGATTCTGCGCCTGACAATGAGAGTCAGCGCTGACCAATAAGCCAGGCCCCGAGTATTCGATTTCAGACTGGTTAGTCTGGCTGGACCAAACACACCCGCAGAATATAGAGCTTGGTTTGGAGCGCGTTGGAATCGTCGCGAATCGAATGCAACTCGCACCTATAGACTCGGGTGCTGAGCAAGAGGTGTTAGCAAATGCGGCTGCCGAACAGAAACGTATAGCCGATAAAATTGTGGTTGTAGCGGGTACAAATGGAAAGGGCTCCAGTGTTGCGGCTTTGGAGCAACTGTTGGTGGACTCAGGCAATCGCGTCGGTGTTTATACCTCACCGCATTTTCAGCACTACAACGAACGATTCCGAATCAATGGTCAGGAGGCCGATGACGTGGAAATCTGCTTGGCCCTGCATGAAGTAGAGCGCGCCAGAGCAGATATAGCGCTTACTTATTTCGAGTTTTCTACGCTCGTTGCACTAGAGTTGTTTTCCCAAGCAGGGCTTGATGTTGCGATTTTGGAGGTTGGGCTTGGTGGCCGTCTTGATGCAGTCAACATTATTCCTGCAGATGTTGCGCTCATTACCCGTATTGACCTCGATCATCAGGATTGGCTGGGCGACACACGCGAGCTTATCGGGGCAGAAAAAGCCGGAATTCTAAGAGCGAATAGTGTGTTTGTTTGCGCTGATGTTGATCCGCCAGGGAGCGTTGTCAATATCGCCGCTGAAAAAGCTGCCAGCAGTTATTTCATTGGTGAACACTTTTCGGTGTCGCCTTGCAAGGCTAGCCAAGGGTTTGATCTAACCACCGCTGCGGGTGTTAGTCATATGTTGCCTGACATCGGTTTGCATCCTGCGAGTCTGGCCGCCGCAGTGCAGGTTGCAGAGCTGCTCGGACTGACACCGGATTCAGCAAGACTTAGCAGTAGTTTGTCCCGGGTGTCACTTGCTGGGAGGCAGCAAACGATAGATCTGGCGGGGGATTCTTTGTTGCTCGACGTGGCTCATAATCCTTCCGCCGTGCAGCACCTGCGAACATCCTTCCAACCAGGTGCCCGTTTCTCTCATGCAAAGCGCACTGTGGCGGTGTTTGCGGTGATGGCTGATAAGGAATGGGCCCAGATGGTCGATATTATTCACGATGTTATTGACCATTGGTTTCTGGCAAAATTACCCGGTAACCATCGGGCGCAAGCGCCGCAAGAGATTGCCGCGTATTTGCAGAAAATCGGGCAAGCAAACGCCCAGTGCGTGGATAACGTTGGCAACGGCGTAGACTTGGCGCTTGCAAAAGCGCAACAATTGGCCAGCGAGGGCTGGACAACTCAAATTGTTGTCTTCGGTTCTTTTTTCACAGTGGCAGCTGCCATGGAACACATAACAGACATAGCAGACATAGAGAATGGATGAAGCAGTCAAAGTTCGTCTGGTGGGCGCTCTGGTACTCATTGCCTTGTTGGCATTGGCCTGGCCATTCCTGTTTGACGATGCCGAGGATATTCGCCTAAGCAAAGAGTCGCAGATACCGTCGCCGCCGGTAGTGCAAGAATGGCAGCCCGCAGAACATAAGAGGCCAGCAGAAGACAAAATTGGCTGGCCCAAACAAGTCGCGGAAAGCCAGGTATCTACCGATGAAACTGGTTTAGAGTTAAGCGAAGAGACCACAGATGAGTCGTCGGAGGCAAGTGAAGATAGGAAAACACCAGAACTTCGGCCCGCCTGGGTTGTTCGTGTTGCCTCACTCGGAGACAGTAGCAACGCCAAAAAACTGGTTGCCAAACTCATTGACGACGGATACCGAGCTTTCAGCAAGGGCAGCAATGCCGGGACTACTGAGATGACCCGTGTTTACGTGGGTCCCAAGTTCGATAAACGCAAGGCTGACAGCATCAAGCTAGAGATAGACAAGGCGTATTCCGTTAAATCTATGGTCGTTCCCTTTGAACCTGGCGAGTCATGAACTGGGCTGATTGGGCGATAGTCGGAATTGTCGGCCTTTCCAGCCTATTAGGTGTAACGCGTGGTTTTATACGAGAAGCGATGTCGCTGGTCGTTTGGTTTCTCGCTCTGGCAGTGGCGTTCTTTTTCAGTGATGCTGTTGCCGCGAGAATGGTTGATACGATTGCAACCCCGTCGCTTAGACAAATGCTGGCTTTTGGCGGCTTGTTTGTGCTGACTATGGTCCTGGGTTCGATGGTATCGCGGCTGTTGGGTCAATTAGTTTCCGCCGTGGGCTTAAAAGGCTTTGATCGAGTACTTGGTGCAAGCTTTGGCTTAGCACGTGGTGTTATCATAGTGTTGGTGATTCTGGTGTTTGTACCGTCAATGATTCCTGTTCAGGAAGATGAGTGGTGGCAGAATTCGGTATTGATTCCTCCTGTGCTGAGTTTGGAAGAATTTGGCAGAGAGCTGGCAAGCTATGTCATTGGCCTGGTCAGCGGGGAGTAAACGTTGCGTCTTTGTTGGCGCCTGACAAAGCTAGTGGTTTGATATGTGTGGAATAGTGGGGCTCGTTGGCACCGGTGAAGTCAATCAGGCGCTGTACGACGCGCTGACCATTTTGCAACATCGTGGGCAGGACGCAGCAGGCATCGTAACCAGCGAAGATGGTCGGCTTCATCAACGCAAAGCCAACGGTCTTGTTCGCGATGTGTTTCGCGCGCGCCACATGCACAATCTTCGCGGCCATATGGGTATAGGGCATTGCCGGTATCCCACAGCAGGCAGTTCAAGCTCAGAGCTTGCGCAGCCATTTTATGTCAATTCCCCTTACGGTATTAGTCTTGCTCATAACGGTAATCTCACTAACGCCAGTATTTTACGGGAGCAACTGGTAAAAGCAGATTTACGTCACCTGAACACCGATTCTGATTCCGAGGTGTTGCTCAATGTGTTTGCCAAGGAATTGCAGTCTGAATACCGAGTACAACCAACGGCTGAAGATATCTTTCGGGCGGTGCGGGGTGTTCATGATAGGTGTAGGGGCGCTTATGCGGTCGTTGCGATGGTGGGTGACCATGGAATAGTTGGATTTCGCGATCCCAACGGGATACGGCCATTGGTCTATGGGAAGCGCGAGACTGAGAACGGCACTGAATACCTGTTTGCGTCAGAAAGCGTTGCGCTGAATGTATTGGGGTTTGATCTCATAGACGACGTTGCACCCGGTGAGGCAGTGTATGTCAGTGCCGATGGCGAATTGAGCAAGCAGCAATGCGCCGATAAAACGTCATTGACGCCCTGTATTTTTGAGCACGTTTATCTGGCCCGACCAGATTCGATCATTGATGGTATTTCCGTTTATAAAGCACGTTTACGCCAAGGTGAAAAACTGGCAGCCAAAATACTCGCCTTGCGGCCAGACCATGATATTGATGTTGTGATTCCCATTCCGGACACCAGCCGGGTGGCGGCCCAGGTGCTGGCCTATGATCTTGGCGTCAAGTTTCGTGAAGGCTTGATGAAGAACCGTTACATTGGTCGTACGTTCATCATGCCTGGTCAGCAAGAGCGACGAAAATCGGTACGGCAAAAACTAAATACCATCGAGCTGGAATTTCGTGGCAAGAATGTGTTGTTGGTTGACGATTCAATTGTGCGTGGAACGACCTGCAAACAGATTATTCAAATGGCCAGAGATGCCGGTGCGAACAAGGTGTATTTTGCGTCGGCAGCCCCTGCAGTTGTGCATCCAAACGTCTATGGCATCGATATGCCTTCGGTTCATGAACTCATTGCCCATGGTCGTACTACAGATGAAGTGTGCGAGCAAATAGGCGCCGACTGGTTGATTTATCAGGATTTGGCAGATTTGATTGAATGCTCTAAAGAAGGCAACCCCGAAATTTCAGAATTTGACTGCTCTGTGTTTACTGGAGAATATTTGACCGGTGACGTGGATGAAGCGTACCTGTTAAGACTAGAGTCTGAACGCGCCGATGCAGTGAAAGAAAAAAAGCGCGAGCAAATTGGCGCTGGTGAAAACCATGTGATTGGTCTTCACAATGAGGTTTACTAGTGAGCGCCGATGCAGATGAACCTGGTCAATGGCCAGGCCAGGAAACGCTTGCCATTCGGGCGGGGCATGAACGTACCGCTGAAGGTGAGCACAGCGAAGCGCTGTTCAATACCTCAAGCTATGTATTTTCCTCTGCGGCTGAAGCGGCGGCGAGATTCAGTGGTGACAGCCAGGGGAATGTGTACTCAAGGTATACCAACCCAACGGTTCGAACGTTTGAGCAACGCATAGCGGCACTGGAAGGCGCCGAATCTGCCGTTGCCACATCATCTGGAATGGCGGCCATTCTAGCCACCTGCATGGCCTTGTTGCGCGCGGGTGATCACGTACTGTGCTCAAATGCGGTGTTTGGTTCAACCATTGTTCTGTTGAATAAGTATTTCGTGAAAATGGGCGTGGAGGTCACTTACGTTCCGTTGACTGACAAGGCCAAATGGCAAGCGGAAATGCGCAGCAATACGCGACTGCTGTTAATGGAAACCCCCTCAAACCCATTGAACGATATTGGCGACCTGCCGTTTCTTGCGGGATTGGCAAGAGCGCAGGGTGCGAAGTTGGTGGTTGATAACAGTTTTTGTACTCCGGTGTTACAGCGGCCATTGGAACTGGGCGCTGATATTGTCACTTATGCGGCGACCAAATATCTGGATGGCCAGGGTCGCTGTCTCGGTGGCGTAGTGCTTGGCAACAATGACGATATGGCGGAAGTGCTTGGCTTCGTTAGAGCAGCCGGGCCTACGATGGCGCCTTTCAATGCGTGGGTTTTTCTAAAAGGGCTTGAAACACTGCATTTACGCATGAATGCGCACTGCCAGGCCAGTCAACAACTGGCAGAGTGGCTTGCAGGGCACGAAGGCGTGGCAAAAGCGTATTACTCCGGCCTTGTCGATCATCCCGGGCATGAATTGGCTAAACGACAGCAGTCGGGTTTTGGCGGCGTTGTATCTTTCGACCTGCGTGTGGGCAAAAAGCAAGCGCGCGAGCTGGCCTGGGCGTTTATCGATCAATTGACGCTGATTTCACATACCGCCAATCTGGGCGACGTTAAATCGACGGTGGTCCATCCGGCAACGACTACCCATAGTCGGCTAAGTGATGAGGAAAAGGCGGCAGCTGGCATAGGTGAAGGTTTGATCCGACTATCGGTGGGGCTTGAGACCACGGCCGACATAAAAGCTGATCTGCAGAGCGCTTTCGATGGGATACTTTAAACAAAGGTAGCTGATCACCATCGCTTAACATCAGTTGCCAGCTGCTACACTTTACTGAATCACAAGATGAGAATAGGCTGGCTGCTGAATGAGTACCGAATCGGACATAAACCGGGTTGTTGATGAAGTAGGTAAGGTTTTACTGGGCAAGGAACGCCAGATTCGACTCGCTCTGTGCTGTCTGTTTTGCAAAGGTCATTTATTGATCGAAGACCTGCCCGGCATGGGCAAAACTACCCTGTCGCAGGCGCTAGCCAAGGTGCTCAGGCTGGAGCATAACCGTGTTCAGTTCACTAGCGATTTGCTGCCTGCCGATATACTGGGTTTTTCGATCTACGATAAAAACACCTCGCAGTTCAAATTTCACCCGGGGCCGGTGTTTACCGAAGTGCTGCTGGCTGACGAAATAAATCGTACTACACCAAAAACGCAAAGTGCTTTGCTCGAGGCCATGGCGGAAGGACAGGTGACTGTGGAGGGCGAAACCAGAGTATTAAAACCGCCTTTCTTTGTGATCGCGACACAAAATCCGGTTACCCAATCGGGTACATATCCCTTGCCCGAGTCGCAGTTAGATCGTTTTCTAATGCGTATAGAGCTGGGATATCCTGACCCTAGTGCAGAAAGAAAATTGTATACGGGGGTTGATAGCAAAGCTCAGCTAGCGGTGCTGGAGCAACGACTCAATGCCTCAGATCTGGAAGAAATCTCACAAGCGGCCGCGAAGATTAAAACCTCAGATGCTTTGCTGGACTACGTACAACGTCTGGTTGAATACTCGCGCAACGCAGAAGAATTTGCCTATGGCTTGTCTCCGCGCGGAGCGCTTGCGCTGCTGCGTGCAGCCAAAACCTGGGCGCTGATGGAAGGTCGAAGTCACGTAGTACCAGAAGATGTGCAAGCCGTACTTCCAGCTGTATGCGGGCATAGATTCAGAGCCGCCGCGCATTTCCAGGGCGACAGTGCAGCACTTGTTCATCAGCTGTTGAATCAAGTTGCGGTGATTGCCTGACGTAACTCATCATGCTGCAACACGCCATCCAACGACGATTCGCCGCGTGGCTGGATCGTCGGATTCCACGTTCCGGCGAGATCACGCTAAACCAGCGTCGCATCTTTATCTTTCCGTCCAGAGCGGGTGTGGTTTTCTTGTTGTTGGTGCTTGGCCTGTTATTGGGCGGCATCAATTATGAAAATAATATGTTGTTCAGCTTTGCGTTTCTGTTGCTGGGCGTATTTCTGATCACGATTCTGCATACCTACAGCAATCTTTCCGGTCTCACTATCCGCAGCACGGCCGCCAGACCCACTTTTGCTGGCGACTTCGCAGATTTTGAATTGGTTTTATCCCGCAGCGGGCATAGGCGCTACGAAGGTATTCGTTTCGCATGGGAAGACGCAGACCCGGTGACCGCAGACTTGGTCAAAGGCACACAGAAGCGAATATCCATCTTCGTACCAGCACCCCGTCGAGGGGTACTTAAGTTAGGCCGTCTGCTGGTTGAAACCTATTACCCGCTAGGTTTGATACGTGCATGGACCTGGTTGGATTTTGACGCAAAGTGTCTCGTTTATCCGAGACCCGAGATTACTCGTGCTGAATTGCAGTCGGTCGCTGAGATCAATGACGAGGGCAGTTACACCCAGCAACATGGTAGCGACGACTTTGCCGGTTTCAAAGATTATGTGCCTGGCGATTCGTTGAAACAAGTAGCCTGGCGGAACGTGGCCAAAGGCCTACCGATGATGACCAAGCACTATCAGTCGCAAGCTGATCATCAGATATGGATTGATTGGGAACAATTCGACGGCGACGATACGGAAACGCGCTTGTCACGAATGTGCTACTTGATACTTTATGCCGAACAGCAGGCGATGGAGTACGGCATGCGACTGCCTGGCCTGTCATTCCCACCGGCCATGGGCACGCTGCACAAGTTGCAGACGCTGCAAGCTCTGGCACTCTATGGGCAGAAGCGGTAATGGCGCTGGTGTATCAAATACCGAGAAATTGTCTGGCGGCGTTGCTGGTAGCGCAGCTGGCGGTTCTTGCCCCGCATCTCTTTAGGCTGCCACTGTGGGTGTCAGCAGTCGCTATTGTTTGTGCGATGTGGCGATTACTGCTTTACACCGGCAGAGGCTTTTATCCGAGTGGGGTTTTAAAAACTCTATTGGTGATTATCAGTATTGTTGGGATAGTCCGTGAATACGGCAATCTTTTTTCGCTAGAGCCGATTATTGCGTTGCTGATAACCACGTTTGCTCTAAAACTAATAGAGATGAAATCACGACGGGATGTGCTGGTCGTTATTTATCTCGCTTATTTCGTTGCCGCCACGCATTTCCTGTTTGAGCAGGGCATAGTCGATGCCTTGTATATTCTGCTGACTGCGGCATTGGTAACCGGTGCACTGGTTGCCTTGCACGAAACGGAGGAGCGTCCAGCACTGACTCATGCGTTTGGCGCGTCGGCCAAACTGATCGCGCAGGCCATACCGCTCACGGTCATCATGTTTATTGTATTTCCGCGTATTGATCCTTTGTGGTCTGTTCCGGGTGCCGAGAGTCGCGCCAAAACCGGTCCCTCTGACAGTATGTCGCCTGGCGACATATCCAATCTGGCAGGGTCTTCCGACTTGGCGTTCAGAGTAAGCTTTGATGGCGACATTCCCCCAGCCGACCAGTTGTACTGGCGGGGGCTGGTGTTTTCCAGTTTTGACGGTCGACGCTGGTCGGCAGATTCCAATAAGTCCGCAGAAATGAGCTGGAAACAATACGTGCGCTCCGTCTCCATGGACACTACTAAACTCAGCGATGCCAGTAGTTACACGGTGACCATGGAAGCAAGTCGCCAGCCTTGGCTGTATGCAATGCCATTAGCAAGATCGAATACCAAGTCCGTTCTGCAGGCTGGCAATGCAACACTGCGAACCATTTACCCGCTGGATCAGCGTTTTCAGTACCAGGTAAACAGCTGGCAGGAATACGTTCTCGAACCTGAGCTTGATGATTATCGGCGCGGCATTGAATTACAGCTACCAGAAGGCTTTAACCCAAGGGCCACGGAGTTAGCGCGCAAATTGCGAAGTGAGGCGGGATCGGAACAGGCTTATGTGCAATCTGTTCTACGCATGTTTAACCGCGAGGAATTCGTGTATACCATCCGGCCGCCTAAATTGGGTAGACACTCGGTAGACGAATTTCTGTTTTCTACTCGCAGCGGCTTTTGCGAACACTATGCGTCAAGCTTTGTTTTTCTTATGCGCGCGGCTGGAGTTCCGGCGCGCGTAGTAGTTGGTTATCAAGGTGGTGAGTTGAACCCGTTTGAAAACTATCTGCTGGTGCATGAGTTTGATGCGCACGCATGGACCGAGGTGTGGTTTGAAGGGCGTGGATGGCAACGTGTAGATCCGACCGCCGCGGTTGCGCCTGAACGGGTTGAATCAAGTATTAATGAGCTGCTCGCTGAAGAAATTGTTGAGAATTCGGCCCTGCCTTTCTTTAATTTGCGTGAGCTGCCTATGTTGCGTTGGGCGAGACTGCGTTGGGACAGTGTTAATTATTCATGGACCAAATGGGTGCTGAACTATGACACGGAACTGCAGATGCAAGTTTTGGAAGAATGGCTTGGTCAGGTAAATGGCTGGCGTATCGCTTTGTTTGTATTGCTCAGTGGAGGTGCCGTGTTATTGCTTGTTGCACTCAGCCTTTTGCGGCAAAAAGTGAAGCACAAGTTGCATGTGGTAGATAAGTGCTATCTGCAACACGTGCGCGCGGTTGAGCGGCTTGGCGTAATGCGGAATCAAGGTGAGGGTGCTAATACACTGGCTTCTCGTATTGCCCTGCAGCATCCGGAGCTTGCCGATTCAGCCAAACGCATCGCGCACTTGTACAATTCAATACGATATAACGCACAGCCAGCCCAGCAAGCGTCGCCGGAATTGCAACGCAAGCTTCGCAGCGAGGTGCGCCAGTTTGTTCGAGCAAGTGCATTGCACAAGCGCAAAATTGCAGTACAGAACAGCGATCGCTTTGCAGCGACAGCGAGTTAGCGCATAATTGCTGCATGATCGCAGCCACTCCATTATCACCGTTTAAACGCATAACAACACCTTGTATTGGCATTTGCTCAACCGCACTGGGCGACAGCGTCTGCCGCGGGTGCAAGCGTTTCAATCACGAGGTGATTCACTGGAATTCGTTTAATGAAGATCAAAAACGGTTGATTGACTCGCGCCTGCAGGAGTTTCTCCAGCGAGTCAGTAAAGAGTACATCAGTGTTATAGATGAGTTGAAGTTGGCTGACAAAATCCGGCAATTTAAAATACGCGTTGGCAAACATCGTGGCCCTTATTCTCAGGCCTTCGAATTGCTCAGAGCCGGTGGTGAACAGGTCAGGCCATTTACAGATTTTGGTTTGCGCGCGCAAGCGGGCTATGAAAACTGGACGGTTATCGAAATACGTGATGCTATAGACCGGGATTTTTGGCAGTTGTCCAGTGCTCACTTCGAGCGATACTTTCCTTAAGGCTTGCACGGAAGCCGGATCTTTTTCCCATGACCTTACCTGACTCCGCAGAGCAATTACTATTGGTTGCTACACCTGATGCCTGGCTACAGGCGGCGGTTGATAATTTAGCGCTACTGCTCATTGACCATGCCAATTGTGAAAAGAAAGCGGCGTCTACCGCGTTGAGCATGATGTATCGGTACGTTGAGCATCCGGGTTTGTTGCACAAAATGTCGCGCCTTGCCCGTGAGGAGCTGCGTCATTTTGAACAAGTGCTGTCTATCATGCAGCAAAGAGGTATCGACTATGAGCAAATCAGTTCAGCGCGTTACGCCGGTCAGTTGCACAAGCAGGTCAGCCAACAGGAACCTTACCGCTTGCTTGATTCCTTATTGCTTGGCGCCTTGATTGAAGCTAGATCTTACGAGCGCTTTGGTGTGCTGGCACCTCACCTTGATGATGAGCTTGCCAAGTTCTATCGTTCATTGCTGGCGTCTGAAAAGCGCCACTTTCAGGACTATTTAAAACTGGCTGAGTCGCTGCGCGCAGAACATATAGAGGATTCTTACTGCGCAGACAAGCTGCGCGAGCTGAGCGAAAAAGAAGCCGAACTTATCAGCAACCCCGATCCGGATTTTCGATTTCACAGCGGTTTACCGCTACTGTGAGATAGCCCTGCAGACCAGTTCTGTCGATTCCGGGCTTACGTCCAGATACCACAGATTGTCTTCCCAATCACCTAGCACATATCGCTCTCGCGGCTCGCCGTTGACCGTGTGTATATGCTTGTCTGGTCTATGTGTATGGCCGTGAAAAAGAACGTCTGCTTTGTGTGCGGCCATCTGCGCTTCTACCTCTGCGCCGGTCACGTCCATAATGTCTTCGGCTTTATTGCTCATGGCTTCCTTACTATCAGCACGCAATTGCGCGGCAATCTGACGTCGTTCCGCCAGCGGTTTCGACAACAAGCCTTGAACCGAAGCGGGGTGTCTAATACGAGCCCGGAACTCTAGGTAATCGGTATCGTCTGTGCACAGCGTATCTCCGTGCATCAACAGAACCTTTTTGCCGTACAGATCTATGCTATTTGGATCGTTGATGAGTTGTGCAGAGCACCGTGCGCAGAAGTCTGCGCCAATAAGAAAGTCTCTATTGCCATGCATAATTGCAATACGGCAGCCACTTGCAGCCAGCTCGCTGAGTGCTTGTTCTACGCGCGTGCTTAGTTCCGATCGATCATCGTCGCCAAGCCAGGCCTCAAACAAATCGCCAAGAATGAACAGCTGCTCACAGCAACCGCGCTGCTCCTCAATAAAGGCCTCAAACGCAGTAAGCACCTGTGGCCTGCTGGCATGCAGGTGCAAATCAGAAATGAACAGCGTACGTTTAACAGTCATGCTTGAATGGCCTGCCTGGTCAGAGCCGCACTGTTATTGATGCCGGGCCTTAATCATTCAGAGGCAACAATCGTTTCAACAACCACTGTGTCGATTGGTACGTCCTGATGACCGGCGCTACTGCCAGTTTTAACGGTCTTGATCTTGTTAACAACGTCCATGCCATTGGTCACGCGACCGAATACAGCGTAGCCCCAGCCTTGCGAGGTTTCGGCTGTGTGATTCAGGAAACCGTTGTCTGCGACATTGATGAAAAACTGGGAAGACGCCGAATGCGGGTCCATGGTTCTGGCCATGGCCAGGGTACCGGTTTCATTTTTCAGGCCATTATTCGCTTCATTTTCTATGGGATCATTGCCGCTTTTCTGTTGCATGTTCTCATCAAAGCCCCCACCCTGAACCATAAAGCCGTCAATAACGCGGTGAAATATAGTGCCATCGTAAAAGCCGCTGTTGGCGTAGTCGGCGAAATTTTTAGCGCTGATTGGTGCGTTCTCGTGATCGAGTTCAATTTCAATATCGCCGTAATTGGTTTTTAGTATAAACATGCAGAAACAATAGCCTTACGTAGGGGTATGAAGCCGGTATAATACGTGGTTTGCCTTTTTGAAACCAGCCGCCTGTCACGCAATATTGCGTTTCATGCCGCGTGAATAACGTCTATGGATACTCCTAAAAGTCACTTCATCAAAACCATCATTGATGAAGATCTCAAGTCTGGCAAAGTAACTGAATTGCTGACTCGATTCCCACCGGAGCCCAACGGTTTCCTGCACATAGGTCATGCCAAATCCATTTGTCTGAACTTTGGTCTGGCCGAAGAGTACGCCGAGCGCGTTACCGCCAGATGTAATTTGCGTTTTGATGATACCAATCCTGAGAAAGAAGACGCCGATTATGTGGCCTCGATAAAAGAAGATATTCTCTGGCTTGGTTTTCAATGGTCTGGTCAGGAACGCTACGCTTCTGACTACTTTGAGCAACTGTATGAGTTTGCCATTGAGCTGATTAAGAAGGGCAAGGCTTATGTATGCAGTCTCAGCGCTGAACAGTCTCGAGTGTATCGCGGTAGCTTGACTGAACCTGGCAAGAACAGTCCGCACCGTGAACGCAGCGTGGATGAAAACCTCGACTTGTTTAAGCGCATGCGCGCAGGTGAGTTCGCAGAAGGCGAACACGTATTGCGCGCAAAAATCGATATGGCGTCTCCCAATATCAATATGCGCGACCCCATCATTTACCGGATACGCTATGCGCATCATCACCAAACTGGCGATGCTTGGTGTATTTACCCGATGTACGATTTCACGCACTGTCTGTCGGATGCACTTGAAGGTGTTACCCATTCGCTGTGTACCCTGGAGTTCGAAGACCACCGACCGTTGTACGATTGGTTTGTGGCGCAAGTGGATACACCCGCAGAGCCAAAACAATACGAGTTTGCTCGCCTCAATCTGAATTACACCGTGACCAGCAAGCGCAAGCTCAAGCGGCTGGTGGATGAGCAGTTGGTGGACGGCTGGGATGACCCGAGAATGCCGACTTTGGCCGCCCTGCGGCGCCGGGGGTACACGCCTGCCTCAATTCGACGTTTCTGTGACGCGGTAGGCATTGCCCGTGCCTACTCTACCGTTGATGTAGGCATGCTGGAATATGAGATAAGAGATGATCTGGATAAGCACGCTCCGAGAGCAATGTGCGTACTAAACCCCGTAAAGCTGGTGTTGAGTAACTACCCTGATGATCAGCAGGAAACGCTCAGTTTGCCCAATCACCCCAAAGACGAAACTCTTGGTCGCCGTGATGTGCCGTTTAGCCGAGAACTGTTTATAGACAGAGCAGACTATGCTGAAGAAGCGCCTCCAAAGTGGAAGCGCCTGGCACCTGGTACCGCTGTAAGGTTGCGTGGTGCTTATGTTGTGCAGTTCGAACGAGCCATAACAGATGAGAATGGTGAGCTTGCGGAGCTGCATTGCACTGTTGACATGGCGACACTGGGTAAGAATCCGGAAGGCTATAAGGCGAAGGGAGTGATTCACTGGGTATCTGCACAACACAGTGTTCCAGCTGAGGTGCGTTTGTATGACAGGCTGTTTACCGCTGAAAATCCGGAAAGTGATTCGGACAAAGATTATACCGAGTGCATAAACCCGAACAGCTTGCAAATATGTGCGCAGGCCAGAGCTGAGGCAAGTTTGCAAAGCGCTGCCGCTGAACAGCGTTTTCAATTCGAGCGGGAAGGCTATTTTTGCGTTGATCGCTACGACTCGGCGCCAGACAAATTGGTGTTCAATCGAGTGGTCGGTCTGCGTGACAGTTGGTCGCAGGGAAAGAAATGAGAGTTTTTAATACGCTGAGTAGGCAAAAAGAAGAATTTGTTCCTCTCGATGGCAATCGAGTGCGAATGTATGTGTGTGGCATAACGGTTTACGACTATTGCCACTTGGGCCATGCGCGCATGCTGGTTGCATTCGATGTTATTGCACGTTGGTTGCGACATAGTGGCTATGAGCTTACCTACGTGAAGAACATTACTGATATCGAAGACAAGATATTAAAACGAGCGCTTGAGCTTAACGAGCCGTTTCGCGATTTAACCGAGCGTTTTATTGGCTACATGCACGAAGACGAGAAGGCACTTGGGATTTTGCCGCCAGATATTGAGCCGCGAGCAACGCAATACATTGACTCTATGAAAGCCATAATAGCAACCTTGATAGACAATGGCAGTGCCTACGCGGTAGATAATGGTGATGTGTACTTTTCGGTTGATAGCTTTGCCGGTTACGGCAAACTCTCAGGAAAGAAACCCGATGAGCTACTGGATGGAGCAAGAGTAGAAATAGGCGAACTGAAAAAAGACCCACGAGATTTCGCCTTATGGAAGGGAGCCAATCCCGCCGAGCCGTCTGACGCCCATTTTGATGCGCCCTGGGGCAGAGGCAGGCCAGGCTGGCATATCGAATGCTCGGCAATGTCTATGGACAATCTTGGTGCCAGTTTTGATATTCATGGTGGCGGCCAGGATCTGGTTTTCCCACATCATGAAAACGAAATTGCGCAGTCGGAGGCCGCCACTCATCAGCACTTCGCCAAATACTGGTTGCACAATAATGCGGTTCGCGTTGATCAGGAAAAGATGTCCAAGTCACTCGGTAATTTTTTCACCATTAGAGACATTTTGCAGAAATACGATGCGGAGACCGTTCGTTACTTTCTAGTGGCCACGCAATACCGAACACCCATCAATTACTCGGAAGAGAATTTAAGAAATGCAGGTGCAGCGCTGGAGCGTATTTACCTGGCCTTGCTGGATGTAGACTGGCAGCAAGGGGATACCGAGGCAGAACATAGCGCTGCTGCCCGAACTCGCTTTACCGAAGCGATGGATGATGACTTCAATACTCCGGAAGCGATGGCCGCGGTCTTTGATTTGGTCAGGCAATTGAACATAGCCAAAAAAGAGGGCAATAGTGCGTTGGCAAACGATTTGGCGGCCGCAATTCGAACGCTTGGTGGTTTGCTGGGAATAGTGCAGCGCGAGCCTTTGGAAGCGCTGCGCGCAGGAGACTCACAGACGGGAGATGAAGGCTTATCTGACAACGAGGTAGGCACTTTGGTGGCAGAGCGGGATGCCTCGAAAGCAGCCAAAGACTATGCTCGTGCAGACCAAATACGCCAGGATTTGGCTGAGCAGGGAATAGTATTGGAAGACAGCCGGGAAGGCACACGTTGGCGTCGTAAATAATGCGCGGCAATGACCCGATCAAGCACCATTGACGGGGCAGGGTCGCATGAGTATGATGCCGTCCTCTCGTCTGAGAGTGCTTGGAAGGGATTAATCGGGGTATAGCGCAGTCTGGTAGCGCGCCTGCTTTGGGAGCAGGATGTCGGGAGTTCGAATCTCTCTACCCCGACCATTTCCGGTCCGTGACGGAAGCCACGCGCCCGTAGCTCAACTGGATAGAGCATCGGCCTTCTAAGCCGAGGGTTGCAGGTTCGAGTCCTGCCGGGCGCGCCAATTCGGCGGGTACCAGCCCGATAAAGGATGGCGAGCATCAAATCAGGGTTTACTCCTGATCGATCAATGGTGGCGTTAGCTCAGTTGGGTGAGACTCGACCGAATGTCAGCAGACATTCGTAGCGACGCGAACGCCGAGGCAGGACGCCGCGGCCGGTGTTGAAAAACACTCAGAAGTGGCGCCAGGATGGCGGCAACGCATCTGATCAATGGTGGCGTTAGCTCAGTTGGTAGAGCTCCGGATTGTGATTCCGGCGGTCGTGGGTTCGAGCCCCATACGCCACCCCATTATCTATTCCCATTGAACTGCTCATTGCCGTATTTTGCGGTGACTTGGCGCGCTTGGGCGCAAAAACTAGAAAAACAGATTTATAAGATAAGTTACAAGGCCTAGCAGAACGGGAAATGCCACAAGTATTAAAAACCACGATTTGCCGTCCATTTACTGCTCCTTTTTTTGTCGTTAGGTGTCGGCCAGACGTTGACTAAGTATAACAGTTAGTTTTGATTTCGCCGCTTCTAAATGCCCCGAACTGGCGTCGGAAATGTCTCACAAAGTGATGCAGGCACGACTCTCCGCAGCTGATCTATCTACCGTTAGTGAAGAACTTAAAACTTGATTGTGCGCTGCTTTGTCGCTATCTTGCCTGCGCTAGAAAACCCTGGAGACAGTCATGAGCTCGCGGCAGCTGCAGTTTGAGGCCATGTTGGCGCTTCAACACCGTATGAATTCCAAAGTGCACCCTGAGTGGTTCAATCAGGGCTTTGCCTACTATCGTGCGTTGTGGATTGAGTGCGCAGAGTTAATGGATCACCACGGTTACAAATGGTGGAAGAAACAATCGCCTGATTTAGAGCAGGTTCGCCTTGAAATCGTTGATATCTGGCATTTTGGTCTGAGTATGCTGATTGATGGCCGAGACTTCCCCGACATCGCCATAGAAATGGAGCAAGCGCTGCATGACTATGAGAACCCCGACGTGTCCATTCCAGTTGCCACCGAAACCCTGGCCCAATCAACCTTAAGCAGCCGGCAGTTTTCAGTAGCGCATTTTTGGTCGCTGCTGCAAAGTGCAGATATGGATGCCGATGATTTGTATCGCATGTACGTGGGCAAGAATGTGCTGAACTTTTTCCGTCAGGATCATGGCTACAAAGAGGGCAGCTATGTGAAGCTCTGGTCGGGCAGGGAAGACAATGAGCATTTGGTTGACATTAGTGGTGCATTGAACAGTGGCAGTGCAGATTACGAGCAGGCGTTGTATACGGCATTGGAAAAGCGATATCAGCAAGTTCTGGAAGGAGTAGAGCGATGACCGAACCATCAGGTCAGCAAGGATCAACAATGTTTATGGATACCTTTCCGGTGGGCCCATTGCAGTGTAATTGCGCCATTATTGGCGACACGGTCTCCAAGCGAGCCATGGTCATTGATCCTGGTGGTGATGCAGACAGAATTCTGAAGGTTTTGAACGACAACGGTCTGCGATTGGTCAGCATCGTCCATACCCATGCACACCTGGACCATATACTCGCGTCCGGCGCGCTGAAAGAAGCCACTGGAGCGGGCATTTACCTGCACAAGGGTGACAAGATGTGGTGGGACATGGTTGAAGACCAGTGCAAGATGTTCAACATACCGTATGAGCCTCTGCCCGATCCTGATTTCTGGCTTGAAGATGACGAAGCGCTGTGTTGCTGTGATGGCGTTGCCCTGCATACGCCTGGCCACACCGAGGGCTCCATGAGCTTTTGGTTCCAGCAAGACAAGCTTTTGGTTGCCGGCGATACCTTATTCAAAAGCTCTATTGGCCGCACCGATCTGCCTGGAGGCGACTTCAAGCAGATTGAAAAATCCATTAAAGAGCGCATCTATTCGCTGGATGACGATGCCACTGTGATCACCGGTCACGGTCCGGCCACTCAGATTGGTGCTGAAAAAATCAGCAACCCATTTGTGCAAGCTTGAAACGAGATATGCACAACTAAGCATAATCAGAACGTTATGAATGGCTTAGCGTGTATAAGTTTGTCATATTTGAGAATGATCTGTTAACTTGTTGAAAATTAAAGGATATCCTGGCAGGGAAGTAAGGGCCGGCTGTGGCGGAATGCTGGCATAGTTAGCGAACTGCTAGCGCAAACTATAGTTATACCCAGATTTATACACAGATTCTGTGGAAAACACTGCGCATAAACCCCGTACTTATTCCGAGAGTGCGCCTCCGTAGGTTACCATAGCGCCCAATATTGGAGCCGCTGATGGAACAACGTTCAGTATCAACCACCGCATTGGCCAAAGCGCTAAAGATGTCGTCGCGCCGATTGTTTCTTTTGCTGAAAGATTACGAATGGATACAGCGTGTTGACGATAGCTGGGAATTACTGAAGAAAGGCACTGAGCAAGGTGGCGAGTACCGGGATTCAGAATCGTTCGGCCGCTACATTGTCTGGCCGGAAAAGCTGTTGGAACATCCGTTGTTACTGGCGGCAGCGGACGCAACCCAGATCACAGCCAGCGGTATTGGGGATCATTTTGGCAGGTCAGCGCGGCTAACGAATCGAGTACTTCGCGAACTGGGCTGGATTCGGCACACCTCAACAGGCTGGCTGCTCACCGATGCGGGCACGGCTTTAGGGGCGTCCCAATTACAAACTGAAGAAGGCAAATTTTACGCGAGTTGGCCACGATCCCTGCTTAGCGAGCCCGAATTGGTCTCGCATTTCAACGCTATCAATATTTTGCAGCATCGCCAGCAAGACCACGAGCCCGACCTGTTCGAGTCAGAGAACACTACCGAGCTATCTGGTGCGGTTTGTATAACCGCGTTGGATGGGCATATCTTGGCGACTGCCGCGGAGGCGGAACTCTGCCAGTGGCTGTACTTGCTGGATCTTAGCCACGCCTATCGCCGTGTCCTTGGCGGTCACGAGATGTATAAATGTGATTTCTATTTGCCCAAGTACGGTTTGTACATTGATATTTGGTATGCATCTGACCCACCCGCTGTTTTATCTGAGCGGCTAGCCAAGCAGCAGTGGTGCACCGAGCATCAACTTACCTTGTTAGAACTGGATGAAAACGATATTAGCCAGCTGGATTCGGTGCTGCCGCAACGGCTTGCCGAGCTCGGTATTCAGGTTTATTGAGCACGTAAAATAACAGCAGATTCAATGTGTTCAGTAAATGGAAATTGATCGAATACAGCGAACTCGCGAACCTGATGCGTGTGACATAACTGCTGAAGATTCTCAGCCAGTGACAGAGGATTGCACGAGACATAAATAATATTCGAAAACTGTTGTATAAAAGCCAGTGTTTGTGGATCCAGTCCACTGCGTGGCGGATCAACTAACACGGTGCTGAATTCGTAATCGTCCAAGTCGACGTGCTGCAGCCGGCGAAAGCGGCGAACGCCTGATAAAGCTTCAGCAACTTCGGCCGCTGACAAGCGTCCAAGAGCAATATTGCGCACTCCGTTTGATTCAACATTATGTTGAGCGGCACGAAGGCCGCCTTTATCCAGTTCCGTGGCCAATACTTTGTCGAACATGTTTGAAAGAGCGATGCTGAAATTCCCATTGCCGCAATACAATTCCAGCAAGTCACCAGAACTCTCACTGCAATGACTATGAACCCAATTCAACATGGCCTGATTAATGGTCGCATTGGGTTGGGTAAAACTGTTTTCCAGTTGCCTATATTGCAGTGTGCGACCCGCAACTACAAATTCCTCGTCTACGTAATCGTCGGCCAACACTATCTTTTGTTTGCGGCTTCGACCAATAAGATTAACGCCCAAAGCCTGTTGAAGTTCGCTCGCTGCCATTGACCATTTGTCATCCAGCCTACGGTGGTAAAGCATCGACAATAAACAATCCCCACGTGTTGTGCTTAGGAAATCAATCTGGAACAGGCGTTCGCGCAAGCAAGGCGTCGTTCGTACCTTCTCAATCAGCAGCGGCATCAATCGTTGTATCGTTACAGAGCCGGCCGTAAACGACTCTATGCGATACGGCTCTTTCGGTTTGCCTTTTGGGAACATAACGTAGTAGCTACGGTCTTCTTCGTGCCAAATTCGAAATTCAGCGCGCATGCGGTAGCCATGCACCGGCGACTCAAAAACGTCAGGTGTGATGCTGGTGAAGGGCGACAGATGGTTTCGCACCATGCTGAGTTTCTTGGCGAGCTGCTGTTTGTATTGTTCGACAGAAGGTTGGTCGCTCTTAATCAGGGAATCACTCATGTGCGGGGCTGGCTGTTCAGGTAATTTTTGGCCAGGAATCAGCGATTCACAGCTATTGGACTATTATAAGAGGGTTAACTGGAGAATCGAAATGAAAGTATTGGTCACGGGTGGAGCGGGGTACATTGGCAGCCACACCTGCGTGCAATTGTTGGAAGCAGGGCATCAGGCCGTGGTGGTTGATAACCTGTCAAATAGCAGCGAAGAAGCGATTCGCAGAGTCGAAGCGATCACCTCCAAAAATCTGCCATTTCATAAGGTGGACATTCGCGATAGCGAAGGTTTGGCCGCGGTGTTTGGCCAATACGATTTCGATTCCGTCATTCACTTTGCCGGTCTTAAGGCGGTTGGTGAATCAGTACAAAAGTCCTTGATGTATTACCAGAACAACATACAGGGCACATTAACGCTCTGTGATGCAATGGCGGCGAGCAATGTTCACAATCTGGTGTTCAGTTCGTCGGCGACTGTTTACGGCGACCCGGCAACGGTTCCAATTAAGGAAGATTTTCCGCTGTCTGCGACTAACCCCTATGGGCGGTCCAAGTTGATGGTGGAAGAAATTCTACGTGACCTTAATGTATCGGATGCGTCTTGGAACATCGCATTACTGCGCTATTTTAATCCAGTTGGCGCCCATGCCAGCGGCACAATCGGGGAAGACCCGTCGGATATCCCCAATAATTTGATGCCGTTTATCAGTCAGGTAGCGGTTGGGAAATTGGAAAAACTGGCCGTATTCGGTGACGATTATCCAACACCTGACGGCACTGGTGTGCGCGATTACATTCATGTAGAAGACCTGGCAAACGGGCATCTTAGGGCTTTGGAGCGCTTGCAGGGCCAACCAGGTGTTGTCACCTACAACCTGGGCACTGGCAACGGTTATTCGGTGCTTGATATGGTCAAGGCATTTGAACAAGAAACGGGTAAGCCAGTGGCTTATGAAATAGTGGCGCGTAGACCCGGCGATATCGCTACATGCTACGCGGATTCAAGTCTGGCTAATGAGGAATTGGGTTGGCAAGCGACCCGCAATGTCGAAGACATGGTCAGAGATGCCTGGAAGTGGCAGAGCCAAAATCCAAACGGATATCAATAGTACTTAAGGTTAGCGCGTTATCTGAACGAGCATTGTTGGCGAATATGCTTGGCTAACGCCCAATACGCGTGCTGCTTGTCGATAAACGGTCCTTTAGGGGCACCCTCGCGAGTCTTAAAAAACCAGTGGGCGTCCTGTTTGAATACCCGCTCTTTATCTGGTCTGGTCGGTCTAATAGCCGGGCGGTCTGCAATATTGGCCTGTGTCATATCTGTTCCTGTCAAAATACGCCCGACACTCATTGTCGAGTCTGGCGGAACTAATCCTTGTGCCGCAATGTTCGGATTCTTTAGTGAACCACGTAACGGTCGTCCTTCTAATCAGTATAGTTTTTGATCGGTTAAATATTACTCAATTGTTTACAAATTAGACAGCGGTCACGAAATCAGGCCTAAATGATTCCCGCTTGCTGCCGGTCACCAACTTCTGCTTTGCGCGCATTGGGCTATCAAATCCACAAACTTCGCATATCGTATCTGTTTTAGCGCAGACACTTCCTCTGAATCAGCATCATAAAGCGCGTAAGCCGGTTCATGAGATACAGATTCCAGTGCCTTGATCAGGCTGGCCTGCTCGCGCACAACAACAACAACATCAGATTCACCGAGCGCTTCAATAAATTGCTTGGTTCGAATCTGACTGAGCTCTGTCTGGATTATGTGTAAAAGAGGCGCTTTCATTGATTAAACTAAAAGGCATATATCGCGTGAACTTGAGTATGCAAAGCGCGAACCTTCACTGAGTCGCTTATGACTTTGCTGGATAAACGGCAATGCTGATCCAGAAGCCACTTTGCTCTCTGACTTGCAAAAATCTCGGTCACGCCAAATTCTGTCAGCTGCTCAAGGTGTGCGTCCAGACTCCGAATGGCGGCTAATGGACTGGATTGTGAGGCTTCAAAAACAACGCTTGGTGGACTGCCAACCGCGGCAAAACTTAGAATCAAGGGCAGTGCTTGCTGTAGGGCCTCTGCCTGGTCCAGGCAGATGGTTACCAGGGTGCTGGTTCTGCAATCAGTTGCCACGCCGATTCACCGTCAACTAAGGCTAACAATGCGGTCAGAGTTCATCTGCGCATCCAGCAATTGCACCAGCCCCCCCAAGCTCACATTGGTATGGCTTGAGAGTGATACCTGATACTTTTTAACAGACGCTGAGCAAAAACAAAGATCAGTGGTGGTGTCGCGCGCCAGCGCTTGCCAGGGAAGCTCACCGTGACTGCTTGGATGACCGCAATGTTGAACGCCCGCGCCGTAGAAGAAAACTCGATACAAATTGTGCTCGGAGTCGAGAATGGCAGCTGCGGTTAGAAGCGCAGTACTTCGCTCAATGTTCGCGCCCGGTGCTGCGTTAACGAAAAGAGAGAAGTTCATGTTTGGCTAAACCATATTCATCAGCAGTAATACAAACAGCACAACAGCAATGATGGGCAGTGCAACGGCTGTCCAATCGCCTTTCTCAGCATCAGGACTGTTCTTCATTGAGTGTTTAACATTGGGCCAGATAAAAAACATCAATGCGATGAAAATAATGGCGAGGCCAATCTGCATCAAATCCATGAGAAGGCTCCAAAAGCGTGTAAGTAGTGGTCGATGAGTATAACTGTGTTCAAACAAAAACGGCGCCATCAGGCGCCGTTTTGTTTTTAATGCTTACGGGCATTAATCATCACTGGCAAAACCGAGTAAGTTGAGCAGGCTGATGAAAATGTTGAAAATCGTCATGTATAAGCCGATCGTCGCCATCACGTAATTGCGCTCGCCGCCGTTCACTATTCGGCTGGTGTCATACAGAATAAAGCCTGACATGAGCAATATAATAACGGATGAGATCATCAGGCTCATTGCCGGCATCTGCATAAACAGATTGAGCACAATAAAGCCGATCACGACCAACATGCCAACCATCAACATGCCACCCATGAAACTGAAATCCTTCTTGGTCGTTAGCGCATACGCTGACAATGCCAGGAAGATAACGCCGGTACCGCCCAATGCTGTCGCAACTAGCTGACCGCCATTTTGCAGAGCAAGGTACATTGCCAGCATTGGGCCTATGCCAAATCCGAGCAGGCCGGTTATAGCAAAAACAACCCCAATACCACTTGCCGAATTAGCAACTTTTGGCATGACAAACAGCATCAAAACCATCGCGCCGCCAAGACAAAACAAATAGGTCATGCGTGGCATTTCCAATGCCATGGAGATCATGGCGGTAATGCCGGAAAACACCAATGTCATTGCCAGTAAGGCGTAGGTGTTACGAAGCACCTTGTTTACTTCAGCACTGGCTACGTCGTAACCTGCAGTGCTCAGAACGTCATTCTCTCTACTCATGCCTGATTCTCCTTTAAGGAACCCTTTGGAACTACTCTAATAATAATGATGGTACAGCCAATTTCAATGCTTTCCATCTCGAAAAACGGTGTTTATGCATCGAACTTTTCGTATCACCGTTTGTCGGCTTTACAACCTTGGCGCAGAAAACGCCATGAGATAAGGAATAATTGGCGGAGGAGGAGAGATTCGAACTCTCGGAAGGCTTTCACCTTCGCTGGTTTTCAAGACCAGTGCATTCAACCACTCTGCCACCCCTCCGCAGAGCAGGCGCAATTATATCCGTATTGTTGCGCCTGACAAGAACCACCTACAACTAATTATGGGTCGCAGATTACCGCTTATGCATCAGTACTGGCTTCGGTGCTGCGCTGTTGCCTGGGGTCGTTGGGTGCGCGCATCGCCATAACCTCTTCCTCACCAAGTTGCTCGGCCACAAGCGCAGGCGCTTGCAGGTCAATAAGCTCTATTGTGCGGCTTCGAATCTGAAACTCGGTGTGTGTCTGCGGGTTGTCGCGAGGATCATTTCCAGCTCGACCCAAAGTTGCAAAGTCAATCGACGACTCGGATATGGCCGCAGCGTTCGCTGCACCGTTAGTCCGTTGTGCTTCTGGTTCACTAAGCTCAACAGTTTCTGATTCCCGCGCTGGAGTAGCTATAGTCGCAGCAAGGACTTCGGTTTCGTCGGTGGCTATTTCAGGCTCTGCCACAGCCTCTGCTTCAACCGTTGCTTCAAGCTCTGCTATTGCCTCTGCTTCTACGCTTGCCTCAGGCTCAGTTGTTGCTTGCGCTAACGATTCTTCTGATTGTGCTGTCTTGCTTTCGGCTTCTCCATCGGTTTCTGTAACGGCTTCTACAATGGTTTCGCGAACGGCGAGGGTTTCCATGTCATTGCCATTGGGCGCCTGTGGGGAGGTCTCAAATGTTTCAGTTGCCGTCTCTGGCAAAGCCTCCGCAAGAGGTTCTTGCGCTTGCGCTGCCAGCAAATCACTACCTGCGAGCAAAGCATCAATTGGCCGCTCTCGCCGATTCTCGCGCTTTTTAGGGCTGGCCGCTTTAGGCTTGCTGTTGCTGGGTCGACGCTTTGGACGATCAGCATCATTTGCTTGCTCCAGATCTTGCCCGTTATCGCGACGATTCGCTGTTTTCTCCTGACGCTGGCCATTGCCGCCGCGGCGTCGTTGTCCTCCGCGTCGGTTGCCGTCAGCCTGGTTAGAATCTGTAGAACTTTCTTCATGTTCTGGCACCTCTGACGTTTCCTGACGCTGCCGTGCCTCTTGCCTGGGCTTGCGGTTGCCGCCACGCTTATTGTTTCTGCGTTTGTTAGCAGACTCTGTCTTGTTCGATTTCTGTGCGTCTGCATCCACAGGGCTTGCTGATGGCTCGGCAGCAACCGGGGCGCTACCAAACATCGCGTTCCACATTCGGGTAATCATTCCCTCTGCTTGTGGTTGCGCAGATGCAAGTGGCGCGGCTTGTGCGACGACTGCTTCGGGTGCTGGCTGGCTGCGCTGCGGGGCAGGCTCTTGAGGGGCGACGCTAATGCGTTTCAAGGCAGGCTCTTCCTGAACAGCTAATACGGCCTGCGGATCGACCTCTGGCTCATCCAATATGGATGTGTCATTTTCTAGGCTGTAGCTGGGGATGTCTTGCGAGAGCTGTTGATCGTCTCTATATCGCTGCACATCGAAGTGTGGCGTCTCCATATTGAGGTTTGGCACCACCAAAACATGCAAACCGTTACGCTTTTCAATATCAAGAATGGCCTGTCGCTTTTCATTGAGCAAATAGGTCGCCACTTCCACCGGTACGATTGCGCGTATCTCTGCGCTTCGCTCTTTGAGGGCTTCTTCCTCTATGACTCTGAGCGCGGTCAGCGCCGTGGATTTGGTGTCCAGTATGTGACCCTGGCCCTTACAGCGTGGGCAGACAATAGAGCTGGTCTCGCCGAGCGAGGGTCGCAGTCGCTGACGTGACATTTCCAGTAAGCCAAACCTGGAGATTTTGCCAACCTGAACACGGGCGCGGTCCATCTCAAGGGCTTCGCGCATGCGATTTTCAACCGCACGCTGGTTACGGCTCTCATTCATGTCAATGAAGTCGATAACTACCAGACCGCCAATGTCACGTAATCTCAGTTGCCGACCGATCTCATCTGCCGCTTCCAGATTGGTTCGGGTGGCCGTGTCTTCTATATTCTTGCCCTTGGTTGCCCGCGCCGAGTTGATATCGATGGCGACCATTGCTTCGGTAGGGTCTATAACAATAGAACCACCGGAAGGAAGTGTTACTTCGCGTTCGTAGGCGGACTGAATTTGGCTCTCTATTTGGTAGCGATTGAATAAAGGCACACTGTCCTGGTAAAGCTTAAGCTTGGACTCATTGTGCGGCATGATTTGACCAACGAACTCCGTGGCCTCATCAAACGCATCTTGTGCATCAATAATGATTTCGCCAATATCCGGCCGCAGGTAATCCCTGATGGCTCGAATAATGACATTGCCTTCGGGGTAAATCAGAAACGGGGCAGAACGTTGCTCAGCAACTTCCGATATTGCTTCCCACACCGCGCACAGGTAATCCTGATCCCATTTGAGTTCTTCGCTGTTACGCCCAACACCGGCGGTGCGCACAATAACGCCCATTCCTTTTGGTGTATCCAGGGAATCGAGAACAGATTTCAGTTCCGAGCGCTCATCACCTTCCACGCGGCGGGAGATTCCGCCAGCTCTCGGGTTGTTTGGCATCAAAACCATGTATCGGCCGGCAAGACTGATAAAGGTCGTTAAAGCCGCACCTTTATTGCCGCGTTCCTCTTTATCGACCTGAACGATAACTTCAGTGCCTTCCTTGACCACGTCTTTGATCGTAAATCGACCATCTACGTCTGAAGGTTTGCGGTTAAAATACTGCTTGGATATTTCTTTGAGTGGCAAAAATCCATGCCTCTCGGCGCCAAAATCAACAAATGCGGCTTCCAGGCTTGGCTCCACGCGAGTGATTTTGCCTTTGTATATGTTGGACTTCTTTTGTACTCGGGTTCTGTTTTCAATGTCGAGGTCGAATAGCTTCTGGCCATCGACAATTGCAACACGCAACTCTTCGGGTTGGGTTGCGTTGATTAACATGCGTTTCATAGGTTTACTTCCATGGTGTCTTAGCCGACGAGACCGGATGGAAAGTAGAATGAGACTGTGGGCAAAGATCGGGAATTAATGTTGTCTCGCTGGTACACAAGGTACCAACCAACACCAAACCAAGCACAATTGCTTGCCGTTCAAATACACTATTTCAAGGGTTTTCTTAGAAATAGTTCTTTATTATCAGCAGCTTATAGTCGAAACTTGATCTAAACTTGTTGGCTTGCTGATGGGCCTGGAGCAGCGCCTGCCAGCCATTTTCTCGGCAGGTTCATCTGTTGCATGCTCGCGGGCGAATATACGTTTAATCGTTTGTCGTGAGTCTCATCACTACTGCCCTGGCCGGTTGCATGAGTGGCTTTCACTCTTTTCCCGCCCTAATAGAATATCAATAGGGCGTGCACTGGCTAGTCGGCGGTTATAAATAGCGGCGTGGCGTAAGGTTCATTGTAATGTGCCGCTATTCTCGCGGCGCCTTACGAGTCATGCTCGCTTCTTTCAACCCTTCGAGAGATAATAGCGTTCTATTTCTTTGGGTCTAACCTGGACTATAGCAGCTAACGACCGGCGCCTCAATCACAGGCGGCTACCTCGTTGTTGGTAATTGTAGTGCCTGAGCAGACCGATTCGCGTGCCAAAATAAGGTGCGCGAACGATTCGTGCGAATTGATAGTGGGCGGTTGATTGGAAAACAAACAAGTTCGATACGTGAGTATTGATGACGCGCAGGCTGGTCAGCGTCTGGACAACTTCCTGTTTACTGAGCTCAAATCGGTACCCAAATCCAGGGTTTACCGCATGCTGCGTTCCGGTGAGGTTCGCGTTAACAAGCGGCGGGCCAAACAAACCTACCGGTTGCTGGAAGGGGATAGCATACGAATTCCGCCGGTGCGCGTGCCCAGTGGCGCTGATGATAAGCAAGCAATGTTTATCAGCGATTCCCTGGCAGACACTCTGAAACAGGCAATCCTGCTTGAGACCGAAGATTTGCTGGTGATCAACAAACCCGCGGGGTTGGCGGTGCATGGTGGAAGTGGTATCAATCTGGGTTTGATAGAAGCCTTAAGGGTGCTGCGTCCAGAATGCCGGCGCATGGAGCTGGTGCACAGACTGGATCGAGACACGTCTGGCTGCTTGATGATTGCCAAGAACCGCAAAACTCTGGTTGATCTGCATCAGCAACTACAAAGTAAAACGCTGAGCAAGAAGTATCTGGCCCTGGTTTTTGGGCGCTGGCCCAAGGCATTGCGGCGCGTTGATGCGCCGCTGCGCAAGAATGAGCTGAGTTCCGGCGAGCGAATGGTGCGGGTTAGCCAGGACGGCAAAGCGTCGTCCACTCTGTTCAAGGTTCTGGAGTGGTTTAACGACCATAGCCTGGTAGAGGCCAGCCCGGTAACCGGTAGAACGCATCAGATTCGCGTCCATGCCGCTTTCAAAGGGCATGCGATAGCGGGCGATGTGAAGTACGCCCCAGATGCAGCCAATAAGCAAGCCCGCCAGCGTGGCTTACAGCGCTTGTTTCTACATGCCAGCGAACTTCGCTTAACCGTCGCTGGTGAGCCGCTAACTGTCACCGCAGAGCTGGACAACTGTCTAATGTCATTTCTAGATAAAATCCGTAAGTAATTGAATATGTTAATTATATTTGACTGGGATGGTACCCTGATAGATTCTGCAGATAAAATTGTGGCCGCTATGCAGGCAGCCATGAATGATGCTGATTTAGACATTCGAAGCGCTGCCGACATTCGCCAGATCATCGGTCTGGGGATGCATGAAGCAAGCACAGAGCTGTATCCAGACGCTTCTGGCGAACAAAAATCTCAGCTGCAACAGCATTACTCCAGACATTTTGTGCAGCGCGACGCCGTGCCTTGCCAGTTTTTTCCAGGCAGTATGGAGTTTGTCAGTGAGTTGCGCCGCCTGGGCCATCAAACCGCTGTGGCCACCGGTAAGAGTCGCCGTGGGCTGGATCGAGTGTTTGCCGCTACCGGTCGCGGCGAGTTATTTGATTCCAGCCGCTGCGCGGACGAGACGCGTTCCAAGCCACACCCGCAGATGCTGCTCGAATTGCTGGAGGAAACGGGAACATCCGCTGCAGACGCAATAATGATTGGTGACACAGAATATGATGTGGCAATGGCTGTCAGCGCAGGATTACATGCTGTTGGAGTGAGCTTTGGAGTACATTCCATTCCAAGATTGCAGGCCGCGGGCGCGCATTTTATCGCCAATTCTTACGCAGATCTGGCGCAATGGTTTACAGATCACGCCGCCACACGCTGAACGGCGTTTCGCACCACTTTATCTGTTGTAGACTGAAACAAGGCACAAACAAGAGCTGAACAAGAATGAATATGGAATCAAACGATACCGTGTCGGAACAAGGCGCGCTAAATGTATTGGAAAATGTGGTGCAAAGCTCTCTTAGCGAGCAGCGAAAAGCCCGCCGTTGGGGTATTTTCTTTAAACTGTTGACCTTCGCGTATCTTGCCGTATTGCTAGGTGTATTTCTTTATAAAGGTGTTGGCGGTGAAGTTAGCGATGCTCACATTGGTGTGATCGAAATCAAAGGCGTTATAGCCGCTGAAGAAATGGCTAATGCAAACGCGGTAGCCGGCAGTTTGCGGCAGGCTTTTGAAAACGAAGCTTGTGAGGGCGTCCTTCTGGCAATCAACAGCCCGGGTGGCAGTCCGGTGCAAAGTGGTCAGATATATGACGAAATAAAGCGCTTGCGAGCCTTGCACCCAGAGAAGAAAGTGTACGCGGCTATTGCAGAGCTGGGTGCGTCTGGCGCCTATTACATCGCGGCCGCAGCCGATGAGATCTATGCCGATAAAGCCAGTTTGGTTGGTTCCATCGGCGTGGTCGGCTCGGGCTTCGGTTTTGTTGACACCATGGAAAAATTGGGTGTCGAGCGCAGGCAATACACTGCGGGTGACCACAAAGGGTTTCTGGACCCATTCCTGCCTGAAAATGAAGAAGAGAAAGAGTTTTGGCAGAGCGTGTTGAAAGTCACGCATAAACAATTTGTTTCCGTGGTTAAAGAAGGGCGGGGCGATCGTCTTGGCGATCATCCGGATCTGTTCTCAGGCTTGATCTGGTCAGGAGAGCAGGCGCTTGAGCTGGGTCTGATCGATGGTTTAGGTAGCGCCGGTTATGTTGCTCGAGAGCTGTTCAAACAGGACAACATCATCGATTACACCATGAAGCCTGACCCTATCGAGCAGGCTCTTGGCCGCCTCGGAGTTGCTATTGGTGAAGGCATTGTTGGTCAGCAGTTGGAAATACAGCTGCCAGTTCTGCGCTAATCCCTTGAGATTTGAGGATTTTTTGCATTCTGTTTGACACTTTCTGAACGACTCCCTATGATGGCGCGCCCATGACGCCCCTGGGCCTGGAAATGCAGTCACAAAGAGACCTGCCTGGCGAAGTATCTGTCGCTCGTCTGGTTGCCGCGGAAGCCAGACTTGAAGGGCGTTTGGCAATAAAACGCCTTAGTCGCTTCATTGACTTGCTTGCAAGCGATGCGGGCAATGCGGACGTTGAGCTGCAGTTCATCAGAGACGATGAGGGGCGCAGGCTAATTAAAGGCAGTGTGAGTGCTGCAGTGGATGTGTATTGCCAGCGATGTCTGGATCCCATGGCACTCGCGTTGAAGCAGAGCTTTGCATTGGCGCTGGTGGCCGGCGAAGATCCTGCAAGGCAGTTACCAGAGGAACTGGAACCGGTGATTGTCGTTGACGACACGGTGGATCTGCATAATTTGGTGGAAGATGAATTGTTGTTAGCGTTGCCAATCGTCAGTCTGCATGAGCAAGACTGCGCCGGGCAACGTTATATGAGCGCTGAAGAACCTGAACAGGAACCTCGGCAAAAACCCTTTGAAGACTTGGCAGAAATGCTAAGCAAGAATTAACGGAGTACGAGCATGGCTGTACAAAAGAGTAAAGTAACACGTTCACGACGCGGCCAACGACGCTCGCACGACAGCTTGAACACCGCAGCGCTTAGCGTGGACCAAACAACAGGCGAACGCCATCGCCGACACCACGTCACAGCCGATGGTTTCTACCGCGGCAAGAAAGTGCTGAATATCGGCGACGACGAATAGCCGCTTTCCAAAGTTCAGCCCAGGCATATTTCTGCGCTTTAATTTAGGCTAATGCGCCTAGCGATTGACGCCATGGGCGGGGACTTTGGTCCCGAAATCATCGTACCTGCAGTCGCAGAAGTGCTGCGCTCGCACGGCGATATTGACGCGGTGCTGTTCGGTCACCAGGAAACTTTGGAATCGATATTACCTAGTGATTTGCGCTCTCGTGTCCAGATCAAAGCAGCGCTGACCTTAAACCCCGAAATATGTGATGGCAAACAAGTCCTGTTACACGGTAGAAAAAGTTCCCTATTTCAGTCAGTGAAAGCTGTAGCAGACGGCACTGCTAACGCGGCCGTTAGCGCCGGTAGCACAGCGGCGATGATGGTCGCAGGCTTGCGTTTACTGGGAACACTGCCTGGCATTCATAGACCAGCAATATGCAAGGCTTTTCAAAGTAGACGGGGTAACACTTATCTATTGGATTTAGGCGCGAATGCCGAATGCACAGCCAGGAATCTATATGAATTTGGCCAGCTCGCTGCACTTCTCGCGAAGCTGCAACACGATCTGCGGCGCCCTAAGGTTGCTTTGTTAAGCAATGGTACGGAACCGAATAAAGGCACACGCACCTTGCGTGAGGCTGCCCGGCAACTAAGCAATACAGAACAACTAGAGTACATTGGTTTTCTGGAGCCCGATTCATTGTTTGATGCAACGGCTGATATTGTTGTGTGTGACGGATTCGTTGGGAACGTGGCGCTTAAGGCATCCGAGTCGGCCGCCAGAACCGTGATCGGCGAAATGCAGGCTGCGATTGCCGACGTTGTGGATCCAGTACTTAAAGAACAACTACGCGCAAGCATCGCACAATTTGCCCCAGCACAGCACAATGGTGCGTTTTTTCTTGGGCTGAATGGCGTTATCATCAAGAGCCACGGTGGTTCCGATGTTAAAGGCACTGTGAATAGCTTGCTCAGCGCATGTGATCTGGTAAGCGACAACTGGCTTGCCAAACATAAGCACACTTTTCAAATTGGCAACGTTCAGATAAATCAAGGATCTTAATAGTTATGGCATTAGAATCGCTGGCGTTTATATTTCCTGGGCAGGGCTCGCAATCGGTCGGTATGCTGGCTGAGTTGGGCGCCAAAGAGCCTTTGGTACAGCAAACGTTTGCGGAAGCATCCGACGCACTCGGCTTTGATCTGTGGGCGCTTGCACAGGAGGGTCCTGAAGAAACGCAGAACCTGACCGAAAATACTCAGCCGCTTATACTTACCGCCAGCGTTGCTTTATGGCGATTGTGGTCTAAGCAAAGCGAACATCGCCCAGCGCAGATGGCTGGCCACAGTTTGGGCGAATTTTCAGCTCTGGTTTGTGCTGGCGCCTTGCCTTTTGCCGAGACTGTTGACCTGGTTCGCCAGCGCGGGCAGTTCATGCAGACCGCGGTACCCGTAGGTGTGGGTGCCATGGCAGCCATTATTGGCTTGTCGGATGATCTTATTAATCAGGCTTGTGAACAGGCGGCAGGCGATGAGGTTGTTGCAGCGGTTAACTACAATTCTCCCGGCCAGGTGGTTATTGCAGGGCACGCGGCGGCCGTGCAGCGAGCGGCAGAACGTTGTAAGGAAGCCGGTGCGAAACGGGCGTTACCGCTGCCGGTGAGCGCGCCATTCCATACCTCACTAATGAAACCAGCTGGGGAACAACTTGCAAGTGTTCTGCAAGGAATAAGTGTTCAGACACCTGCAACGCCGGTGATTCACAATGTACATGCACAGGCAGAGCAGGACGCTGATGCGATCCGACAAATATTGGTAGAGCAGATCAGCAGCCCTGTACCTTGGGTAGCGTGCGTATCTGCGTTAACAGAAAATGGTGCTGAACATCTGGTTGAATGTGGTCCTGGTAAAGTACTCTCCGGACTGGGTCGACGGATTGACAAAACCCTAACAAGTTCGAATCTGCAGTTATCAGAAGATTTTGACAAGCTTAATCAAGCCTTGGGCGCCTGAAGCCCGCGTTGAATAGCAAAGATAAAAGAGATTTACTATGAGCGAAAAACCCATAGCTGTTGTGACTGGCGCCAGCCGCGGCATCGGTAAAGCCATTGCACAAGCACTCGGTGAACACCATTTTATAATTGGCACAGCAACCTCTACTGCCGGTGCAGACAAGATCAGCGAATATCTTAAGGAAGAGGGGCTGGAAGGCCAGGGATTGCAGTTGGACGTGGCCGATGCTGAGTCGTTGACCGCTTTTCTGAGTGCGGTAGCTGAAATTGGCACACCCGCTGTACTGGTCAACAATGCTGGAATTACTCGTGACAATCTGTTGCTTCGCATGAAGCAAGACGAGTGGGATGACGTTATCGCTACCAACCTCAGTGCCGTTTTCAAGTTGAGTAAGGCATTTCTGAAAGGCATGACAAGAGCCCGAAGTGGTCGAATAATCAATATTTCCTCTGTGGTGGGTTCCATGGGTAACGCTGGCCAAAGTAACTATGCGGCGAGTAAAGCGGCGGTAGCTGGTTTTGCGCGGTCACTGGCTAGAGAAGTGGGTTCACGAAACATTACAGTCAACACTGTGGCACCCGGGTTCATTGATACGGACATGACTCGCGAGCTACCAGAGGCTCAACGAGAAGCCTTGCTGACGCAAATTCCACTGGCGAGATTAGGCTCTGCTGAGGAAGTGGCCGCTGTGGTCGCATTCCTGGCTAGCGACGGTGGAGCCTACATAAGTGGCGAAACCTTGCACGTCAATGGCGGCATGTACATGGCTTGAGTGCTACTTAAGCTATTGATTTTAATATATTTTAAGATATTGTGTATTTATCATTCTGACATTACTTTCAAGTCTCTGTTTTTGTTGTAAAATGCGCCCTTCAGCACCGCCATCGGTCTGAATGAATTGCGATCCGCAATATCGGCACACATCATTGGCGAGACTGAGAAAATGTTAATTTATTTAACACCACGCAGCAGGCACAGGAGCCTTTGAAAACATGAGCAGCATTGAACAACGCGTCAAAAAGATAGTTAGCGAACAGCTGGGCGTAAAAGAAGAAGAAATCCAAAACTCGGCATCTTTCGTTGAAGATCTGGGTGCCGATTCACTGGACACTGTGGAGCTGGTAATGGCGCTTGAGGAGGAATTCGAAACCGAAATTCCAGATGAAGAAGCAGAAACAATCACTACAGTGCAACTCGCGGTGGACTACATCAGTTCGCACACATAATCGCACGTTGACTTGATAGAGCCGCTGTCCTTTCGGGGCAGCGGCTCTTGTGTTTAAGGGGAAACGACAGGTGGAAGGAAAGCGCGTAGTAGTAACCGGCATGGGCATGGTATCGCCACTGGCAAACACTGTGGCGGAATCATGGCAGGGTATTGTTGAAGGCTGCAGCGGGGTGGCACCCATTGAGTTTTTCGACGCGTCTGCGTTTTCCACGCGTTTTGCAGCGTCAGTTAAGAATTTTGATATCGAGGGTTATCTGGCGCCTAAAGAGGCGCGCAAGATGGACCCCTTTATTCAATACGGCATGGTAGCTGGTATCCAGGCCATGGATGATTCAGGCTTGCAGATTTCCGAAGCCAATGCGCACAGGGTAGGCTCAGCGATTGGTAGCGGAATTGGCGGAGTTACATCAATAGAAAAGACCCATGGCATTGTGCAAAGCACTGGGCCGCGGAAGATTTCGCCGTTTTTTGTGCCAGGCTCAATCACCAATATGATTGCTGGCAATCTGTCGATCCGCTACGGCTTCACTGGCCCAAACCTGGCGATAGTGACCGCATGTACAACAGGTACTCACAACATAGGCATGGGCGCCAGGCTTATTCAATGGGGAGAAGTGGATGCAATGCTGGTAGGTGGCGCTGAAATGGCCACCACGCCCGTAGGGCTTGGCGGTTTTGCTGCAGCTCGCGCACTTTCCACCCGTAATGATTCTCCTGAGCAGGCCAGTCGTCCCTGGGATAAAGACCGCGATGGCTTTGTGTTAGGAGATGGCGCGGGCGTGATGCTGCTGGAGGAATACGAGCACGCGAAAAAACGCGGTGCCAACATCTACGCGGAGTTAATTGGTTTTGGCATGAGCGGCGATGCCTATCATATGACCTCACCACCGGAAGACGGGTCCGGTGCTGCCGCGTCAATGCGCAATGCGATCAATAACGCAGGTGTTAACCCGATTGATGTTGGTTATATAAATGCGCATGGTACCTCAACGCCCGCAGGTGACGTTGCCGAATGTCTAGCAGTCAAATCTGTATTGGGTGATGCTGCAAAAAGTGTGGCGGTCAGTTCCACCAAGTCCATGATTGGACACTTATTGGGTGCGGCTGGTTCGGTTGAAGCTATTTTTACGGTGCTCGCGCTGCGCGATTCAATATTGCCACCCACCATCAATCTTGATACGCCTGATGAGCAATGTGACCTGGACTTTGTGCCGCTAACGGCCAGAGAAAAGAACATCGATGTTGCTGTTTCCAATTCGTTTGGATTTGGTGGTACTAACGGCAGCCTGGTGTTTCGAAAAGCACCTTGATTTTTCCTAAGGTCCGGGCGTAAACGCAATGGGCTCCTTGCCATGGATGCTCAATGGTGAGTGGCAGCAATCAGTATCTATTGAAGATCGCGGATTGCATTACGGCGATGGTCTGTTTGAAACCCTGCGGGTAAATAATCAAGTAGCCATTAATCGTGCTCAGCACATGCGTAGATTGCAAAGCGGTCTTAAGACGCTGCAAATACCCGCATCTATTGAATTGATTGATCGCCATCTTTCTAAATATTTGCGCGAAATTGATCTTCCTCCGCTCGCTAGACTAAAAATAATAGTCACTCGTGGTGCGCCGGCCAGTGGGTACGCGCGCTCTGCGTCCATGCAAGCAACGATTGTGATTGGCTGCTCGCCTTACGCCGATGTTGAAGAATCAAAGAGGCAGGCTGGCGTTACTCTGCGTTTCTGCTCAATGCGGCTATCATCAAACACAAGGTTGGCCGGCGTAAAACATCTGAATCGATTAGAGCAGATTCTGGCGCGTGCAGAGTGGCAAGATGAACATGTTTTTGAGGGGCTGATGTTTGACTCTGAAGAATGCATCGTAGAAGGTACAATGAGTAATGTGTTCCTTGTGAACGATTCTGTTCTTACAACACCAAGACTGGACAGTAGCGGTGTTAGTGGTGTTATGCGGGGAGTTATTATTGATCAGATAGCTCCTGAGCTGGGACTGCTTGTAAAGCAACAGCCTGTATTGCGGGATGATTTGCACTCAGCGGACGAAATGTTTATTTCTAACTGCTTGATTGGGGTGCTTGCTGTGAAGCAGTGTGAGGAATTTTCCTGGGTGCCAGGGCCAGTAACTCGAGATATTCTCGCCGCTATTCGCCAGCGTGAGTATTCTGCGGTGCATCAGCAATGAAATGGGTGAAAGGTTTATTCGCAGTTGCCGTGCTTGCTGCTCTGGCAGCATCTGCAGTTACTTATCTGGCCTGGCAATGGCTGCACGAGGGGCCGCTGAGTGAAAACAATCAGGAACAACTTGAAATAACGATTCAAAGTGGGCAGACCCTGGGTAAGCTGGCGGCGCAATTGTCGAGTGAGCAGTGGTTGCGCTACCCCAAGGTGTGGTTGGCTTATGCTCGCTACAAGGGGCTGGCGACCCGGATTCAGGCAGGGAGTTATCGATTAGAAGCCGGTCTATCGCCGGTACAGCTTTTAGATAAGCTCGTTGACGGTGATGTTGAACTTCGACAGCTCAGAGTAATAGAGGGCTCTCGATACGCCGATATGTTGGAGATATTGCGAGCCCATTCAGCGGTTGAACAAACGCTAACAGACTGGTCCGATGACGCACTTAAGCAAGCTTTGGATCTGGACCCGGAAATGGCACTGGAGGGCTGGTTCTACCCGGATACAATGTTGTTCGCGCAAGGAACCACCGACATTAGTCTATTGAAAGCAGGCTACGCACGTATGCAGGAGGTGTTGACCAGTGAATGGCGCCAGAGAGCAGATAATCTGCCTTATGAAACGGCCTATGAGGCCCTGATCATGGCATCAATAGTGGAGAAGGAAACCGGGCGAGCCAGCGAACGAGCAGAAATTGCCGGTGTATTTGTGCGGCGTTTGAACAAGCGAATGCGCTTACAAACTGACCCTACCGTGATTTATGGGTTGGGTCCGGATTTCGACGGCAATATTCGCTATCGACACTTACGTGAAGATACTCCCTATAACACGTACACCCGGGCCGGATTGCCGCCATCGCCTATTGCCTTACCAGGGCGTGCAGCGATACATGCCGCATTACACCCTGCTGACGGTGAGACCTTATTCTTTGTTGCCAAGGGCGACGGCAGTCACTATTTTTCCAAAACGCTTGAAGAGCACGAGAAAGCCGTGCGAGAGTACCAGCTCAAACGCAGAAAAGATTATCGCTCGTCGCCATGAAAGCACTCTTCGCGGTGGGTGCCGGGGTTTAGCCGCATGATTCATCCAGGCAAATTTATAACGGTAGAGGGCGGTGAGGGCGTTGGTAAAACAACCAATATAGAATTCATACAGAATTTTTTTGAACAACGCTCTATCGATCTGATAACCACCAGGGAACCCGGAGGTACGCCACTGGCTGAAGCTATTCGAGAAATTTTGCTCGCCAAGTCAGATGAACCCATGGACGCGACGGCTGAATTGCTTTTGGTATTTGCAGCGCGCGCCCAGCACCTCGCTGAAGTAATCAAACCTGCTCTGGCAGCGGGGCAGTGGGTATTGTGCGACCGTTTCACGGACGCCACCTATGCTTATCAGGGCGGCGGCCGCGGTCTCAATATTGAGCATATAAAGCTACTGGAAAATTTGGTCCAACAAAGTTTGCAGCCAGACCTGACTGTTTTGCTGGACATTGATCCAGAGATTGGAATGCAACGTGCGCGAGCACGAGCGGAACTCGATCGATTTGAAATTGAGTCTTCGCGCTTTTTCGATTTAGTGAGAGCAAGCTACCTGCGGCGCGCTAAACAGTTTCCAGAAAGATTCCTTGTAATCGACGCTGGTTTGCCATTACTGGATGTGCAAGAGACTCTCGCTGATTCGCTGCAGGATGTTTTTGATCTTGGAGGCACCTGACTATGAGTGTTGCTGCAGAAAGTCAAACTACTGTGCCTGGAGCACCGCCTTGGCTTGATAAAGACTATGCGCACTTACGCCAACTGCGCACCGATAACCAACTACCACATGCCTTGTTACTCTCTGGTTCACCTGGCATAGGCAAGCATCGCCTAGCCTTGGCCTTCGCTCAATCAATATTGTGTACTGAGCATGAATCGGCATGCGGCAACTGTCATTCCTGCAAGTTGTGGGTGGCTGGAAATCATCCTGACTTCCGGCACCTGACGCCAGAAGAGGGTAAGCAGGTGATCAGCATTGATCAGGTAAGAAGCCTGCTTGAATTCGCTTATAAAACAGCACAGATATCACCTACAAAAATCGTCGTGGTCTGGCCAGCTGATCTTATGAATCGCAATGCGGCGAATGCGCTGTTGAAGTGTTTAGAAGAACCGCCATCCAGCACCCAATTTGTGTTGAGCAGTGCCAACCCTGGACGTTTACCGGCAACCATTCGATCTCGTTGCCAGGTGTTGCGTGTATCAACACCTGATAAACAGCAGGCTGAAAAATGGTTGCAGAATGAAATTCACGATGTGAGGCTGACGGAACAGTATTTGCAAATCTGCAACGGTCAGCCACTACTGGCACTGGAGAAAGGCCAACAGTTGCTCGATATGCATCAGACCATTTCCGCCGCCATGCACGCAGCCGTTGAGGGAAAGACCGGGGTTGTACAGTTAACCAAGCCTCTGCTGGCCTATGATCTGAAGCCATTCCTAGAAGTGTATTTGCGTCTAGTGAGTTCTATTGTGGCTAATCAACTCGGTTGTTCTCATCAAAAAGAGGCACATTCACCGCTGCTGGACGGGTCTTGGAATACCAGGAAGCTGCTTGAGCATGCGCAATTTGTGCAAAATTCGCTCAAAATTCTGCACGCTGGCAGCCATTTAAACGACCAGCTAGCACTTGAAGACCTATTTCTGCGACTGGCACTTTGCACGCAGCAAGACTGAATTCTTTGAGCTATTCTTTGCAGATCGGCACCCGTATTTGAAGGTGCAAGCATTACGCCGCGCGGCGTAGAAAATAAACAGAGCTTTTATTCGAGATCTACCATGAGTGCCAGACCCGGAGCCAGTAACGGAATATTGTCACTGACCATCAAAGACAAAGCTGTTTTGTATGCAGCTTATATGCCTTTTCTGGAAAACGGTGGCTTGTTTATTCCGACCGGAAAAACCTATTCACTGGGTGATGAGGTTTTCATGCTTCTGAACCTTATGGAAGAAGTGGAGAAAATTCCGGTGGCCGGAAAGGTAGTTTGGCTAACGCCTAAAGGCGCGCAGGGTAACCGGGCGGCGGGCATAGGTGTGCAGTTTAGTAATATGGATGATACGGCGAGTAAGAAGATCGAAACGTATCTGGCGGGGTCTTTGGACTCTGATCGGCCTACTCATACTATGTAGCGTTTCGTCCCGGGGGTTCTTCCTTGGGCGTTTGGTTTTTCTAAGTTTGGTTTTTGGTGGTCGCTAGGAGGCCAGCGCATACTTCTTATCTGCGCGTTTTCAGTTTTGATTAAGCTTGGGTAGTTGTTGCTAGTGCTGAGGCCCCTGCCGGCTTCCTGCCTCTCGGGGCATACCTGGTGGTATCTTCCAGTTCTCAGTTTCGATTAAGCTTGTGTCGATGCTGCTAGTGCGGAGTCCCTGCCGGCTTCCTGCCTCTCGGGACATACCGTACATCCTGTACATAAAAAGAACCCGAAACCTGGGGGGATTTCGGGTCAAGACCAATGGGATGAAACTACGAGGGGTAGTCCTCAGGAAGCCTGGGCTTCCTTTGCCGCTGCTTGTTGCCAGACAAGTCATTGGCATAATCCAAGTATGGTTAAAAAATAACCATTGTCCAATAAATAACCAATATCGATCTTTTCGTTCCCATATGTGAGTAAAACTGTGCAACGGTTCGCATTTGCCTTGCTGCAAGAATCAGCCCTTGTGTACCATGCAGGCGATTTTCCAGCAGCGCATTACCATGAAATCACCACAACTCGGTCTGATCGAAGGCTTTTACGGGCGAGATTGGGCACAGAAGGCCAGGCTGGAAATGATTGCATGGCTGGGAAACCAGGGATTCCACGAATACATTTATGCTCCGAAAAGTGATGCCTTGTTGCGCGCTAAATGGCAGGTGCCGTTTTCTGAAGAAGATTGCAGTGCTCTCAGCGAAATTGGCTCAGCTTCCGACAAAGCCAAAGTAAAATGGGGCGTGGGCTTATCACCGCTGGGTGCGGTGCATGAATTCGGTCAAAAGCAACGTTCGGCCCTGGCTACGAAACTGAATCAGCTAAACGATTTAAAACCGGGCGTGGTTGCGATTTTGTTTGACGATATGCATTGCGCGCACGATGACCTGGCTGAGCGCCAATGCAAGATAGTGGCGTTCATCGCAGAGCGAGTTGAAGTAGAGCGATTACTGGTCTGCCCTAGTTTTTACTCTCATGATCCCATTCTGGAACGCGTTTTCGGTGCACGGCCAAGCGGCTACTGGGAATCCCTGGGTGAGAACCTGGATCAAGGGATTGACATTTTCTGGACTGGGAATGAGGTATGCTCCAGGTCAGTGATGGCCAGCGATCTCCAGCCAATCAGTCGCGTGCTAAGACGGCCATTGGCACTCTGGGATAACTACCCGGTAAATGATGGCGAACGCGCCAGTAACTTTCTAAACATTCAAGCTTTTGCAGACCGTGATGGTGCTGCGGCAGAACATCTTACTGTGCATTACAGCAACCCAATGAACCAGTGCGCGCTTTCCAAATTGCCGCTGGCAACCCTGGCCGAGGTTTACAGAGTCGAGCCCAGACCTCTGGAAGCAGAAGGGCAATTGGCTCTTTGGAGTGCATTGCTGGGCGAATCGCTTGCGCAGCGGCTGTCCGAAGACTGCGTGCTTTTGAGCGAGAAAGGCCTGCAGAACATGACCGAGCACGAAAAATCGTATCTTGATGGGCGTTATGCAAATGACAGCCATCCAGCCGCATTGGAGTTGATCGACTGGCTGCATGGCGGTTACGCTTTTGACCCGGCCTGCCTGACCGAGACAGAGCACTGATGGCTTACGTGCCAGGACGGCGAATGCGAACATTACTGGCCCGTGATGGGGCCGAGTATGAGATACGTAGTATTCGCTTGAGCCTGCCAGCGCTAAACTCCGCTGAAGCAGCCCCGTTTGTTTTTGCTATTTACACCTGCGGCGTAGATTACCTAAGCGTATTGCTTGCGGGTGAAGAAGACCAACTCGCGGCGGCAGAAGCTCGGCTTCGGTCGGACACAATTTCTTTACAGGAGCTGGGCCATTCACTGCGCCTGCCAGTGGTTGATTCGCGACTGCCTGTTCGATTGGACACTGTAGGTATTCCCAAGCCCTGGGGTCAGGAAGTCTGGTACACGGGAATTGAGGCAAGAGGCGTCTGTGCTGTCCAGACACTTACTACTTCTTGCCCGCTAAATTGGTGGCTAGCGGCCATTCCGGAAACAATCAGTGGGCTGGGTGAGAAGGAATCTCCTATCCTGTTAAAAATACTCGCACCGCACAATGAAACTGTGCTCGGCGACCTGTATTTTGAACTGCATGAAATCAAACGCGAAGTGTATGTGATTTCTGCCATCAGTGAGTCGGCCTGGCCAGGCGGCGTCGGAGCTATTCGAATCGGCTTCAATTCGGAAAAACGGGCAGAGTATACGTCTGATGACGCGTTTAAGCAGGCGTATGCGGCCACCGTAGCGACATACCGCAAAGTGCGTGTTCAGATTGATGAATGGTTGTCGGTCAACGAGTTACTGGCAGACAATCCATGCGATCTTGAGAGCATTAAAAACTCGCTGAAGAACGTACCAATGGATCTTCAACGTCAGGAACAGCAGCTGAGGATGGCGATGGAGGCGTTTACGCAGCTGCATCCCATTAGTGTTGGTGATGTTGTTGTTATCCCGAGAAATCTGCCGCATAGCTTGCAGCATGGTGTGCGTGCAGTTGAATTTCAAACCCCGGTGTATGAACGAAAGATCGTGTCATTTGCGCAGCGCGTTTTAACCCAATCTCATTGGGATACGGATGAGGCCTTACTCGTCACCGACATGCGGGATTATGTACCAGCCTGTTTCGAATCGGAACCATGCGGGCAGGGCAGTCGGCAAAAGATAGTCGACTTTGATGATTTTTCTGTATGGCGCTATACGCTGCCGGCCGGGGGTGCGGCGCCAGTGGGCGATGGCCAACCCCGGTATTTGCTACTGATGTGCTTGATTGGCAACATCGAGCTTGCGGAATGTGCGCTGCAGGGTGAACAGGCGATGCTGTTGCCAACTGCGCTCATACCAACAGAGTTACGCAATAGCGACGCGGGGGAGGCCGTGGTATTGGTCGCCGCGCCAAGCTGAATTTGCACCTTTATCACCGTTGCTGCCAGTGATCAACTATGGCACAATTCGCGCCCATTAAAATCCTGTCGCCCACAGGCATACTGACTTGCTCAATGGGTTCGGGTTTTGATGGCAGGACCGCTATGGCGGTTCTGTATAGGTTACTTTGCGAAAGTGGCGGAATTGGTAGACGCGCTGGATTTAGGTTCCAGTGTCGCAAGACGTGAGAGTTCGAGTCTCTCCTTTCGCACCACATTATTCATTGTATTGTCTGATACGCATCTGATAGTACATTCCTACGTATATACAGCGGTAGAACCGTGCCGTAGCTGTCTGGGACGCATCGGGCAGCAAGACGATTTAGAGAGGATTTGGCATGCAGGTATCCATTGAGACAACCGGAGGCCTGGAGCGGCGCCTGACTGTGGGTGTTCCAGCAGAACGCATCGAAAAAGAGGTGACAGCCCGTTTGCAGAAAGCCCTGCCTAATGTGCGTATTGACGGTTTTCGCCCAGGCAAGGTGCCGATGCGCGTAGTGAAGCAGCGCTATGGTGACGGCGTTCGCCAGGAAGTGGCTGGTGAGGTCATGAGCCAGACTTTTTATGAAGCGGTGGAGCAGGAAAACTTGCGCCCAGCCGGCGCGCCCAGCATCGAACCCAAGAGTCTGCAGGAAGGCCGAGACTTTCAGTACATCGCCACCTTCGAGGTGTTTCCGGAGTTTGAGATCACTGAGCTCAAAGGCAAAGAGGTCGAAAGTATAGACGCCGAAGTACGCGATGCTGATGTCGATGAGATGGTCCAAACACTGCGCAAGCAGCAAGGTAGCTGGCCAGATATTGATGAGGCAGCCATTGATGGTGACCGGGTCAATATCGACTACGCGGGCACCCGGGATGGCGAAGCGTTTGATGGCGGCAGCGCTGAAGGTAGCGATCTGATTCTCGGTTCTGGGCGGATGATTGAAGGCTTCGAAAGTGGCTTGTTAGGTGCAAAAGCAGGTGATGAACGTACGCTCAGCCTTACTTTCCCAGACGACTACCACAGTGAAGACCTTAAAGGGGCAGCGGTAGAGTTCAAGGTCACGGTAAACAAAGTAAGCCGAATGGAGCTTGCGGAGCTGAATGAAGAATTCTTTGAAAAGCTCGGTGTTAAAGAAGGTGGCGAAGAGGGCTTTCGCAATGAGCTTAGGGACAACATGGAGCGAGAGCTAAAGAATGGCGTTCAGGCAAAGATCAAAAATCAGGTGATGGACGCCTTGATCGAAGTGCATGACATCCAGATCCCTCAGGTCCTTATTAAGAATGAGATCAATGCCTTACGTCAGCAGTCGGTCCAGCAATTTGGCGGAGATGCCAGCCAGTTTGACGCGTCCATGTTGCCCGATGAGTTGTTCAGCGAGCAAGCTGAACGTCGGGTCAAACTGGGTTTGATCATGGGTGAAATTATTCGCCAGCAAGACCTGAAGCCCGACCCCGACAAGGTGCGTTCTACTTTGGAAGATATGGCATCGTCCTACGAAAACCCTGAAGAAGTGGTTGACTGGTATTACCAGAACGAGCAGCAACTCGCCTCGGTAGAGGGGGCGACATTAGAGCAACAAGTTGTGGATTTACTGCTTGCTGACATGACCGTTATTGAAAAGCCAATGACTTACAAGGAAGCTGTACAGCCAGAAGGTTAATTGATTGGCAATTTGACCGCTTTCGGCGGACCAACGGGGCCAGGCAAAGCAGGAAAGTACTACACTTATGGGGCGTGGCAAGAGCACTGATACGCTCAAGATGACACGTTATTCTTTCTACAATTGCCAGCGAGCCGTCGATGACTAGACACATTTCCGATCACCAAGTTAATAATTTGGGCCTTGTTCCAATGGTTGTCGAGCAATCGGCGCGAGGCGAACGCGCATATGATATCTACTCCAGACTGCTCAAAGAGCGACTCATCTTTGTAGTTGGTCCTGTTGAGGACAACATGGCCAATTTGATTGTGGCTCAGTTGTTGTTTCTGGAATCTGAAAACCCGGAAAAAGACATCAATATGTACATTAATTCGCCAGGTGGCTCGGTTTCTGCCGGACTGGCCATTTACGACACTATGCAGTTCATCCGCAGTGATGTCAGTACTACCTGTATGGGCCTGGCGGCCAGTATGGGTGCGTTTCTGCTCAGCGGTGGCGCGAAAGGCAAACGTTACTGCCTGCCAAACTCCCGGGTAATGATTCACCAGCCCAGCAGCGGTGTTCAGGGCCAGGCGACCGATATTGACATCCACGCCAAAGAAATTCTGGTATTGAGGCGTCGTTTGAATGAGCTGATGGCCGAGCATACGGGCCAGGATATTGAAACCATAGAGCGTGATACCGAACGAGATAATTTCATGAATGCGGCCGAATCGGCTGAGTACGGATTGGTCGATTCAGTGCTGGAGAAGCGTGAGTCCGTCGTGGAGGGTTAATAAGTCGACCGGTGGCGCAAAAAACCGATCGCTTTGTCCATTAGGGGCTTGAAAAGAGCTCCAAAAGGTCGCATCTTTAGCACTTGGAAAGTATTTTGCCTAAAAATGGCAACAAGGTTCAGCACAGAACCTACGAAACCAACAGGTAATCGATTAAATGGCAGAAGACAACACAGGCAACAACGACGACTCAGGCAAGCTGCTTTACTGCTCATTCTGCGGCAAAAGCCAGCATGAGGTTCGTAAGCTGATCGCCGGGCCATCAGTATTTATCTGTGATGAGTGCGTTGATCTTTGCAATGACATCATTCGTGAAGAAGTCCAGGAAGGCAGCAGCGACGCCCAGCAGGACAAACTGCCTACGCCTAGCGAAATCAATGCCATTCTTGATGAGTATGTTATTGGCCAGGCCCGCGCTAAGAAAGTGTTGGCAGTAGCGGTATACAACCACTACAAACGCCTGAAACACGGTGATGCCAAGAAAGATGAGGTTGAATTAGGCAAGAGTAATATCTTGCTGGTGGGACCAACTGGAAGTGGTAAAACTCTGCTGGCCGAAACCCTGGCCAGATTGCTGGACGTACCGTTCACGATTGCCGACGCCACTACGCTGACAGAAGCGGGCTACGTAGGCGAAGATGTTGAGAATATTATTCAGAAGTTGCTGCAGAAATGCGACTACGACGTGGATAAGGCCCAGATGGGCATTGTCTATATTGATGAAATAGACAAGATTTCTCGCAAGTCAGACAATCCGTCCATCACACGAGACGTTTCAGGTGAGGGCGTTCAGCAAGCGTTGCTAAAGCTCATTGAAGGCACGGTTGCATCGGTACCGCCGCAAGGTGGGCGCAAGCATCCACAGCAGGAATTTCTGCAAGTGGATACCTCTAACATTCTGTTTATCTGCGGTGGTGCATTCGCTGGCCTGGATAAAGTGATTCGCGATCGCTCTGAGAAGAGTGGCATAGGTTTTAACGCGGAAGTAAAAAGTAAACACTCCAAGAGTTTCGGTACGGTTCTTAAAGACCTGGAGCCAGAAGATCTGGTTCGCTACGGTTTGATCCCGGAGTTTGTAGGCCGCTTGCCAGTGATAGCAACGCTGGAAGAGCTGGATGCGGATGCGCTGGTGCGAATTCTTACCGAGCCTCGAAACTCGCTGACCAAACAGTACGGCAAATTGTTCGAGATGGAAAACGTTGAAGTAGATTTTCGTGAAGACGGCTTGCGAGCTATTGCTGAAAAAGCGATGCAGCGCAAAACCGGTGCACGAGGACTGCGCTCAATTCTCGAATCGGTTTTGCTGGATACGATGTACAACATTCCTTCGCAAGACAACGTTAGCAAGGTTGTGATCGACGGATCTGTGATCACCGGTGATTCAGAGCCATTACTGGTGTACGAGACCGAGCCCAGTAAGGCAGAGGAAGACGATGCCCAGCCGGTACCTAAAACCGCGCAGAATGGCAAAGGCCGCCCTAAGGAATAGCCTGATCACGGCAATCTAAACGCCCAGGCCAAAGCAGACTCAAAAACCCGGTTTAAGCCGGGTTTTTTAGCGCCTTTTTCACAAGCATTGCGGCTTGGCATCCTGTATATTGACCTCTTCTACCGTTCGTCATCTTTTGTTGTATATGTCTGATTCAGAAACAATTATTGACCTTCCCCTGCTGCCGCTTCGCGATGTTGTGGTTTACCCGCACATGGTGATACCGCTGTTTGTCGGCCGAGAAAAATCAATTGAAGCGCTTGAGGCCGCCATGGCCAATGACAAGCACATTCTGCTGGTTGCACAACGTGACGCAGGTCTTGATGATCCTATCGTTGAAGACCTTTATGAAATAGGCACGGTCGCCAACATATTGCAGTTGTTAAAGCTGCCTGATGGAACAGTAAAGGTTTTGGTTGAAGGTATCAGCCGCTGCGCCATCGATAGTATCGACAGCGACGGTGTCTATTTTCAGGCGCGCGCTATTGAGCAGGATGAGGGCAAGGTTGAGAAGGCCGAAGCAGAGGCGTATGTAGCCACCTTGCAGAAAGACTTTGAGCAGTATGTGAAGCTGACCAAGAAGGTGCCCAAGGAGGTGCTGTCGTCTCTCACCGGTATCGATGATCCTGGACGCTTATCCGATACAGTGGCGTCACATATGGCGTTGACAGTAGACCAAAAGCAAGAGTTGTTGGAAGTAGCCAACATTGAGCTGCGCATAGAGCAGCTGTTAGGCCTGATGGAATCTGAGCTGGACTTGATACACGTTGAAAAACGGGTGCGTGGGCGAGTCAAAAAACAGATGGAGAAGAGCCAGCGCGAGTACTACCTGAATGAGCAAATGAAAGCTATTCAGAAAGAAATTGGCGATATGGATGAGGTTCCAAACGAAGTTGATGCGTTGCAGCAGCGCGTTGAAGATTCCGGCATGCCAAAAGAGGCGCGGGAAAAAACCGATGCTGAATTAGCTAAGTTAAAAATGATGTCGCCAATGTCGGCTGAAGCATCAGTGGTCAGAAGCTACATTGACTGGATGGTCAACATTCCTTGGAAGAAGCGCAGTCGTGTACAGTTAGATTTGAAGCGTGCGGAAAAAATTCTTGACGAAGACCACTATGGACTTGAAGAAGTCAAGGACAGGATTCTCGAATACCTGGCCGTGCAAAAGCGTGTTAAGAAATTAAAAGGTCCGGTGTTATGTCTGGTCGGTCCTCCAGGTGTTGGTAAAACCTCTTTGGGTGAGTCAATCGCCAGGGCAACCAATAGAAAATTTGTGCGCATGGCACTTGGTGGCGTACGAGACGAGGCAGAAATACGCGGTCATCGCCGCACCTACATAGGGTCACTACCCGGTAAAGTGCTGCAAAAAATGTCCAAGGCGGGTGTTAAAAACCCTCTGTTTTTGTTGGACGAAATCGACAAAATGGGTATGGATCACCGTGGCGATCCGGCTTCTGCGTTGCTTGAAGTCCTGGACCCTGAGCAAAATCACAGCTTTAACGATCACTACCTGGAAGTAGATTATGATTTATCGGATGTGATGTTCATTTGCACGTCTAACTCAATGAATATACCAGCGCCGTTGCTGGATCGTATGGAAGTGATTCGCTTGCCGGGTTATACCGAAGATGAAAAGCTGAATATCGCACATCGCTATCTTGAGCCCAAACAAGTCAAGCAGAATGGCTTGAAAGATAGCGAAATCACTATTGACGAATCCGCTGTGATAGACCTGATTCGCTATTACACCCGGGAAGCGGGCGTTCGCGGATTGGAGCGCGAGATAGCCAAAGTATGTCGCAAGGTTGTCAAAGCACTTACGATAGACGAGAGCAAAACGCCCATCCTTGTCGACAAGGACAGCCTGGAAGATTACTGCGGTGTGCACAAGTTCAGTCATGGGGTTGCAGAAAAGCTTAATAAGGTTGGCCAGGTTACGGGTCTTGCCTGGACCCAGGTAGGCGGGGAATTGCTTACCATTGAAGCGGCTTGTGTGGCAGGTAAAGGTGTTCAGGTTAAAACCGGCTCACTGGGTGATGTGATGCTGGAGTCGATTCAAGCGGCTACTACCGTTGTTCGCAGCCGAGCCCAGGTGTTAGGGATAAAGTCTGATTTTCATGAGAAATTTGACATACACGTGCACGTGCCGGAAGGTGCAACCCCAAAAGATGGGCCGAGTGCAGGTATAGGTATGTGTACGGCTTTGGTGTCAGCGTTAACCAATATTCCAGTTCGCTCTGACATTGCAATGACCGGTGAGATCACTCTTCGTGGCCAGGTCTTGAAGATTGGTGGCTTAAAAGAAAAGCTGCTTGCGGCCCATCGTGGTGGAATTCGTTGCGTCGTTATTCCTGAAGAGAACGAACGTGATTTGAAAGAAATACCGGATAACATCAAGCAAGATCTTGAGATCAGGCCGGTTAAGTGGATTGATCAAGTGCTTGAGCTGGCGTTGGAACACATGCCCGAACCCCTATCGGATGAAGACTTTTATCCGGCAACCGAAAAGAAAACCTCGGTTGAGGGTGAAAGACGTGGAAAAGTCAGGCCAAAAGCACACTGATCACTCGCTGTACTTGACCCGAGTTCAACCGCTTGTATACACTCGCGCGTCGATTTTTGGGTCGAACTGTTAATTTATAGAACCATAAGGGGTACTTCGTGAACAAAACTGAACTAATTGATGCAATCGCCGAATCTGCGGATCTTTCCAAAGCGAGTGCGGCTCGCACATTGGAAGCCACACTTGATGCAATAACTGGCGCTCTGCAGCAAGGCGACTCGGTTGCATTAGTAGGTTTTGGAACTTTCCAGGCCAAAGATCGTGCAGCAAGAACCGGTCGCAATCCACAGACTGGCGAAGCCATGCAAATTCCTGCGGCTAAGGTGCCTTCTTTTAAAGCAGGTAAAGCGTTGAAAGACGCATTGAACTAGAACGTTCGTAGCATTCACAACAACTGACCGAAGAACAAGGGGCGGGCGCTCATGCTGCAACGCATTCGCGATAACTCACAAAGTACAATTGCCAAGGGTATTGTTGCCCTGATGATTGTTCCCTTTGTTTTCTTCGGCATTGATTCTTTTTTCCAAGGCGGCGGCGACAAGAATGTCGCCGAAGTCAACGGTACCGAGATAACAGAAAGAGAACTGTTGTACGGAATTGATACCCGTAAGCGGCAGCTGCAGGCTCAGCTTGGTGAGTCATATGATCCTAACTTGATCAATGACGCTATGCTTAAACCGCAGGTGCTGGAGTCTCTGGTGCAACGTGAATTGTTCAAAAGCAAAGCAGATGACCTGGGAATAGTGGCGTCTGATTCCTTGCTTGACCGGCAGATTGTTGAATCGCCAGAGTTTCAGGAGAATGGTCAGTTTTCCAAACTGCGTTATGAAGGCTTGTTACGTTCCAATGGTTTACTGCCATCAGGCCATCGCGATCAACTTCGAACCCAAATTACGGCCAATCATCTGGTGAGCGGTCTGGCGCAATCTGATTTTGCAACCAGCGCTGATTTAGGTATTACCGCCAAAGTAAGCGATCAGCGCCGGGATATTCGTTTTATCCAGGTGCCCGCAGTGACTGAGGCAGACATCGCGGCGGTTGATGACGCGGCTATAAAAGCTTTTTACGAGGCTAACCAGCAGAGTTTCGTGCGGCCTGATCAAGTGCAGCTGGAATACTTGCAATTGAGTATCAGCGATTTTTACGCTGAGGTAAGTGAGCAAGACGTTCGCGAGGTCTATGAGCGTGAGAAAGCGGCTTATAAGCCGGAATTAGAGCGATCGATCGCACACATTCTTATCAATGTAGACCAGCCCGATAATCGAGATGAGGCAGAGGCCAAAATCGCTGAAGTGCAGGCCAAGTTAGCTGCGGGAGAAGATTTCGCAGGCCTCGCCAGCCAATACTCTGATGACGGTGGTAGTGCTGATGCTGGCGGAATGCTTGGCCTGGTAGCGGAGGGATTGTTTCCCGAGTTTGATGAAGCACTGGCGACAATGACCGCGGGTGATGTTAGCCCTGTTGTGGAAACGGAATCAGGGCTGCATCTGCTAAAGCTCATTGAAGAAAGCAGTACCGAATTTCCAGGCTTTGAAGCAAGTCGGGCTCGCATCGAGAAAGACTTGCAAGCGGCGACAGCGACGCCCGATTACATCGCTCGCGTTGAAGAACTGGAAGACGCCACGTTTGGTGCTGACGATTTGAACCTGGCGGCCGAAGAATTTGAAATTCCTCTGCTAACTACCGAGTTTTTTGATCGCAACACAGGCGGTGGTATTGCCTCCCAGTCGGCGGTGCGAAACCTGGCATTCAGTGATGAGTTTTTATCCGGTGGTCAGAACAGCGAAGCGATTGAGCTCGGTGAAGAATCTGTGGTCATAGTTCGGCTCAAGGAATTTCGAACGGCAACTCCAAGACCGTTGATAGAAGTAAGTGACTCCATTCGTGCTAATTTACAGGCTGAGCGATTACGTACTGCGACCAGCGAGAAGGCTCAGGCTATTCTTAATCAGCTGCAACTGGGTGGCTCGGTAGAGGAGACCGCAAAATCGCTTGGCGTTGACTGGCAAATAGAATTACAGGCTGAAAGAAACTCGCTATCACTGGATCGGTCCGTCGTTAATGCCGCGTTTACGGCTGAAGAATTCACTAGTGGGCGCGCATTGGTACTTGCGGAACTGGCCAATGGCGATAATGCTGTTGTTGAGGTGAGCAATGTTCAGGCGGGCAGTGCCAATCGAATACCCGCTCGCCAAAGACAGGCATTACGACAGAGTATCGCTCAAATGTCCGGCAACCGTGCGTTTGATGATTACTTCAAAGCAGTGCGTGCCGCGGCGGACGTTAACATCCCCTGAGTAATGCTTTCCCTGCCTGCTCAGGAAGCGCATTTTTGGTCATGTCGACCAGAATCATTACCTACCAATAAGCTCGACTATTTAACCCGGATAGACGCGGTGCTGGATGCCAGCGAGCAACAGCGTCGAGATCGTTTTAAGTTTGAGCGTCACGCACTCATGTTCAGGGTGAGTCACGCCTTGGTTAGATATGTGCTGAGTCAGTACGCGGGTCTACAGCCTGGAGAGTGGCGCTTCGAAAAAAACCAGCACGGCAAGCCTTTTGTCGTGAATCAGGGCTTTGAACATCTGCAGTTCAGTTTGTCACATACGGATGGTTACGCTGCTGTGGCGGTCAGTTCCGATTGCGAGATAGGCTGCGATGTGGAAAAGCGCCGGAACAATGTTAGGGCGGCCGATATTGCACATCGATTTTTTTCCGAGCGTGAAGTTGCCGAGCTGCTTTCGAACGATGAAGCACGTCAGCATTTTCGCTTTTTCGATTACTGGTCGCTGAAGGAAAGCTACATCAAGGCCAAAGGCAAGGGGCTTGCTATTCCTTTGGGTGATTTTTCGTTTGAGCTTGGTTCCAGACCCATCACATTTAGTGCTGTACCTGCATTGGAAACAGACACCTCGCAGTGGCATTTCGAATTGTTTGACGTGGGCGTAGAGCATGCAGCAGCAATAGCAGCGCCGCAAAAGCTGTCGAGAATAATACCCTTCTCTGTTGTTCCACTGGAGTCGTTCAAAGAAACATCGCTGGCTTTTCGTTGATTTAGTGTGTTTACAGAGTCGCTGCAAGAGAAATACGCGCCGCTTTCTGATAAACTGCGGCGCCTTCTGCGCAGAGCGCGCAGACAATTATTAAAGTGGTAATCAACGGAGTACACCTTGCATAAAATTTTGACCCTCAATGCCATCGCTCTGAAAGGCCTTGAACAATTCCCCCGTTCTCAATATGAAGTTGCCAGCGTAATTGGCAACCCTGATGCCATTGTGTTGCGCAGCCACAAGCTTGCAGAGGGTGAGATCACTCCAGAGGTTAAGGCGATTGCGCGTGCTGGAGCGGGAGTGAACAACATTCCCCTGACTCATTGCACAGATCGCGGCATCGTCGTTTTTAATACACCAGGCGCTAACGCCAATGCGGTTAAGGAACTGGTGCTGGCTGGCTTGCTGCTGGGCTCGCGTGATATTGCCGGCGGCATGGAATACGTTCGTACCTTGAGAGACATTACTGACGAGCGCGAATTGAATGTGCTTCTGGAAAAAGAGAAGAAGCGTTTTAAGGGCGAAGAGCTCGTTGGCAAAACCCTGGGAGTGGTAGGTCTGGGTGCGATCGGTTCACTGGTTGCGGAAGTGGGTTTGATGTTGGGTATGAAGGTAATGGGTTATGACCCGGCTATTTCTGTGGCGGCCGCCTGGCGTTTGCCTAGTAATGTGCAAAGCATGGAAAACCTGCCGTCACTTGTGTCAAAAGCCGATTTCATTAGTCTGCATCTGCCAGTGCTGGACAGCACCCGCGGTTTAATTAATTCAGATCTGTTGAAACACTTTAAGCCGACGGCAAGGTTGATGAACTTTGCCCGTTCCGAAGTCGTTGATACGCAGGCCGTGGCGCAGGCGCTGAGAGACGACACGCTTGGACACTATATTACCGATTTCCCTTCTCCCGAATTGATTCGCGAATCGAAAGCTATCTTGATGCCGCATATCGGTGCGAGCACGCTGGAGGCGGAAGAGAACTGTGCGGTGATGGCGGCAATGCAGGTGCGTGATTTCCTTGAGTATGGCAACATCAAAAATTCTGTGAATTTCCCGGCGCTTGCCTTGGAGCCCAGCGAAGGTTACCGGCTGGCGATCAGCAATAGAAACGTGCCTAAAATGTTGGGTAGCATCCTTGCGATCATTTCGGACCACGAAATTAACGTTATAGACATGTTAAACAAGAGCCGCGACGAAGTTGCGTATACCTTGATTGATATCGCGGACCAGCCTGAAGAAGCCTTGCTGGAAGAGATTCGTGGGATTGACGGTGTTATCAACGTGCGCTTAATCGAGCAACCTGCGTAAGGTAATCATGAGCACGCTTCAATCGCTGTTTGAGACGATTTCGGACATAGAATATCGAGATCTACCACCGATTGAAAAATGGCATCCACAGCGTTCAGCTGCAATCGATATTGAAATACGCTCAGATGGCAGCTGGTGGCATGAGGGTTCTGAAATTGTGCGCAAGGAGTTGCGTAAGCTATTTGCCTCGATTCTTCAGCTGGAGGAAGACCAGCAATATTACCTGGTAACACCGGTAGAGAAGCTGCGAATTAAAGTTACTGATGCGCCGTTAATGATTGTTGAATCAACCCGGTTTACTGATGAGCAGTCTGTGTCACATGTGGCGGTTCGGACCAATATGGATGATTCGCTTCAGCTTGGCTCTGAGCACGCTGTGGAGCTACGGGATGGCATACCTTATGTGTATATTCGGCGTGGGCTTTGGGCTAAGGTTGGTCGTAGTGTTTATTATGAGTGGGTGGAGTGGGGTGAGC
>CAYGSL010000005.1:0-84829 GCA_964352475.1 uncultured Pseudomonadales bacterium | reverse complement strand
CTTTGGGCTAAGGTTGGTCGTAGTGTTTATTATGAGTGGGTGGAGTGGGGTGAGCAGCGCTTGGAAGGGCAGAGTTCGCTCTTGGTTTTGAGATCAGGAAACGCTGAATTCTCGCTTGGCCGTTTGTGAGTTAACTATCACTCGTGCTGTTCCTCTTTAGCGTCAGGACCGACGTTGAGCCAATACTCGGCTCAACGCCTCAGTGCTACCTTTGCTGCTCGGTAGTTGACGTGGGGATGCGAAACTACATATTAGGATAATTCGGCCCACCACCGCCTTCAGGTGTCACCCAAACAATATTCTGACTTGGGTCCTTAATATCGCATGTTTTGCAATGCACACAGTTCTGGCCATTAATCTGGAATAATTGTTCGCCTTCCTTCTCAACCACTTCGTATACACCAGCCGGGCAGTAGCGCTGAGCGGGCTCGTCGTACATTGGCAGATTCTTTTCGATTGGTACTGACGCATCTTTAAGTGTTAGGTGACACGGCTGGTCTTCTTCGTGATTAGTGTTAGACAGAAACACTGACGACAACTTGTCGAAGCTCAAGACGCCGTCTGGTTTCGGGTACTCTATTTTTGGCATGGAAGCCGCCGGCTTAAGGGTCGCGTGGTCCGGCGTTTTGTCGCTCATGGTGAAGGGCAGTTTCCCTTGCAGAATGCCTTGATCAATAAACGACAGGCCGCCGCCAATGATGGCGCCAAACTTGTGCACCATGGGGCCGAAGTTGCGCCATTTTTGCAGTTCATCGTGCAGCCAGGATTTACGGAAGCGATCGCCGTAGTTGTCCAGGTCGGTGTGGCCTTCGGCACCGCCAGTCAGAGCTTCAAACAGTGTTTCTGCGGCCAGCATGCCGGATTTCATGGCAGTGTGCGTGCCTTTGATGCGGGCGAAGTTCAGCGTACCTGCGTCATCGCCAATCAAGAGGCCGCCGGGAAAGCTCATCTTGGGGCGTGCCTGAGGGCCGCCTTTGATCAGCGCTCTCGCGCCATAGGTGAGTCGCTTGCCACCTTCCAGATAGGCTTTCACTTCCGCTTGCTGCTTCCATTGCTGGAATTCGTCGAAAGGTGACAGGTGCGGGTTTTCATAACTCAGGGGTACTACGTATCCGAGAGCCACTTGATTGTCTTCTGTGTGGTACAGATAGCTGCCTGAGACGGTTTTCTTGGCGCACGGCCAGCCCATGGTGTGCATTACCAGGCCAGGCTGGTGTTTGGCGGGGTCTATTTCCCATAACTCCTTGAAGCCTATGCCGTAATGTTGCGGCTCCTTGCCATCATCCAGCTTGAATTTGCTAATGATCTGCTTGCCCAGGTGGCCGCGGCAGCCTTCAGCAAATACGGTGTATTTGGCGTGCAGTTCCATGCCCAGCATATAGCTGTCTTTTTGCTCACCGGACTCGCTGACACCCATGTCACCGGTGGCGATACCTTTTACACTGCCGTCTTCGTGATACAAGACTTCCGCTGCGGCAAAGCCTGGGTAGACTTCAACTGCCATGGCTTCGGCCTGTTCAGCCAGCCAGCGGCAGACATTGCCGAGGCTAATTACATAGTTGCCGTGGTTGGCCATGCCGGGCGCAAAAATGGTGGGTACAGGTATCGAGGTAGTCTGGTTGATATTGAACAAGACCCGGTCTTTGCTCACTTCGGTGTTAAGCGGGGCGCCGCGTTCTTTCCAGTCAGGAAACAGCTCGTTCATGGCTTTTGGGTCCATGACTGCGCCGGAAAGGATGTGCGCGCCAACTTCAGAGCCTTTTTCAACCACACATATTGTGATCTCTTGCTCGGCTTTCTGGGCCATGGTGGCCAGTTTGCAGGCGGTGGCCAGCCCCGCGGGACCTGCGCCAACGACGACCACATCAAATTCCATCGCTTCTCTTTCCAAGGTGTTCTCCACAGGGGTTTCAGGCGGCGGTATTATACAGATCGATGATTTCCATGCACAAGCTTATAAGCGGCCTATCTATCTGATACCAAAGGTTTTATAGCGTCCGCCTGTCGAGAACCGGTAAAATATAGACGTGAGCATACTTGACCTGTACTACCTTTAGCGGCACCATACAGCGCGTTTTTTTGCCATATCAATCGATAGGCTTAGAAATCACTTCCCGGCAAAAACGAGATATACATGAAAGTATTAGTAGCAGTTAAACGCGTTGCTGATTACAACGTAAAAGTACGTCCAAAAGGAGATGGCAGCGGGCCAGATCTGAACAACGTAAAAATGTCCATTAACCCATTCTGCGAAATCGCTGTTGAAGAAGCTGTGCGTTTAAAAGAAGCCGGCACCGCAAGCGAGATTATTGCAGTTTCAGTAGGTCCCAAGACGGCTCAAGAGCAAATTCGTACTGCTTTGGCGCTTGGTGTAGACCGGGGCATCCTGGTTGAAACCGAAGACGATGTTCAACCTCTGGGTGTGGCGAAGATACTAAACGAGATTGCCAAGCAAGAAGAAGCTCAGATCATAATTCTTGGCAAGCAAAGCATCGACGGTGATAACAACCAAACCGGTCAGATGTTGGCTGCACTTGGCAATATGGGCCAAGGCACTTTTGCTTCCGAGTTGAAGATTGAAAACGGCAAAGCTCAGGTCACCAGGGAAGTTGACGGTGGTTTGCAAACCATCAGTTTGACGCTACCTGCGGTGGTTACCAGTGATCTGCGGCTTAATGAGCCGCGCTACGCGTCTCTGCCCAACATTATGAAAGCGAAGAAGAAGCCGTTGGATGTAAAAACCCCGGACGAACTGGGCGTCAATGTGACACCAAGCGTGAAATTGGTGAAAGTTGAGCCGCCACCAGAGCGTCAGGCTGGCATCAAGGTGGAAAGCGTTGCTGAACTGGTTGATAAATTGAAGAACGAGGCGAAGGTTATCTGATGAGTATATTAGTGATTGCAGAACACGATAATGCCAGTCTCAAAGCGGCGACTCTGAACACGGTTGCTGCGGCTACTGAAATCGGCGGAGACGTTGACGTGCTGGTGGCAGGTGCAGATTGCTCTGCAGCCGCTAATGAAGCTGCGCAAGTGGCTGGCGTTAGTAAAGTGCTTAGTGCCGACAATGCCGTTTATGAACATCAGCTCGCTGAAAACATTGCGCTGTTGATCGCAGACCTCGGGAAAAACTATACGCATATACTTGCACCGGCAACTACTAATGGCAAAAATACTATGCCAAGAGTGGCGGCTCTGCTGGATGTTGCGCAGATTTCTGATATCACGGCTGTGATCAGTGCTGACACATTTGAGCGACCGATCTATGCGGGTAACATCATTGCTACTGAGCAATCGGAAGACGCTATTAAGGTCGTCACTGTTCGTACTACTGGTTTTGATGGCGTAGCAGCCGAGGGTGGTTCCGCTGCCGTCGAAAGTGTTGATGCCGCTCACGACGCCGGCGTATCTACCTTCATTGGTGAAGAAGTAGCCGTTTCAGACCGACCTGAATTAACCTCGGCAAAGATTGTTGTCTCTGGAGGTCGCGGCATGCAAAACGGCGACAACTTCAAGTTGATTGAAGCGGTGGCTGATAAGCTGGGTGCTGCCATGGGCGCCTCAAGGGCCGCTGTTGATGCGGGCTTCGTGCCTAATGACATGCAAGTAGGGCAGACGGGCAAGATTGTTGCACCTGATCTCTACATTGCTGTTGGCATCTCCGGCGCGATTCAGCACCTTGCTGGTATGAAAGACAGCAAGGTCATCGTAGCAATCAATAAGGATGAAGATGCACCGATCTTCCAGGTTGCAGATTACGGTCTTGTTGCTGACTTGTTTCAAGCGCTGCCAGAGCTAGCCGAAGCTTTGTAAGCTTTGTTAATTGCTCTGGCCCGAAAAACCCTGGCTTATGCTGGGGTTTTTCTTTTTGGGCGTTTATTGTAGGCTTTCACCACTTAGTCTTTACGAGTTTTTCTCATGCGTAACTTGATAATTGTCGTTGCTTCCTTGCTCACGTTAGTGGCTTGCAGCAGTAACATCATCGGACCATCTGGCGAGCAACACTCGCACGTGCTCGACAATGAGCAAAGCTACTTGCAATTCATAAGCGTGAAGAACAGTGTTATCGCAGAAACGCATCGCTTTAACAGCCTGTCGGGTTTTGTTACGGAAGGTGAACGGGCTCAAGTACAGGTGGGGCTAGTGTCGGTAGAAACCGGCATTCCTATCCGCAATGAACGCATGCGCGAGCACCTGTTCAAGATTGCGCAATTTGCGACTGCAAATATTTCCGTGCCGCTCGCAGATCATCAGACCAATGTATTAAAAGCGGGGCAGCAGGTGACTACGGATATCGAGGTGACTCTGGATTTGCACGGTAAGACTCAAACAATGAACAGCAACGTTAGTGTTACTCGCCTCGCCGAGGGCGGTCTTTTGGTTCAATCAATTGCGCCCGTGATCGTTAATGCAGGGAGTTTCGATATGACAGCAGGCGTGGATAAACTGCGCGAACTTGCCGGCCTTACCGCCATCAGTCAAGCCGTGCCGGTGTCGTTTGCTTTGCAGTTTAACCCCGCGCCTAATTAATCTCGACGTAAGCGATCGGAAACGGCAATTGGGTTAGGCACATTGAAGATCACAATATACGATGACACCACAAACGTGTAGATTGCCGTTGCCTGAATAAGATGAGAGGCCTCTGAACCTATTAGTGATGCCGCGATTGCCACCTGAGCAATCAGCAGTGAAAACTCGCTGTTCTGGCCAAGTCGCAAGCCCACATCCCAGGACAGTGCTTTTTTCTCGCTAAGCTGGCCTAAAAGGACCCGGAACACCAACGGTTTGAGCCCAAGCATCAGTGCCCCTAACACAAGTGCTGGTAGCGCCACTTCCGCCAGCATGCCCAGATTGAAGCCGGCCCCCAGGCTGAAGAAAAACAGTATCAGAAAAAAATCCCTAAGCGGTCGCAACTGATCTGCTATATACAATGCAATTGGGCTGGTCGCGAGTGACACGCCGCCAACAAAAGCGCCAATTTCATGCGAAAGGCCCACTAACTTGGCCAGCTCGGCCATGCCCAGACACCAACCAAGCGCGATTAGAAATATGAATTCATGTATGCGATCGAAGCGTTGAATAACGGGCAGGAGTACATATCGGACAAACGCATAGGCGACGGCGACTAATGCCGGCGTGGCCAGTGCAGCTTTGCCCAGGGCGTAATAATCCAATACGCCGGATTCGCCACTTAACAACACAATGAGTACAGTGATTGCCAGCAAGTCTTGCAACAACAACAAGCCAATCATCATTTCTCCCACTGGCTTATGATGCAGCACCGTCGTGGGCAATAGCTTGATGCCAATGATGGTACTGGAAAACATCATCGCCGCACCGATAATTGCACTCTCCATGGCCGAGAAGCCAAAGCTTATAGCAACGGCAAAACCTGCCAGAGCAAATATGGCGCAGCTGATAATCGCAACCAGCGTGGCTTTACGCAATATATGCAGCAGGCTTTGAGGCTGCATGTCCAGGCCTAGCAAGAACAACAAGAAAACGATACCAATCTTGGATACCTCTGCAATTAGATTAACGTCGTTAATAAGTTGCAAACCATAAGGCCCCAGCAGTGCGCCTAAAACAATGTAGGCGATAATAATGGGTTGTCGGGTGGCCAGGGCAAGGGTTGCCAGTACGGCAGCGCCAGTGAAGATTAGAAAGAACGAGTAGGTGAGAGTTTCCTGTTCCAAGCGGGCAGTCTTTTGTTATTGCTCGCGTCTGGCGAACAACGGTTTGGGTTGGTCCTGCGCGGCTTGATACGCAACACTGATAGAGGATTTCTGCTGGAGTGCTGCGTCGGTACTTTTGTCACCTCGAAGTTCGAAGGCGTCAAACCCGCAGCGTGACATGTAATGCAATTGATCAGGCAGCACGTCGCCAATGGCGCGCACTTCGCCTTGATACCCAAGTTGTCGAAGTCGGCGTGCATAGCTATACGCTCTGCCGTCAGAAAACACCGGAAAGTTGATAGCGATCATGGGCAGTTGCTCTAAGTCTGCTACCAAGGGTTCTGGCTCTTGTTCGCTATCAAGCCATACGGCACAATCGCCACGCGCTAACAATTGCTCGCGTTGCTCAACCCACAATGACAAAGGCAGTACTATTAAGCCTGTGCCTGGGAATTCTGTGGCCTCTTTATCCAGAAAAATCCAGGCGTCTGTTTCTATCAGCTGATCATCTTTAATTAGCACTGTATGGCTAGAGTCAGGCATACACACGCCCCTTAAAGGGCGCGAGACCTACGCGTCGATAGGTATCAATAAATAGTTCTTCTTCGCTACGAAGTTCCACATAGGTATCAATGATGGTTTCTATAACGCCCGGTAACTGTTCTTGAGAAAACGAGGGGCCAAGTACATTGCCCAGCGATGCGTCCGTGTCAGCGCTACCGCCTAACTGCACCTGATAAAATTCTTTCCCTTTTTTGTCCACGCCAAGTATGCCTATATGACCCACATGATGATGGCCGCAGGCATTCATGCAACCTGAAATATTCAAGTCCAGTTCGCCTATGTCATGCAAGTAATCCAGGTCATCAAACTGGCGCTGGATTGATTCGGCAATGGGGATGGATTTAGCGTTTGCCAGTGAGCAAAAATCGCCACCTGGGCAGCAAATCATGTCGGTCATCAGGCCGATGTTAGGCGTTGCCAGGCCAATGGCTCTTGCCGCTTCCCACAATTCAAACAGATCACTTTGACGAACATCGGCGAGGATCAGGTTTTGTTCGTGGCTTACTCGTAGCTCGGCAAAGGAATATTTATCCGCAAGGTCTGCCACAGCATGCATCTGCGTATCGGTTGCATCGCCCGGTGCGATACCAGTAGGCTTCAATGACAACGTGACCGCAGCGTAGCCCGCTTGTTTATGCGCTTGAACGTTACGACGCAGCCAGTTTCTGAATGCTTTGTTTTCGCTTGCCTGCTGTTCTAACAACTCGGCGGATCCTTTAGCGTCAAGAGCTTCGTAGTCTGGAGCGGTGAAAAATGTTTTCATACGCTCAAATTCACTGTCTGGTACGGTCATGTCACCGTCTTTCAGTAACTCAAATTCCTGGTCTACTTTTTCTTTGAAAGTATCAACACCTAGCGCCCGAACCAGAATCTTGATACGCGCCTTGTACTTGTTATCGCGCCGCCCTAGTTGGTTATACACGCGTAACACGCTATCTAGATAAGCCAGTAAGTGTTTGCGTGGAAGAAACTCGCAAATGGTGGAGCCAATCACAGGTGTTCGGCCCAACCCTCCGCCAACAAGCACCTCGAAACCGGTCTCGCCGGCTTCATTGTGCTTCAAACGAAGCCCAATATCGTGCACGTGTATGGCGGCCCTGTCTTGTTCAGATGCGCACACGGCAATCTTGAATTTGCGCGGTAGGAAGGCGAACTCCGGATGAAGCGTTGACCATTGACGAATCAATTCACAATACGGTCTTGGGTCTTCCAACTCGTCAGCAGCCACGCCAGCAAACTGATCCGTGGTGGTATTACGAATACAGTTGCCGCTGGTTTGAATTGCGTGCATCTCAACAGCGGCAAGCTCGGCGAGTATGTCGGGAACTTCTTCCAGTTTAGGCCAGTTCAGCTGCATATTTTGCCGCGTACTGAAATGGCCATAGCCCTTATCGTATTTACAGCTGATGTCTGCCAGAGTGTGTAACTGCCTGGAAGACAGCATGCCATAGGGGATTGCAATGCGAAGCATCGGTGCAAGACGCTGAACGTATAGGCCGTTCTGTAAGCGAATCGGTAAAAACTCTGACTCGCTGATTTCCCCTGCCAGATAGCGCTCCGTTTGATCACGATATTGCTCCACACGTTCTGAAACGAGGGTGTGATCGTAGTGGTCGTAGACGTACATTCTAAGGAGTTCTTTGTAAGCAGTTTGCAGATTTTGTCTCGGCGCTGCGCAAGCACCAAGGGGTAGAAATAATACCGTATGCAGTGATAAAAGCCTATTAAATTCAGTGGTTTAATTAAACATCTAAGCACATATGGTTATAAGCTTAAAGCCAAACGGCAATATACCGGTAGAACATTATAGAGCTGCGTTGCTATAATCTGAGCGATAATGATGCCCGGTCGGCTTGGGATTTTCCCGGTCGTGCCGTAACCAAACTAGGAATATAAAATGGATTCTCAAGAACCTCAGCGCGAAACCGATTCATCAGACAGTGCCGCCGATGCGATGGCTGCAGTAGCCCTGATTACACTGTTTGTAGTAACCGTGACGTTCTGGGTAGCCGGTCAATAGTCAGCCAGGAACACGTTGACCAGTAAGACAATACTGCCAACAAAAAGTAACGTAAATACAATGCCGCCTACTATGAACGGCATGAAACTGTTTTGGGCGAAATCACGCTGTCTGTTTTTGCTGCTTTGAACGCCCAAAGCGCCAGCAAGTACGCTACCAACCACCTGAAAAAAACTCAGTTTTTCAGCATCTTTTTGCTCATCGCCAGTGTCGTCTATCATGGTGTACTCGCTTCACATTAGCCGGCCTTCAAGCCTCTCAGGTATCATAACTCAAGTTAGGCCTTAACCAGCGCTCAAGCTGATCCGCGGCCAGGCCTTTTCTTGCGGCAAGATCTTCTATTTGGTCTTTATCCACTTTGCCAATCGCGAAATAGCGCGCATCGGGGTGCGAATAATAAAACCCGGACACTGAAGCCGCCGGGGTCATGGCGAAATGTTCGGTAAGCTCAACGCCTATGTTTTTCTCTGCGTCGAGCAAATCAAACAAGGTACGTTTCTCGGAATGATCGGGGCAGGCCGGGTAACCCGGTGCTGGTCTAATGCCCTGATATTTTTCCTTGATTAACTCTTCATTGCTGAGCGCCTCATCGGTGGCGTAAGACCAGAATTCAGTGCGCACCCGCTTGTGCAAATACTCTGCACAAGCCTCCGCCAGGCGGTCAGCGAGCGCCTTAACCAGAATGGCATTGTAGTCGTCGAGCTTTGCATCAAACTCGGCCACCATCTCATCACAACCCAACCCGGCCGTCACTACAAAAGCGCCCACATAATCTGCTTTTCCGGAATCATGGGGTGCTACAAAATCAGCGAGACTGTAATTTGGTTTGCCGTCCACTTTGTCAGTTTGCTGGCGCAGATGATGCAGCCTCGCCACTTCCGAGTCGCATTGTTCGTTCGCAAAAAGAGTAATATCGTCGTTATGCGACTGCGCCGGCCAGAAGCCCAATACGGCCTTCACCTGCAAACGCTTGTTGTCGATAATGTCTTTCAACATAGCTTGCGCATCTGCAAACAGGTTTGAAGCCGCTTCCCCCACGACCGGGTCCTTGAGTATTTTTGGGTATTTGCCCGCCAACTCCCAGGTGATAAAAAACGGTGTCCAGTCAATGGTATCCAACAAGTCTTCAACCGGGATGTCGTCGATCACACGAACCCCCAGAAAATCAGGCTCAGGCGGACTGTATTTGCTCCAGTCCGGCTTGAAGCGACGTGCCAGGGCATTGGCATAGCTCAGCCGCTTACTCTTTTGTTTGCGATTGGCGTTACGCTCTCTAAGCGCTGCGTATTCTTCCCTGCGCTCATCGACGAACCCGGGTTTCATCTCACTGTTCATCAACTGTGACACCACCGAAACACTTCGTGAGGCATCGGGTACGTAGGTCGCAATGTTGTTTTGGTATTGAGGTTCAATCTTCACCGCCGTGTGCGCTTTTGAGGTTGTAGCACCACCAATTAACAGCGGCAGGGTTTTCCCCAGCCGTTGCATTTCACTGGCTACGTGCACCATTTCGTCGAGCGATGGTGTGATCAAGCCGCTGAGGCCAATCAGGTCGACTTGTTCCTCTTCAGCAACCTCGAGTATTTTTTCGCAGGGTACCATCACGCCGAGATCAATCACTTCATAGTTATTACATTGAAGAACAACGCCTACAATATTTTTGCCTATGTCATGAACGTCACCTTTTACGGTGGCCATTAGTATTTTTCCGTTGCTGTCACTGGCGGAATCAATACCACTGGCCGCTTTTTCCTGTTCGATATAGGGCAGCAAATAAGCGACCGCTTGTTTCATGACTCGCGCACTTTTTACCACCTGGGGCAAGAACATCTTGCCTGCACCGAACAGGTCGCCAACCACGTTCATGCCATCCATCAGCGGGCCTTCGATCACCTTTATGGGTTTATCTACCTGCTGGCGCATTTCTTCAGTGTCTTCTTCAATGTATTGAGAAACGCCCTTAACCAGCGCGTGCTCCAGACGCTTTGCTGCATTGGCCTCTCGCCAGCTCAAATCTTCAACAGTACGTTGCGCGCCACTGCCCGAATAATCGTTGGCAATTTCAAGCAGCCTTTCAGTTGCATCCGCACGGCGGTTCAACACCACGTCTTCCACCCGTTCGCGAAGCCGCTCTGGAATATCTTCGTAAATTGCCAGCTGTCCGGCGTTCACGATGCCCATGGTCAGGCCTTCACGAATCGCATGAAACAGAAATACCGCGTGAATGGCTTCTCGAACCGGGTTGTTACCACGGAAGGAGAATGACACATTGCTCACGCCACCAGAAATTAACGCATGCGGCAGATTTTTCTTTATCCAGGCGCAGGCTTCAATAAAATTTACAGCGTAGGGATTGTGTTCTTCTATGCCTGTGGCAATAGCAAATATGTTAGGGTCAAAAATAATGTCGGCCGGATTGAAATCAAGCTTGTCGACCAGAATGCGATAAGAGCGTTCGCAAATCTCAATCTTCCGTTGCAGGGTATCGGCCTGACCATCGGTGTCGAAGGCCATTACAATAACAGCGGCACCGTAGCGTTTGCACAGACTTGCTTGCTCTATAAACGCCTGTTCGCCTTCTTTCATGCTGATCGAGTTGACCACGCATTTGCCTTGAGCGCACTTGAGCCCCGCCTCTATAACACTCCATTTTGACGAATCAATCATCAACGGAACCCGGCTAATCTCGGGCTCTGAGGCAATCAGGTTAAGAAACGTCACCATGGCTTGCTCGGAATCGAGCATGCCCTCATCCATATTCACATCTATGACTTGTGCGCCATTGCGTACTTGCTCTGCCGCAACATCCAGCGCTGTCGCGTAGTCGCCCTCAAGAATAAGACGCGCAAATTTTGCCGAACCGGTGACATTGGTGCGCTCACCAACGTTTACGAACAGGGAATTCTGATCAATAACAAATGGCTCAAGTCCACTGAGTCTGCAAGCAGGCTCAAATTCGGGAACTTCGCGCGGCTGAATTTGTTCAAGTTGCTCGGCGATCAATCGAATGTGGGCAGGTGTTGTGCCGCAGCAGCCGCCAAGAATATTCACCAGGCCGCTTTTCGCGAACTCGGTAACAATCTCTGCCATTTCTTCCGGCGTTTGGTCGTACTCGCCAAATTCGTTGGGCAGTCCGGCGTTTGGGTGTGCACTGACAAAAGTGTCTGCTGAGGCGGAGATTTCGGCAAGGTGAGGGCGCAGCTCTTTGGCGCCAAGCGCGCAATTAAGGCCCACCGCCAGAGGGTTTGCATGGGCTACCGAATGCCAGAAAGCCTTGGGAGTTTGGCCAGAGAGAGTGCGCCCGCTGGCGTCGGTGATGGTGCCGGAAATAATGATCGGCAGGTGTTTTCCAGATTCCGCAAAAGCATTTTCTGCGGCAAAAATGGCGGCTTTGGCATTTAAGGTATCAGTGATGGTTTCTATCAATAGTAAATCCACGCCACCATCAATCAGTCCTTTGATCGACAACTGATAGTCTTTCCTGAGCTCATCAAAAGTGACATTCCTGGCGCCAGGATCGCTAACATCCTGAGAAAATCCGGCAGTTCGACTGGTGGGGCCTACGGCACCACAAACGAAACGCGGTTTCTCTGGCGTACTCGCTGCATCAGCGGCACTTCTTGCCAGCTTTGCGGACTCGAAGTTGAGCTCATAGGTAATATCTTCCAGACCATACTCTTGCTGCGACACCTGGTTGGAGGTAAATGTATTGGTGTTGATAATGTCTGCACCAGCGTCTAGATAGGCTTTGTGAATCTCGCTGATCACGTCAGGTCTGGTCAGGCTCAAGAGGTCGTTATTGCCTTTCTGCAGCACGCTGAGCTCTTTGAAGCGTTGGCCGCGAAAATCTTCCTCCCTCAGTTCATAGCGCTGGATCATAGTGCCCAATGCGCCGTCCAGTATTAGTATGCGTTGTTTGAGTAAAGACCGGATCAATTCACCGGAATTGGTATGTGTCATAAGGTGTTTTACAGTTCGCCTGCGCGCCAGAATGGCGCACAGTGATAAATCAATGCCGTATTTTAGCAAGAATAGCGGCTTTACGGGACACCGTTGGTACTATCCGCTAGAATAGCGGGTTGATGGAGAGATTTGTATGATCACGATTACTGACCCTGCTATCGACTACCTGGCCGGCTTGCTGGATAAGCAAGATGGCGAAGTGCTGGGAATTCGAATATTTATCAATGACCCTGGAACGCCACGCGCGGAGACCTGCATTGCCTATTGTCGTGAGGAAGACCTGCGCGAAGACGACGTTAAAGTGGGTTTCGTAAAGTTTGACGCTTTTTTTGAAAAGCGCAGCGAGAATTTTCTGGAAGATGCTGTAGTTGATTACGACCAGGACAAAATGGGCGGCCAACTCACCATAAAAGCGCCTAACTCCAAAATGCCACGGGTCAATGACGACAGCCCGATTGAAGATAGGATTAACTACGTTCTGTACAACGAAGTAAACCCAGCCCTAGCCGCGCATGGCGGTGAAGTGAGCCTGATCGAGGTGGTGGAAGAGGGCGTAGCCGTATTACAGTTTGGCGGCGGCTGTCAGGGCTGCGGCATGGTCGATGCCACCCTGAAAGACGGAGTTGAAAAAACCTTGCTCGAACAGGTGGTAGGGCTGAGTGGAGTTCGTGACGTAACGGATCACTCAGACAGAAGTAATGCTTACTTTAGCTAGCCGCTCGCTGCAAGATCACCGCGGATAATTTGTCGCGCATAGATCGAACCGCAGTTTCTGTCGTAGCCCAATCGATGCACGCGTCTGTCACCGACACGCCGTATTGCAAATCTTGCAGATTGCTTGGTATGTCCTGGCGACCAAACTCCAGATTGCTCTCTACCATCAATCCAACGATGGACTGATTTCCGGCCTGGATTTGACTGGCCACGTTGTCCATTACTAATGGCTGCAAACCAGCATCTTTATTGGAATTGGCGTGACTGCAATCAACCATTATGTTCTGCGCGACGTCAGCGCTCGCCAGAGCTTGCTCCGCAAGGCTCACATGTACAGAGTCGTAATTGGGCCCATCACTCCCACCGCGAAGCACAATGTGAGCCTGCTCATTACCCGTTGTATGCGTAACCGCAACCTGGCCGTGCTCATTGATGCCAAGGAAGCGATGCGGTTTGGCGACAGACTGCAGGGCGTTAATGGCTACTTTTAATCCGCCATCTGTACCGTTTTTAAAACCAACCGCAGACGACAGACCACTGGCCATCTCCCTATGAGTTTGTGACTCAGTGGTGCGTGCCCCTATAGCCGACCAGCAAATCAGATCTTGCAGATACTGCGGGGAAATAGGATCAAGGGCTTCCGTTGACGTGGGTAAACCAAGCTCACTGATGTCCAGTAACAGGCGACGTCCAATGCGCAAGCCTTCTTCAATCTGGAAAGAATCATCCATGTGAGGGTCATTGATCAAGCCTTTCCACCCCGTGGTTGTTCGCGGTTTCTCAAAGTACACGCGCATCACCAGATACAAGGTATCAGCAACATCATCTGCCAGCTTTTTGAGTTTTTGGGCGTAATCCATGGCGGCATCAACATCATGGATTGAGCAGGGACCTATAACTACAAACAGCCTAGGATCCTCTCGTTGCAGTATCTTACGAATAGTGCTGCGGCCCTGTTCTACAGTGCGTGCGGCACTCTGTGAGATGGGCAGCACCTGTTTGAGCTCGGCGGGCGTTGGCAGTACTGTCTGCGAGCCGATATTGACGTTATGCAATGATGCATCAATTTCCGGGCTGTTCATGATTCCTCGATAGGTCAGCGTAAGCGGCTGTATTACACTACGAAGGCTGTGCTCCGTAAATTGCGGTGGCGAATAGTAAACCAAAAGTGCACTTAAGTGATATTAAACGTGAACGAAGCTAGCGATACAGTCTTTATTGGCGATTTGGCTGAGGTGTTTTCGCTAGAACACAATCTGATTTTGACACCCAACCAGCGACTAGCGCAGCAAATCCAGCAAAAAGCTGACCACCTCAAACAGCAGGCGGGACAGAAAAGCTGGTCTGCGCGACCTGTTATGGCAATGTCCAACTGGCTGCAGTTGGTTTGGGACAATGCCACTGCCGCTGGACATAAGCCCTGTAGCGAATACTGGGTACTCAGTGCCGCCGAGGAATTGGAGTTGTGGCGGTCTGCAATGCTGGCAAGTCTGGATGGCGAATTTATTGCGCCTGAATCCGCTGCCCAGCAGCTCATGCAAGCCTGGCAGATTCTGTGCAATTGGCGGGTTGATATTCGCACCAGTACGCAGCGACAGAGGTTTCAACTAAATGATAACTGCGCTTTCTTTATCAGAGTCTGCGAGCAAGTGCTTGACGATTCTCGCGTACTCGGCGCGGTGTGCGCCGCTGAAATTCCTGGTTTACTAACTGCGCTGGAATCACCACTCTCCGACAAAATCCTGTTGTACGGCTTTGAGGAATTGCTTCCTTCGCATCAGAATTTGTTGAAGCTGTGGGATATTTCTTATACCAACGTTCAGCTCAAAGTTAATGCAAACGACGAAGAGCCGCCGTTAGAAGTATTGCGTGCGCCCACGTTCGAGATTGAAATAATGGCTGCCGCCAAATGGGCCCAGAGAGTTGTTAGTAACGACAAGAGCGCACGTGTTGCGGTGATCGTGCCTCAGCTGGAAAATCGACGTGCTCAACTGGAATACTGCTTCGAATTCGTGTTTGCCGCGCAGGCGAGGGATCCTTACAGCAGGCGTCAGGTACCACCTTTTAATATATCCGCTGGCGTGTCGTTGGCCAGTACGCCTCTTGTGCAATCTGCTTTAACGCTGCTGAATTTAGTGCAGCGCCCGATTGCCAGCACAGCTCTACCACAATTGCTCTATTCGCCTTTTTATGCGCATTCATACGGCGCGGCACGTGCTGAGCTTTATCAGCTTGAGCATCGTTTGAGAGCGTATGGTGACTCTGAATTATCAATCGGGACGATCACGCGTGAAGCCGAACGCTTGTTCGCTTCACGAAACAGTGGCGATGCCGTCGGCAAAACCTGCATCGAACTGCTGCTACAAGCTCTCACTCACTGCCGGCGAATCGCCCATGATAAGGGCGCAAAATGTTTTGATGATCATCTGAGTTGCTTTAAGCAACAGCTCTTGGCCGCTGGCTGGCCGGGTGACAGAAGTGCAGATTCGGTTGAGTATCAACAATTGTCGTCGTTTGCCGCCGCCATTAGCACATGTCACTCACTGGCTTATCTACGCTTTAGCTCGGCCAGCAACGTAAGCGCAACAGAGTCACTGAAGTTGATTGATCACGCGCTAAAAGCAGAGGTTTTTCAAGCACAAACCGGTGACACCAGAGTGCAAGTGCTTGGCTTGCTTGAAGGCGCGGGGCTGCCATTCACACACCTTAGATTGTGTGACTTTTCGCTTGGCCAATGGCCAGCCAATCCTGGCCCTTCGGCGTATATTCCTTACGCTTTGCAACGCGAGATGCGAATGCCGCATTGCGACGCGCAACGGGAAGCTGAATTCTCGCAACGTCTTTTTCAGCGTTATCAACAGCAAGCTGTTGCCATCAGTTGCAGCTATGCACTGGATGACGGCACGACTGAGCAGCTACCAAGTACATTGTTAAGAAACCTGGTAATCAATGAGCTGGAAATTAATGAACGCATCGCGCTGGATCACACTGACTCACTGAAGTCACCAGGTGAATATTCATCTATCAATAGCGCAGCGGATTTGATGCCGGTCTCTGCGCAGGAAGACATTCGAGGTACTACCAGTCTGCTGACTGATCAGGCAGCCTGTGCCTTCAAAGCGTTTACACGCCATCGTTTACATGTTCGACAATTTGAGCCAGTGCGCTTGGGCCTTGATGGTAGAGAGCGTGGAATAATATTACACGATGCAATGGAAGCGTTTTGGCGTAAGGCCGCAACACAAAGCACGCTGATCAGTGAGACCGAGGCCGAATTACATGGCCGTATTGCTGAGGCCGTTGGCAGTGCTATCCATACTGCAAAGCGCCGACTCACCGGCCGGCAAGCTCTGGCCTATCTTGGGATTGAGGAAGCTCGTCTAAAAAAAATCATGCTGCATTGGCTGCACAATGAAATGCAGCGCACACCATTTAGCGTAATGGATCTCGAGGTAGCTTTCGACACTGAAATAGCAGGTCGCCCCGCACAGCTTCGCGTGGACAGAGTGGATCTGCTGGAAGATGGCAGTCTGCTGCTACTGGAGTATAAGAGCGGCAATGTTAATGAAAAAGACACGATGCAGCAGCCTCTGCTAGCACCACAGTTAGCTCTGTATTTGCTGCGCTATCGCTCCGCATCCGGCCAGCAGGCCAATGGAGGTGCTGTATGCAGGATAGACGATGAACTTAGTGCATGGATGGGCGTGGGCCAGGCAAAATACATAGATATGCCATTGCAACGACGTCTGCTCAAGCACGAACAAGACGAAGACCTCAGGGAGGAATTGTGGGCGGAGCAAATTCAACTTTGGCAGCAAGAGCTCAATCGCCTGGAGCAGTCCTTCATCGATGGCGACGCTGAAATTGATCCTGCCAAAGGCCTGCAAACCTGCAGGCAATGTGACTACGCGAGTATTTGTCGCTACGCAATTGATGGAGCAGGCGCGTGATCGTTGACCAACTGGCTCGCGAAAAAGCCATCAATCCACGGCAATCATTTACCGTGACCGCACCGGCAGGCAGTGGCAAAACCGAACTTCTGACCCAGCGTTATCTGTCCTTGCTATCGGTGGTGGAACAGCCAGAGTCAATACTTGCCATTACCTTTACTCGCAAGGCCGTTGCCGAAATGCGCGCGCGTATTGTGGCCGCCCTGGAGGAAGCCAGAGCGTTCCGGCAAGATTCGCTTGAGCTTGCAGATCACAGACTGAAAACAATTGAGCTGGCTCAAGCTGCACTGCGGGCTGATCAAGAGCGACAATGGGGCTTGCTTGAAAACCCGGCCCGCATGCGGGTATACACCTTTGACGCTTTTAGCGCATCGCTGGTTCGCCAGATGCCGATAGCAAGTCGATTTGGTGGCAACGCAAGTCCGGGAGAGCATCCGGAAGAATTTTATCAGCAGGCCATTGAGCGAGTTTTAGCTCATCTGGGTTCTGATACAGAGCACTCCGCGGCGATAGAACAATTGCTGCTGCACATGAATGTTCGCGTTCAACATGTTGCCAACTTGTTGATTCAGCTACTTGCAAAGAGGGACCAATGGCGAGGTTTGTTTGCCAGTATACGCGGCGACGCAGATCACGCCGTACAAGTTTTGCATCAATGGTACTGCGAGCAGGTGGAATTTTCTTTAGGCAATGCGCGAGCGCTATTGCTTCCGCACGAGCGTCAACTCTGTGAGCTGATGAACTTTGCCAATGCACAATTGCGCGAGCATGGCGCGCCCCTACTGTTGCCAGACGACCATCAGATCATCACAGCGCTTCCAAACGCTTCTGTTGAGAACCTGGACGGCTGGCGGGCAGTTGCACGCTTTTTGTTGACCATGCAAGGCAGCTTCAGGGCAACAGTTAACATCAAGCAAGGCTTCCCGCCCAAGAAAAGCAAACCCCAATACACGGTGGATGACTTCAAGGCTCTGGTTCTTGCGATCAGAGAGCACGAAGATGCCTCGGACGTTTTTGCGGAGCTGCACATTCTGCCTGACCCCGGTGATATTAAACGCAATCAAGCCATATTGCGCTGCTTGATGGATGTCTTGCATCTATCAATGGCATATCTTGAATTAGAATTTCAAAAACGCCAGCAAGTAGACTTTGTTGCAACCAGCCTGCAGGCACTGGAGGCTTTGGCCGACAACAGTGACCTGGCAATGAAGCTTGATTACAGTATTCAGCACATACTGGTGGACGAGTTTCAAGACACCTCACAGTTACAGTATGACCTGCTGGATAGGCTCTGCCAGGAATGGTCCGATGCGGATGTGCCGGGCAGAAGTCTGTTTTTGGTGGGTGATGCCATGCAATCGATCTATTCTTTCCGAAATGCACGAGTTGCTCTGTTTATGCACGCTCGTCAATATGGCCTTGCCGGTGTAGCCTGCGAGAACCTGGCATTACAGTCAAATTTTCGCTCAGAGCAACCAATAATTGATTGGTTAAATCATAGTTTTGCGCGCGTGTTTCCCAAGGTAGACAATTTGCGTCAGAACGCTTCTGCTTATGTGGCGGCAGCCTGCGCAGTCAGGTCGTCAGACACCAGCAGTGAAGTTCTCGCCTATGAATTTGCGTTGGATCCAGATTTGCAGCGACAAGCCGAAGCCAGACACATTGCCAGTAAGATTGGCGATCTTCAGGAATTGTACCCCGAGGATAGCATTGCAATACTGGTGAGAAACAGAACCCATGCGCGACATTTGCTGCCCACGCTGAGAGCCAATGGTATTGATGTAACGTTTACTGACTTTGAGCGATTGCTTGATCAGCCGATTGTGGCGGACTTGCTCAGTCTTACCCGCATGCTTCTGAATCCAGCGGATCAGATAGCCTGGTACGCGTTGCTTCGCTCACCGCTTATGGATATTGCTTTGGCAGACCTTCTGACAGTTTCGCAGAACGGCAGCTATAACGTAAGACAAGCCGTTGCGTTGGCTTTGCAGGACGACGATGCCCTTAGCGAAACTGCCCGTGAGCGGCTGCGCCTGTTTCTGTCGGCCTATGACGCCGTCGTTGACCAGCGGCAAAGAAAATCATTAGTCACTGAGTTAAGCGGTTTGTGGGCGCATTTGGGTGGGGAACTGGTTTACGCCGACGTGCAATCACGAACATCATGTCAAAGATATATGTCAGAGCTTCTGACTCTTTGCAGCTCCGATGCACAAGTTAGCTGGGAGACAATAGAGCAGCACATCGCGCAACTCAGAATAAAGTCGGAAGCAGCTTCTTTCTCGAATTCCAAATCCGCACCGATAGAACTCATGACGATGCACAAAGCCAAGGGTCTGGAATTTGACAGCGTCATTTTGCCGGCTCTGGATCTTGGTGTTAAGAGTGAAGGGGCCGAGTTATTGGCCTGGACCGAACAATTTATTTCACCCGCGCAATCCACTTTGTTACTGGGATTGCCCGAGCGCGCTAAATCGCCGGTTCCTACAGCCTACGATTATGTTAGGCAACAAAACCGTACGCAAAGCTCAAATGAGGCGGCACGCTTGCTTTACGTGGCCTGTTCAAGGGCCCGAAAACGACTCTATATGTACCGGGCGTTCGACCCGGATCGACCAGAGCACCACGCCAGTACTTCCCTGGCGGCATTGCTGTGGCCACATTTGCCGGTAGCAGCCAATTCCCTGAATGACTGCCGGCTCACAAAGACCGCAGAGCGCCACGCTGTAATGGTGCCTACCACCACGCAGAAAAGAGTTCCAGTAGAACTGACAGCACTTCGCGATTTACACACCATCGAAAACACCTCGCGTGTAAAAATTGAAAATCAGTTTCCTCAGGCATCAAACACAGTTGATTGGCTCTCTTCGATGACCATGGAAAACACTTTCGAGCGTTGCATCGGCAGTGTTGTTCATCAAAACCTGCAGCATTGGGCCGAGGTCGGTGATCGCCTTTTCTGGCAACAGAGCATCTCTGAGAGAAGAACAGCGATAAGCACCCAATTACGTGCCAGTGGCTTGCGTGAAAAGATAGCCGCTGCGATTGATTGGGTGGAAAAAGCGCTGCATGCCGCCAGGGATGATCAGCAAAACCATTGGTTGTTTGATGGTGGACGTACCGAAGCAGAATTTAGGATTGCGGACGAACAGGCAGTAAAAAGCATCGTAATTGATAGATTGCTTGATGATGCACAAGGGAATCAATGGATTGTGGACTACAAGGTCCACCTGAGTGACTATGCAAGGAACGAAGACCTTGCGAAACTGGCTCAGACATACCTGCCGCAGCTGAAAACCTATCAGCAAGTATTTACTGCACCGAGCCGTATAGCGGTGTATTTTGTCTTGCAACAGACATTGATTGAACTGGCGTAAAAAAGGCCAATGTCCTGCGGAGCATTGGCCTTTGAGCGAGCGCTTTAGTTACCGCTGTATCAAGCAGCGCCTGACTTCGGTGACTCTTCTGCAGAATTCGCCGCGTCGCTGCGTTGAGTAACCGTTGGAATTTTGTCGATAGAGCTGATCTGCTGTGCAATTCCACCCAGCAATTCAGACAAGGCAGCGCGGTCAACTTTATTGTCATCGAGTGTGTTTCTGGCACCATCTAGCTGACGCTGCAGTTCACTGCGTGCTTCCTGCACTTGGCGCTCAAGATCGCGCACTGACTGCGCCAATTGTTCGTCCATAGACGTTTTTGCGGCAGAGTGGGTTTTCTCCATCGCATTAATGCGGTCTTGCAGATTGTTGCTTGATTTGCGCAATTCCATACCGGAATTTTCTACTGCGTTTTCACGAGCTTTGGTTTCTGCACGTAATTGATCAACAACGTTTGCCATTTCTTTTTTGATCATTGATTCCTGATCAGCAAGTTGTTGTTCGATCTTGCGATCAAGGTCGCTCATAGACTGTTTAAAGTCCTTATGAACCAACATAATTTTTTGATTTACTGCGCGAAGCTGATTGCCGAACAGCAATTCCTGCACTTTGGCCATATCATCATCTGCGCCGGCGGTAGGAATACTGGCTTCCTCCTTCACCTCTTTCGCAGTGGCTTCTGCCTCTGGTTTCGCTTTTAATGCTTCAGCTTTAGCTGTATTTTTCTCTGCCTTTGAGCCTTCTTTGGCTTCTACTTCTTCGACTTCCATCAATGCAGGTTTAGAATCATTGGGGTTCATTGCTCATCTCGCTCGTTGCATAAGTGAATTACTCGTCACTTTGAAAGTGAACTGGTTACAACAAAAGAATAGAACCAATTCGCATAAACGCAAAAATATCCGTTAGAAAAAAATGGCAGGGACGGGGCATAGACCGCCACCTGCCAGGCAGGAGCAAACTAATTGTGCGAGAAATAATCAGGATGGTTGAAATTCATTCTTACAATCCACCGGGTGCAGCTTAATATCGAGACGCTGAACATAAGCTGAACTGTTTTGCTGTGCGGAACACCCCAGCATGCCGTTTAAAGAAAATACTCTTTATGCCGATGGGTTTACTATGCCCGCAAAAGTATCGGCCAACACGCTATTGGCGAAAACCAGCCGTTTTAAACGCCAGCCCATTTACTGGATTCTTAGCCATCCGGTTGGTGACCTTACAGCGGTAAACGATTATCGCGCAGAATTCAGAAGCTATCTTGAAGAGCTTGACGCCAAGGGACTGCTGCTTGCCAGCGGGCCGGTTCTTACTGAAGATGGCCAGTATCACGCTGGCGATTATGCGATGTTATTGAAAGCGTCTGATCTGGTGCAAGCCAAACGCATTGCTGCAAAAGACCCGTGGTTGGTGAGAGGGCTTAGAACAAACACAGTGGTGCCTTTTCTGATCGGCGACGGCGAATTGTATCGACTAATGTCGGACGCCTGAATATCCTACCGCTTTAATGCTGCGAAGACGATTGTCTGCGTCAATTTCTAACTCGAAACTTCCTTTTATGCCGTCACTGCGAACAAATGGTCTCAGGCAGGCAATAGGAAAGCGTATCCGGCGTCCATCGCTCGCCGTAGTGAGTACGCTTCTGGCGCGGCCTTTGTAGTACTGCAGCAGGGTTTGCTTGGGAATATTAAGATAGATTCGTATTGTGCTCATACCGAGCTGTCTTCCTTGAAATTTGCAGAGCAAGTCTTATCCTGAGGCTCATGTTTAAAAGTAAAGTACTTGCAAATCACATTCGCAAGTATGCTTGAGCGCCAAGCAAACAAGATTCAACAATAGAGTATAAGGAGCAAGGGCGGAATATGGAGTTTCAGAGAAGTTCGTTGCGTGCGGCGCTTGCTATGCTGACCGTTTTCATAACGCAGTGCGTTCTCGCTGACGAGGAACTGTCTTACCCTTCTGTGGATACCAGCCTTGGCGAGCATCTGCACCCGAATGAGCAACAACATGCATTAACAATTGGCGATATTGTCGAGCATGAGATTCGCCATCGTTACGCTAATTCCATTATCCAACGTGATGCGCATCCCAAGGCACATGGTTGCCCGGTAGCGCGGTTTCAAGTTCTTGAAGAAATTCCTGAACGATTTCAGGCCGGCGTTTTTAAGCCGGGTGCAGCGTACGACGCGATTGTTCGCTTCTCCAACGGCAGCCCTAACCCTAAACAAGCAGATTCAAAAGGCGACACCCGTGGGATGGCTATCAAGCTAAGCGGCGTGGCCGGCACTAAATTAACCGATCTTGATTCGCAGGCCGACAATCAGGACTTTCTTCTGATTAGTCACCCGGTGTTCTTTGTGAATGACGCTGGTGATTACGCAGAATTTTTCGAGATCAGCGCGTCAGGGCAGTGGTGGCGTTGGTTGAAGCTGCCTTTCGTTCTGGGGATACGCGGCTCCTACAACGCCTATCAAATGCTGAGAAGCAAGATTGATAATCCCTTGACTACTCGCTATTGGTCAGCTGTACCGTACCAATTAGGTGAAGGGAAGTTCAAGCAGGTCGTAAAGTACTCGACTAAGCCTTGTAAGCTGGCCAAAACGGATAATGCTGTTACAGCAGAACAAGATGATTATCTAAGGGCCGCAATGACTTCTATTTTGGCGTCTTCATCCGCGTGCATGACGTTTATGGTGCAGGAAATCCCTCAGGGCGATTATTCCGTGGAAGATGTTGTTACGCGCTGGCCAGAGGATAAATCACCATTTCAAGCTGTTGCTGAAATTCACTTCAAGCCACAGGTGTTTGACAGCGACGAGCAGCTTGAGCAGTGTGAAGCAATGGCGTTCAATCCATGGCATGGTTTGGAAGTTCATCGGCCATTGGGTGCGGTGAACCGAATCCGAAAAGTGGTGTACGACAGAATTCGCAGAGTCAGGCAGACCAGCTACTAATCGCGCGCTGTCTATGTATTGTGTCTAAGAGGGTAGCTAGTGTCACAGGCAGCAAAAATGAAAGCTGTCGTTCGCGCTGCTGGAAGAGGCGTCGTCCAGTTCCTGCACGTCTTGAGCAACCGGAGTGAACTCTATGCGTCTAACATTGAAAGGCGCGGTCTCAACCTTGGCTACTTGCCCAAATGGAAAACCACTGTCGCGACCCCTGTTTAGCGGCTTACGCATTTTACGGACCGGTTGTTTGTCATCATCCGCGCGCTCTTTATCCAGAACGCTATTACGGACCGCAATAAACAACAGCAGTGATTCTTCCGCTTCCATTCTGTTTCGAAACGGCCCTTCTTGCGAACCACCTCGCGTCATGAAATACCATTGCTCATTAATCTGAACATAGCGTTCGGTTCGAAAGAAATTTGTTGTTCTGTTTTCTTCACCAGCTCTGCGAACCATGTTGACCTCCTGACTGCTGCTCGCGACCTACCCTGAGAGTAGTACGAAATTTCATAGCTCTATGTATGAATTTAAAGCAGGAATCAGGCCAATCAGTAATTTATTATAAATATCAGATAGATAGCGTATTTATTTGGAAATTGATTTAAGAGATTTGTAAGGAAATCCGACGCCCGGTCATGGTTGTTGCTATTCGGCAGGCTCGATCGCCAGCACCAGCTGTTCAGGTTGGTCAGCGATTAAAAGGCGTGTAGCGCCAAATAGTGTGCGGTGCTTGCGTAACCAATATAGGCCCGCTGCTGGAATCTGCAGATCAACGCGCAGCTCATCCTCGCCATAAAACACCGAACCAAGCATTCTGCACCCCCTGTCGAAATACACCAATAGGAGTTCAGAGCGCGTTTGCGGATCATTCCAGCTTGCCCGCCCAAGCAGCTCACCATCAAACTCTCTAACAGCGTAGCTGCTGATTCTGGCAAAACGAGTCTCCTGCGGCTCCAGTAGCAGGGCTGTCTCGCTGGCGTCAAAAGCCTGTGACATCTTCCTGAGCTCTCCTGCAACATCGGTCAACGGAAACGCAAACGCACCGTTGCCATCTGGTGTGGCGCTCCAACTGGACTCCACATTTGGGGTGCCAAACAGGTGCCCGGCAATTGCTGGAAACCAGACCTGTATTTCCTGCCCGGCTAGCGGGTCTGGAGACAGCGGTCTTCGTTTTTCGTCCACACCCATAACCGTTGCATTTGCTTCAGCACTATCATCAATAGCAGTTGCAATAGTTTGACTACCCGCGCACGAGGTAAGAACGAGGCTGACCAGCAAAGCCACGCAGCCGAAGTGTGTTGAATGTTGAGAAAAACGCAAGTGCATCAAAACCTGGTAATCGAACTGCCAGGAAGTATAAGGCTTCAGATCGCGTTGCGCACATCCACATACAATGTGAGCGATTGGCCTGGGCGCAAAATACTGCTTTTACGTATACCGTTCCAGCGACTGATGTCGTCGGTTGCCACGCGGAAACGCTGGGCGATGCGCGAAAGAGAGTCACCACGGCGCACTTTGTAACCGACTTTTCGAATCATTTGGCCAGCGTTGGCTTCTGTTTCTGACGTCCAGATCTGTAAGGTCTGGCCTTTTCGTAAGGGATCACGCGGTACCATGCTATTCCAGCTGGCAAGCGCTTCCACAGAAACCTTGTAGCGCTTGGCAATGCTCCAGAGGCTATCGCCTGAGCGCACCGTATACTGTATTTTGCTGCCTGAACCGGCAGAGCGAGCTGCTTTTCTTGCGCGGCGCTGCGAGTCGCTTAGGGCATACTGCGAGTCTTTTTTCATTGCGGCCGGAATCAATAAAGATCTATTCACTCTGATTCGATTACTGCCCAATTTATTCGCTGACTTGATGACTGATACCGAAGTATTGAATTTACGCGCAATGGTAGAAAGAGTGTCGCCAGAGCGAATGGTATAGCGTTGCCAGCTGACCCTCTCAGTGGCCGGCAAGCTGGCCAAAGAGTTAGTGAACAAGCTGGCTTTTTTTGCCGGAATAAGCAAACGGTGGGGGCCATCAGGAGGAGTTGCCCATCGATTAAGCCCCGGATTGAGCAAGTAAATTTCTTCCATACCAAGACCGCCTAGCGCTGCCGCTTGCGCAAGATCCAGCTGCGATCCGGTTTGTACAATTGCAAAATAGGCATCATCGGCAATCGGGTTAAATATCTGGCCATTGGACTTTTTCTGCTGCAACAACTCGGCAACAGCGAGTAGACGCGGAACATACATTCGTGTCTCTCTGGGTAAACGCAGATTCCAGAAATCAGTCGGCTTGCCGGCGCGCTTGTTTCGTCGAATAGCCTTTCTTACATTGCCTTCCCCGGTATTGTAGGCAGCCAGGGCCAGCAGCCAATCTCCATTAAATTCTTCGTGCAGATCCCGCAGGTAGGCGATGGCACCAGCGGTAGAGGCAACAATATCCCTGCGCCCGTCATACCACCAATTTTGTTTCATGCCGTAGCGCTTGCCGGTTGCACCTATAAACTGCCACATTCCGGATGCCCGCCCGTGACTGTACGCAAATGGGTCAAAAGCGCTTTCAACTATCGGCAAGAGCGCCAGCTCCATAGGCATGTTCGCAGCTTCCAACTCGGTGACAACGTAATGCAGATAGCGCGCGGCACGTCGACTGACGCGGTCCATGTAATCTGTATTACGCAGAAACCATTGCTTTTGCGCCGCGATTCGTTTGTTGTCCTGCTTGGGTATTTCAAACCCTTGTTCGATACGTGTCCAAAGGTCGGCGTGCTTCCTCGCTGGTAAATATTGCTCCGCCGTTGCGGGGTCCTGCAGCCAGCGATCGGCCAGCTCGTCTTCCGGCTCACAATGAGGCGGTTCTGATGCGGCAGCCAGCGTCAAAACAGGCTCAGGGATAGTGGGCTCGTTACCAAGTTCGGCGGAAGGTGGCAGGCTACAGGACCCCAGAAAAGCTATAACGAACATAGGTAGCAGGCGCAAATACTTGTTTTTATTCATATAACCAAAAGCAAAAACGATGACTTAAACAGGAAACGACCACTTATAGATAGTATAGATGCAAGTACTGCATACGGCTAAAAGCGATTTCAATAGGCACAATATGAATGCCTGTAAACTGAGCAATTAGGTGGTAGCTATGGACTGGCAGGCCCGCATTACTACTCAAGCGGTTAGCAAAAGTAACAGAGCGCTATGGTAATCGTCTGTTGTTCAAATGTCATATAAAGTCAGTGTGCAATGCGGCACAACATCGTTTGAGGTACCATCTGCGCCCATGTCTCACAAACCGCTTCACAAGCAACAGCAATTAGCCGTTCGCTGGCTGTATTCAGCAGCAGGGCAGATTTTTGTACGTGCAGAACAGCGAGCTATAGATCGCCTGTTACGGCCGGTATTTGGCGTGCATTTGCTGCAATTGGGAATACTTCAACAAACCGAATTGTTTAAGGCCAGCCAGATAAATCATTGCTTCGCGTTGGCGCCCAGGGCAACTGCTGGAGGGGTTTACGCGGCACTGAGTGATTATGCAGAATTGCCACTGGAACAGGACAGCGTCGATTGCTTGCTAATTCATCACGTACTGGAGTTTGCACAAGATCCCCATGCAATTCTTAGAGAAGCGGCCAGAGTTGTTCGCCCGGAAGGCGTAATAGTGGTCGTGCTTTTCAATCCATGGAGCATGCTGGGTCTGCAGCAAAAATTGTTCGGGCGTTGGCAGAAAAAAACCTGGACTATGGCATCGCCTGGTAGCTCAAAATTGTCTGATTGGCTGCAGCTGCTGGATTTTTCGGTGGATTCAGTAGAACACTGCTGGCATTTACCAATAATCCACCGACCGTCGTTGGCCGAGAAAATGCTTAAATTCGAGCGCCCCTTGCACCGCTTAACTCGACCATTCGGCGCGAGTGCCGTGGTCTGTGCAAAGAAACGTAGCAGCACTTTTACGCCGGTTCGTCGGCGTTGGTCAAGCTTGGCTCCCGGTCTGGGCGTACCAATCATGAGGCCAAGTACACGTGCTGCGAGAGAAACTACCCGGAATGACTGAGTTGCCATTGGTTGAATTGTTTACCGATGGCGCTTGCCGCGGCAACCCTGGGCCTGGTGGCTGGGGGGTGTTAATGCGTGCCGGTGAAAAAGAGAAAAAACTGCATGGCGGCGAACACGATACCACCAATAATCGCATGGAGCTGAAGGCAGCTATTGAGGGCCTGAAAGCTTTGAATAAGCCTTGTAACGTGCGCCTTACAACAGATTCTCAATACGTCCGCCAGGGCATTCTCAGCTGGATGGCAAACTGGAAGAAAAACGGCTGGAAAACCGCCGCCAAAAAACCGGTGAAGAACGTTGATTTGTGGAAAGAGCTTGATGAACAGAGTGCCAGACACAGCGTAGAATGGTTATGGGTTAAAGGGCACAGTGGCCACCGAGAAAACGAAATAGCTGATCAGCTGGCCAATCACGGCATCGACGAATTGGAGCATGGACCATGCGGCAAATAGTACTGGATACGGAAACCACTGGTTTGGAACCCAGAGCAGGGCATCGAATCATTGAAATCGGTGCAGTGGAAATTGAAAAACGACGCCTAACGGGAAAGCACTACCATCAATACATTAACCCGGAACGAGAGATCGATGAGGGTGCGCAGGAAGTACACGGTATTTCGCTGGAAAGCTTGCAGGATAAGCCCTTGTTCGCTGGTATCGCTGAAGAATTTATCGAATTTGTCAGGGGCGCAGAACTGGTCATACACAATGCGCCGTTTGACGTGGGTTTTCTGGACAATGAGCTAGCGATGCTGGGTCACTCAGTGCGGATTAATGACATATGCTCTGTGGTGGATTCTCTGGTGCTGGCCAGGCAGAAACACCCTGGGCAGAAAAATAATCTGGATGCCTTGTGCAAACGCTATGACGTAGACAATTCGCAACGAGATTTGCACGGCGCGCTGCTGGACGCCGAGATTCTGGCCGACGTTTATCTGGTAATGACGGGTGGCCAGACCAGGCTGAGTCTATCGGCTGAAGGAGATAATGCGCAGCAAGGTAGTGGCCTTGACCGCGAACACATCAAGATTACCGGGCGTCAGCCTGGCCGCGTTATCGCAGCAAGCGCCGACGAGTTAAAAGCGCATGAGGCCAGGCTATCAGCTATTAGAGAGATCAGTGGCGGTGCTTTGGTGTGGCCAGGCTAAAACGAAACCGGACGGCCAGGGTGTGTCTTCCTTAGCCGCCCAGAGACTATAAGCCCATTGCTGCTGCGATACTGTGATAGTTGAGTACGCACACCAATCCCAGGCTGCCGAGCACAAGGGTGTAGGGCAAGGCCATAAAAACCATCGTTCCGTACGATAGCCGGATTAACGGGGCCAACGCGGATGTTAGCAGGAATAAGAAAGCAGCCTGCCCATTAGGTGTAGCAACGCTGGGAAGGTTGGTGCCCGTGTTAATTGCAACCGCGAGCATATCGAAATGCTCTCGGCTGATCTCACCAGCATCCAGTGACGCTCTTACTTCATTAATGTACACAGTCGCGACGAACACATTGTCACTGACCATTGATAACACGCCATTCGCAACAAAGAACATAGCCGGTTGTACGCCAATATCCAAACTGAATACATAGTCAATCACAGGCTGAAACAAATGCTGATCGTGAATCACCGCGACTATGGCGAAGAACACCACAAGTAAGGCTGTAAATGGCAAAGCCTCTTCGAACGCATGACCGATTTGATGCTCCTCGACGATACCGTTAAAGGCCGTCAGCAGGACGATAATCATCAGTCCAACCAGGCCTACGGAGGCCACATGAAAGGCCAGGGCGAGAACTAACACTAAAGCTACCACCGCTTGCATAATAAGTGCAACATCATCTCGCGTATCTCGATCCAGACGCTTTTCCTTGTCATAATCCTCGAGAATACAGCGAACTTCCTCCGGCAACTTAGCGCCGTAACCAAACCAGCCTGTTAGCTCAAGAAATGCGCAGGTACACACTCCGGCTATCAGAACGGGCATGGTCACTGGGGCCATAGTTAAAAAGAACTCAAGAAATGTCCAGCCGGCACGTTCTGCTATCAACAGATTCTGTGGCTCGCCAACAAGTGTACATACACCGCCAAGCGCTGTGCCGACGGCACCATGCATCAGCAAGCTGCGCAGAAAAGAACGAAACTGCTCCAGGTGCTCGCGCTGATATTGGTGAATGTGGGTATCGTCACCATGATGGTGCTCACTGTGATTGCCAGACGCTACCCTGTGGTAAACAGAGTAGAAGCCAACTCCGACGCTGATCAATACGGCGGTTACCGTCAATGCATCTAGAAAAGCAGATAGAACAGCCGCCACTATCGAAAACAACATGGACAAGTACAGCTTGGATCGAACTTTGATCAGCAGTTTGGTGAATACAAACAGCAGCAAGTCCTTCATGAAATAGATGCCCGCCACCATGAAAATCAGCAGCAGAATCACTTCAAACGCGCCAATGGTCTCCTGGTACACCGCTTCCGGGCTGGTCATACCGAGTAACACCGCTTCGATGGCGAGCAGGCCACCCGGTTGCAGTGGATAACACTTGAGTGCTAACGCAAGCGTAAAAATAAACTCAAGTAACAGGATCCAGCCAGTTATAAATGGCCCGAACCACCATAGCGCCAAGGGGTTAAACAGCAGGAAAAAGATAATGGAGTTCTTGTACCACTGCGGTGATTGGCCCAGAAAATTCCTTGCGAGGGCCTCATTATACGTTTTTATCATCTGTGTCCTTTGATGTTGTATGTGCGATCAGTGTTAAAAAATGGTGTGTGGTTCACAGTTTGATGGAGACACATCTAATTGTAATTCATCGCAGCAGCTTTAACAGCATGTAGGGTGATCTAATCAACAGTTTTGAGATTAAATGTGATGGCTAGAGCGCCGGCAGAATCTCGGTAGTTGGTTATACTTTAGAAATACGTTTCAATTATTGTTAGCTTCATGGCAGATTTATCAACAGTTAATTTATCTTCGTTGGGCATTCTTGGGAATGAACTGGACGAAACCCTGCGTCTTGCGGGCACTGCCTGGCAAAATTTTGTACAAAACCCGGGCGACAAGTCACCGCTAAAATCAGCTGCACAAAGTTTGCTTCAGGCCAATGGCGCGTTGCGCATGGTCGAACTGCGCGGACTGGCGGCCTTGAGCGAGGACTTGCATAGGTATGCCGAACAATTATTGAGCAGTGAGCGGGCGCCAGCCGCACCAGCATTGCAATCAGTGAACTCCATTCTTGAATCCATGCCTCGTTACCTGGAGTTTGTGCGAGCAACTGGCCATGGAAAACCCGTTTTGCTGGCCCCTGCGATCACGGAAGTTAGAGCTTTGGCGGGCTTGTCTCGCTTGCCCGAATTCAGATTCAGTCAATTTAAGTGCAGCGGCGATATTTCATTGCCTGAGTTAGACGCTGGTCACACGCTCGATCAGGAAAAGCTCAGTTTAACAGTGCGTCGTCTGCGACAGATGTATCAAACAGGTTTGATTGCCATTATTCGAAAAGAGGGTGATCCAGTGATGCATCTGGGATTGATGCAACGCGCGTGTGAGCGCATGTATGGCTGTTTGCGCACCGCGGCCACCTCTGAACGCTGGCTGTTAAGCGCCGCTGTTATTTCATCACTGGCCGCCCGCAAACTTGAATTGAACCCGTCGCGGGCACGTTGGTTGAGTTCGGTGGATCGCTCGTTTCGACAATTCCTGTCAAATATCGATGAAGAGCTAGGGCAGAGATTAGTTGGCGGCGAAAGAGATGAATTATTGTACTTGCTTAGCCTGACTGATCAGGACCAACCATTGGCAGCCGTTGCGCTCAAGGCAATAGCGTTCGAGCAAACGGATTCTGAGGCAATACTGCGCGAAGAACGTGCCTATGTGTACGGTTACAATGTCCATGTTGAGCAAGCCAGGCTGGATAAATTGGGTTCTTTGCTGTCGTCAGCAAGAGAGTATCTCGATTTGGCCTCGCGCGCAGAGGCGTACCACAAAGAGGAATTAGAAAACCTTGAAACCCAGTTAGAGAATATTCTGGCCTGTTTGGGTGATACAGGCGGCGAGACGCTAACCGGTTTACTTCTTGCGCGAAGACAAGACGTAAAGCGCTGGGTAGAACAGCCCGAAAGCGTCACTTGGGAAGGCTTAATGCCGTTGGCCGATGCATTAATTATGCTGGAAGGTGTTCTGGAAAATGCCAATAGCCTATCTGCGGATCTGCCAGATCCTGTCGCAAATGCGCATGCAGGCGCTCTGCAAAGTGCCGAATTGGCCGTTGTCACTGAAGCTCAAGCCGGGCTAAATCTGGCGAAGCGGGCGATCACATCATTTGTGGAATCAGATTTTGATCGTGCCCATTTGGGTAACATCGCCACCACGCTGAACTCGGTTAGAGGCGGCTTGCAGCTTCTGGATCTGCCGCGCGCAGCAGACATTCTATTTCGTTCCACGCAGTTTATAGAATCTGCCATCAACAAGGGTGGTGAGCAAGACAACAGCATTCTTGAAACTCTGGCCGATGCTCTGATAAGTCTTGAGTATTACCTTGCTCAGTTGGAACTGCGAAAAGACGCTGATGATGCGGTACTTGATGTTGCAGATGAAAGTCTGACAGAAATCGGTTATCCGGCGGCGGCCTGAGTCGTGCAACGCACCAGTAGCTAAACAATTATTCTGGGTTAGGGATGACAACCAGTAGCACAGCTCAAATTATTCTATGGATAGCGGTCTTGCTGCTGGTCGTGGCTGGCCTGAAGGTGCTGCTTAGAGGCAGCTGGTTTCTTACCTGGTTAAAGGGCTGTGCTGGTGTGTTCTTATTGTGCCTGGCTGCAATGTTGGCATCGATGGCGGGTGACATGCGCTCTTACAAGCCCTTGCTCGCTGAACAAACCATCGCCAAAGTACGTTTTACAGAATTCAAACCGCAAATATTCATTGCCACCATAAGCATACCTGGCGAAGTCGAAAATGCATTCGAATTGCATGGCGATCAATGGCAATTGGACACCCGTATCATCGCATGGCGTGGTGTACTGGCATCATTGGGTATAGAGCCGCTGTACAGGCTCGGACGCTTGTCAGGGCGTTACATGACTCTGGAGCAGGAACGCAACAGTCCACGTTACGTGCATGAATTAGGTGCCTCTGAGTTTGGCGTAGATACCTGGAAGCTTTTGCATGGTATGCACAACAAGCTTCCCTGGATAAGACCTCAATATGGTAGCGCGGTGTTTATGCCCATGGCTCACAAGGCCAGCTATGAGGTGGTGCTGGACGGCAGCAGTTTGATTGCCACACCGGTTAACGAAGAGGCTGTTGCCGCTGTCGATAGCTGGATGTAATTGTATCCAGCTACTGTCTGCCATTCCTGAAATCACGCTATAATCCCGCGCCCCAGCCGCCCAACGGAGCGCCTTGTGCTCGAATTATTTGCAGAATACGGTCTTTTCCTGGCCAAAGTAGTTACCATCGCTGTCGCCATAATGTTTGTGATTGCGACCGCAGCCAGTGCCGCCCAGCGCGGCAAGCCATCTCAGGACGGGCATATAGAGGTTCGCGATCTAAATCGTCGTTACAAGGATATGCACGACACTCTACGTCATGCAATTCTGTCAGAACCGCAGTTTAAGGCGGAAGAAAAACAGCGAGAGAAAGACGAAAAGAAGAGGCTAAAGCAAGAAAAGAAATCGCTCAAAAAAACGGAGAAGAAAAGCGGCGATCCAAAGCTCGATACAGCGGATGAATCTTCTGCGCCGCCGGCAGGAAAGAAACGTGTGTTTGTGCTGAACTTCAATGGTGATCTGCAGGCCTCGGCAGTAGGCCGATTACGCGAAGAGATCAGCGGCGTGCTGTCGCTGGCAACCCCTCAGGACGAACTTGTTTTGGTGCTTGAAAGTCCTGGTGGAGTAGTGCATGGCTATGGTCTGGCAGCATCACAGTTACAGCGAGTCAAACAACGCGAAATACCGCTTACTGTGTGTGTGGATAAGGTGGCGGCCAGCGGTGGTTATATGATGGCCTGCCTGGCCGACAAAATTGTAGCGGCACCATTTGCAGTGCTCGGTTCCATTGGCGTGGTTGCACAAGTGCCGAACTTTCATCGTCTGCTGCAAAAGAATGAAGTTGATGTAGAGATTTTGACTGCCGGCGAGTACAAGCGTACGTTAACCTTATTTGGTGAGAATACGGAAAAAGGCCGGGAGAAGTTCAAGCAAGACCTTGAAGAAACTCATGTACTGTTCAAAGAATGGGTCGCTGAGCACCGGCCACAACTGGATATAGATAAGGTTGCGACCGGTGAAACCTGGTACGGAAAGCGAGCGATTGATTTGCAACTTGCCGATGAGCTAAGAACCAGCGATGACTACTTGTTTGACCAGGTTGATGACGCTGACCTGTATCAGGTGCGCTATGAAGAAAAGAAAAGTCTTCCGCAACGCTTCGGCATGGCAGCCACCAATACGGTGGATGGCGTACTTATGCGCTGGTGGAGTCGCCTGCAGGGTACGCGCTGGTTTTGAGTTCGAACAAGGTCTCGTTCAGTCAGCGCTGGCGTGATCGTGAGCGGGACCTGGCGAGTACATTTCGAATTGCGGTAGCAGCGGCTTAAACTTGTATTCTTTTAACCACTTTCCACCTAAGTCCGAATTCTCTTGTTGGTCGCGCATAAAGTTGTAGCGACTTTTGGTCAGTTCACGCCGATGTGCAGCATCCTTCAGAATTACCGGATGGATGAACACCATCAAATTGTTCTTGGTTTTGGTCACACCTTTCGAACTGAATAGTTTACCCAGCAGCGGTATGTCACCCAACAGCGGCACTTTGCTTCGGCGCTCGCGCTCTTCATCGCTGATCAAGCCACCAATCACCAGAACTTCACCATCTTTTATCAATGCGCGAGTTCGCATCTCTGTTTTACGCGTTATCAAGTCGGTTGCTACGTCGGCTACGGCTGGATCAACTGACTGGTCAATTGTTTCAGTGGTTTGCTCAAGCTGAAGCGCTATAGAGTCACCTTGATTGATTCGGGGTGTGACTCGAAGTGACGTACCAATGTCTTGTCGTTCGATTGTGTTGAAGGGGTCGGCCGTTGAAGAAGCGTTGCCCGTTGACTGCCCGGTCAGGAACGGAACGCTTTGACCAACCAACAATTCCGCCTCTTCATTATCCAGCGCGATTATCGTAGGCGTTGATAATATATTGGCATTGCTGTTTGACGACAGTGCACGAATGGCAGCGCGCAGCGATCCGTTTCGGAAAAACCCGAAAGTTAATCCGGCAGCGGGATTAAAGTCAGTGCCAATATTGGGCACTGGCGATAAGGCATCTGATACCGCGGCCAGTGGCAGGTTGCCAAGTGTATTCACGGCACTTAGCACGCCGCCGTCAGGATCGTTTAGAACAGATTCGGTAGTGATCCAACTCACACCAATATCATTTGCAACACTGTTGTTAACCTGTACTACCAATGCCTCTATCAATACTTGTGCCTTACGAATATCTATTTGAGACACTACACGTTTCATATCCGACATCAGGGCCGGTGGCGCGCTGATCACCAGCGCGTTAGTGCTTTCGCTGGCTTCTACACTGACGTTCAAACGATCTGAACCTTGCTCCTGTGCTTGCACGCCCGCCATGCTTTCCAGAATAGGTACCAGCTCTGCGGCATCAACATAGTTCAGATAAACCACCTGGGTACTGCCTTCGCCTTGTACGGGTTGGTCCAGACGTGAGATCAGGGTGCGCAGATTTTTGCGACGAGTTGAATCGCCGTACATCAGTACGCTATTGCTGCGTTCGTCCACTGAAAATTTAACGTTCAGTGGCGTGGCCGGATCACCGCCGGGTGGCATAAGCTGAGACAGGCTTTGCAATACGTCGCTTGCATTGGCGTGTTTTAGCTTAACAACGTCAAACTCGCTGTTACTGGGTTTATCCATACGCGCAATGATGTTTTCGATCTTTTCAATATTGTCAACTCGATCCACCACAATCAGAGAATTGGAAGATGCATCTGCTGCAATTTGCGAGTGCTCAGGAAGTAAGGGGCGCAATAGCCCAGTAAGTTGAGTCGCTGGGATGTTTTTAACAGGAAGCACACGAGTAACGACTGATGAACCGTTGTCGCTACTGAAAGGAGTGTTGCCCTGTGCCGCCACGCTTTCAGGCACAATACTGATTACACCGTCATTTTCCTGCGCGGCAAAACCATTGACCTGCAGCGCTGATAAGAATAACTGGTACGCTTCATCAGAGCTCACCGGTCCGGCGGAAATAATAGTGACATTGCCCGTCACAGCGTTGTGCACGAGTATGTTTTTTCCTGTTATGTCGGAAACCCACTGAATAACACTTCGAATGTCGGCATCACGCATATTCATGGTCACGCCATCGCCAGCTGTATCAATATCCTGTGCAACAGCGTTCCCAACAGCGGTTAGCGGAATCAGGAGCAGGCACAACGCTAATGTCAGGCGTTGGTGTAACTGTGAACTGCGAGATAAAAAGCGCATAAGACCTCTGTTAGAATGTGCTTTGGATGTCATTTATTACTGCTCCTGGCTCTGTCTGCGAAGCTGCTCGAGGCGCTGCTTGACTTGCCCCAGTTTTCCTTCGTCGGGCAGCTCTCCAAGCACCTTGTCTGCGGCGCGTTGAATCACTCCGGCCGGCATACCTGACTGGCGTTTAAATGTTAAGACCACCAGCTGCCCGTTGTTGTTAAGCTGAACCCGATCTCTCTCTATGCCAGAGATGCTTATGCCGTCGGCGAGCACGTCGCCAAGCTTGTAGCTTCGTGGTGCCTGACCTGACTTTGCGATGATGACGGTGCTGCGATTTTCGTCGCCGGATTCAAAAACTGCCTGCAAAGAAAAATCAGAATGACTCGCCAGAGTGGAAGTCGTTTTCTTCAGACGCTGGTTATCGGCAGCTGATGCTTGCGCACTTGAGAACACCGGGCTGGACACTATGCGCTCAACATCAAACTCAAGCGCTGGCTTGTTTGCACTGCTTCGGTTTTGCACTGACGGTTTTTCCGGCCACCAAATTAGCGCAGTGTGCAGCAGAAAAATTGCGCCAAACAGCACACTGGCACTGCCAACAATGACGGCGGGTCTGTCCGCAATAATTGATTTAATTTGAAACACTTGATTGTAGTCTGTGATGTGGTGTGGTTAAAAAACGTGCACCTTTCACCTTGCAGCTCAAATTGATCATGAGCTGGTCGAATGTTTCGGTCGCAACTATAGTTTAGTACAAGAAATTGAATAAACACTGTAGCTGGACAATCTATGCTTGATGCTCTGGAACCCTCTGTGCCAATCATGTTTGCAGATTCTGAATCCGCAAACGATGAGACCGATCGCACAGCGAACATTGAACGCAAAATTCCCCTGGCGTTTGCGCGCAATTTCGGTGTGTTCTGTCGTGAAGAAGACAACAGCCTTATTCTTGTTCACAAACATGATGCAACGCTTGATAGCATTCTTGAGGCAAGGCGAGTTCTGGCCTATCCGGGTTGCTACAAATTCCACGCCTTGCAAGACAAAGAATTTGATGAAGCGCTGAATGCCAGCTATGAACAAGACAGTGCTGAAGCTATGCAAATGGTGCAGGGTCTTGGTGATGAATTAGATCTGGACAGTCTGGCCAATTCCGTTCCACAGGCGGAAGATTTGCTCAGCCGGGAAGACGATGCGCCTATTATTCGTCTCATCAATGCTGTGCTCAACGAAGCGGTCAAGCAAGGTGCTTCTGACGTGCACATTGAGACCTATGAACGTTCTCTGACCGTGCGTTTTCGAATCGACGGTGTATTGCGAACAGCGGTTCAGCCCAGGCGAGAGCTAGCCTCTTTATTGGTTTCCCGATTGAAAGTAATGGCGAAGATGGATATTGCTGAGAAGCGGGTTCCGCAAGATGGTCGCATCAGTTTGCGGGTGGGCGGTAGAGAAGTTGATGTACGAGCATCCACCTTACCGTCAAGTTATGGTGAGCGGGTGGTGCTTCGCTTGCTTGATAAAGCGTCTAACAATTTTCAGATGGAAGCTCTGGGTCTGGATGCCGCTGAGCTGCTCAGACTGCGTGACATTATTAACCAGCCACACGGCATATTTCTGGTTACTGGCCCAACCGGATCAGGTAAGAGCACAACATTGTATTCATCGCTGATCGAGCTGAACGACCACAGTCGCAACATACTCACCATCGAGGACCCCATTGAATACAACCTTGAAGGCATAGGTCAATCGCAGGTAAACCTGCGTGCCGATATGACATTTGCACGCGGACTGCGAGCAATGCTCAGGCAAGATCCAGATGTTGTAATGGTTGGAGAGATACGTGACATTGAGACTGCAGAAATAGCGGTTCAGGCAAGCTTGACCGGACACATGGTAATGTCGACGCTGCACACCAACAGCGCGGCTGGCGCCATTACCCGGCTGCAGGATATGGGTATAGAACCATTTCTTTTGTCATCCAGCCTGGTTGGGGTACTTGCCCAGCGCTTGGTTAGAACGCTGTGTCCTTCGTGCAAGAGCAAACGCAAAGCCGATGAATTTGAACGCCGACTGCTGCAGCGCGAAGAGGACACTGAATTGGAAGTGGCGCAGGCGATTGGTTGCGAGGAATGCAATTTCACGGGTTATAAAGGCCGAAAAGGAATTTACGAACTACTGGCGATTAATTCGAATATACGCGAGCTGATTCACGGCGGTGCAAGCGAGGCTGAGTTAGAAGCAGCAGCCCGTTTGTCCAGTATGAGTATTCAGGAGAATGGACTGCAATGTGTGCTTGACCACAGCACAACGGTAGAAGAAGTTCTGCGCGTCACTCAATCGGAACAGTAAGAAATGTCTGCGTTTGCTTTCTCAGCTTTGGATGCCAGTGGCCAAACCCAAAATGGTGTTTTGGAAGCGGACAGCTCACGACAAGTTCGAGAGAAAATTCGTAACAAGGGTTGGGTTCCTTTAACGGTTGGCGTTCAGGGCCAGGCCGTTACAAACTCGGTAGTTAAGCCTTTGCTTAGTTGGCGAGCAAGCATTAACCACAGCGATCTTGCCCTGCTTACCCGGCAACTGGCTACTTTGGTGCAAAGTGGTATGCCGATTGAAGAGTGCCTGAATACAGTTGCGCTACAAGCTGAAAAACACGCGACACGATCGGTTTTGTTATCAGTGCGCTCCAAAGTACTGGAGGGATATTCCCTGGCCGACGCTTTACGTCAGCAGGGCAACTCATTCCCGGCAACCTTCAGTGAAATGATCGCCGCTGGCGAACACTCAGGCTATCTTGACACTGTATTGGAGCAACTTTCGGATCATCTGGAAACAGAAAGCGACACTCGCCAGAAGGTGAAGTTGGCTCTAATTTATCCAACTATGTTGTTTTCCGTTGCAATGCTGATGGTTCTTGGTTTGTTGACCTATGTAGTACCTCAAGTAGTTGGCGTTTTTTCCGAGCAGAACGCGGAGTTACCTGCGCTCACGAAATCACTGATAGCCGTTAGTGATTTTCTGCAAAGTAATGGCGGCGTTCTGCTTATCTTCAGCATCATTTTAGTGCTGTTTCTACGCTGGATACTTACGCTGGATGGTCCGCGTTTAGCGCGCGACCGCGCGTTGCTGAATTTTCGATTAACTCGTGGTTTGGCCAGAGCCAGCTCTACCGCGCAGTTTAGCAATACCTTGAGCATATTGATTGCCAGTGGCATTCCACTGGTTGAATCCTTAAAGATAGCCAGAGAAGTACTTGGAAATCGCTACTTAACGCAGCAACTCACCGCGGCCATTCGCTCAGTAGAGGAGGGTGAAAGCCTGCACAATGCCCTCACTGAATGCGGGCAGTTCTCGCCTATGCTGCTGCATATGGTAGCCAGTGGTGAGGCCAGCGGTGAACTGGGTCGCATGTTAAGCAAAGCCGCTGAACACGAACAACGTGGTCTAAATTACGCCATTGATGGCAGTATGAAATTGGTAGAACCCTTGATTTTGCTTTTCATCGGCGGCGCTATATTTACGATTGTGCTGGCTATACTGCAGCCAATTTTTGCCTTGAACCAGCTTATTTAACGGACATCTCTGATGAAAGAAATTAGTGGATACAGAAAACCGATAATTCACACTGAGGTGAGAAAAGAAAACGGCTTCACGTTGATTGAAATAATGGTTGTGGTTGTCATTATGGGCGTTCTGATTGGCCTGGTTGCACCCAATGTCTTAGGGCGGGTTGACGAAGCGCGGGTCACAGCCGCTGCGGCCGACGTTAGTATGTTGTCACAATCTCTGGAACTGTACAGATTAGATAATCACTCTTACCCCACGACCGATCAAGGTTTGACAGCGCTGATTCAAAAACCGACCAGCACGCCAGCTGCAAAAAACTGGAACCCTCAGGGTTACGTGAGTGGCAAGTCATTACCCAAAGATCCTTGGGGAAACGATTATCAGTATCTAAGCCCGGGCGCCGATGCGGCCTATGACGTTTACTCTTTGGGAGCTGATGGTAAGCAGGGCGGTGAAGGGTACAACGCTGATATTGGCAATTGGGAAGAAGGTTAATCGGAATTTCCGTTCGATTGAGCTTACTTGGATAACATGTCTTTACCCACTCGCTCCAGCGGTTTCACGCTGATTGAAATATTGCTTGTTCTTAGCATACTCGGTTTGTTGTCTGGAATGCTTTTATTGACAGCCCCGCCTAGTCAGTCCCGATCACTTGAGGCTGAGCTTAGAGGTTTTCAATCGTTACTGCAGACAACCAGTTCAGCTGCAGTTCGAAACAGCGAGCACTATGGGGTTTCGTTGACGGGAAACGAATGGCAACTTTTAAAACTCGACTCTCTGCAATCCGGTCGCAACATCTGGAAGAGAATCGCATGGGATGAAATTGACAGCGTTCATCCCGCGCATCGTTGGGCGGCTGATACGCAGGTCAGCATGTTGCAGGAGAATATCAAGCGTCAACGCCAGACTGCGAGGCAGGGAATAGCCAGACCGGATTTAATTGCCTATGCCAATGGAGAAATGAGCAGCTTCACGATGGAAATTTCTGCACTGGAAGACAAGACGCTGCGTTACAAGTTGCAGTCTGACGGTCTGAACCTGAATCTGACAATGGACTAAATCATGGATTCCTTGCTCAGACAACCCAGCAGTCGGTCTGCGTCAAAAAATGACGCTGCCGGTTTTACTCTACTGGAAGTATTGATCGCACTGGCTATTTTCGCACTGTTGAGCTCAGCGATTGCCGGCCAGACAAGCTCTAGCTTACGAGCCCAGCAGACACTGGAGACCAAGCGCATAGCCAGCCAGTTGTTGGACAACACGATTGAGCGATATCAGCTTATGGATACTCTTGCCCAAGCCGGCCGCAAGACGCAGATGATTAAATTCGCAGATCGGTACTGGAACCTGGAGGTGCACATAGAGAATACTCGTAGAGCGGATATGCGCTTGATCAAGGCATCCGTGTATGAAACGAAGTCCGCCGGTCGACATCATGCGAGTGCAAAAAATCCGATTGCAGTGGCAAACGTCACAGCATATCTAGGTGCTAACTAGTGTGTAGCACTCTCTGCAAACCAGTTGTATTTGCCGGCGCATCGATCGTTTCGTACAGATCAAATGGTTTTACGCTGCTAGAAGTTTTGGTGGCCATCTCGATTTTCAGCTTTATAGCCCTGGGTGGGTTTCGCCTGCTTAGCACAACTGCCGAGCTTACCGAAGCAGGCCAATTTGCATCGACAAACAGCGTGTCCTATAAAAAGGCAGTCCAAGTGATTAGCAGCGATCTAAGATCGAGTATAAACAGACCTTTGCAAGCATCAATTGCCGACAATCCTGATCAGGCCGCTTTTCTAACACACCGCAATTTCATGCTTGAATTCAGTCGCGGCGCTTATGGACCCAGTGTCGGAGCGGCTCGATCCAACGCTGTTCGCGTTCGATATTTTTTACGTGATACACAGCAAACCGATTCACAATCTCCTGAGCCGGCAGCTGGATTCGATTTGATTCGCCAGTTGAGTCCAATGGACGGTCAGCTCCAAGGCGTTGGTAGAGAACAATTACTTTTACAGAACGTTGAAATGGCCACGATGCGCTTTATGGATAAAAACGGCGCCTGGCATAGCCAATGGCCTGTTACTGACGCTACAGCGAGCCCGGCTGGCAACAACCTTGAGCGACAGTCGATAGCGGACGAAGATGCCATCCCAAAGGCAGTGGAACTGGACATTCAATCCTCAATCTCCAGCGGACCCATCGTGGTCGCCATAAGGGCATAAGCTAATGACACGAGTTGCAGTTGTAAGCCACCGAAAAGAAAAAGGCGTGGCCTTGTTAAGCATGATGCTGGTGGTCACAATTGCCACCGTTTTATCGGCGCAGCTAATGAGGCAAACATCAACAGCGTTAATTGATGCAGCCCATACTGAACAGCATAAGCAGGCATTTTGGTATTCGCGCGCAGGAGAAACGCTTGGCCGTCAGATATTGAATGAAGACCTGGTTGATAGCCAAAAACGCTTTAAAGCGCTTAGTGACAGTTTTCAGGACAATTGGGCAGAAAAGTTTCATGACTTCAAGCTGGACAACGGCCAACTCAAAATTACGATTATTGACTTGCAGTCCCGAATAAATCTCAATGCTCTGCAAGGAGAGGCCGCACCCGGAGCTGAACTGGCATTACGCCAAATATGGGCTCGGCAGGATCTGCCCATTTCACAACTGGATACCTTGATTAGCCATTTAAGTCAGCACAGATTTCATGACATTAGCGAATTGAAGGGCTTGCTTGACCTCAACCAGCAAGAGATGGACGAACTCTACCCTCTGATTATCGCTTTGCCCAGCACCCGTCTCGCGGTCAACGTAAACACAGCGACTGAATCAGTATTGAAAGCTGTACTGGTACAAGAAAGCGAACAGCAGATTCGCAAATTGGTCGAAATGCGTACGACGGAAGCTTTCTCTTCGTTGGATCAACAACCGCTTTCGAACTATGCCTCGTCTTCGACTAAGCTTGATGTAAAGAGCGAGTATTTCGAAATACAGGCGCATGCTCAATTTGGCGGCGCGAATCATTATTTACGTACGCGATTGCACCGAAATGTTGATGGCGGCATTAGTATTCTTGATCGATCGGAAGGCAAACAATTTGTGCGTGAGCTACTGGAACAAACGCAGTCATAAACTATGAACTACCTATGTTTACAACTTCACATTGACTCCGATCCAGAGTCCGCTCTCTGTGACTGGCTATTGTTAGACGGTCGAGGCGATGTGATTAGTTCCGGGCAGCACTGTCTTGCCGAGCTAGCTGAGCATCACTCTGTGACGCAGGATTACCGAACAATCGTCGTACTCGCAGGCGATAGAGTCAGAATGAGCCGGGTGCAGGTGGCAGATCAACACGTCGCGCACTTGAAAACGGTTGTGCCTTATCTGGTTGAAGAAAATCTGGCTGAAGATCTTGAAGATGTTCATGTGGCTATGCAACCGAATGGCGGAGCGGGTGAAAACTCGGTGGCTATCGTTAGCCATGTTGAGTTGATCGACTGTCTTGATCTGTTGTACACCTGTAATCTGGAACCGTACATGATTGTGCCAGAGTACTTGGGGCTGCCCGAGTCCGGCTCTGGCGTTCGCGTATTGTTTGAAGACGATCGAGCTCTGATTCAATTTGCAGAGCATCAGGGAACGACGGTAGAACCTGAACTGCTGGCCACTTATTTGACCTTGCACTTCAAGCAAGCCGCGAACAGTGACCAGCACGCGCTTGATGTTAACGATATCAAATTCAACGGTAGACCACAGCTTACCCTGATGGCCCAGCAAGGTGACGCGGAAGCGAACAATCTTTTGCAGCGTTTTCAGAGTGAGCTGCTGGACTACAAAATTGACGAGCAGCTGTTTTCCGAGTCACCTTTCGCGCTAAAGGCAATTACCATTGTTCGAAATCGCAAACGCATTTTGAATTTATTGCAAGGCGGTTATCGTGCGCGAGCAGATGACAGACCCAGGTTTCCCTGGCGTTGGATTGCCGCCGCTGCTTCCATTTTTCTGCTGGCTGAGATTGCAATGCTGACAACGACTGGCTGGTGGTTTAGCGCCAAGGCCGATCAACTGGCAATAGCCAGTGAGCAGCATTATCGCGAAGTCTTTCCCAAGGAAAAACGAGTGGTTGATCCGCAGCGACAATTTCAGAGTCATTTAAACCGTCAGCAAGGCAGTGGTTTCAGTGCGGAGTTTCTGTATTTGATGGAAGCGGTCACCTCATCCATGGATGATCAGATTCTACCCATACAATCCATAAGATACGACGCGTATGGCGACGGCATGGTACTTGATATAAGCGCTAAAAAACTTGATGACCTCGAGTTGTATACTCGAAAGCTAAAACGACTGGCGCTGGATGTTGACCTGCTTTCCGCGGTTGAGGAAAGCGATGGTGTTCGCGGGCGGGTAATGGTGGCAAGAATATGAACAAGTTATTACGTCGCCAATCGTTACGTGCGGTAGGTCAATAATGAATGCCGCTAACGTAATGTTTGAGCGCCTTGCACTGAGCTTGAATTCGCTGAGCACCCTGCCAGTTGTACAGCACTTGTTTGCTCGTTACAGAGGCCTGCGTGATCGTGACCAAATAGCACTTAAGGTGCTGACAGTGTTTGCGTTGTGCGTGATGGCCTATCTTGTATTGTTAAAGCCCGCACATAATTTTGCTGAAACATCTCGCGCAGCTGCACTGAGACAAGAGGCTACTTTACATTGGATGAAAGCCAACTCCTCAGTGTTCACCTCTGGAAAGCAGGCATCCTTACAGCGCACAGAGGGCCAGACACTATTGGGTACCGCATCGGAGCTGGCAAAATTCTGGGGCATAGGCTTCAAACGTTTTGAACCAGTCGATGAAACGTCCATGCGAGTATGGTTGGAAGGCGTGAGTTTCGAGAACCTCATTCAGTGGATCTCCGGCTTGCATTCAACTCACAATATAACGGTTAGGGAAATCCAGCTTGATCAGCAATCCGGTGGTGTTTTAAGCGCCAGTCTAACGCTACAGGAATAAGCGCCTTATTATGATCTTGTCTGGAAAGACTGAAAAACACTAATGTATAAAGAGTATTTCGGCTTCAAGTCGCTACCATTCTCCATTGCTCCCGATCCGGGCTATCTGTATTTAAGCGAGCAACATAAGGAAGCTCTTGCTCATTTGATCTACGGTGTTGGAGAGCAGGGTGGTTTTGTGTTGCTCAGTGGCGAAGTGGGAACCGGAAAGACCACTATCTGCCGCGCGTTTCTGCATCAAATTCCTGATCACTGCGAACTAGCCTACGTCGTTAACCCCAAGCAGTCTGAAACCGAACTGCTTAAATCGATTTGCGATGAGTTCGGCATCTACTATTTTTGGGAGGGTCAGGGCAGCAACTACCTGGTCGATTTGATTAATGAGCATTTATTGTCGCTGCATTCTCAGGGCAAGAGCGCGGTTTTAATCATTGATGAGGCACAAAATCTTAACGCTGATGTGCTGGAACAACTGCGTTTGCTGACCAATCTGGAAACGGATGAAAAGAAGTTGCTACAACTAATTTTGCTGGGGCAACCTGAGCTGAATGAACTGCTCTCGCGAAATGAGTTGAGACAACTTGCACAGAGGATAACAGCAAGATTTCATCTTAATGCTTTGACTGAAATCGAAACGCGAGACTACATCCTTCATCGCCTGAAAGTGGCTGGATTTCATGGTTTACTTTTCCACGAAGAAGCACTGAAAAAAATATTCAATGCCAGTCGTGGAGTACCGCGCCTGATCAACGTGATTTGTGATCGCTGTTTGCTCGGTGTTTACAGCACTGGTGGAAACCTGGTCGATGAAACGATTAGTGAAAAAGCCATCGAAGAAGTTGTTGGTCGCGCTACGGCAAAACGATGGCGCTTCCCGTTTGGAATAGCGGCGGTTTCACTGTTTGTTGTTGTAGGTATGGTGTGGTTGGTTTTACAGATGTCCAACGGTGATACCAAGCAATTGACTGCATCCTCACCTGCGGGCACTTCAGCCGCCAAGCCATCGGTGGAAAATGCAGCGTTAGACAACTATGGACGTAACACTTTGTTATTCAAGTTGGCGCGCGCATCGGGCTTTGTCGGTTCGGCTTCGTCTTCTGAGAGTGGCTGTCTTGACTTTGCTGAACAAGAATTGTATTGCACAGAGGAGCACGGTGGCGCCGCGAGAATTATGAACCTCGGAGTGCCAGTGTTGGCACTTATCGAAGCAAAAAATGCTACCGAGCTTGGCGGCTGGGTAATATTGCGCGCCACGCCGGGCGAGCGATTTACCATCGAGTACCCTGATGGGCGTGTTGAACAGCGCTCTCCGGCAACTCTGGCCAACGTTTGGCCGCTTAACTACACTTGGTTATGGCGGCCACCGCAAGGCTATAGAAACACCATATCGCTGGGAGAGCAAGATCAGTACGTTAGCTGGGTGCGAAATGCGCTAGGCGTGCGGCAAGAAATGCGTTTACTGGAGCCTGAGAAAAGTGACGGAGCTATGGGGCGTCTTAGCTATCTCGTTTCAAGCAGTAACAAGTCTGACTATGCGGAGAAGCCCGCTGATCCTGCCTTGTTGCGCAGTATAAACCGCGCTAAGTTGGAATTTGAGATTAACAGCCCGGGCTTGCCGCCTGCTTTTGTGCAGGCATTAAAAACCCGGAGCGTGCGAAAAGCAGGCTGAATAGATAAAGGCTAATCTATGTCGTATATATTGGATGCAGTGCGCAAGGCGGATCAGGAGCGACGTGAAAATCTTGCACCTGTGGCTCGCAGTTTGGGAGCGCAATCGCAATCAAAGATGCCGGAAACCTCGCGCCTGGGCGCACATTGGCCCGCTATCATAGCAGGTGCAATTCTGGTCAATCTTGCTGGCTGGTATTGGACCCTCGCAACACCCGAAGCTAATAGTGCAGTTGCCGCTGAGCTGCCGCCTGCAATTGATTCTATAGCAACCGTAGAACCGCTTGCTGCGTCGCAGATTGCACAAACTCGGCAGCCACATAAAGTCCCTTTGTGGCAAGCCCCTGTTGATGCGCAAAATGCCGTGCGTTCGCTGGACTTTTCTTTCCACGTTTATGCTACTGATCCGAGCAGGCGAACAATTATAATCAATGGTCAGCGCATTGCTGAGAAAGAGCGGATAAGTCAGGATTTAGCATTAAACGAAATTACTAACAGCGGCGTTATACTTGCTTACCAAAGCAGTTTACTGGTCGAGGTTGACATTCTCGAGCAGTGGTGAGGCCTGTTTCCCAGACTTCATTTTTTTCTGTTCTACCTGTTTCTTTCGCAGTTCTTCATAGCGTTCACGACTTAGTGATCTAGCCGCTTGCTTGTCCAGTATTCTGGGGTGTACGAAGACCATAAGATTGCTGCGCACACTTTCATCAGTACTTCGCTGGAACAAACGTCCAAGAATAGGAATGTAGCCCAGTACCGGAACGCGTTCTACACCTTCGCGTTTGTCTTCCCGGGTTAGGCCGCCCAGTACCAGCACCTCATCATTATCAACCAATACTTTGGTCTTTATGCTGCGCTTATCAAATATTAAGTCGCTGGCTAGTGTGCTGTTGCTTATGCTCTCTACCTGCTGCAGGATATCCAGGGTGATGGAGCCCTGTTCATTAATTTGCGGTGTTACTTTCAGGCTGACGCCGATATCGCGGCGCTCTATCGTTGTGAAAGGGTCACTGGTTGATGAGGCCTGGGATGTTTGCTGGCCTGATACTACTGGCACGTTACTGCCTACCAATATCTCTGCTTCCTCGTTATCCAGAGCAACCACCGAAGGAGTAGACAATAGGTTGGCCTGATCCGATTGTGAAAGCGCATTTAGCAAGCCTCGCAGCGAACCATTGCGGTAGTAACCTAATGTGAACCCTCTACCCAATACAGAGTTTTCGCTTAACAGATCGCCATTGGCGTCAACAACACGCTCAATTTGTTCCAACCCGAAATCGCTTGCCGCTTCAAGGTCGCGACCGTTAAATGCGGTTTGCCATTGCACGCCCAAGGAGTCGATCATTTGATCGCTGACTTCCACAATAACTGCTTCCAAATGCACTTGGCGTCGCTCAACATCTATCTCGGCGATCACTGATTTCATTTGCTCAAGTATGGGTTTTGACGCAGTGAGAACCAGTGCATTTGAAGATAAAACAGCTTGCACACTGGTGTGGCTACGGCCTGTTTCGTCGCTGCTGTGCAGGCTCTCCAGAACAGGCAACATTTCTTCGGCATTGATAAAACTGAGATAGATAACTTCTGTGCGGCTGTCGCGCGTTTGGTTCTGGTCGAGCTGTGCGATAAGACTGCGTACCTGCTGTCGCATTTGCTCTGAACCGCTTACCAATAAAGAATTACTGCGCTGGTCAATTGCCAACGCCAGCTCCTGCTTGTCTTGCTGGCCAAGCAAATTATGCAAAGCACGCTCGGTTTGTTCTGCATCAGTATGGCGCAGGGTAATAATGTCTATGTCTAACTGACCACGTTGATCCAGTCGGTCAATCAAGCTGCGCACCTTACGAATATTGTCAATGCGGTCAGCAATCAACAAGGTGTTGGTACCTGGTAGGTGAGACAGAGTGCCATGCTCACCAAGTAAAGGCTGCAACTGCGTAGCTACCGCGGCGGCATTGATAGAGCGCGCCTGAAAAACGTGCACCGCCTTTTCACCACCGGAATGACCCTCAAACGAATCGAGAACGGCACTGTGATTCTGGCTCGATTTTGCCGAAGGGACGATGCTGACGGTATTGCCTTTAATAGATGCACTGAAACCATTCAGGTTCAGCGCTTGCAAAAAAACATCAAAGGCCTGTTCCGCACTCAGCGACTGACTGGAGAGAACCGTGATGTTACCTTGTACCGAAGGATCAACAATAAAGCTGTGGCCGGTTGTTTCTGACATCCATTGAATCACTGTTCGGACATCGGCGTCACGCATGTTCATGGTGATGTCAGAATTTGCACTTAGCGAACTGCTCTGCAGAACAATAAACGTGCTCAGTACAAAACCGGAACAAAATCGAATGCAGGCAGTAGCCCGCTGAAAACAAGCGCTATACATCCACTAAAGTTTAGCAGCGCAGGGCTAAATCACCGCCAATCGCCGTGACTAGTTGAAGATATTTTTCCTGTTTACAGGAAGGCTGTGGCTGAGCGGCTTATTCCGCGATTTCTGGGTCATAGTCAGGGTCTGAAGCGGCCACATCTCCGGTAGAACTTTTGTCTACACCTGATGAATCAAGGTTGTCCGGGTCTTCCGACGTCGGGCTGATTACCTCGTCTTCATCTCGTTCAATACCAATTCTAAACGCTGCAAAACCGGGCATTACAACCTGATTCAGTGCCATGCCCAATACGCGGCCATTCTCAGGCGATTTAACTTCATGGCGTTTGTTGGTAATCGGATCGGTTACTGTGCCCAAAACCTCACCGGACTTGACCCGTTTGCCCAAAAACACCTCGCTGAAAAGAATACCGCCGTAATCAGCGCGTACCCAGGTAGATTCATAAAAAACCGGTTCGGGCTTTCCCCAGAACCGTGCTTTTTTTAGCATTTCGAGCTTATTCATCAGCGTTTGAATGGCTTTCACACCATGCGCAACTTCTTTGTCTTGCAGACGCATGGGTTCGCCTGCTTCCAGGGTAACCGTGGGAATGCCGTGCATATTGGCGGCATAGCGCAGCGTGCCCTTGGCGCCACCGGAATGCAAAACTGCCGTGGAGCCAAAGCCCTGGGAGAGCTCAACGACTGAGCTATTAAGCAGGTCAGCTCTAATTTGAGGAAGGTTGGTTCTGTGAAATGACCCTGTATGAAGGTCAACCAGGTAGCTGCACTGCTCGATGATTTCACTAAAAAATGAGTAGGCGATACGAGACGCCAGGCTGCCGTCCGGATTCCCCGGGAAATACCGGTTAAGGTCGCGCCTATCCGTCAGATAACGGGAGTTTCTGCGAAACCCTTGTAGATTAACAATCGGTACACCGATAACCGTGCCGGTGAGCTTTTCCGGTTCTATGTCGTACATAACACGCCGGACTATCTCTATGCCATTCAACTCGTCGCCGTGTATCGCTGCAGTTAAGCAAAGAACCGGGCCCTGTCTCGCACCGTTAACGACCAGAACCGGTGTGGAACCGGCAATTCCCTCAAAAGATTGGCTTGGTGTCCAAGACATGCGCGTTGCCGTGCGGGGTGGGACTTCCTTACCGAGCAAAACAAACGGTACTCCGTCGTCGTAATACTCTTCCACAACTGGCTGGTCATCCGCAGCCATTGTTTCGTCTGTTTCCTTCGGGGCGGGGGTTTCGACTATTGCTTCGGGCAGTTTCTCAATCGGTTTCTCAAGATCTATATTCTCGGCCTTCTGTAGCGGTTTTTCGCTGCCGCTGGCAGGGGCTTCGTCCGAGGGTACTGCATCCGCTAGCAGTTGTCCGCTGACGCCGACAAGAAAGGCGATGCAGAGGGCTAAAGCTGTGAACCCTTTCATTGTGGTTATTCCCTGATCCTGGTCTTCTTGATAGCGAGTCGCGCACGCTTAACGCAATATCAAGTGTTTATAGTAAATCTAGCTATGCGTGCTAAAGCCTTGAACTATAACATGCTTGTCTTCCCTGACTGCCACAAAACGGAGTATCGCAAAGTGGCAGAGACTGGAAACCGTGAATCTGTTCAATACATAATCAACTATAGCTCAGGCCGCTGTTTCGCCAACTTTGTTCACCACGAAAGCGACCTCTGTCACACTATCTGTGTGGCTGGCCCTGTGTTATAAATTCCGGCTGAGAATTGACTGATCTGTCGGAGTGACCGTGCCTTCTAGAATTATGCCCGTTTGGGTTCTGATGCTTATCCCTTTGCTTGTTATGACACCTTTACTTCAGGCAGAAACCAGGGCCCAGGCAGGCCCCATTATAAACTTTGGTAACCGATTTCTGCCTGACAGTTACAAGCACGGCGTTGTGGTGGCTGCAGAAAAGCTTGCTGCTGATGTGGGCGTGGAGATTATGCAACGCGGTGGAAATGCCATTGATGCAGCCGTTGCGACCGGTTTTGCGCTAGCTGTTACCTATCCGAGTGCTGGAAATCTAGCGGGCGGCGGTTTTATGCTAATCCACAAAGATGGTGAGCAACATTTTGTGGATTATAGGGAAACTGCCCCCAGAGCTGCATTTCGGGATATGTATCTTGATAAGAACGGTGAGGTAAATCGCACTCGGTATTATGCGAGCCGGCAGAGCGCCGGTGTACCTGGCACAGTGGCGGGGCTGATTCACGCGCTTGAGAAGTATGGAACAATGCGGTTGGCCGATGTGATCGAGCCTGCGATTGAATTGGCGGACAAAGGGTTTGAAGTCAGCTATGCGCTTGCCGGGGGCATCAGCCGCCGTGGTGCCTATTCACCATGGACTGATGACGAAGCGAAACGGGTCTATTTTAAAAAAGACGGCAGCAACTTGCAGCCCGGAGACTGGTTCAAGCAGCGCGACCTCGCATGGACGCTTAAGCAGATAAAAAAGCATGGCCGCAGCGCATTTTATCAAGGCGCGGTGGCGAAGCGACTTGTTGCTGATATGCAAGCCAATGACGGCTTAATCACGTTCGAAGATCTTGCTGACTACAAGGTGCAGGAAAGAACACCTGTTCGTGGACGCTTTCTTGATTATGAAGTGCTTTCTGCGCCACCACCTTCCAGCGGCGGCGTGCATATTCTGCAGATGCTGAATATCATGGAGAATTTCGAGCTATTGGAAATGGGGCACAACAGCGCTGAGTATATCCACCATCTCGCGGAATCCATGAAATTTGCGTATGCAGACCGCAGTCAGTATCTGGGCGATCCAGATTACTTTAAAGTGCCAGTTGCTGAACTTACCTCTAAAAGTTACGCGCGAAAAATAGCAGCTGCGATTAAACCGGATGTTGTCACTCCTTCGGCTGAGGTGCGCCCCGGCGCTTTATTGTCTAGTGAGAGTCAGGATACTACGCACTACAGCGTGGTAGACCGACACGGCAATGTGGTCAGCAATACCTACACGCTAAACTTTAGTTTTGGTTCCGGCATTGTGGCCAAGGGAACCGGCATGTTGTTAAACAACGAAATGGCCGATTTTTCTGCCCGATCGGGTCACGCCAACCCGTTCGGCTTACTGGGCGGAACAGCGAATGCAATTGAGCCAGGTAAGCGGCCGTTGTCGTCAATGAGCCCAACAATTGTGTTCAAAGACAAGCAGCCCTGGTTGGTTACCGGTAGTCCTGGAGGCAGTCTGATCATAACCTCAGTATTGCAGGTGATACTGAACGCAACCGTGTTTGGCGACAACGTTGCCACTGCAGCGGCGTTGCCCCGAGTGCATCACCAATGGATGCCAGACAAGCTAAGAGTTGAGAGCGGTGTCAGTCCCGATACACTCAGGCTGCTTGGCCTGAAAGGGCATACCCTGGACCTGGGTATGCGAACTCTGGGGCGAACCCAATCAATAATGATTGATCCAGAATTTGTTAACGGTGGTGGTTATGTGCACGGTGCAAGTGATACACGCAGGCCACTAGGCGCAGCAAGCGGTTACTGAGAATCCGTTTGCTTTCGGCTATGGAGGTTTGCGCTGTTGGCGACATACTTGTCCAGCATTCTCAGTTTCGGACTACCCACATAGAACAGGATAACGACAGTGCACAGTGTTAGCGACGCAATCAATATGGCGGTTTGAACACCAAATTGACTGGCTAAGTACGCCAGCGGAACCACACCTAATGGCATTAAGCCAAATGTCATAAGCATAATGGCCGAGACTCGGCCCCGGTATTGATCTTCTACCAACAGCTGGGTGCATGTGTTGTTTAGGGTTTGACCGGCACTTGCGCATATGTTGGCAATAACCAGCGGCACTAGTGCCAGTAAAAAGAAGGGCGTTAGAGCGAAACCGGCGAGGAACAGGCCAAACAAAAAGGTACTCACCACCATGAGCCGGGTACGCTTTATTGCCTCACCTCGCTGCGCCATCCAGACAGAACCGATAACACCACCCAGCCCGGCGGCAGCCATCAGAATACCAAGACCACGCTCACCAACCTGCCAAACTTCATCTGCGAAAACCACCAGTAAGTTCTGAAAAGGCATGGCCAAAAACATGGGGAGCATGCCGAACAATAGGCAGGCAGCTAGCTCCTTGCGCTCGAATACGTAACGGAACCCCAATACAATGTCTGTTGTGAATTTCTTTTGAACCGTTTGAATCACCGTGTAGCGTTTGACACCAAATAAAAACATCAAGGCCACAGAGTGCAGCGCCACCGCGACAAAGTACGCACCGGTGATGCTCCAGATGTCTATCGTGAAGCCCATCACTACGGGTCCCGCCACACGCGAGACGTTCATAACGGCACCGGACAGGGCGGTGGCATTGCCCAGCCGGTGAGCGCCTACAATATTGAACACCATCGCAGTTCGTGCCGGCATACTGAATGGCAATACCGCACCACCTACAGCACCCGCGGCGAGAATATGCCAAAACTCCAGGCTGCCGCGCAACAACTGAATGAGTATGCTGGCTTCAGTGCACACTATGGTTGCCTGTCCAATCAGCGCCAGCAGTCGACGTTCGGAGCGATCACTGATCGCCCCACCGACGAAAGAAAAAACCAGCATGGGAATTGCAAACGCTATATTGACGTAGGCCAGTGCCATTTCATCGGAGGTCAGCTCCCATGCAAGATAAGTGCGAGAGAGGATTTGACCTTGCAAGGCAAGAAAGAACGCCAGATTACTGCCCATTAGCCAACGAAACTGCGGCTCTTCCATGGCTGCTAGCGATCTAGGCCATGTGATAAGCGAGTATTTATTGCGTTGGGTATTGATTGTCTGGTTCAGCCACACTGCGCCTGGGTAGCATTAGTGAGTACCCGCACAGCGATTTGGAGTTGGATCACCTTAAAGACAGTAAATAAACCAGCTGCCAAAGTCACGCAAAAAACAGGATAATAGTTGGCACTGTCCAATACGCCGAGTTCTTGTATGCAACGAATGACGACCATTGAAATACGCAAGCAATATTTGCATTTCTCCGCCGGCCATTTCACGATTTTTTCCGCTACGGAGCGAGAGCGCTTGCACGGCCACAACTGGCGAGTATCGGCATCAATTACCGGACCGGTGCAATTTGACGGGTTGTGCTTTGACTATGCGGTGTACAAGGAGCTTCTGAAAAACCTGTGTAAACAATACGATGAGTACACCCTTCTACCGCAATTCTCTCCTTACCTTTCGATAGAGGAGCAGGGTGATTCATTCCTGGCTACTCACAATGAAATCACCATGAGCTTTCTCAAATCCGATACTTTGATATTGCCGGTGCGTAACGTGACCATAGAAGAACTGAGCGACTACTTGCTAAAGGAATTGCTCAAGTCAAAAGAAACGCTGGAAAAGCATAAAATCTCAAACATAGTATTGGGCGTTTCTTCGGGGCCAGATCAGTGGGCTTATAGTGAGTGGGGCAACTAGGCTGGTGCGGAGCGTATTATGCAAAATCATGAGTTAACCGCTGCCAGCGATTCGGAACTTCAGGAACGACGTGAACGCGTTTATATCGTGCTGGCCGGTTTTTTTCTCAGCGCAATGACCCTGCTCAATGTGATTGGCATAACCCGTTTTGTCGATCTTGGCCCAATGACTGTCGCGGTAGGTGTGTTGCCGTACCCGCTGACTTTCCTCTGTACAGATTTAATCAGCGAATTGTATGGCCGCAGCCGGGCCAATTTTCTTGTCACGGTGGGCCTGGTTCTAAATCTGTTTATTCTTGCCGTACTCGCCATTGGCAATATGCTGCCTGCAGCGCCGCTTGCCGAACAACCGCCCTGGCAGGTATTACAAATAAATGGTGAGCTATCACTGCCGAATGGTGATGTGTTGAGCGGAAGCGTCGAATTGTTTGAAATACTGTATGCCTGCACCGCGGGTGCAGTGGCAGCCTCCATGTTTGCCTATATAGCAGCGCAGTACCTGGACGTTCAGTTGTTTCATTTCTGGAAGCGCCTAACCAAGGGAAAACACCTATGGCTGAGAAATAACTTCAGCACGCTGATCAGTCAAGCAGTAGATTCAATCATGGTGATAGGCATTACGTTTGGCGCTGTTTTTCTGGCTGGAGAGATGGCCCTGGCGACCATTTTAGTGCTGATGGCTAGCAATTATGTATTCAAAATGCTGGTCGCTCTGTTAGACACGCTGCCGTTTTATATACTCACCAATAAGCTTCGACGATATCTCGCGATCGATTCGCAGGCTGACTATCATTCTTCATCGGGGGCCCTATGAACAAATGCGCGGTAATTTCTGGAGCAAGTAAAGGTATTGGCAAGGCGACTGCGGCGCTGTTAATAGACGAAGGTTATCGAGTCATCAACATTTCGCGCAGCGCATGTGACGTTGCCGGAGTGATTAATCTCGCTATTGATATGACGGCGATACACTGGCTGCGTGAATCAGGTGATGAACTGCTAGACAAAGTTGGGCAACCGGATGAGCTGGTTGTCGTTCACAACGCAGCGGTTTTGCTCAAAGATACGATTGAAACGGTGAGCGTTGAGCAATTTCAAGAAGTGCTGATGTTGAATGTCACAGCACCCGCGGCGTTAAGCGGTTTGCTCAGACCCTTGATGGGAGAGGGAAGCTCAGTTCTGTTTATCTCATCAACATTAGGCCATAAAGCGGTTGCCAATAGTTGCACCTATGTGACTTCAAAGCACGCGTTGATCGGTTTGATGCGATCCGCGTGTCAGGATTTGGCGGGTACGGGCATCCATACTGCAGCGATCTGTCCGGGGTTTACCGATACTGAAATGCTACGCAGCCACATTGGTACTGACCCTGTGGTAGAACAAAGCATTGCCTCAACCATTGCCATGGGGCGACTGATTGAACCAGCTGAGATTGCCAAGGTGATTGTTTTTTGCGCGCAGAACCCGGTGGTTAACGGTGCTGTCATCGACGCTAACCTGGGTCAAATAGAGCAGTAATTTCAGGCTTTATTTCTTCCGGCTAATTTTTGATCTAACAAAGCCTGAAGAGCGTCTGCTGAGTCGTCGTCTATTTGCAGGGTATCGCCCGAAGAGCGGAATGAGGGTGCGTCACCTTTTGGAGGTCTGGGTCGCACACCCATCTCGGCACGTAGTTTGGCTTTGGTTTCCTCTGCGCGCAGCAAGTCAATTGAATCATTTGCGCTGGTAGCATCGGCTGGCAGGGCCTGTGGGGTTGGCGAAGAACTAACCTTGTTGGCCATTTGTTCTGCCATTCTTGCCGCAGCGTCTCTGATTTTCAGATTCGGTGCGCTAATTGCAATCCGAGCAACATCATCAACACTGGCAAGGGCTTGCAAGGCTGTGAACTGTAATTTTTCGTCTGGGCTATGGTGGATAATAAATTTTTTCAGGTCTTCATCATCTGAGTCGTCAACGATTCGATACCTGCCCGCAACAACATCTGGTGTACTATCTGATGCAGTACCAGCAACTAGGGAGTAATATCTGTTCTGAGCTGTGTTGAGTACGATATCATCCGGCTCGTTATTTATAATCTGGCTGAGAGTAGGTAGGTCGCACACTTTTTCAACAGCCCGCATTCGAACCCTGGGGTCGAGATCGTTTACCGCCATATCTACCAATACTGCGTGTTGCTCGTCATGCTGTGCTGATAGCTCTTGAATGCCGCGCAGTCTTTTAACCGGGTTGCGATGATTCCACTTGGGTTTGAAAAAAAATCGTAGCATTCGTATAGTGCGTGACGGGACGTTATGGCAGCAGGAAGCGAATATTATTATATAGATTCTAGCTCATTATCGCTTGAGACCAGGCAGTTGAACTCGAATTCGAATAATAGGTCAATATTCCAACAAATTCCAATATTTCCCGAGGCTTCAGTTGAGCTAACTTCATATAGGCAGTTGGTTGATTTCTGAAGCCACAGATCTATGCTTTTATTGGATAACTAGAAGGAAATTGGCTTGGCCGGCACCCTAATATTGAAAAGCAACAAGACGCAGTATCTTACGCGCTTGCTGGTTACCCTTGATGCGTGCCTGATTGCGTTGACCTTCTTGGTATCTATTCATATCAATAATGAGTTCGCTGCAAAGGACGCTGATTTTTTTACGCGCCACCTCTTGTTTCTGCTGCCGTTGGTCTCTGCATCAGCTTTCAGCCTCTATTACTTTGGCGCTTATAAATCGTTAACTACTTCATCGGTAACCAGTTATGTATTGCAGGTGCTGAGAGGATTATTGGGCGGCGTGGTTGCGGTGCTTATTTCAATATTCCTGCTTGATATTGAGTTCGTAAGCCGCTTAGTCATCGGCGCATTCTTGTTGCTGTCATTTGTTGTGATCCTTAGCGTTCGCTACTTTTTGGTCTGGTGGTATTTCAAACGACGCGTAGAGAGCGAAATTAATTATCATAAAGTGCTGATAGTAGGTACTGGTTCAAGAGCATTAAAGCTGCGCCAATTGATAAGCAAAAATACTGAGTGGGGTATTTCAGTGGTCGGCCATCTCGACATGGATGAAAGCCTGGTGGGTAACGATGTAGATGGCGCAACCGTTATTGGCACGGTTGATCAGATCCATCAAATACTTCGGGACAATGTTGTAGACGAGGTGATGGTCGCCGTTCCAAGAAATATGCTTAGTTCTATTTCAAGCATCGCGGCCTCTTGCGACGAAGAAGGTGTTGAATTGCGAGTGATGGCTGATTTGTTCGACATAGGCGCTTCGCGAATCAAGTTGGACCTTCTTGCGGGCGTGCCATTGGTAACATTCGCACCAGTTTCCTTCGATGATGGTAGCTTGCTGCTAAAGCGCATATTTGACATCGTATGTATTTTAATATCAATTCCCGTGCTGTTACCGGTTGTTGCTTTAATAGCTCTCGCTATAAAAATTGATGACGGTGGCCCAGTATTTTTTATGCAGGAGCGGGTAGGCTTGAGAAAACGGACGTTCAAGATGTACAAGTTCCGCAGTATGGTGATTGATGCGGAAGAGAAAATAAAAGAGCTCGAAGCTCTTAATGAGGCAGAGGGGCCGAATTTTAAAATGGAAAATGACCCCAGAGTAACTCGTGTTGGGCGGCTCCTTAGGAAAACAAGCCTTGACGAACTTCCGCAGCTATGGAACGTACTAATGGGCACCATGAGTTTGGTTGGACCGCGGCCAATGTCGATCCGGGATGTGGATTTATTTGACAAAGCAGCGCAAAGAAAGCGCTTTAGTGTTATTCCAGGGCTAACCTGTATCTGGCAAATCTCCGGTCGTAGCAATCTGTCTTTCGAAAGATGGCTGGAGCTCGATCTGGCCTATATTGATAATTGGAGTTTCGAGCTCGACTTAAAAATTCTGATCAAAACAATACCCGCCGTTCTTTTTCAGAAAGGCGCTGTATAGAAAATGATTCTGAGTAGAGAGCAGAAAAAAATAATTAAAAGCAAGTTCGATATTATCGGGCCTATAAGAACTTGGCAGAGATTTGCTAAAGAGGTACGACTATCTGGTAAGCCATTGCTCGCCGATGCGGATCGCTACAAGAATTCGATTTTTGTGGCCGGCTGTCAGCGATCTGGCACAACAGCAGTGAGCCGCCTTCTAACTAATGGTGAAGGACTGGGAAATTTTTGGAAACGCAGAGACGAGGAGCTTGATGCTGCCGTCATTCTGAGTGGAAAAGAAAAGCTGGATGTTACAGCACGGTACTGCTTCCAAACAACCTACTTGAACGAACAGTACCCAGAGTACATCGACAATGTTGATCATCATCAACTGGTTTGGATTCTTCGAAACCCATATTCCGTCGTCTACTCACTGGTTTACAATTGGGAGGCGTTCGCATTCAGTGAACTGTACGATGCATGCGGAGAACAGTGGCGAATTAAGCATGCAGCGGAAATAGAGCCAGAAAGTAATACCGACATGGTGTTCAAGGCCTGCTGTTCCTATAACTCGAAAATAGAGCAATTGCGATATTTGCTTCTGTCCCTCCCCGAAGAAAGACTAATAGTTTTGGACTACGATGAATTGGTTGAGTCAAAGGAGTTAATTCTTCCTAAATTATATCGTTTCTTAGGCCTGACATACCTCCCACTCTATGCAGAGCAGATACATAGTCGCAGCGTTGATAAGTCGCAAAAGTTATCTGATCAAGAGCGGCAACTAGTCCAGAAAATGTGTGTTCAAGAATATGAAAGCATGGCTTGCCATGTACTACAAAGTTGAACTGCATCCACTTTTCCTCGTGAATATTCTTTTCATTTCTTCCGATAAGTATCCGCCGTTCAGGGTCGATGTCACTGAACTATTCGCAAAAGAGATAAACGAAAAAGGTCATAAGATTGACTGGCTTCTGCATTCTGAAGAGGAATGTGATCAAGAATACGTTACTAATTGGCGGGGTAACCGCGTTTACGTAGGCAGAACGGACACGGGAGAATCCTTACTTGCAAGAATTAACAAGCATTACCTAAGCGTAAAGAACGACTTAAAAATCAAACCTCTGGATCGCAGCAATAACTACGACATTCTATTAGTTAAAGACAAATTTATTGCCGCCTGCTTCGCTGGTTTTACTGCATGGCGCCATAAGCGAAAATTCGTTTTCTGGTTATCATACCCATTCGCAGAAGCTTCAATATATGAAGCGAAGACGAAAACAGCACGTTACCCATTCCTGTATTTAATTCGCGGCTATTGTTTCGATATAATTCTCTATCAGATAGTCTCCCGTACTGCGGACTTTATTTTTGTGCAAAGCGAGCAAATGAAGCGTGATTTAGCGGCGCGTGGTGTCCCGGAGAACAAAATGTTGGCCGTTCCAATGGGTTTTGCGGAGGATAAGTTTGCTTCGCTTACTAACTCGAACGGACAGAGTCAGCCACTAGAAACCATCGATTTGCTTTACCTGGGTACGATGATAGGCGCAAGGAAAATGGACTTTCTCGTTCGTGTGCTTGCGAAGGTGAAGGAAACGATTCCGGATGCACAACTAATGTTTGTTGGCGACGGTGAAACTGAGGAAGACCGTGCGCAGATATTGAACGAGTCGAAGAGGCTAGGGGTCGAGAGCTCGGTTTCCATAACTGGCTTCCTTCCACAAGACGAGGCGCTTCGACTGGTACAGTCTGCGAAGGTATGTTTATCGCCTTTTTATCCCACACCCATTTTGAACTCTACATCTCCTACAAAGCTGATCGAGTATATGGCGCTAGGCAAAGCCGTTGTTGCAAATGATCACCCAGAGCAAAGCTTGGTGTTGCAGCAAAGTGGAGCTGGATTATGTGTTTCATATGATGAAGCGCAGTTTGCCGCTGCAGCCGCCAAATTACTGCTAGATCCAAAGCTGCGCTCAACGATGGGGGTTAAAGGTCAGCGGTATGTATCAGAACATAGGACCTATGAAACGATCGCAAATAACGTTGAGCATGCCTTAGACAAGGTGCTAGAAAAATGATTGACCTTAAGTCACGCCCGCAAAAGGTGGATGCCGTATTTTTATTGACGCTGTTGGCTGTCGCAGCAGTTGTTGCTGGTGTCGTAATCAGGTTTATGGGGTTAGGTAACGCTGCACTCGTTGACGATGAATACTATCTTGCAAGATCGGCAATGAACATTCTTAACGGCGGTTTACCAGAATTCTCAACCGGCGGATTCTACACTCGCGGATTGATACAACAGTATTTAACTGCACTACTGATTTCACTGCCTCTAGATTTCGAGTGGGCGGTGCGACTTGTGCCGGTACTGTGTAATTTGTTATGTATACCTGCTTTGTATTTACTAGGATGCCGCTTGGGTAGCAAGACCATTGCACTATCAGCGATCATCCTTTTCTCACTCTCTCTTTGGGAGATCGAGTTTGCGCGTTTCGCGAGAATGTATGCGCCGTTACAAATGGTTTTTGTCTGGTTCCTTTACTTCTGGACGAATTGGATAATCGATGGAAGCCAGAGTGCCAGAAAATATGCGATTACAATCGCTGTTGTTTCTGTTTTAGTACACCAGGCAAGCATACTGATTATGGCAATGTGTTTGATTCCAGTATTCCTTCAGAATCGACCTAAGTTCTCTGTGGATTTTCTGTTTTTGCTTGTGGGATTTGCCGTTTTCACGACCTTGCGGCTTTACGTGCCTTTACCCCAAACGGTAGCGTTAGAGAGCTTGCCTGAGCTCTCCTCGCCTGTGAAAAGTGTGTTTGCCTTAATACCAGGAATTGCTGCGCCATACCTGCAAAGTTCCACATTGCACGCGACTCTATTTGGGCTACTCCTTTTGTGTTCCCTTACGCTAATAGCGATGGTATGGCGAAAGCACATACAAATTATCGCAATTCCATTACTAATGACCGTTAGCATACTGTCACTTTGTCTGAATATGATGGCAGTTAGTGCGATCACTTTTGCGTTGGCGATGCTCGTATTTTTGGCGGCAAATGAGGAATCAAGGGTTTTTGACTTCCCTCATTGCTTCTCGTTTACAGTTCTATTTCTCGCATGGCTAGCACTGTTTACGCACCTTCTTTATACAAGTGACGCCTGGTATGGCAGTTTGAGTCAAATTGATCTGCAGAAATACCCAGGTAAGAATATTCAGCTACTTGCCGTGTTATTTAATTACCCAGAGATACTATCGAGATATATCAAGCCGATGTTGCAGGGAGCCCCAATTGCGTTTGCTACTTTGTGGCTTTTTACCCTGCTCGGACTAGGCTGCCAGTTACTGCCAAAGGTTAGAAAATCCCCTGTTTTTCTTTATATTTTTATGGCACTTCTGGTGTCCATACTGTTCGTTTCAATAACGGGCTCTTTGCAGAAAACAAGTCGTTACTCGTTTTTCTGCTATCCCATCTTGATGGTATTGGCTTCGTCTGGAGCGCACATTGTTCTTCAGACGCTTAGGTTTAACCATAGAGTCACGGGGTTAGGTATGTTACTTTCAACAATCGCCATTGTTGTCATCGCCGACGATTACCGGCTTGAGCAATCGATCTATATCGATTCGCCAGAAGTTGCCTATAAAATAGGGAGTTCCAACAATTGGAAAAAACATTATTTAACCAGAAGAGATTTTGAATCGCCGTCACAATACATAAACCTGCATCGTGAAGATAATGACATAGTTGTTTCTGCGACGACGCCGTCTGATATCTATATAGATGGAGGCCTTGATTATATCTATATGCCTTACAGCACTAATCGGTTTTGGGAAAGAAATATCGATGCCAGTGGCCTGGATTTTTGGAGTGGCGCGCGGATTCTTTACTCTGAGGAGATGGTGTATGAACTTGTGCGGAGTTCCGAAAATCCAATATGGTTGATGACTTTCGCAATAGGCTGGGATAATAAAACTGATTCCACCTTCAGGAACCGCTTCGCTAGTCAGCTGGTCTACACGAGCATAGACGGCACGATAGATGTTTTTCGGATTGCGCGTTAAATACAGGTTTCAGCTTACTTGGCCCACTTCGATGACTTTAGCTCAACGAGATGGGCGCCAGCATTTATCTACCGCTTGCTCAATTAGAGCTCATCCTAGGCGGTTTTGGCGGTGATACTCCTTCAAACAGAATCGGGCTAACTCCCCATTGATCTGTCATGGATCCACCGCGGCCAAATTTTCTAATTGCTATTTCAATATCGCTTTGACCAACACCTGGACCAACACCGAAAATAATGCTCTGAGTGGGTATCATATGCGTTCGGTACCACATGTAGTGTTGCGCCTCGAGGGGAACATTCTTGCTTTGTGGCCCAAGTCCGAACGGGTTGTTAGGGGCTTTTGACCAATCAAATTTTTTGCCGAGATCGTAGAACCTGGAGTCACTTTTTGAGAGAAGGTGGGCGCCTTTCGACGCGTAATAGAGTTGATTCGCATTGAGTTGAAAGCCCTCTACAGGAAAATGCAGCTCCACGTTTGACTCCACTGGCACAAGCCCCATAGTGATGATGTCGTTACGTTCGAAGTTGCCTCCAAAATTTGGACTAACTAGACCTAGCATCTGCCGCTTGCCATTGCTGTCTCTTGGCATCTTGGCAATAACGTTATTCAGGATAACCTTAACCGCTTCCTTGTGCTTAGTTGCGTTAAAACCTTGCGGGTGGTTGGCCGGGGGTCCATTAAAATACTCGCCGAATGCAAACATGAGCACAGCGGGATCAGAGCCCCACTTCTGGGTTATCGCATAAAGCACGTTTTCCACGTGCTGGCGCACTTCTGGTTTGTCCAGCCGCAGAAATTCCTGCGCGCCTGGCCCAGTACTGGTACTGCCGCCTATCCACCACCAGTCGCTTCTGGATTTAATAAATTGCGGTAAAGGGCGGGGCGTTGCTGTAGCAGAAAAACCTATTTTGGGGAGCACTACTGCATCTCCCGCTTTTACTCTGGGATGCTTTTTGGCGATACCTATAGGGTCGTCCGCGCCACCATTATTCCAGCGATAATTCTTCCATCCGTGATCCCTGGCTTGTGAGGCGGTGGGCACAATGGAGTCATCGTTGTATATCTGTTTCCACTCAAATGGAAACATTACAACCGCTTTGTGAAAGCGGTAAGCTTCTGGCTGATTGCGCCAAATATTCGCATGGTGTTTAGTCCAGGCCTCGTCAAACCAATTGGAGCCGCGGTTCCAATTCTGTCGATCAACCTGATAGCCTAGAACGGTAACTTGTCGGATATCGGTAGGGTATTCAGCATGGGTACAGTTCACATAAAGTAGCAAAGAGGTGAGTGTGAGCAACTTCTTGATTCGGCTGCTGGAAAGAAATTGAGCTAGATGCATATCCGGTTCCTGATCTACTGATCGATTACTGAGTGGTTGAGCGTCCGATTAAAAATTCTTTGAAAATCAATACCTTACCGTTGCTTTATTGATGTGGCTTAAGTGCAATATGCGCTAGCCAATCGTTGCTTCCAGGTAGGTGGTCAGCTTGCCTAAGTGTAGAGCTAATCTGGGCTTCAATCTAACCCAAATTACTCATGTTTTGAAAGTGATCACAACAAGTACGTTGTTTAGTTGGCAGTCAATATTGCATCAAAAGACAGCAATATTGGCTGGCGTTGTTGATGCCCTGCATCTAATCGGTGCTAGACTTTATCTCTTTGAGTCCACATCTGTTAATACATGCGCATAGATATAGCCAAGGTTGAGAAACTTCATCTGAAGCACTTTTCAGTGCCAAACACTGATAAAAAAGACGTTATCAACTTTCCCGACTTCTTAATCGTCGGACCGCAAAGAACAGGTACCACCTGGATTTACAGCAACTTGTGCGAGCACGGTGATTTGCGGTTCTCGTTTCCCAAAGAGCTCTACTTTTTCAATAGGGTGGTTGAGGCAAGTCAGCCGGTGTCATTGCATAAACAGGTCTTTAACATTTCACATGCCTTGAAATCGCCGAGATATGGGCTTAAGGAGCTAACAAAAATTGCCTATTTCGATCACTTTCGCACGTTTGGTCTAGACGCCCATGATCTGCGTTGGTATTCAAGGTTTTTTGAACACGACAGATTGAGGCAAACGATTGATCATGTGCGGGGTATTGATTCGCCGAATAGTGAAGAAGCATTAATCGGTGAGGCAACGGCCTCTTACGCTACGCTTCCCAAAACAATGATTGAAGACATCATAAGCCTGAATCCAGATATAAAGATCGTTCTCATGGTCAGAGACCCGGTGCAGCGTGCGTGGTCACATGCCAAGAAAGATCTGGTTCGCGATTCCCAAAATAAATCGGGAGTCGACCCTTCGATTGAAGATTTCCAACAGTTCTTTAGCTCTGCATATCAACTCGGTTGTGGCCGGTACTCCGAGATGATTGATAATTGGAACCAGTGCTTACCCAGCGGCTCTTTATTTGTTGGTAACTATCGGGATATTTCTGATCGGCCTGCGTATCTGGTGCAAAATATACTTGATCATCTTGGCGTGACAGCACCCTTGCCAGACTACGTATCTAACAGGCTTGATCAGCCAGTCAATCCTACTCAGGGTTTGGCCATTCCAGAAGAATTGAACGATTACCTGGAAGCATTGTTTGCAGATCAGAAGGAATGGCTTCGAACGTATTGGCAGCTAAAAGAAGCGAGTTCACCCTCTGTAAGCGCACATCAGCAGGCGATCTAAGATGCTGTGCCATGTACTTGGTCTGAGGTTGACCTGTGTTGTCGCAGGCTGCACAGGTAACCTGTTATCAACCAAAATGGCGCGCTAAGTACGTTACCGTTAATCAAGTCCTTATAGACCATCGAAGCTGTAAGCACAGCGATAACCCCAAGCCAACCTGTGGCTAAAGTCCCGTTAAAACCTGCTCTTCCAGCCAGCGCCCACACATCAATAGTAATCATAAGCATAATGGCGAATGACATCGCAACACCGATTAAACCTAGCTCCCATAGCACGCGGCTAACAACGTTATAAGTGGGCTTAAGATGTTCATACTTATTACCTTCGCCTAGAAAGAACGACACTGTCGTATGAGTGAGGTTGCCCAGCCCCTTGCCAAACGCCAGCAGGCCTTCATTTGCAAGGATCTCCAGAGGTATTAAGATGGCATCGCCTCGACCTGTTTCACCACTCTTGTTTAATTTACGTTGCGCTGCCACCGGGGATTCGCTGGATTCCCTAAACTGATCTCTATCCCGAAACGTGTACTCAAAGAGATCTTTCTCGGCAAGCGTTCGGTCAAAAGCCGCTTGTTCAAACTGATTATAAATAGCGACAAAAACTGTAAAGAAAAGCCCGCCGATCAGAGCGACAGGTATAAATTTGACAATGGAGCCGGTCTTAACAACATGCAATAAGGCCGGTATGGCAAGTGCTAAAGGAAGCAGCAATAAGGTGCCTTTGGTTTCATTGATCGTCGTGGGAAGAAAGAACATCACCGTAAGAAGAACAAAGCTCCAAATTGATACTTTCTTGTGCAGGTAAAATGCGAGTATTAAGGCGATTGCGCACATCAAAAAGATTGATAAAAAGGAGGAAATCCCCATGATCCCGGTAATATAGTCACCGGTATGCATTCTGTCCCCAAACTGTATGAAGCGCTGAAAAATCGTTAACGGTAACTGCAGAATCGCAATGCATAAAAACAATGTAAGCCAGCTTTGTACTTCGTTCTGAGTAAACCTGACTGCAAACGGTAATAGAAAATACGGTACGTATACGAAATATGTTTTTATGCCAAACAACAAGGAGCCCAGGCTCTGGCCACTTACTATCGCGCTTAAGGCCACGGCAGAAACCAGGAAAAAGGCATAAAGGCAATACTTCGCCGGTAGGTAAAAACGCCTTTTGCCTGCTGCTTCCACAATTAATGCAATAAATACGAATATGGCGCCTAAATCAGTCAAATGCCTGGCGCTCATGGGCAGCAATTTATTAAAAATAATAAAAGGCAGTGTGTAGGTAAGCGCGAATGCAAACCAAATAGACAGGCGCGTAAACCTAGTGGATTCTCTTACCTGTTCTTTCATAATGCTTGTTTAGCGCGACTGGGATTTTCCGCAACTTTCTATGGGTTTATATATTATGTAGAGTATAGATGAAGCTGCTAAGCTTTACTGCACTGGAAGCTAACCATAGACGTTGCAGAGTAGTGGGAAGGCGCAGAGCCTCCTTAGGAATAGCGGCGTTGGCTTGAAAGGATGTTGACCGAGACTAGAGTTTCTGAATGAAGAAGCGGGTAATTGCAGTTGTACTGAGATCCCACCCCTTAGCGAATATGGGCGGGGCGCCTTTCCAAGCAGGCATAATTGCTGAGCAACTGGCGCTGCGAACCGATCATTCCATTAATTATCTAGCGAATAGAACACCGCCACCCGATCATGGCCTACCTTACCAGATCACTAATATAAGCGACCCCAATCATTGGTTGTATAAAAAAAGCCTGGTTTTCGATTACTTTAATATTAGCTCGGCGCTTAAGAAACTAAACCCAGACATCATCTACCAGAACGCGCTCACAGCACATACCGGCTACTGTGCTCTGTACGCAAAAAAACACAAGAAGCAATTTATCTATCATGTTGCCAGCGACTACGATCTAGAGCCTAATCACTATTTTGCGACAAGTTGGAAAATGAAGATATTGGAGGCAATAGAAAAACGCCTCGCCAGCTATGCTCTGAGAAATGCTGACAACGTTTTGGTTCAAACAAGCAAACAAAAGGATTTGCTACTCAGAAACTATGGTCGTAGCGAGTGTACAATTTTTGAAAATATCTTGCCGGCTCCAGAAAAGATTACCAATCATAATGAGTTAAAGACCAGGGTTATTTGGGTTGCCAATTTTAAACCAATCAAGCAGCCAGAATTGTTTGTTCAGTTGGCTGAGGATTTTTCATCCCGAGACGATGTCGAATTTGTGATGATCGGCAGGCCGGGGCTCAATATGGGATACCAGGCGCTTTTGGATCGAGCCGAAGCGCTTAAAAACCTTCATTTTTTAGGCGAACAAGATATATCGAGTGTAAATGCTGAAATTTCCAAGAGCCATATTCTTGTGAATACAAGCCTGACTGAAGGCTATTCGAACACCTATGTACAAGCCTGGCAGCGCGGGTTGCCTGTGGTAAGTTTGAATGCTGACATTGACAATCTGCTAAAAGACAGGAAGCTAGGTATCCTGGGGGGAAGTTATGAAGGCTTAAAGCAAGCGGTTACAGAGCTCGTTGAGGACAAAAGCCTTCGTAGTAATTTTTCAGGCAGCACAATCGAATACACTGAGAAAAACAATTCACTGAAGAGTGTAGAGAAACTAATTAATCTACTCTGGTGATTTGAAGCCTTGCTAAAGCTTGAAACTCAGCTCACTTAGGAACTTCCTACAAAACAATAATGCAACAGCTGAATAAGAAAGTACGCCGGCTATTACCATAAGACAGAGAACTAGCGCTGGTTGGAGTGTATCGTCTAGAGTAAAATTCTGTGTTATCAAGACGCCGGCTATCATACCTAGCAGGCAGAGAAATGTTTGTGGATAAGCCTGAAGATAAGAGCTTACTCCAATATCCAAAGCTCGATTGGCATGGAACACCCAAAGGGGGTACATCAATAATGTGGTTATGAGTACGGCATAGGCGGTCATCAACAATCCAAACTGCACAGCAACACTTACCAGGATAATCTTCAATATCGACTCAGCAGTTATAATTCGTGTCCGCACTTGTGGCTTTCCTATGCCCATAAGCAGCGCTATTTTTAGGTAAATCAAGCTCTGTACCAGGCCAGCTATTATCAGCACTTTCATTATCGGAATACTAGCGTCCCACTTTTCTCCGAATACTATCGGAACAAATTCGGCGATCGTAAGAGCCACACCAGCGTAGATTGGAATCAAAACGAAGCCAGATGCCTTGCTTGCCTTCATGTAGGCTTCTTGCAGCTCCTTCATTCCGGTTTGCAACTTAGCAAACACCGGCATTGCAATTTTCTCAATGGTTCGAGAGAACAACTGATTTAAAACGGAGATGATCCTCATGGCTACATGATAGAAACCCAGCTCTACAGTGCCTATGAAATAACCGATCAGTAAACTGTCCGCTTTTTGACCAAAAAACAGAACTATGTTTCCTCCCATTACATGAGACGCAAAATTAAGTAACTCTCGTAATCTTGCAACAGAAAACTTAATAGCTGGTCGCCATCTGCAGACGCGCCAAAGTGAGTAGCTACAGACTGCAGCCTTGACTACTTCACGCGCGACAAGACTCCAAACACCAAAGTCTAGAAATGCCATCGCGAGTGCCACACCGTTACCAGCGGTAGTTCCCAGAATTGACTGAACCGCCAAAGGTTTGAATTCCAGGTCTCGCTTGAATATCGCTTGCTGAATTGTCCAGACCGGAGTGATCAAGAACAAACATGACAGCGCCCGAATGATTGGCTCTAATTCCGGCTCAGAAAAAAGTGCTGCAATCTGTGCTGCGAAAATGTGAACAAGAACAAACGCAGCGCTAGATAACGCCAAATTTGCCCAAAATGCAGTGTGCAAATGCATATCATCGAGTTCGTGGCGCTGAACTATTGCTTGAGAAAAGCCTTGTTGGATTGTGACGGTAACAAACATCACAAAGGCTTGGCTCAATGCTATCAGGCCAAAGGCGGACGGACCAAGCAGCCGAGCTAACACAAAAAAGACGAGCAGCGAAATAACCTGAACACCGGCTTGTTCAGCAAATGCCCATTTTATTCCACTCAGAACTTTATTGCTCATTGGGCTGATATCTTGCTATTCGGTCGCATAACATTGTGGTGGGTTTATGTTCATTAGATTTTGCAGTAGCAATGCTTCAGAGTAGCAGTAGTGAAGACTTTTCTACAATGAAATCAATTGTTAATAGCACTCGACTTGAGCATGGAGCATGTGATTTATTGTACGGTGTAAGCGATCAGGATGGTCTATTCTTAGCAGGATATATTAAGGGGATTACATGGTACCCGGGAATCGATCTCAAACGTCTACGCTATACATTTGTTCTGCAGGGCACTCAGGTTCAACTTTGTTGGATTTAATGCTTGGATCGCATTCATGCATCGAATCGCTAGGCGAAATAACTCAATTGCCAAAGAACATTGCTTTAAACACTGAATGCTGTTGCGGCGTCGCCATTCGAGAGTGCGAATTTTGGAATTCCGTAGTAAAGAAACTGGATGCAGAGCTGGGTCTGGATATTGCAAAGAAGCCATACTCGCTCAATCTTGGTTTTATAAATGCGACGGATGTCGTTGATCGCGAACACCAGAATACAAGCTATGATTTGCGGCGAAAAATTAGTTATGCATTTCGATTCGCGGCATTAAAACACCGATTGCCCTTACCAGTATCGGCGACCCAAACGATTATAGAAGGCGTGAGAAACAAGGCCGTTTTATACGATGCGATCATCGGAATCACGAACTCCAAGTGTGTGGTCGATTCCTCAAAGCACTATATTGAGGCGGTAAGTCAGTACCTATCGTTTCCAGACAGCACCAGAATAATATTTTTAGTGAGAGATGGAAGAGCTGTGTTTCACTCTGGTGTCAAACGCGGGTACGGGCGAGAGCGATCTCTCGGCGCTTGGTTGAATACCTATTCACGGGCTCTGCCTTTGATAGAAAGCTACGTATCTGAGGCTGATGTATTTCGAGTCAAATACGAAGATCTCGTATCACAACCTCAGCAGGTTTTATCCGATATAGCGGAGTTTGCCGGACTGGACTTTGAAGAGTCAATGCTGGATTTTGTAAATGGTGAATGCCATATAGCAAACGGAAACAATATGAGGTTCGCCGAATCTTCTGAATTAAAACTTGATACTAGCTGGGTCAACAATCTTGCGGAATCGGATTTAGCCTATTTTGAATCACATGCGGGGCGATTGAATAGGGCGCTTGGGTACGGCGCATTACCCGGCAGTGCGGCTGCATAATGACAAAGTTACTCTCCATCAACAACTACAATTACGCTCGCGGTGGTGCTGAGGTGGTATTTCTTGAGCACAACAGGCTGTTTGAGAATCTTGGTTGGGACGTGTTGTCGTTTTGCATGCAACATCCAAGTAATCAAGCCAGCGAATGGGATAGATACTTTGTAGGCGAAATTGAGTTTGGTAACGATTATTCGATACTTGAGAAACTAAAGCTCGCGCCTAAAACAATTTACTCTTTCGAAGCCAAAAGGAAAATGCAGCAGCTATTGCTGGAGCAGCGCCCGGATGTTGCACATGCCCATAATATCTACCACCATATTTCGCCTTCAATATTAAGGACTCTCAAGAGCCACAATGTTCCTACCGTACTGACTCTGCACGATCTCAAAATTGCCTGCCCCGCGTATAAGATGCTCAGCAACAACCGGGTTTGCGAAAAATGTAAAGGTGGCAGTTACGAACAGGTAGTGAAAAATAAATGCCTAAAAGGATCTTTGACATTAAGTACGCTGGCTTGGTTGGAAGCGCGAGTCCATGCTTTCCTCGCTACCTACAGAGAATGCGTAACCCAGTTTGTTGTTCCTAGCCGATTTTACATCGAGAAGTTTGTTGAATGGGGCTGGCCGGAAGACTCGTTCAGCTACGTACCTAATTTTGTAGACAGTGCCGCGTTAAAACCAGAATATGACGCAGGCAAGTACTTTTTATATTTCGGTCGTTTATCCGAAGAGAAGGGCCTTCACACACTCATCAACGCGGTGGCAGCAACCGCTAGCAAACTAGTTGTTGTAGGCACGGGTCCAAGCGAAGCGGAGATCAAGGCCCTGGTTGAACAAAAACAGGCTGACGTCGTTTTCACTGGGTATCAAAGCGGCAAGAAATTGCATGAACTGATTGCTGGTAGCAAGGCAGTAGTATTGCCTTCCGAATGGTATGAGAACGCGCCAATCTCGGTGATGGAAGCATATGCTTTGGGCAAGCCGGTGATTGGGGCAGAGATAGGTGGAATTCCTGAACTTATAGAACATGATCACAGTGGCCTGATTTTTGCGTCGGGATCAGTTGAAGCATTATCGGAGTCAATAAATTTGATGGAAAGTTACAGCGATGCAAAGGTGTCGTCGATGGGCAAATACGGTAGAGCATGGGTGGAAAATCAATTCACTGCCGAGAAGTACGTCGATAACATACGTAGCGTATACAACACTATAGATGTGAAATGAAAAGGGTTGGAAAAGTGCTGTCGCTTAGTTGCTATAAAGCTTGTTTGAGAATAAGCAGGGCGATCAAATGCATGTGATGGTATGCGGGCTTAGAGGCTTTCCGGATGTTTTAGGCGGAGTCGAAACGCATTCCAGCAATTTGTATCCGATTATTGTTGAATTGGGGTGCTCGGTAACTGTGCTTTGCCGAAACAACTTTCAGCCCAAAGGTGTGGAAGATTGGAAAGGTGTTAAATTCGTTAGCCTTTGGTGCCCAAAGAGTTCTGCGTTGGAGGCATTTGTGCATACAATGTTGTGTGTGCTGTTCGCCGCTTTCAAACGGCCTGACGTTCTTCATGTGCACGCAGTTGGCCCGGCTTTGTTTATACCTTTGGCCAGACTGTTCGGATTAAGAACTGTATTTACCCACCACGGCCCTGACTATGATCGCGAAAAATGGGGGGCTTTTGCACGCTTCGCGCTCAGGCTAGGCGAAAGACTTGGTGCGGTATTTTCGAATAACACAATCTCGATTAGCCCAGTTATAACCGACCTTTTGTCTGACAAATACAATGTCGAGACTACATTAATACCAAACGGCGTAGTTATTCCAGAACCAGTCGACAGCAGCGAAATCCCAATTAGTTTTGGCTTGGTTCCGGGAAAATATGTTCTTCTTGTAAGCAGGATTGTGCCAGAGAAACGCCATCTCGATTTAATAGAAGCTTTCCAATCCGCAAATTTGAATGGTTGGAAATTGGCGTTGGTTGGCGAGGATTCCCACCACGGCTTGTACGAAGAAGAAGTGCTTGCCGCAGCTGAAAAAAACCCCGATATCGTTTGCACTGGTTTGCAGCGAGGGGAGAGTTTACAAAGCTTATTCGCAGCTGCCGGATTATTTGTTCTACCTTCCAGCCACGAGGGCTTACCGATCGCATTACTCGAGGCATTGAGTTATGGACTACCTTGCCTTGCAAGCGATATACCCGCCAATAAGGCAGTAGGGATGCCTGCGAATCACTATTTTAGTCTTGGCGACCGCACGGAACTAGCCAATAGCCTAAGTGATCTGGCGCATGGGAATTGGGATGATGATGAACGAATTCGACAAGTTCAATGGATACGCAGTGAGTTTGACTGGCATTCTATTGCAGCAAAGACACGCGCTGTGTATCAAGCTGCCGTAAGATGATCTCAATGCCTTTCTTTTTGACTAATGCGTTTTTCTGTTCAGAAGAAAAGTGACTGGAAGCTACGAATGAGCAATACAAAAGCACCATCGCGCTGCGTACCAGACTTCTTATGTATTGGTGCCGCACGCTGTGGCACCACCTGGCTTTACGAACAGCTTCGGACGCAAGAGGGTGTATGGCTGCCACCAGTGAAGGAAGTGCACTATTTTGACCGGGCAGTAAACTACAATTCGCCGAATAAACTGGCGTGTGCTTCTGCTACACGACGTGTTCTTGATCCGCGTCGCTGGAATGCCAAAACCAGCGCTAAATTCATACGTGACTTGCTGTTAGCAGGGCTTGGTAAGAGCGATGCAAGTGTTGGCTGGTGGTTAAATTGGTATCTTGGTTACTATGATGATGAATGGTATAGCAGCATTTTCAAACCGTACTCCGATTCAAATGTAGTGGGAGAAGTTACTCCGGCCTATGGAATATTAAGCGAAGCTGACATCCGGAATATGTATAGTATTAACCCGGAACTCAAACTGGTTTATCTGCTCAGAAACCCAGTCAGTCGTGATTGGTCATCGATACGCAAGAGTGTTGACCGCGGACATCTTACCTTGGACTTGAACTCACCAGAATCCATCGAACAGTCTATGGAGTCGAGCAATACGGCAGAACGAAGTGACTACTTGGGTACGATCAGGAATTACCTGCAAGTATTCCCTGCTGAACAGGTATTAATCGGTTTTTACGATGCGATTAAGCATGATCCACAAGGATTGTTAACCGGGATACTCGATTTCATTGGTTTGAGCGACGAGCAGGGTGCGTTTGATGGTTTAGGTAAGCAAATCAACTCATCCCCTTCACGAGAGATTCCGGCCAGCGTCCATGAGTATTTGTACAGTAAACATGCTGCGGTCATAGCGGACATACAGGAAATCTTGGGAAGTTATAGCCTGGATTGGGGCAATGACAAGAAATCATCTGCCAGCTCTGCAGACGGCATTAGAATACCCATAATTAGAGGGAGTTTGCTCGCAAATTGAACAGCTCGGCTGCTCAATGAGAAGAAGCAACTGCACAACACTGTTTGAGAGTAATTTAGCCTGTGTTGATCGTTATATAGCCAGTGTGCAAAGTGCGACGAATTGAATCGGTAAAACAGGCTAGACTGAGCCAATAAATGCTAGGAATTTGCTCATGCCTTCGATTAAAAATCGAAGGCATTGATTGGATTTAGAATACTGCTTCAACCGAAGAATAGGAGTTTTTGATGGACCGGCTTGTAAACGAAAATCTACTGCGCAACTCAAGAACGCAGCGACACTTGGCTGCGCTTGTCGCCTGTATCCTCATTTCTTGCTGTGCAGGTATTAGCGACTCGATTGCATCTGCTGAAAATGATGCAAGCGTGGATACGTCTGTAGCGGTTTCATCGATTGAAACCTACCAGCTGGCTCCCGAAGATGTTTTGGATATCTTCGTTTGGGAAGAGGATAACCTGACAAAGCAGGTCGTGGTTCGGCCCGATGGTTTTATTTCATTTCCATTGGCTGGAGAATTGCAAGCCCAGGGTAAAACTGTGAAGCAGCTGCAAGCTGAGATAACCGCTGGTTTACAGAAGTATATTCCAGAGGCTGTTGTTTCGGTTACGGTCGCAAAAGTGGCCGGATACCGGGTTTACATAGTTGGTAAAGTAAATAACCCCGGCGAGTTCGTATTAGGTAGTTACGTGAATGTAGTTCAGGCACTAACGCTTGCAGACGGTGTAACACCCTACGCCAAGAAGAAGGACATTAAGATTGTGCGTCGAGAAGGCACGTCAGAGCGCGTATTCAAGTTTAACTATGCTGATGTGGAGCGCGGTAAAAACCTGTCGCAGAATATCATTCTCAAGTCCGGTGATACCATCATTGTTCCGTGATTATTCGAAAGTAGATACCGAACTAGCAATAATTTCAGGAGCAAGCATGCTGAATACAACTAATAAAACTTACTCGCCAGTGATGCGTGGTCGATTAAAACGCGTGTCGACTTGCGCCTTCTTCCTTCCATTGTTATTCGGCGTTAATACCGCAGCAGAAACCTGGAAACTGCTGCCGAAGTATGGTGTGAGTGCAGGGTACAATGATGCTATCCAACTCAGAGAAAACCCTGATAGCGCCAGTTCTGTGTTCGGGTACCTGAACGCCGAGCTGGGAAGGTTTACCGAAATATCCACTTTTAAGTTTCACGGCGGTGGAGAAATAAGCAAATACGATTCAAGTTTCCCCGGGCTTAATGAAGATTTTTTGCCTTTTGCCGGTATATCGTATGAAAGCCAGAGTTCTGAACGCAGCAGTTGGGGATTTTCTGCTATTTATGAGGAAGATCTGATCAATCAGTCCAGCCGTGGCGGCGCTATCGATGAGGAAGTTTCTGAAGACACGACTACGGGACTGCTGAACGAACAACTAAAAAGAGAGACGATAAGCGCTAACGCGGGTGCCGCATGGTCAGTCAACGAGAGAGCTGGTTTGAGTGTGGAGTACGCTTTAAAACAACGCAGTTATACCGCAGCCGCCGGCCTTCGCGATTCTGACCGCCATAAATTGGACTTAACTTTAAGCACCGCATTCACGGACAAGATGGCTTTTTTGACCACGGTTGGTGCATTGAGGTTCGACATAAACAACGTGCGTGGCCTTGCGCCAGTGGAACAACAGGTAGACGGTTATTCACTGGACATTGGGATTCGTCATAAACTATCGGAAATTTCCACAGTGACCTATCTGATAGGCTACGATGACATGGAGTTTGAAAATGAAGGCGAGATGTTCTCAGATTCTGCCCTGACTGGCCGCGTTGCGTGGAATGTAAAAGGAGAGAAGTCTCGATATCAGTTTCTTGCACAGCGCAGTCAAAACCCAAGTGCTGCTGGCGGGTTTGTCGTTACAGACCTGATCGGCTTGACTGGAACCTGGGCGCTTGGAGAGTTAATAAGCACTCGATTTCAGGGTCGCTACTACGAAAACAAGTCACGCGCCGGGCTGGCGAACCCGCTGGATGAGCGGAATTACCTGACGCTATCCCCGTCATTGCTCTACAAAATTAACGAAAAGATTGATCTTAATCTAAGCTATACGTATCGGAGACAAAAAAGGGATGCTGATGTCAGTAGTTTTGACTCGAATGAGTTGAGTATAGGTATAACCTATACTCCTCTGAGCGAAATCTGACGTTCGCTGTACCCCCAGAAATCGGAGCACAGTACAATATATGAGCGATGACGCGCCAGCATCAGTTCTTGATATCAAAGAATATATAGAGATTCTGCGCAGGAGAAAGCTGCAATTTTGGCTGCCTTTCTGTTTAGTGCTATCCACTGCTATTGCCCTGGCTCTGGTCTTACCACCGACTTACGTCTCACAGGCAACTATCCTGGTAGAGCGCCAGGAAATTCCTGAAAATATTGTGGGTACGACGGTGACAGGTTTTGTGCAGGAGCGCATTGAGGCTATTACACAGAGAGTGCTAACGCAGGATAACCTCGTTTCCACCGCCAAAGCAGCAGGGTACGACGTTGATTCGATGTCAAAAGCGGACGCAGACGCCTTGCTGAAAGAATTTAAGGATCGAATTTTAGTAGACATGGTTGATATCGAGGCAACGGATCCTGGCTCCTCCAGAGCAACCACTTTGACAATTGCCTTCGTTGTTGGAGCAGAAGCAGCTACAGCGCGCGAAGCCCAAAAAATAGCGAGCCACGTCGCAGACCTCTATCTTGAAGAAAATCGTCGATTGCGGGTAGAGCAGGCGTCTGAAGTAAATGACTTTCTTGAATCACAGGCGAATATTCTAGCTGAGAGAATACGTACGTATGGGACTCAGCTGGCGGAATTTAAACAAGATCAGATTGGCCAGCTACCAGAACAGCAACAAATGAATCAAAACCTATTGGAGCGTACTGAGACAAGAATAGACACAACTGAAGCAGCCGTGCGTACATTGCAGAATCAAAATCGTGCCCTTCAGGCCGAGTTACGAACCGTAGATAAATTTGTTGGTCGAGACGCCGAATCAGCGAACGCGCAATCAAGCTTGGAACGGCTTGCCATCGCCAGGCAGGAACTGCGAGAAGCAAAGCAGAAATATTCTGATTTACATCCAAACGTACTCCGCCTCAATGCACAGATAAGCTCACTGGAAAGTGAAGTAAGATCGCAAGGTGGGAATTTGGATGGGGGCACTCAGCAAGCAACGAACCCGGAATATATTCGAATTCAGAGTCAGCTGGCAGCGGTCAGGAATGATTTACAAGCCGAATCACGTAAGCTTAGCGAATTGGAAGCAAGAGCGACCGAGTTTAGCGAGCGCTTGCTTGCTGCCCCTCTGGTAGAGAGAGATTACACCTCTATGCTTAGAGAATACGATACTGCAAAACAGGCATTTGAAGACATCAAGGCGAAGCAACTAGCAGCCAAACTGGCTAGCAACCTGGAAGAAGACAACAAGGGCCAGAAGTTCACACTATTGGAACCTGCCAATACACCAAGTCTCCCAGAAAGCCCCAACCGAATTGCAATAATCGCGCTTGGACTATTTCTTGCCGGCTTACTTGCCTGCGCTTTTGTAATAATTGCGGAAATTTCTGACAAAACGATACGCGGTGTGAAGGGTTTAACCGGCGTTTTGGGTATTCCCCCAATTGGTGTAATACCTAGACCAGAACTATCACTGACGAGCACGTCTCGAGCATAATCATCAGACCACGAGTGTACTGAAGTAATGGACAGAATAACGAAAGCGATTGAGCTCGCTAAGGAAAGGAACCAACTTAAAGCAGACACTGCTTCAGGTTCCACGAGGAAAGCAGCAATTCCGGCGGCTGCTCCAGCGAATACTCGTTCGGTTGAGATTTCCCCTGAGCACTTGCGTCAACAGGGAATCATCTCTCATTTTCAAGACGAACACTTTTCTGATGCTTACCGCTTGTTGCGCACCAGGGTGTTACAGCGCATGCGTCAGAATGGTTGGCATACGCTAGGCGTTACAAGCACCGACCCAAAAGAAGGTAAATCGTTTACCTCTATTAATCTATCAATAGCAATCGCACTGGACCAAAATCATTCTTCTCTATTGATTGACGCTGACATGCGTCGACCCAGTGTTCACGAGTATTTGGGGTTTACCCCTGATATAGGCATTGCCGAATACTTGCAGCGCGACATTGCACTCAATGACGTTACTTGTGATCCTGGAATTGAGGACTTCCTAGTATTGCCTTGCGTGAAAAGTGTAGAAGGAACATCAGAATTGTTGGGTGGTCCCAGAATGGCTGCACTGATTGACGAACTGAAAGGCGCTAATAGCCCGCAAATCACTATTTTTGATATGCCGCCCATTCATGTAGGTGATGACGTGGTTACTCTTGCTTCAAAATTGGATGCGGTGTTGGTCGTTGTCGAGGATGGGAGCACACAATCCGACGATTTGAGGAAATCAATGGCCGCTCTAAAAGAAATGAATGTTCTTGGTACTGTCTTGAACAAAGCGAGCGAAGTTGATACGCAGAAATACGGCGGATATTACTAATGCAGTAGCTTGCTGCTCTCGGACCGGCTCTAATATGAGTAATCATTGATGTACGAATCATTCTTCGGACTGCAGGAAAAGCCTTTTTCCCTACTGCCCGACCCAGATTTTCTGTTTCTCACGAAACAACACAAACTTGCTTTGACAATGCTGGAATATGGCATGTCCAGTCAAGCAGGTTTTACTGTGATAACCGGTGAAATTGGCGCTGGGAAAACCACCTTGATTCGCAAATTGCTTGAGCGAGATGACCCGACGGTGACCGTTGGTCTGCTTAACAATACTATGGTTGCCGATTTACGAGAGTTGCTCAGTTGGATTGCATTCTCTTTCGGGCTGGATTTCGAAGGCAAGAGCCACGTAGAACTCTACAATGATTTTATACACTTTCTAATTGAAGAGTACGGCGAAGGCCGCCGCTGCGTAATGATTATTGATGAAGCTCAGCAGCTTGGGGTTGAGTTGCTAGAGCAAGTTCGAATGCTTTCAAATATCAATTCCGGTAAACATCTGCTGATACAGTTTATTTTGGTTGGACAGCCCGAACTGAGAGACCTGCTTAGAGTTCCTGAGTTGGTCCAGTTCGCTCAACGCATCGCTGTGGACTATCATTTGAAGCGATTGAGCGAAGAGGAGACCATTGAGTACATCACGCACCGCGTAAGTATGGCGGGAGGTAGCCCGGATCTATTTGACGAGCAAAGTTGTCATTTGATTTGGTTATATTCCAAGGGTATTCCCAGGCTCATAAATGTTCTGTCAGACACGGCGCTAGTCTATGGTTTTTCGGAACAGCGTCCGAGAATCGACGCTGAACTGATGCAAGAAGTGATCAAGGACAAAGAATCCGGTCTCGCTCCTGTGCAAGAAGAAATTTCGGTTGAAGAGATCGAAAAAGACCTCGAAGAAGCCAAAGTTCAGAAAAAGAAGAAGGGTTAGAAGCGAACCTTTTACTCTCCAAGCAGCACTTTCGTATCACTTAGAAGATCAGCAAAGCGCGCGCTTATTGTCAGGTAACAACCAGAGGTTTCAGATTTGAGACAAGAAAACATCGAAAAGCTTAGTTCAAATGAATATGATCTACTGGTGGTGGGGGGAGGCATTTTTGGTGCCACCGCCGTTTGGGAAGCAAACTTACGCGGAATGAAAGCAGCGTTAATTGAAGCTACCGACTTTTCACACGGATCATCCGCCAATCCTTACAAGATAATTCACGGCGGAATACGTTACATGCAGCATGCCGATATTCCACGTGTGCTGTCGTCTGCGAGGGAGAGAAGCGCTTTTCTAAGAATAGCGCCGCACCTCTGCAAGCCCTTGCCAATAATGATTCCAACCTACGGCTATGGGAAGCTTGGCAAGCCTTTTCTTGGTGCCGGTAGTATCGCGTTTGATTGCGTCACAGCTTTGCGAAATATAGGTATCAAGGATAAAAGCCGCCAGATTCCTGCCACCCAGTTTCTAAATAAGGAACAGGTGCTTGCTGAATTCCCACATCTGGATGAAGAGGGTCTAACCGGCGCATGTGTTTTTAATGATGGGCGTTTTTACAACCCGACCAGACTCGTTTGGGCATTTATAGAGTCTGCCATGCGCAAAGGTGCGCACGCAGCTAACTACATTAGTGCAGATGAGTTGATAATCGACGGCAATACGGTAGTCGGAGTCAAGGCGACTGATAGGCGCAGTGGCGAACAAATCAGCATACGATCGAAATGCGTACTCAATACCGCTGGCCCCTGGGCGGAGCGGTGGCTTAGTTCAGTGACCCAAGGCAAATACAAACCAGAAGGTGTTTATTCGCGAGATGCCTGCTTTGTTGTGAAACGCCGATTTGACAGCGAGTACACGCTTGCAGTGCAGGGAGAGTCCGCGGATCCTGATGCACTTCTTGCGAGGGAAAAAAGACACCTCTTTCTCGCGCCCTGGAGGGAATACACCCTGATTGGCGTTTGGCACAAAATCACTGATGTTAAACCGGAAGACGTTACTGTTTCAGATGCGGAACTTGAACTATACATAAAAGAGATAAATGGTACCTATCCACATCTTAAGCTAACGGTTGATGACGTTGTGATGTGGAATGCAGGACTTGTTCCGTTTGGTGAGGAACAAAGCAGTGAGGAGAACCTCAGTTACGGTAAGCGCTCAAACATGATTGACCATAGCAAGACAGAGGGTCTTGAAAATTTTATCTCGCTAATAGGCTTACGCTACACCATGGCGAGAGGCGAAACAGAGAAAGCTCTAAGCCTTGCACAAAAAAAGCTGTCTCTGCCGCGATGCGCTTATAAGTCGGACTTTATCAAACTGGACTCAGCGAACTTTGACACCTTCGATCATCTGAAAAGCGATCTCAACAAGCGCTGCTCAAATATGTGGCCAGAGCAGGTAGTTGAAGCACTTGCGCATAACTATGGTAGCGACGCTTTTAGAATTGTTGACTTAGCTCTAAATAATGAAGATTTATGGTCTGTCTACGAAAACACTACTGTTACGGCTGCTGAAGTCGAACATGTGTGCCGCGACGAAATGGTAGAAACATTCTCGGATGTTGTTTTTAGACGTACAGATGCAGCAACTGGCGGAAACCCAGGCGACACTACATTATCTGCAATCATCGCACAGGTAGCTGCGATAAAAGGATGGGATGCTGCACAATGTGACATCGAAATTAGCGAAGTAAAATCGCGCTTGCGCTGAACCAAACCAGAGCCTACCCCAGTAAATCTTGCGCGCTTCAGCGCTTAAGGTTAAATGTGCCCGTTTGCTGAGTACCATTGAGCAGTATTCGCAACACCTTGTTCAGTGCTGGTTTCGCTGCTGAAACCCAAATACTTCTCGGCGTTTTGCGCATCAAATGCTACTGATTTCGTGAAGAAATGAGTGCTTCTTCGAAATATCGGTGGCTTCTTGTCTATCAAATTGAATACATACTCAACCACTGTGGCAAGCACGGTAATTGGGAGTGCTGGAATACGAATTTTCGGTTCGTCTACATTAATAGCCTTTGCCACCAAACTGACCAGCTCGGTTAATGGGGTTGGCTCCGGTGACGCAATAATCATTGGCTCGCCAAAACCTTGCTCGCAAGTTGCAGCCAGTTCAAACGCTCTGCACAAGTCCTTAACATAGATAAGATGCTTGAGCGTTTTACCGGGGTTGACGATCACGCCTTTCTTTACCATCCGGTAAAACTTAATTTTCCCCTCGTCACCAGGCCCGTAGACCTGCGCAGGTCGAATGATGACAACGGGATAGCCGGTGTCGGAATGAAATTTTCTTGCTAGCTTTTCTCCAGCACACTTGGTTGTTTCGTATTTATCCCACTCTGGTGGAGCATAAGGAGCGGATTCAGAGTAGGGCGGGACACCATCACTTGCTACGCCCACTGTGCTGCAATGGACAACTCGACCAACGCCTTTATCGCGGGCAGTCTCCAACACGTTTTGCACGCCATGCACATTGACAGCCTGATAGTCTTCCAGACTCAGCTCAGGATGGTTGAACAGTGCAGCCAAATGCATAATGACCTCACAACCTTCAAAAGCTGTTGCCAGGCTATCCTTATTGCGCACATCGCCAATAGCGAAATCTATTTCTTCTGCAAAGCCAGCGGCTTGATCAGGCAGGCTTCTTACTAGCGCTACTACCTGGTGACCAGAGCCGGCGAGATGATTGCTGAGCTGCTTACCTATAAACCCGGTTGCACCGGTAACACAGACTTTCATGCAGGCTTGTAACAAACAACGGCAATTTTCTTAGTGAAAATCTTGTTGTTTTTGCCATAGATAATAAACATCGCTCGGAAGAACCAATGAACAAGAGTGGTAAACGCGATGAGAATGTAATTCGCCGGGTTTTTCCAAAACACATACAAGTTAAGAGGGAATACTTTACAGCGCTCGAAGCCAAGATGAGTAAGCAACTGATTAAAAGTGTATTCTGTAAATGTATTGTAGTGGTCGAAATTCTGCGCAAGTGCTTCGGCGCCTGTTATCGGGTTCGCGCCATTGAGCCCATGACCAACGAAGGTTCCACCTGCGGAGAGCTTTCTCATACACAGATTCATAAAATCGATGATCTCATTTTTGGTCAGATGATTGATTTCCTGCTCGCAGAAGATTGCATCGTATTCACCGTCGTTGGCTTCTTCCAGGTATTCGAATGCGCGAGCGTGTTTGCAGTTCAGGCCTTTTCGCTCAGCCCACTCTATTTGCTCTGCAGTTGAGTCAATGCCAAGTACATTCACGTAGCCTGCTTTTTTTAATGTGTTTAAAAAGTAACCCGGTCCGCAGCTGACCACCAGTATATTGGCATTTTTGTCGGCCGGCATTTTATCGAGATAGTTATTTTCGTAGAATGCTTCAAATTTTGAGTAACCTTTTTCCTTGTCTGGTGGACCTTCCCAGAAAGAGTCAAAAGGTTCCATTTGTGCGGCCAGTTGGGAACTATCTACCATAATCTCGGCTTCCAGAAAATTGCATATTAATAAGTCATAGACTAGCATAGAAATGAGTGTTTGAAAGAAAGCAGAGCGATTCTTGTTCAGCTGTATTTGGTGTTTCCAAGCCTCCTTTTCAGCGGCGGTTTACCCAATTACATTTCGATGTTGTTCACTGGTTTCGAGTCGTAACCTAAACCGGCCCGCAGATAATGAACGACACAATACGTTAGATGTTGTAAGGCGGAGCGATGCTTACCAAGAACCACCTCATTATTGGACTTAAGGCCATAGTAAGTATCTCATTGATCGCGTTTCTACTCAGTAACGTCGGCTGGGGCGAGATTATGACCAATGTTGCCAATTTAAGCCCGACGCTAGTCGCGCTGGGTTTCCTGATAGTTTTGGTTCAGTTTCCAATAAGCAGTGCGAAGTGGCAGCGAGCGCTTCGTCAACACGAAGTACACTTTGGGTTCTGGTACTTACAAAAAGTGGGCTGCATTGCCTATTTTCTTAACAACTTTTTACCAAGCGGTATCGGCGGGGATGCTTATCGCGTTTTTAAAACTCTACCGACTGAAGGTCGCAAATCCAGAGGGCTTTCAGCAACGCTGCTTGATAGAATTGTTGGTTTAAGTTGCTTGTTGGTTCTGGGTTACATCGGCGCTGCATTACTTTGGCGCTCGCGAGATATTGAGCTGCTGAATCTACTCGTTCCCATTGCCACCGTATGCATTGGCATTTCTGTGCCAATTTTTTACGTGGGCTTGAAAATCGGCCTGATCAAAAAGCTCGATGCTTTGCCAAAAATTGGTGCGAAGCTGGGACCGCTGACGGATAACCTCCGTCTAATCGCAAGACCTGGTATGAACCTTTGGATTTTCGTATCGCTTTGTCTGCTTTTCCAGGTGAGCGCGGTTGTCCTATTGCAAGTACTTTTTCAAGCGGCTTCCTATCCAGTGTCGTTAGCGCATTGCGCCGTGATTGCGGCCGTTGGTGGCATCGCCATTGTGCTGCCAATTTCCATTGCAGGAATAGGTGTTTACGAGGGCGCTCTAGTCGGTGCGGCGGTTGCGGTAGGGCTTGATGCCGAGCCGGCCATAGTCGCATCAATAACACTTCGCTTGCTCACAGTACCAGCAAGCGTAATATGTGGAATGGTATTTCTTTTTTCTAGCGCAAAGCCCAGAGCTGAGCTCGCTCAAGTGGAAAATTATTCCTGATTTTAATTGTATTGAAGCGTGCCTGAAAACGCGCTCCCGAGTTATAAAAAAGAAAGCGCGTCAATAAACAAGCTATTTTCCGTGTACCTTTTTGATCTTATATTCTTTAATGTCTTTGGCGTGAGTAAAAATAAGACTTTCGCCAACAAGACCAATGGCGATTAACTGTATGCCCAGTGCTGCCAGTAGTACGAACAAAAGCAGTAGTGGCCGGTCAGCTGCCGACATGTCCATGAATAATCGCTGAAACGCAATCACAGTCATTCCCAGTGCGCCAACAATAAGTGATGAGGTTCCCACAGAACCAAAGAATCTTAACGGTCTTTTGTTGAAGCGAGTTAAGAATAATACGGTCAAGACATCGAGTAAATTACGCATGTACGTAACGGGCGAGCTGAATGGGTGCTTGTCGCTATCTGCTTGCGGAAGATCCACCAGTTTGACCCGGAAGCCCTGCTCATAGGCAAGCATCGACAAGAAACGGTGAAAATCCCCATAGAGGTTTATTTCTTCCAGAATTTCTTTCCTGAACAAGCGTACTCCGCAACTTGCATCAGCAAAAGGGGCATCTGAAAACCTGTTGACTATTTTGTTCAGCGTTCTGGATGGCAGCTGTCGTATCGTGGTGTCAATTCGCTCCGCACGTTTTACAAGTACAACATCGTGACCTTCAAGCTCAGTGATAAATTCTGGAATGCTGTCGAACTTGATCTGCGCCAGCGATGGCAATGTCATAATAACATCGTACTTGGCTCTGCCAGCCCCAATATTGATCGACGTGGCGTCACCAAAGTCTCTGGCGAGCTCAACAACTTGAACGTTGTCGTGCTTGTTCGCCAGCTCAATAAGAGCCGGTTTTGTGGTAACTGAATCAGGATCAAGAATGTATATAAACTCAAATTGTTTCGCACCACCTTCAGCAATTCCCTTGGCATAACCTTCGTGTAGTTGGACGATGCTCTCACCAGGGTCTTGTTGAACTGGGATAATAACGCTAATTTCTAGTGCCATAATTTCTTGCCTGGTTGGGTTCAGTGATTGTTCACTAACGTCGTTCAAGTTTAATCTGCTACCCATAAGATTACTATCCTTCTTGAGTCATGCGAATGGTGAGTGGGGCAAGCTCTTTTATTTTGACATCACCTTTTTCATAAATGAGTTCACATATGAATCCTAGTGCCAAAATGAATGCAGCAAGGCTAGTCAATATAACGGCAATTGTCATACTGACCATGGGTTGTTCATTGTTAAGCATCAAATACACGCCGTATCCCGCGGATGCCATACCACCTATTAGCGCGGGCAATGAGCACTTCGCAAAGAAGCGCACTGGGTGAGTTAGAATCGACAATATCGATTTCATCATCAACAAGTCAAAGATCACTTTGTAGACGCGTGAGAGCCCATACTTAGACTCGCCAAACTGCCTGGCATGATGCTTTACCTTTACTTGCTTCACTCGTGCAC
>CAYGSL010000004.1:0-168124 GCA_964352475.1 uncultured Pseudomonadales bacterium | reverse complement strand
TCGAGATTTGATATCGATGTGGATTCACCCAGATTCATTCCCACTTGCGTATGGCAGCGAATACAAAAATCGCCATTGGTGCCACTCGTAAGTTGATTAATGCGATTTTGCATTGCCATGTACACTGGGCTGAGCTGCGCGTAAGCATGTTGTGACACTGCCCATTGTTGGTAGTGTTTCTCGTGACAGGTTTTGCAGGTGTTGGCTGACGGATAACGTTCTTCGGCAAACAAAGCCAGATGGCTGGCGCCGGCGTTGTCGACTTTGGTCTCGGTGGTGGTTTCGGCGTCTGCGTTGTCATCACCGAATAAATCATCATCAGACAATGGGCTGTCACCGCCAAACAATTCCTCATCGGTTTCATCGCTGTCAAACAATGCGTCGTCGCTCAGCGAAGTGTCATCGCCGAATAAATTATCGCTCTGCGCAAAAAGCGGCGTGCCGGGTAGCACCGTCAGCATAAATGCTGCGCAAAAAATCGCCAGAATTTTCATTAAGATACGCTGTAAGTGTGTGATTCCTCTACCTTTAACTGTAGCCGGGAATGGGCTGAAGTCTAATAAGAATGAGGTCTTACAACTCGGTTCTTACTTGTGCAAACAATGCGCAAACGGTGCTGCTTAGCGGTGCTGAGGCATGCCTAAGCCGAAGGTTGCAACCAAACCACGCAACACTTCAACGACGCCGCCACCAAAGGTATTTATTAGCGCGCGACGATACTCATGCTCTAGATCACCGATCATCACGCTGCCCTCATCGGGTGCCGCAATCAGGGCATTCGGCCCGACGATATCCATCAGAAGACGGCAGATTTCGATCAGTATTTCTGTGGAGAACACCTTGATAGCCGATGGAAACACCGGGCCAATTTCCGCCTGGTCCAGTTGCCAGGACATTCGTGCATTCATCACCCGCATGGCTTCAAGATAGGCGTATACCTCGGCGAGTGAGCGCTGGGTTGAAGCGTCGTCTATGGCGCGCTGGCCATTGTGCTCTTCACGTGCCCATTGCAGCGTGCGTGCGAACAGTTTCCAGCCATGAATGCCCCAGGCAGCAAGGCCCACGCGTTCATGATTAAGCTGCGAGGTGACCAGTCGCCAGCCCTTATTCTCCTCACCAATAATCATGTTAGCCGGCACACGCACGTCGGTGTAATACGACACATTGGTGCGCACACTGCCCACCGTGTGCAGCGGGCCAAAAGAGAAGCCCGGGTCTTTGGTATCAACGCAAAGTATTGAAATACCTTTGTGTTTCGGTGCATCCGGGTCGGTTCTGCAAGCCAAAAATACGTAATCGGCCGCCTCGGCCGCGCTGGTGTACACCTTGCTGCCATTGATCACATAGTGATCACCATCGCGCACTGCTGCGGTTTGCAATGAGGCCAGGTCAGTACCTGCGTTTGGTTCTGAGTATCCAATGCTGAAATGCAGCTTGCCTGCCGCAATATCTGGCAGAAAACGCGCTTTCTGCTCTTCAGTTCCATGGTCCATGATGGCCGGGCCAACGGTATTCAGGGTTACAAAAGGCACCGGAGCGCCGGCCAGAAGCGCTTCTTCAAAGAACATTAGCTGCTCGAGTTTGGTCAGGCCTTTACCGCCATATTCCTTGGGCCAGCCAAGTGCGAGCATGCCGTCTTCACCCATTTGGCGGATCAGGGATTTGTACAAATCGCCGCCTTCCGCATTGCGCAGGGTTTCCTTGTACTCCGGCTTGATCAGCGCACCAAAATATTCGCGCAATTCGCCGCGCAAAGCGCGCTGTGAATCGGTGTAATCAACATGCATAGCGGTGACCTAATAGTTTGACTGTTGAAATCATAGTTGAAATTGAATCCAGTTTCAACTATGATTTCAGACAATGAATGAAGCAAACTCTCAGGCGAACCCCAGGCGGCCGACAAAAAGCGATTTGTCGCAGCACAACAGATCAACCGTTGGCGGCCCTGTGCGGCGTGCCAAGGGCCTAGAGGCGCGCGCCAAATTGAAGCGAGCGGCCATGCGGGTGCTGGAGAAGCGTGGTTACCACGCAATGCGAATTTCTGACGTCACCAGCGAGGCCGGTGTTGCTACCGGCTTGTTCTATCACTATTTTCCCGACCTCAAAAGCCTGACACTTGAAGTGTTGGGGGACTTTGTTGCGCAATCACGCGAACTGGAAGAAATTGAGCGTGGGGTTTCCAGGGGTGACTGGTTCGGGCGTATTCTCGCTCACAATCGCCTTGTAGTTAGCAGCTATGCGAGTCGTCCCGGACTAATGCGTTGTCTGCTGCAACTCGCCGATGAAGATGTCGATTTTTCTGCCTTGTTGCGCGAATCGTTTGTGCAATCTCTGCAATGGCTGGTTGCGCGAATGCCAAAATTGTTTCCGTCGGGAGAATTCACCGACCATCAAGCATTGCTGGTGGTGTATACCCTGGCGGGCTGCGGCGAAACACTGCTGCGTGATTACTATATCAACGAAGATAAATCACTGCTGAGCGTAGCTGTTAGCGAGCAAGAACTTGCCGAGCTGTTATCAGTGATTTTTTATCGCGGTCTGTTCCTGCAAAACCCGCCCGCAGATCGACTGCAATTTACTCAATACGTCAGCGGCATAGCCGCCGAGGATTAACTATGGATTTTTCTGTAAGCGAAGATCAGGTAGCAATTAAAGAGCTGGCTCATCAAATATTCAACGACAAGGCAACCGCCGACCGCTTGCTGGAGCTGAACCGGGCCGGCCAGGATTACGACTCTGAACTGTGGTCATTGCTCGCAGAGCAAGGCGTGTTGGGTTTATCTGTGCCGGAGTCGCTGGGTGGGTCCGGCCTGGGCCTGGTAGAGTTGTGCATGATTCTCGAAGAACAGGGTGCACACGCGGCACCTGTTCCTCTGCTCGCGAATCTTGTTCTTGGCGCCTTGCCCATTGTTGAGTTTGGTACCGAGCAACAACAAATAGCCGCTGTAAAACCCATGATTGCTGGTGAGCACAATCTAACGGCGGCCATCGCTGAACTGGGAATGCGCCCGGCCAGAGTAACGCCGGTTGCCGCCAGCAAGAACAGCCAGGGCTGGTTGCTTAATGGCATGGTTGATTGTGTGCAGGACGGTGCTATTGCTCGTTATGTGATTGTGCCGGTTGACGTGTCTGGTCGCCGCTCAGTGATGTTGGTGGACCTCGAGCATGCCGGGGTTGAAGTACATGCCCAACAACTCGGCTTGCTTGGAAAATGGAACGCAAGAATTCAGTTTAGCGACGCACAATTACCCGCAGACTCTTTGCTGGGGGCAGAAGGCCAGGGCGATGAAATAATTGAATGGATAGAGCAACGCGCGAATGTTGCGCACTGTGCCCTGCAAACAGGTGTTAGTGAGTCTGCAATGAAGCAAACAGCGGCATACACCAGCGAGCGCAAACAATTTGGTGTGCCTATCGGCAGTTTCCAGGCACTGGCCATGCGCATGGCAGATGCTTTTATTGACGTAGAGGCAATTCGCTCTACTTATTGGCTGGCGCTTTGGCGCTTGTCTGAAGGGCTGGATGCTCGCATTGAAATCCGCGCTGCGAAGTTCTGGGCATGCGAAGGCGCGCATCGTGTGGTCTGTACGGCCCAGCATCTGCACGGAGGCATGGGCGCCGATGTTGAATATCCGATACACCGCTACTTTCTGTGGGCCAAGATGATTAGCTACAGTTTGGGCGGCGGATCTCATCAGCTGGAAAAACTGGGTGAGCTGCTGGCAAGCAATGACACTCTTGGCCTGGCCGCACTGGAGGCTTAAGCGGCGTAAACTGCGGTAAAGCCACTGGTCAAGCCCGTGTAATTCTGGCACCCTTTGCGCTCTTCACACTGCAGAGCGAACAATGAAATTACTCAGGGTAGCGACACAAAGTCATTCAAATACCACGTTTTTTGGCGCATTACTGTTGGCGCTACTGGTCTCGGTCGGGAGTTACGCCAACGATATCGAAAAGGCGGTAGCAAAAGACTATGACGCGCATTTGGGCGATCTGTTTACACATTTCCATCGCAATCCCGAACTGTCCAATCTGGAAACAAAAACTGCCGAAAGACTTGCACTTGAACTGGAGCAGGTCGGTTTCACTGTGCATAAAAAAGTAGGTGGAAAAACCGGCATTGTCGCGTTAATGCACAATGGCGATGGCCCCATGGTCATGATGAGGGCCGACATGGACGGTTTGCCGGTACAGGAAAAAACCGGTTTGAAATACGCGTCCAAAGCACAACAGGAAGACTGGGACGGAAACCTGGTGTACACCATGCACGCTTGTGGGCACGACGTGCATATCACCAGTCTGGTTGGTACCGCCAGGCGCATGGCAGCGATGAAAGACCAATGGTCAGGCACTTTGATGTTGATTGGTCAGCCCGCAGAAGAACGGGTGCGCGGTGCCAGAGAAATGATGGACGATAATCTGTGGAAGCGATTTGGTAAGCCCGATTACGCAATGGCATTGCATGTTTCCTCAGGTATTCGTGCTGGCAAAATAGCGGCCACTGATGGCTCGCCTTATTCCGGCGCTGATACAGTGGATATTATTGTGCACGGCGTAGGAGCACATGGTGCGTCTCCGCACGCTGGCAAAGACCCCGTTGTTATCGGTTCGCAAATTGTATTGGCGCTGCAAACCATTGTGAGCCGTGAAATAGCGCCAAAAGAACCATCGGTTATCACGGTTGGCTCATTCCACAGTGGCACCAAGCACAATATCATTTCTGATCGCGCCCATTTGCAGTTAACGGTTCGCAGTGACCGAAAGAAAACCCGCGATCAATTATTGGAAGCCATTGAGCGCGTAGCGGTAAACGTTGGACGTGCAGCGGGCATGCCAGAAGACAAGCTTCCCGAAGTGATTGTGTCTGATGAAAGCGTGCCGCCAACCGTGAATGACAAGCCGCTGTCAAAACGCCTGATCGGCCTGTGGGGCGAGAAAATGGGCTCTGATATTTTTGACAATACATCCGAAAACCAGGGTATGGGCGCAGAAGATTTTGGCTTCTTCACCACCGACCCATACATACCCTCGCATTATTTCGCCGTAGGCGGTACGCCTGAATCCGCGTTTGAAGAAGCGGCAGCAGGTGGTACGCCAATTCCCAGCCATCACAGTCCCTTGTTCAAAATATTGCCTGAGCCGGCAGTACGTACCGGCGTTGAAGCGACCGTGCACGCTTTACTGGAGTTGCTGCAAGACCAGTGAAATTCGCTGATTATGTAGTGCTGGAGCAAGTTCGCGCGCTTGACGAACAGCTGTCGCCAGACCGCCCGCTTACTGGGCTTGCAACAGTTGTAAACGATCAGCAGCCGTTTGCGCGAGCCTTGCACCAACGAGCTAAAGCGTTGATTGCCGAGCACGAATGGAGTGCGGTGATCAAAGCGCCAGCGCAGTGGTATCGTCGACTAACAATTTTTGTGTGTGTTTTGTTTGCCTTACTGGGTATTGTTGCTGTGCTAAATGCATTGTCAGGCGAGGCCGGCAGTCGCGTATTGAATATCTATGGACTATTGCTGGTGCTGTTGGGTTTCAATCTGATTTCGCTGGTTTTGTGGTTGGTGGGTAGTGTGGCGAAGCTGAGCGGCTTGATCAGTGGCAGTCTGGGTAGCTTGCCACTCGGCATAGAAAATCTGTTACGCCGCTTTCGGCAAAAGCAGGGGCGAACAGCGTACTCCGCCTGGCAGGAAAGTCACTTTTCCGGCAACGTGGGGATTTGGCGCTTGAGTCTGGTTAGCCACAGTATCTGGCTGAGTTACCTCGGTGCGGGCCTGGTCTGCTTGCTGGTTTTGTTTTCGGTCCGCCAATACGATTTCATTTGGGGTTCCACGCTTTTGTCGGGGGGCACCTTCGTCGATCTTACCTTGGCACTTGGCGGCCCTTTGCAACTGTTAGGTGTATCAATGCCTGATCCATCGCAGGTGCTGGCAAGCCAGTCTGGATTGATTAGTGAACGCACATTATCTAATACCGATATCAGACGCCAGTGGGCCTGGTTTCTGCTGGGCGCGATTGCCGTCTATGGCCTGCTGCCCCGCTTGCTAGCTGCCATGGTGTCCCTGTTAGTGCTAAAACACGCTGAATCACGCTACCTGCCAGATTTCTATTTGCCGTATTACGTTGAACTCAAGCAACGAATGCAAGCCGAGGCTGGCTACGTAAAAGTAGTTGATGCAGATAATTCACCACTTGATAGCCTAGAGAAGGGTCAGCTCTCGGAATCACCAGCACCTTCGGATTTTCACGAACTGCCCACGGGTACTTATATCGCGGGGTTTGAACTCGCAGAAAACTCGCAGCAGGCCTTGTCCGTCAACATCGTTGACAGAGAAAGTTACACGGCATCATTGCAGGCTTTAGAGTCATCCGACAATGCTGTGGCAGTAATCGTAGATTTAGAGGCCGTTCCTGATCGAGGTACAAGACGTAAGCTTGTAGAGCTATTCAGTAAAGCCAAAGACACTTATTTAATATTGCTAGATGATGAGAGCGGCAGTGAAGCGCATGAGCGACAACGACTGGCGGACTGGTATCAATTGGCCAGTGCTGCCAGCATTCCGGTGGAGCATGTGTATAGACTGCCAGCTGCGCAGCTTTCTTCGTTGGTCAGGAATTGGTAATTCAGGTGGATGCTAATGCCGCCATTCAGATCGCCGTAGTTGGCCATACCAACACCGGTAAAACGTCTTTAATCCGAACATTGCTGCGCTCGCAATCGTTTGGCGTTATCGAAGACAGCGCTGGCACCACAAGACATGTAGAACGTGCTGCATTGTTGGCTGATGGTAAGGTTGTAATCGAGCTGTTTGATACACCCGGACTGGAAGACAGCGATGCATTGCTTGACGCGCTGGGTATGGCTTCGGATAAGAAAAATGGCGCGGAAGCAATTCAACAATTTTTGCACAGCCCGGCCGCGCAAGAACAGCTAGCCCAGGAAGCGAAAGTTTTGCGCCAGGGTTTGCGCAGCGATGCCCTGCTTTACGTGGTGGATGTTCGTGCGCCACAACTGGAAAAATACAGTGACGAACTGAAAGTATTATCCTTGTTGGGCATTCCGATCATTCCGGTGTTCAACTTCATTGCCGAATCCGCCAGCCAACTGCAGCAATGGCGTGCGGTTATGATTTCACATAATCTGCATGCCGCACTGGAGTTCGACACGGTTGCGTTTAGCTTCGAAGCGGAAAAGCGGTTGTATCAAAAGTTGCAAGGTGTTCTGGAGAGGCACTACGAGCAAATTCAAAGCTTAATAGATCAGCGCGAAACCGACTGGTTAAAACAGCTGGATGCAGCGGTGCGGCGATCTGTGAAGCTGTTGGCTGATTGTGCAAGCCTGCGCTTGGAGCCAGCAGATAATAAGTCAACAGATCAAGACAAACTAAGTCTTCAGAACGAAGTGCGCGAACTCGAACAAGGCGCTTTGCGAGACTTGCTACGGTTGTTTTCTTTTTCCAAAACCGATGTTCAACTGGCGCAGTTACCTGTATCGGGTGATGATTGGGAATTTGATCTGTTCTCTAGCGACACGCTAAAGATGTTCGGTCTGGATGCGCGCAGCAGTGCACTTAAAGGAGCAGCTGCCGGCGCTGGTCTTGATCTGATGGTTGGTGGTCTCAGCCTTGGTATGGCCACAGCGGTTGGTGCCCTGGCCGGGGCTGGCTATAGTACTGTGAAGCGCTACGGAAAAGACATAGCGGCGGCGTTTAGCGACGATAGTGGCGTGTGCGTGGACGAGGTAACCGTTGAATTACTTGCTTTCAGGCAATATGAGTTATTGCAAGGCTTGTCGCAACGCGGTCACGCCAGCCAGGGTACAGCGCAGGTGGATAAAACGGCGCAGACCTCACGCCCTGAAACACCTGAACACTGGTCCAAGATTATTGCCGGGCTGCGTTCTGGTCAGGTCAATCGAGGTGACAGTAATCCGGCCTTCAGCCAAGCGCAGCGGCAGCTAACCGCGTGGCTCAGAGCGGCCTGTCCTGGTTCTGCAAATCCCGCTGCTTAGGCCGTTGCCAGATTAAAACTGCGAACCCGCTGATATTGTTCTTTTACGGATCTTTCCAGATCTTTAAGCTGTTCCGCCAACGCAGCGCGCTCTTGTTCTACCGCTGCTTGCAGGTCGCTGGATGCATCGCGTAACTTGGTTTTGTTATGTTCGAACCAGCTGGCACGTGCAGCGCGCCACTCACTCAGCAACGTGGCCAGATGTTGGGTTTCCAGTTCAACAAAACTCCGCACTCGATCGGAAGCCCGGTCACTGCTTAAGCGTTGTCGTACTACCTCAAGCTGTCTGTTAACCATCGCTTCACAAATTTTGAAGTCTGGCGTTTTGCGAAGATCGTACGCAAGACCCAGCCAGTCACAGGTTTTGATTAACCATTTAGTGGGGTCGAATTGCCACCAGCGAACACCGTTTCGGTAGTCGCCTTGAAACAGATGGTGATAGTTGTGGTATCCCTCACCGTAGGTAAACAATGCCAGCAAGTCGTTGTCGCGTGCCGTGTTGTCTTCGGTGTAGGGTTGTCTGCCCCAATAATGGGCCAGCGAATTAATGAAGAAAGTAGTGTGGTGTGAGTACACCAGGCGCAGAAAACCGCAGGCCAGGAAATGCGCAAGATAATCGCCGGTTAACATGCCCATGATCAGTGGCGGCAAAATATTCATCACCAGCGCTACTGTGTAGTAATGCTTGTGCTGCCACATCACGACTTTATCGCGCTTCAGATCAGCAACATTACTGAAATCATCGGTGTTGGTTGGGTAGTGGCGCAGCATCCAGCCGACATGCGAATACCACAGGCCTTTTTTGGCCGAATAAGGGTCTTCATCAACAACATCTACGTGGCGATGATGACGGCGGTGCTGCGAGGCCCAGGTGAGAATACTGTTCTGAAACGCAGCGGCACCAAACAGCGCCAGCACAACCTTCAGTGGGGTTCTTGCTTTATAAGCATTGTGCGCCCAAAGGCGGTGATAACCTGCAGTGATAGAAATGCCATTAAGTGCCGCAACAACAGCGAATGTCAGCCAATGGCTCCATTCAAAACCTACCGCCAGCTGATACCAGGGCACGCCGATCAGGGCAATTAGCGGGGTAATCGTGAGCATTAAAACGGTTGGCCAAACAAAGCCAGGCTTGCTTAGTTCGGGGTGAGCGGTGGCCGGTAATGTGCTTGATGCCGGCTGCTTGGTATTCTGTGATTCCATGGTGCCTCTTACTTCATCTGAACCTCAGATGGTAAAACACTTGCTGTGCGAAATCCATGCTCTGTACAGAAGACACAGACCGTACTATTCAAGACTAGCATTACCCTCTGCGCTGTACCAGATCGGTGACGTCCAGGCCCGCTCCTGTATCGATTTTCGGTACAAGGGGTCATCGCAGGTCTCCGGGCGCTGATCTGCAGGCGCATTCATGCAATCGTATGCCAACCACCTGCAGCTCGGATTTTCAACAACGCGCGCGTAATAGGCAGCCGACACAGCCGGATTGAAGTCAGGGTCTTGCCAGACCGTGCACAGGCGCGAAAATCCGGCGCCGCTTTGCTTGCAGGTGTTGGTGTTAACGCTTGCCCCATTATTGCGATCACCAGCAACGTCATATACGGCCTGGTGGGTTTGGCCATCTGAGTCACTCCATGATTTGATGATTTGAATCGCCTGCAGCTCGCTGGCGCCGGCCGCCGGGTCTTTGTTGGCGCTGACCAGAAAACCGGGGGCTGCCACATCGGGGCTGCCAGCTGGTAAATCCGAGCCCATAGGTACAGCGTTGGCGTAAGCGCTTTCCAGCATATTGTCTTGTTCACAGAGTTGCTGGTCCAGGTTCCAGCCGCCAAAAAAACGGGGCTGAATGCGAGGCCCGCTGGTGCCAAAGGTTTCACGGCGCTGCATAGCCTCGAACAAATCCTCACGGGTATTTTGCGGTGCATAGACACCGGCAATACCACCTGGGTTGTATTGCACCGGAGACCCTTTGGCAATGCCGCCCGGTATCTCAAACGGTTTGCCTGTTCTGCGTGCAATACTGCGATCGCTGCCAGTTGCTCCCAGGTAATTGTCTTCGGCTACAGCACCACCGGTGGCGTTGTGCGAATCAGTGGCTGCGATCAGGCCAAACTTAAACGGATTAACACCGAGTTTTTGTTCATCTTCAAGACCTGCAGCAAGTGCGTAGCGACTGTAACTGTATTGCGAAAGACAGCCTGCCAGGCGCATGCCCCCAGAGCCTTGCTTGTCGCCGCAATCCTCGAATACTTCCTCGGGAGGCCGCAGTTTCTCGAAATTACACAATTCGTCAGTACCGCCGATGACCGAGTTCAAACCGTTTCGGCACTCGCTGTCGCCTTTCACTTGCATGGTTTCTACCAGGCGTTCATATTTTGCCCGTAAGCTGGCCTGTTTGATCTGCTCTTGTTTAGGAATATCTCTCAGAGTGTAAGGGAAAAACATACGGCCGCTGCTCCAGTTGCCGTTGTGTGGAATAGACAAGGCGTCGCAACCGGTTCCGGACTCGCGGCAGTACTGATCCAGCCACTGCCACATCAGTTCCGGTTGTTTAACGTCGCGTGCACTGATTGGCGTTGGTGGCACTGTCGCATTCTTGAAAATAACATTGCGGTGCAAATTCGCGCCTTGTGTGGCAAGCGTGTACTCATAACCAACGAAAGTGGAGAATTCGCAATTGGCACTGCGGTCGTACCAGCGCTCAGCGGCCTGTTGATTTAGCCGCCACATTTCGGTGGCTCGTTGCAGACAAAGGTCACCATTTTCACCGCACAGCACCTTGGGTCGGCCACGTTGCAATCCGATCAGCGCCAGCATTCGCACAATGCCGTCTAATGCTGGATCAACTGGTAAGGTCCATTCGCCGCGAAGCACTTTGCAGATCAGTCCGTTACTGCCGTCAAAACTCGGGTCCAAACACAATGCCTGTTCGCCCATATTGCCAGCGTGGTCAGTGACTGCTGCGAAATCAAGTGGCTTATCCAGCTGCAGGGTCGGCACAGGCCCTGTCTCATTTTGCAGGCGCAGTTCAATCTCAGCGCCGCGGGCAAAATTGTAGAAGTCATCTGGTAGATTGCTCACACCAAAACCATAAGCATCAGACGATACGGCTGTATGCACGTGCAGCGCACCAAAATAGGCGTTGTTCAGCGGGTTGGAGTCGGCGCAGTCTTCTCGCTCACCCGCTACGAAGTCGGGCTGAACTGCGTCTTTTTCAAACCAGGTCTCAAGCAATGTATCCGTGACCGGAATTTGTTCGGTCTGCTGGGTAAACCACCAGTACGCGCCAGCAGCGAGAATAATGAGAGTAACAATTATAAGCAGTGTAAATTTGAGGAAGCTTCGCATGGGGCCACGCTGATTTTTATTAACAGCGGCCAGTGTATCTCACAGACTTAGTAGAGCTTGCTCAATACTAAACACATGTTCATCTACGTAACCCAGTTCACGAAGCGCACAAGCCAGTTTCAGCAGGTATTCGTCATTGCGACCGCTTGGGCCAATGCTGTGTTTTATCTGACGGGCTATCTGCGCTATGGGTGCGTCTCCTGCCCAGGCGGCATTGTTCTTATCAGCAACGTAAAGTAAGCCCTGGGGCTGCGTGCCGTTAGCAAAATGCAGCGTAACCGTGTGTCGCAGGTAGCCATTTTTTTCGCGATGGTCCAGGTGTTCGAATACTTCAGGTTCCACTCGAAAAGCCAGACCCTGGCACATGCTGCCAGCTTGCTCAACCAACGTAAGTACTCTGCCAGGAGCGTCCGGCGTGCCGCGGTGATCATGTGACCCCTGCCAGAAGCGCCGTGCCCAGTGTTGCACGCTTGCTTTGCGCTGTTCCAGGATGGGGAAGTCAATCTTGTACAACAAAGACCCGTAGCCAAACAACCAGATCTCATCCATTGCCTGCAGATCGTGTCGATTGCGATTGTCTTCAATGGTGTTGGCGCTCACGATATTCCCGGGTTGGCTTTGATAAGGCTTGGAGTCTCAGTGCGGAAAGTAAAAAATCGCGATCAGCCCCCACAGACAAAACCCGCAGGCCACGGCGCTGAACATTACGTCTGCCAGTGCGCCTTGTTCCTTGCGCTGAAGCTTACGCCATTTCGCTGGAAACGGTTGCGCGCACTTGTATAGAAGCACTGCGAAAAGTATGAAACCCAGGCCTTGCAGAATACTCATTGCGGGTGGTCCCCGGCGTGCGGCGCACTATCGTCTACCAGGATTTGTTGCTTGGCTAGCATGTGTAAGGCCTGTTGCAAGGAATCGGGTAAGCCACAGTCACATTCATTGCGCAGTGCTTCATACGTCTGCATGCGCTCGTCATTCTGGATTTCTCTAGTGCGAATCAATGAAGACAGATTGGTCTCAGTGCTACCCTGTGCTCGCTTCGGGCTTGCCTGCGGAGTCAAGCTGTCTGGTCTGGTCTGCGCGAATCCACCTGAATATCTTCTCGCTGTATTTTCTTGCTCGTTCAAAGCCATTAGCCGCTCAAAAAATTCAGGGGTTAATAGTACGCGATCAATGGCTGCAGGCGCGGCCGCCGCAGAGTAATTAGCCGTGGCGGCTGTTAAAGTGGCCTCGGCTTCTTCACGCAGGAATTCGTCTGCAAGCGCAAGGCCTGCAAGTTCCGGTTTGCTCTGCGTTATGACCTCCCGGCTAGCCTGCTTGCTTTTTGCTACCTGCATATCCACATCCATGGTCTGCACCGAATCTGCTTGTTGCTCTGGCAACAGTGAAAACGTTAGCACGCCAACCAGGCAACAGGCTGCAGTTGCAGGCATCCAGGTTTTCCAGCCAGGTGCCTGGCGTCCGCTTGCGTGCGCGGCTGCAAATTGAAGAATATTCTGGTCCGTCTGCTCTGACGGCGCTTCCGTGTCAGTGGCTAATGCTCTGCTGACTTGTACGGGTATTTGCTCGTCTTGTTCTGGACTATTCATGCTGAGTTCCTGCCAGTGCATTACGCAATGATTTGGTGGCGTAACGCAAGCGGCTCTTGACGGTTTCGGTGCCAACCTTGGTTATGTCGGCGATTTCGCGCTGCGAAAATCCTTGCTGGCGCAATACTATGGCACAGCGTTGTTCGTCGGGCAGTTGTTGGATTAAACGCATCACTTGTGCATTCAGTAATTCGGCTTCCGGCTTGCTTAGACTGCTGTCCTGGTCAGGCAAAGTGTGCTCATCATCTTCATCCAGCTCGCACTGCTCCTTAGCCTTGCGCCAATAATCAATCAACTTTCTGTGTGCAACCTGATACAAGTAGGTCTTGAAGCTGGCGCTAGGCTGGTAGCTGTCACTGTTTCTTATAATCGCCATCCAGGCTTCCTGAAACAGTGCTTCAACGCTGTCGGCTGGTGCACCACTGCGCCGCAAAAACGCAAACACAGGCAATCTGTGCCGGGAATACAACACGTCAAAAGCCGATGCGTCACCGCGCTGATAAGCCATCATCAGTGACTCGTCGGCGCGCAAACGATGCAGGTAGTTGGTCAACCAGAGTCCTTGGGATGCTCAGAGAAACTTTGCGCTAACTCTACCAGACGAATGAACTCACCACGATAGCCATGTAGGTCTTTGCTGCGCGCACCTCTTGCCAGCTCTAATGCGTCATCAAATGTCCAGTCGCTGCTGTAGCGTCCACCACTGAGTAAACTGCCAAAGCCGGCAACGCTGGCCGCAAAGCGTAGATTGTCGCTGGCGTCTGCCAAAGCAGGCGTGTCATTCAATGGCCTTATTGCCTGTTGAATCTCAATACTGCGCGCTTCCCCCGGGCGCTTATAGCGCAGCTTTACGTACGCCCATTCAGCGTTTGAGCCAGCGTCCTGGCGTTCGTTGGCCGCTTGCTGGTATCGCAGGTCTGCGATTTGCCGGTGCGATGCGTCTGTTGGTGTGATCTCGTATAAAGCGGTGACGGTATGGCCAGCGCCTATGTCTCCGGCGTCTACCTGGTCGTTACTGAAGTCCTCACGTTGCAACATTCGGTTTTCATAACCAATCAAGCGATATTCGGCGATGTGTTTCGGATTAAATTCAATCTGAACTTTGACGTCGCTTGCCACTGTTAGCAGCGTTGCATTCATCTGTTGCACAAGTACTTTCTGTGCCTCGGCAAGGTTGTCGATGTAAGCGGCATTGCCATTACCGTTATCGGCCAGCTGTTCCATTAAAGCGTAATTGTAATTACCCGCTCCAAAACCCAATGTGGTCAGGCTAATGCCTGATTTGCGTTTCTCTGCAATCAGGTCTTTCAGTGCATCCAGGTCAACAGTACCCACATTCAGGTCACCATCACTGGCAATGATGACACGGTTGATACCGTCTTTCAGGTAGTGCTGCCTGGCCTGCTCGTAAGCCAATACAATGCCCGCACTTCCATTTGTACTGCCGCCGGCCGACAGGTTTTCAATGGCCTGTAAAATAGAACTGCGCTTGTTCGCGGGTGTGGAAGGCAGCACCAGCCCTGCAGCGCCCGCGTAAGCGACTAATGCAATGCGATCATCGTCGTTCATCTGCCTAGTCAACAGGCGCAAGGATTTCTTCACCAGCGCCAGTTTATTGGGCGCTTGCATGCTGCCGGATACGTCCACCAGAAACACAAGGTTAGCAGCCGGCCGCTGCTCAGCCTCGGGTTCAAAAGCCTTGATGCCTATCTGTAACAGCTGGCGTTCTGCATGCCACGGGGATTGCGCCAGTTCGGTGCTGACGCTAAAAGGATGGGATTTGTCTGGCTGCGGATAGTCATAATCAAAATAATTGATCATTTCTTCAATACGCACGGCATGGGCCGGTGGCAAGCGACCCTCTTGTTGCAACATACGGCGAATATTGCTGTATGCGGCTGTATCAACATCAATACTAAACGTGGAAACAGGCTGCTCAACGCTGCGCTTAACCCCATTTTGCTCAAAGGCCAGATAATGCTCTCTATCAGTTACGGCGGCAGGAATCGACGGGTGTAGAGCGTGGGCCTGGCTTACGTTCTTCTGAAAAGAGGCTGGCCCCGCTCGCATCATCTGGTCGCTGCTGTATTCCTGCTCGTTCAGCGTTCGCGCGCTGCCTGTGACCACTGTGTCGGTTTTCAGATCTTGTTGAGCTTGCTTATGCGGAGTTTTGTCAGCGCAGGCAATCAGCAGCGCGCTCAGGCAGACTGCAAAATAGGTTCTTTTGTTCATGGTAAAGATGTCGCATTCTCGGAAGTGTCTGTTGCTTAAACGCCAGAGCTGGGAAAAAGGGGTTAACTGGATGTGAAAGGTAAACTTCTGAGCCAGAAAAGTAGTCAAAGGTGACTTTTTACGGTGAGTCGATTAAGGTGCGAGGCTGGTAGAAATTCAAAAATGGAATTACGAGATACATCATGTCAGAAACGGCCATTTCCCCACGTCAGCGTATTCTGTCTGCGGCGAATGAGCTGTTTTATCACCGTGGTTATCACGCAAGCAGTATTGGTGAAATCATTGCGAAGGCCGATGTTGCGAAAGCGACCTTTTACTCACACTTTTCCTCCAAAGAAGCCCTCTGCATAGAGTATCTGGAACAACAGAATCAGGCTGAACTTGATTTGATTGAGCGAGTTGTCAGCGAGGCTGACGGTGCGTTTGGGCGTTACATGGCTCCCGCCATATTAATGGAAGAGTACAGTGCCAATACCGAACAACGAGGCTGCCGATTCGTCAATATGGCAGCGGAAATACCCGCAGCAGACAGCGTATTGCGAAAGCCGGGGCTTGATCATTATGAACGCTTGCGCGCCTACCTTGCCAAGCTGGTCAGCGATTTAAAAGAGTCTGATCCAGCCGCCTATTCGCACATTCACGTAACGGCTGTAGCCGACACCTATTTGCTGTTGATAGGCGGCGGTTTGGCCATGGCTGAATTATTCAATGAGCTGTGGCCCGCACGCCATATCGCCTACGCCGTTGAAATGCTGGTCCAACCACATCCATCAAATTCAGGCACACTGCACGCGTTAAAAGCGATCGAACAGTAAAAATGAACGCTGCGTAAGTAAAATCGGTCAAATATCGATCAACGGTATTTGATAATCATTCTCATTCCTATTATCATTAAGGCTGACAACGAGAGCTTGGCCCCAATGATTATCTGTGTTTGCAACAACATTTCAGACCGCCAGATTCGAGAAGCGATATCTCGAGGAGCGTGTAGCATGGACGAAGTGCAGGCCGAACTCTCTGTCTCGTCGCAATGCGGTGCCTGTTTTGAAAGTGCAGAGCAGGTGTTGTTTGAATGCCTTAGCAGCGTAGAGCGCAATCCCGGTCTATTTTATAGCGCGGCTTGATAGTCTTGCGCATTGCCTGACCAGCGCCGGCTGATTCTTGCTACTCCCTTTTTTCTTTAATCTAAATCATTCTCATTATTGCCTCTAATCCAGTTTTCTATTGTGCGAACGAGAAAAGAGCATAGAAATAACGTTAGATATATTTCGTTTGACAGTTGCACGCTTCCTGCGCAAACTTCTGCCCCATTAGTCTATTGGAGTACGCAGAATGAAAGGCGACAAGAAAGTTATTGAGCACTTAAACAAGGTGTTAGGAAATGAATTGGTCGCTATTAATCAATATTTCCTGCATGCCAAGATGTACAAGGATTGGGGTCTGGGTAAGTTGCATGACCATGAGCATCATGAATCAATTGATGAAATGAAGCATGCAGACGAATTGATTGAAAGAATTTTGTTCCTGGAAGGCTTGCCCAATCTTCAGGATCTCGGCAAATTAATGATTGGTGAAGACACCGAAGAGATTCTGCAGTGCGACCTCAAGCTGGAATTGAAGGCAATACCGGATCTGAGAGAAGCGATAGAGTATTGTGAAAGCACCGCTGATTACGTGAGCCGCGATTTGTTCGCGAGTATTCTTGATTCTGAAGAAGACCACGTTGACTGGCTGGAAACCCAATTGAGCCTGATTGGAAAAGTAGGCCTGGAAAATTACCAGCAGTCGATGATTTAGGGGCTGTTATCATTCGTTGATGTGGACTGTTTACATCATTGAAGCATCGGACGACTCGTTGTATACCGGCATTAGCACGGATGTGCAGCGACGCTGGCAACAGCATATGGACGGCAAGGCTGGCGCCAAATTTTTTCGCGGCAGAAAACCCAGGCGACTGGTGTACCAGCAGTCAGTCAGTGACAGGAGTCAGGCAAGCCAGCTTGAAGCGGAAATCAAAAAACTGAGTAGAGCGAAAAAGCTGGAATTGATAGCTGCCAATGGCAACTGACACGAGACCATTCTCGCAGGCCTGTGAGAACAATAAAGAACCTATACTCGCTGTGCTTGAACAAGCATTTGCAGATGCGCGTCATGTGCTGGAGATAGGCAGTGGCACCGGACAACACGCCGCCTTTTTCGCCGGCAAGCTTCAGCATTTGGTTTGGCAGCCCAGCGACATACAGGAAAACCTGCCTGGCATTGCGCAGTGGGTGAATAGTGTCGATCTGGCGAATTTGCGCGAAGCACAAAGATTCGATGTTCGCGAAGCCAGTTTGCCGGTCGGTGATTTTGATGCGGTGTTCAGCGCGAACACCTTGCATATTATGTCCTGGACTTGTGTTGAACAAACCTTTGCACACTTTAGCAAGCTAGCGGTTGGAACGCTGTTGTGCATTTATGGGCCCTTTAATTACCAAGGGCAATTTACCAGCGCCAGCAACGCACGATTCAATGACTGGTTATTGCAGGGCAATCCGCAAAGCGCTATTCGTGACTTCGAAGCGGTGAACGCATTGGCCGCTGAGGCGGGCTACCGGCTGCAACAGGATTACGAGATGCCGGCGAACAACCGGCTATTGCATTGGAAGAAAGCCCGCTAGCTTTTTTTAGTTTCGTTGTAAGGCCGGGTTGCGCGAGCCCCAACTGATAGCCGAGGTTCAATTGAATCGGTTTCTCGCAAGGGATTAGTCCGCTTCAGTGATTCTTTAGAGCGTTTGGCCAGTTCCTGGTACTCCAGCGGCGCATTTCGCATCCACTTGAGCTGGGTGTCGTCCATCTCGCGGATAATTTTGGCTGGCATACCGGCCGCTAAACATCGGTCTGGCAACTCGAATTCGGCTTTTATAAATGCCATAGCCGCTACCATCGCGCTTTCGCCAATCACCGCGCCGTCCATAACTACCGAGCGGATACCAACAAAGCCGTGCCGCTTAATGTGGCAGCCGTGCAACACTGCACCGTGCGCAATATGGCCGTTCTCATCAACCCGGCATCGCTGATTGGGGAAACTGTGCAGTACACAACCCTCTTGTATATTGCAGCCATCTGCCACAAGAATCTGGCCAAAATCACCACGCAGGCTGGCGCAAGGGCCGATATAACAATTGGCACCTATGATTACGTCGCCAATGATGACAGCCTCAGGGTGGACGAAACTGCTAGCGTCAATAACAGGTTTTACTCCGTCGATCTCGTAGACTTTACCCACGTTCCATCTCCTGTTCGGGCAGCATGGCACCGCTGCCAAGTTGTTCTGCAATGGCTGAATTCTTAATGTACTCACTATTGAACGGAAGCATGTCGCACGCCTGCACCCGATAATCGCGGATATGCTGCGTTTCCTCATGCAGGAAGCGTTCTACTGCGACAGAAAAATCCTCGTCCGCTAGCCAATGGCAGGAATGAGTAAACACCGGCACAAAGCCACGCTGAATTTTGTGCTGTCCCTGTGCGCCTGGATCAAAGTGTTCGAGCTTGTGCCTGATGCAGTAATCAATGCCCTGATAATAGCAGGCTTCAAAATGCAGGTACTCAAATTCCTCACCGCAGCCCCAGTAGCGACCGTACAGAGTCCGTTCGTCTTTAAAACACAGTGCCGCGCCAACGGCCCGCTCGTTGCGGGTTGCCATAATCATTACCAGTTGCTCAGGCATGGTATTGGCTATCTGCTCAAAGAACTCACGATTCAAATACCCGGCGCCACCACGTTTGTAGTACGTCATGTGATAAAACTGATAAAAATCTTCCCAATGCAATGCCTGGATTTCACTACCGGAAAGCTGTTGCAGCTCTATGCCTTGCTGGGCAACGCGTGTCCGTTCCTTGCGTAAATTCTTACGCTTGCGCGAGGAAAAGCTGGAAAGATACGCATCGAAATCTTCAAAGCCATCATTAAACCAGTGATATTGGCAGTCTACTCGGCGTAGCAATCCCTGCGAGCTGAGCTGCGACGCCTGCTTGTCGTCGGGAAACAATACATGCCAAGAGGAAGCGTTGATGTTGGTTGCCAGCTGTTTAAACTTGTCAAAAATAAAATCTGGTAACTCGGTGTTTTCTTGCTCTTCCGGGCGGCACAGAAAGCGTTTGCCGGTAACCGGTGAGAAGGGAATAGCGGTTACAATTTTCGGGTAGTAATCCCGACCTGCGCGTTGATAGGCATTTGCCCAGCTCCAGTCAAACACATACTCGCCATAGCTGTGCGACTTCACGTACGCGGGCATTGCTGCTACCAGAGTTTGTTGCCCATCAAATACTGCTGCGTGGCACGCTTGCCACCCAGTGTCATCGCATACTGAACCGCTGGCCTCAAGAGCGTGCAGAAATTCATAGCGCGTGAACGGAGAGTTGTCTCGCCTCAGGGCATTCCACTGCTCTGCAGAAACCTGGTCAATGCTGCCAAGCAGCTCAACGATGTAACTATTTGAGGCACTGATAGTGCTTGTCCTCTTCGCTCTGCCTTATTTACTTTATTGGGAAGGTTTGCCAACAGCAGATTCACCGTCACTGTCAAAGCGCCCGCCGTATAAAGTGGGTGACGACACTTGTTGCGGGTGAATCGTAATGATCACGCGCTCGGCATCAATTGGGTCCATGTCAGCTGGTGGTGGTTCGCCGTAGGCCTGCATAAATTGCTTGTGCACCAGCGTGGCATCCGGGTCGTCTTCCACACTGGCGTGACCGCGCACTTCCAGATAATCCATCACATTACTGGTGGACTGCACACAAAAAGATACTCTGGGGTCGGCCACAATGTTCTTGTACTTCATGCGGCTCTTCAAGGTAGAAATTTTCAGGTAGCCATCTTCCCAGGTGTAGCTTACCGGGTTGCTGGACAGCAGGCCGTCTTTTTGTCGAATGGTGCTCAGCACCCCGAACATATGGTTTGCCAGCAACTCGTGTTTTTTTTCGGGAATGCTAATTTCATCAGACACTTTATGTCTCCTTGGTAACGGCCGAAGCGGTCTAGAACAGTGCCAGATCGATCGCCAGTGTGGCAAACCAACAGGCGCCGGCCCAATGATTGTTCAAGAACGCCTGGAAGCATTTTTCGGGTTTTCTATCCTCGGTCATTTGATACTGTCTTGCAAACAGTGCGGCCGACAGCAGCAGACCGACGTAGAACGGCCAATGAAGCTGGGCAAGCTCAGCAAACGCCAGCAGCAACAATAAGGTACTGATCTGCAAAGCCGCGATGGCAAACCGGTCGTAAGAACCCAGCAAGATGGCGGTAGATTTGATACCAACTTTCAAATCGTCGTCTCTGTCGACCATCGCGTAATAGGTGTCATAGGCGGTGGTCCACAGCAGGTTCGCGCAAAACAAAACCCATGCCAGAGCTGGTAATTGCTCTGCCTCGGCCGTGAACGCCATGGGAATACCAAACGAAAATGCAACGCCAAGCACCAACTGTGGAAGTTGGGTTATGCGTTTCATCAGCGGGTAGCAGCAGGCGACAGCCAATGCTCCGAAGGACAGCAGAATAGTTGGCTGATTGGTCTGCAAAACCAACAAAAAGGCCAATGCGACCAATGCTGCGAACAGGACAAGAGCTTCTTTAGCGCTGACCTCGCCGGTTGCCAGCGGACGCCCCGTGGTGCGTTCAACCTCGCCATCCCAGTGTCGGTCGAAATAGTCGTTGATGATGCAACCGGCCGAGCGCATCAGAAATGTGCCGCAGACAAAAATGACCAAATTCTTCAGACTGGGTATACCACCGGCAGCCACCCAAAGTGCCATCATGGTGGGCCAAAGCAGCAACCAGGTGCCTATTGGACGATCAGCACGCATCAGGCGCCAATAGATATTTAGCTTGCTGCGGGGGGCTGGTTCCATCGTGGACGGTGAATTGATTGCTGACACTCCCTTACAGGTCTAAAATAGCGGGTTAACATGCGCAATAGTAACGGTATGCGCGGCAAAGAGGTAGGTTGATGAAAAAGTGGGAATGTATTGTCTGTGGCTGGGTTTATGACGAAGCCAAAGGGTGGCCAGAAGACGGCATAGAGCCGGGCACGCCTTGGGAAGATGTTCCTGAGGATTGGTTGTGCCCTGATTGTGGCGTTGGGAAGGAAGACTTTGAGATGATCGAGGTCACTGAAACTGCGGACATTCCCCACCATGAGGACGAAGAGCCTGCGGATATTGCCCGACCGGTGGTCATTATTGGTACTGGTCTGGCGGGCTATAACCTGGCCAGAGAGTTTCGAAAGCACGACCAGGACACCCAATTAATTTTGATAACCGCTGATGATGGCCGATCGTATTCCAAGCCGATGTTGTCTACCGGGTTCACCAAAGACACCACGGCCGATGATCTGGCGATGGCCGATGCGGGCAAAATGGCCAAGCAGCTGAAAGCCAGCGTATGGACGTTTGCCCATGTGACGCACATTGACACGGCAAAGCAACAAATCAGCGTGGGTGAGTCCACCACGGTCAACTACAGCAAGTTGGTGTTAGCCTGGGGGGCGGATGTTATACGCCCGCCGTTGGAAGGTGATGGGCTGGACATGGTTTATTCAGTGAACGACCTTCTGGATTACGATGACTTCAGAACAGCTGTTAAGAAAAGCGAGGCCAAAAAGTTACTGATTATTGGTAGCGGTTTGATTGGCAGCGAATTCACCAATGATCTGGCTAATGGCGGTTTTGAAATTGAGGCAGTGGATCCACTGGGTTACAGTCTTCCAACATTGCTACCGGAAGTAGCCGGTAAAGCGGTGCAGAATGCGCTGGAAAGCATGGGAGCCACCTTCCATTTTGGTCGCCTGGTTCAAGCCATCAACAAACACCCGGATGGTGGAATTGTCGGTATTCTGGATGACGGCTCAGAAATCAGAGCGGATCTGGCTGTGTCTGCCGTGGGTGTGCGACCGCGAATCGATCTGGCCAGCGCTGCCGGTATTGAGTGTAACCGCGGTATTGTTGCCAACAAATTGTTGCAGACCAGTGCTGCGAATGTCTATACGCTGGGCGATTGCGCTGAAGTGGAAGGGCATGTGTTGTTTTATGTTGCCCCGCTGATGGCGTCTGCCAGAGCTTTGGGTAAAACCCTGGCAGGAGAGGACACTGAGGTGGCGTATCCTGCGATGCCTGTGACCATTAAAACACCTGCTTGCCCGGTAGTCGTATCGCCACCGGAACGAGGCGCTGAGGGTGAATGGAGTATTGATGCTGACGGCGAGGACGTGGTTGCGCAATTCAAAGACCCTGCAGGAAACCTGCTTGGCTTTGCGCTTACCGGAGCAAAAGGCACCAAAGAAAAATTGCGTTTACAGAAGTTGCTACCGGCAATTTTCTAATCCTGAGTATCGCGCCTGACGTAGCAGTCAGGCCGTTCAACATAGAGGCCAGGGCATGAGTCTGACAGCAAGAATTCTGATCGCCATGCTGGCGGGGCTGGTGGTTGGTATCACCTTGCACTTTGCAATGGCTGGTATGGGTCCCGAGAGTGCAGCCGCTCAATTTATATCCACTTACATTACAAACGGTCTTTTCGATGTAGTTGGCAAGGTTTTCATAGCCTCGCTGAAAGTGTTAGTTGTGCCTATGGTGTTTGTGTCGCTAGTTTGCGGCAGCAGCGGTCTAGGCGCCGACAACTCGCGCATGGGAGCAATCGCTGGCAAGTCGTTGGGCCTGTATATGTTCACTACTGCAGTTGCCATTACTCTGGCGCTAAGTGCTGCATTGTTGATTCAACCCGGTGAAGGCATTGAACTGCAAACAGACAGCAACTATGTGGTGAAAGAAGCACCTTCATTAAAACAGGTGCTGATCAATATATTTCCCAGCAATCCCGTGCAGGCAATGGCCGACGGCAATATGCTGCAGATCATTGTGTTTGCTTTGTTATTCGGAATTGCCGTTAGTAAAGCGGGCGAGCATGGTGTACGTATTCGATCGTTCTTTGATGATATGAACGAAGTGATTATGAGCATGGTCGATATTCTGATGACCCTGGCCCCGTACGGTGTGTTTTGTTTGCTCGCGGCATTGTTTGCAGATATAGGCATCGATATTTTAGGCACCCTCGCCTGGTATTTCATGACGGTAGCCGGCGTGTTGATTCTGCATGCGGCACTTGTTTATGGCAGCCTGGTCACGCTGTTGGCCCGTTTGAACCCCTTAACTTTCCTGTCAAAAATGCGCCCAGTGCAGCTGTTTGCATTCAGCACCGCATCAAGCAACGCCACCATGCCGATCACGCTGAGCGTGGCGGAGCATCGTTTGGGGGCAAACAATTCCGTTGCCTCGTTTACGATTCCGCTAGGGGCAACCATTAATATGGACGGCACCGCGATCATGCAAGGTGTTGCTACCGTGTTTATTGCTCAAGCTTACGGCATTGATATTGGCATGAGTGGTTATCTCGCGGTGATAGCTACTGCAACGTTAGCCTCCATCGGTACTGCGGGTGTGCCAGGTGTTGGACTTATTATGCTCGCCATGGTTTTGCAACAGGTCAATCTGCCTGTGGAAGGTATAGCTCTGATAATAGGTGTTGACCGCTTGCTGGATATGCTGCGAACAGCGGTGAATGTCACTGGTGATGCGGCGGTAACCTGCGTAGTTGCACAGTCTGAAAATGCTCTGGACACCGAAGTCTTCAATACCCCAACTGCGCAATTGCTGGCCGCAGAGCAAGCCAGTTAGTCAAGAAAATGCTGCGTGTTTTTGCTCTGTTTGCACTGCTATTATCCTCAAGCGCTCAATCAGTAACCGCTGAAGACGTTCAGCTTTTATTGTCACGCTCAGGCCTTGATGCGGCTGTCAGGCAGCTGGATCTGGCCTACGACATTAACCTGCGCAGACAAGCAGAGACCTATGAACTTAGTGACCAGCAGCGCGAGCAGCTGGATTCAGTGCTGGCCGCCTACAGTGGCGAGGCACTTATTACCGAGCTCGCAAAAGCGCTTATCGTAGAATTTGATGATCAGGCAATGCAAGCCGTTAAAGGTGCAATGGCGCATGATTTGCTTGAGAAATTTCGCCGTTTCGAACGCATTGGCCATTCAGCCGGTCAGCGGCAAAAACTACAAGACTATGTGGCGGAAAATACCATCACGCAAGAGCGAACCGATTTTTTGCGCGCCTGCCATATTGCCGACTACGGACCGGAGATAGCCTCAGTTATCCAGTCGTTTGCTGAAGTTGATACAGCCGTTGCTCTAGATCGAATCAGTGGTGAACTGTTTACGGCTAACGATTATGAAGGCATCAAGTTGTGGCGTAGTGAACTTGAAAAGCAGTACAGGCAGCAGTACGTCTCCGCGGCTGACCCGTATCTTGCTTATACCTATCGATTTGTTCGCAATGAACAATTGCAGCAGTACGCTGAAATTTGGCAAGATCGCAATGTAAAGTGGTTTATGGAGTCGGCCTTATTGCAACTCAGGCTGCTGTTGCAGAGCAAAAGGCAGAGTATGATGACTGCTTTGGATATCGACCAACAAGAATAATACCCGTTCCAGCTGAAGGAGCAGCGCATGAAAAATGCTATTAAGAGCAAGTATCGCCAGGTAAAGATTGGGCCGGATGCACTGGGCTGGTCTTCCTGGTTAAAAGCACTGGTTTTACTAGGCATATTCTCCCTGGCGCTCGCCTTGTTACCGACAACATTGGTATTGCTGGCTGGAAAAATATACCAACACGCCGATCGCGATGAGCACCGTGGTGCAATGGCGGTTACCAATGCCGCGCTGGGTGATCATCACGATGTTCCCCGCTATTTGCAGCAAGGTTGGGGCCGTGCTGACAGCTTATGGTTTTACAACGTAACCCAGGGCTCTAACGTAATTCCCTATGATTTTTTTCTTGAGCTTGAACAAGTGGATTCCTCTGAAAAAAACATCCGTTTATTTCGCAGCAATCAAAACATGGACAGGTTTCGGTATTTGCTGCAAAAACCAACTTTGTTCAACCCGAATGGGCTGCCTGTAGGCTTTGTTAAAGACACCTACCAAAACAAGGACTATCTGGGGTTTAACTGCGCAACCTGCCATACCGCGCAAATAAATTTCGAAGGCATGTCGGTGCGCATTGATGGCGGCCCGGCTATGGCTGACCTGGATGGTTTTCTTGAAAACCTGCACGACGCGATGCAACACACATTGTCTGACGCTGCGAAAAAGCAGCGATTGGTTAGCGCTGTACTTGCTCGCAACGATGTTTGGCGCGCATTGAGTGGTGGCCGCAGTTACACAAGCGAAGAAGAGGTAGTGCAAGATCTAATCGACTGGACAGAACGGACACGTCAATACAATCAAATTAATGAGTCAAAACATGCGTATGGCTACGCGCGCCTGGACGCTTTCGGGCGAATTTATAATCGTGTTCTGCAACATGTGATCAACAAGCGTCAGGCCGGTGAATTACTGGCGCTTGCCAGCACAGACTCCGCAGAGCGGTTGCTCAGTGATGAACAGATTGAGCGAGTTCTAAGCGATCACAATGAAACAATTTTTGGGCGTGTCGGGTTCGAAAGTATGGTGAGTAAGCTCAAGCGCAGCGATTCCGGCTACCCAGGTTTGTCCGATGCAGACGTCGAGTCAGCGATTCGGCACTTCTTTAACGAAGCCAATGCGCCGGTAAGTTATCCCTACTTGTGGGACGTAGCACAAACAGACTATGTGCAATGGAATGGATTACAGGCCAACGCGGGTGTTGGAGCGTTGGGTCGAAACACCGGCCAGGTGATCGGCGTTTTTGCCAGCCTGGATTGGACCGAAGAGAAGTCATGGTTCAGGGGCTGGAGCTTATCGGCACTGATCAGCGGGCAAAAAGTAAAACGCCACCGAATTGATTTTCAATCTTCGGTCGATGGCGTAAACCTTTCACGTATGGAGGGCACGCTGAAAAGCTTGAAGTCTCCGCTATGGAATGAAGCGTTTCCACAAGAGGTAGTGGCGATTAATGCGAGCTTTGCTATTGATGAAGAGAAGGTATCGCGAGGCAAGGTTCATTATTTGAAATACTGTGTGTCTTGTCATGAGCTTATTGATCGCGATGCATGGGATAGAAAGATCACCTCGAAAATGTTGCGTCTGGATAAATTGGGAACCGATACAACCATGGCAATGAATGCCACCCAATACATGGGCCGATCGGGCAACATTGGTCAAACCTACCAGGGTACTGACGTGGGCCAGGTGGTTATCGCTAACACAGCACCTGTGCGGCAAATTTTGACGGCGGTCACTGCGGGTGTCATTGGCACGCCGGACAGAGACAAAGGTGTGGTTCGTCGAGTGGCTGATCAGGCTTATATGCTGGGCGCCTCATTTTTTAACAATGATCTGGAGCCGAGTGTGAAAACCGGGGAGTACGAGCCGGACACTACGGCGGACACCTATGCGTCTTTACGAGCCTACAAAGCGCGGCCGCTGAACGGTGTGTGGGCAACGGCGCCTTACCTTCACAACGGCTCAATACCCAGTTTGTACGATTTGCTATTACCACAGCATCTTGAAGGAGAGCGTGCAGATGGCGAAGTGTGTGAGGGCAAAACACGGCCGAAAACTTTTTGGGTAGGTAGCCGTGAATTTGATCCGCGAAAGGTTGGGTTCAAACAGGATAATTACACGGCCAATACAGGGTTTCTGTTCGATACCAATTTGCCCGGCAACAGTAATAGCGGACACGAATACGCGGCTGGCTTTACACCTGGCCTGGGTACCGACCAGCCGCTATCGATGCTGTGCGAGGACGAACGGATAGAGCTACTAGAGTTTTTGAAAACTTTGTAAGTTGAAAAACCCATACGGCGGCGCAATCAGCGATTGCGCAACATTTCCCAGTACTCGCTGACTCTGGACTCAGGGTCATCACGGTGAGTGCGGTACTTCGCGAACTGCGATAGCTCAGCGTTTGGATCCAGTTCTATGCCCCACAAGGGCTCAATTTGATTCGGTAACATCGAATAACGGATATCAATGACTTCGTGTGGGTTGTCAGGATGCAAGGCGACGTATCCATCAGAAAACCAGGTGAAGCGCTGCAAGTCTGCTTGCTGTTGAGAGCCTTGCTTCAGCCACGGCAAATCCCTGGCGGGATCTAGCTTTGCGACAGAGTCCCCCTCTATCCATTGAGTATTTATTCCAACCCTGACAGCATCGACGTAAAAATGTTCTCCAGTGCTGTAAATGGACTTGAACAGTAACAGGTTTGCAAACCCCGGTTTAACTTCCAGCCGCACTGGCTGGTGACCACGACTCTCGGCCAGCGCAGCAGCAACGTCCAACGCGCGTTGGTTTTGCCACCAACCAATACACAAATAACATACTGCCCAGGTCAGTGCGGCGCGCGCGGGCCAGGGGCTTTGTTTGCGTAATGACAATACTAGCAATGCAAGCAGCGGCAAGGTGAACAGCGGGTCGATGATTGAAATAGTGTCCCAGGCGTAGCGTTTATCTGAAAATGGCCACAACAATAAGGTGCCATAGGACGTACAGCTATCCAGTAAGCCATGCGTTGCATAGCCCAGAGTGCAGTACAGCAGCAAATGTTTAAACGACCATTGTCGTCGCCTGCCAAATACCCAGAAGACAAATAAGGCGACAATAAAGCCGCCGACCGGAATAAATATCAGCGAGTGGGTAAAATGCCGGTGATATTCAAGAAACATTAAGGGGTCGGCGCTGGAACGTATCAATACATCCAAATCAGCAGCCATACCCGCCAACCAACCTGCAAGCATCGCGACACCGAGTCGACCTGATTTTGCACCACTTTGTGCGGCGGCTGCGCCCAAAGCGCCCTGGCTGATTGGGTCCATGTTTATTCGAAACTCCTTAAACGGCAGCGGCATATGGTACATTCGCAGTGCTGTACTACGTAACTAAAAATGTATGCAATCGACACGCTGGCCTTTTTATTTTGTTTCCGCGTTGGTCTTAACGACTCTATGGTCAGGCCAGATAGCCGCGGACGACTCGCCGTTTGCCACATCGAACAGAACGGTGTTCGTGCGCTCGCTGGGCTTACCCAATATTGAGGACGCGCGTGCGCTAACCGAGCGGCAGAAGACAATCGCCTTCACACTGGAACAAACCAGCCAGTTTGCGATTGATGAGCAGGGGCCAGAGCAAGCCTTTCTCGACGGTGAGTCCAGCACGGCGACACTCAAGCTTAGACGCTCCTTGAGTTCACGGTTTGCGCTGGGTCTGGATATTCCGCTTATCTCGCACGACGGCGGTTTTATGGACAGCTTTGTGGAAGGTTGGCACAGAACCTTTGGCCTGCCGAACGCTCGCAGAGAGGAATTTCCGCGCGATCAGTTGTTGTTTGCAGTCCGCACACCCGAAGCCTCCGCACGCTTAGATCGTAGCGGCTCTGGTCTGGGGGATGTAGCACTGCTTGCCCAATATCAGCTGTCTGCCAATCAAACTTCCAAGCTCGCAGTACAACTTCGGTTGGAGGCGCCCAGCGGCGATGCGGCTAAATTGACAGGTTCTGAATCCTGGGATGTGGCCCTGGGTTTGAATACCTATCGCCATGAGCTGAGTAACTGGCAGATATCGTTTCACGGCAGCCTGGGCGTCATTTTGCCGGGCGACTCGGAATTACTCCCGCAACTGCAAAATGACAGCGTGTTTTATGGCTCTGCGGCATTTGCGGTGCCAGCGTTTTATGAGTGGCTAACACTTAAAGCGCAGTTGGAAGCCCATACGGCATTTTATGACACCGACATAAAATCACTGGGTTCAACTTCTCTGCAATTAACCTTTGGCGCGGGCATTCAGCTGGATAAGCGCTGGAACCTGAATATCGGCTTGAGTGAAGACATTGCAGTGCGAACCGCGCCAGATTTTACCGTAGTCATGTCGCTGGAATACCGCTAGCCAGACGGTTATCAGGCATTGCCGTAAAACACCGACGCACCAATCCAGCGATCTATGAGCATCTGAACATTATCCGGATAACTAAGCATGTACGACGCGCCAGTGTATTGCACCAGTTCAAGTAGCTCTACATCGCGCTCTAAATCAGCAATTCTAAATTGCAGCATGCCGGTCTGCCGTGTTCCTAACACCTCGCCTGGACCGCGAATTTCCAGATCTTGTTCGGCAATATAGAAGCCGTCGCTGCTATTGCGAAGCGTGTCCAGTCGACGCTTGCCATTGGCAGACAGTGGCTTTTGATACAGCAACAAGCAGTGACTTGCCGCCTGCCCACGGCCGACTCGGCCCCGTAGCTGATGAATTTGCGACAAACCCAGGCGTTCGGCGTTTTCAATAATCATTAAACTGGCGTTTGGTACGTCTACGCCCACTTCTATGACTGTAGTGGCCACCAGTAGCTGGATAGCGCCAGATTTGAAGCTGTTCATTACTTCCGCTTTTTCGGCCGCCTTCATTCGGCCATGTACCAGGCCCACCTGCAGGTCTGGCAGTGCGATACGCAACTCTTCTGCGGTACTTTCGGCCGCTTGAGATTGAATGGCTTCCGATTCTTCCACCAGAGTGCATACCCAATACGCCTGCCGGCCTTGCTGGCAGGCTTTATAAACGCGCTCCACTACGCGATCACGCGAACCGTTGTCCAGCACACTGGTGTGAACTGGAGTTCGCCCGGGAGGCAATTCATCAATAACGCTGACGTCAAGATCCGCGTAGGCTGCCATGGCCAATGTTCGTGGGATGGGTGTGGCGGTCATAATAATCTGGTGTGGACAAACACCGGAGTCCAGTGCTTTTTTCCGCAAGCTTAGTCGCTGATCAACGCCAAAGCGGTGTTGCTCATCGATGATAATCAGACCTAATTTCTCATAGCTTACCGCGTCCTGAATAACCGCATGGGTGCCGACGATAAAACTGATTTCAGCACTGGCAATAGCGGCCAGTGCTTCACGCTTTTGCTTTGCTGTTTGTTGGCCGGAGAGCATGCCCACGGTGATGCCCAGCGGGCCAAACCAGTCGCTGAAGGCGCGAAAATGTTGCTCGGTCAAAATTTCGGTTGGCGCCATCAGCACCGCTTGATAACCACTGCCTATGGCTTGCAATGCGGCCAGGGCTGCCACAACCGTTTTGCCACAACCAACGTCACCTTGTACCAGTCGTAGCATCGGTGTTTGCTCGCTGAGCTGTAGCATAAGCTGCTCTGAAACGCGCGCTTGCGCTGCTGTCAGTGTGAAACCCAGTTCGCTCAGAAATCGTTGGTGAAGCGTCTTATCACCCTGTAGCCTGGGCGCCACCAGTTGCTGCACTCGCTGGCGAACCTTAAGTAAACTAAGGTGATGCGCCAAAAGCTCTTCAAATGCCAGCCTCTGCTGGCAGACGGGAAGTAAGGCTTGCTCGGATTTCTGCGGGGCATGCAGTATTCGCAAAGTCCTGGCCAATGGGAAACGGGCGAACATCGCAAGCGTTTCTTTACCGTCGGGCAGGTTTGCAATGAACTCAGCTGGGATCAATTCATCAATGGAATGCGAGTCCAATAATGGCAAGACCTGATCCAGTAGTTTTCTAAAACTGGCCTGATGCAAACCTTCGGTACTGGGATACACCGGTGTTAATGCCTGCGGCAGTGGCGGGTCTGCACGGGCATCGTCGAGAATGGAATATTCCGGATGGAAACACTCCAGGCTATTGCGTCCGAAGCGTATCTCTCCAAAACAGCGCAGGCGCGTACCAACCGTCAAGCCGCGGGTTTGCGCTGCGGAGAAGTGAAACAATCGCAGGCTGATGGCGGAATACTCCTGCTGCAACTTGACCACGAAACTGCGTCGCCTGCCGGGCACAATCCCCGCTGCCTTGATAACACCTTCAAACAGGCAATAGCTATTGGGTTTTAGCTGGCTAATAGGCGTGAGCTGCGTTCGGTCTTCGTAACGAAGTGGCAAGTGAAACAGCAACTGTTGGGTAGACTCGATGCCAATACGTGCGAGTCGTTCGCGGGTTTTGGGGCCAACACCTTTTAGATCGCTGAGCGATTTATTTTTGAGAATTTCCTGCGCCAAACCGCGTCCCATACCCAATTCAAATGCCGTGCAAGCATAGCGCATTGCCGTACAATAGCGCTGTGAAAAAACCGTCTCTGTTAATCATTGGTTGTGGTGCCATAGGCAATGCCATTGCCGCTCAGAATTCCGCTGAATCAGCTTGGCAGCTGCACGGCGCGCGACGCAACACGGCGAAGTTGGCACCAGGAATTTCAGGCCACAATGTGGACTATACCGATACAGCAGCAGTAAGCCAGTTGTTATCAGACTGCGTTGCCGACTATTTGTTGCTGACTTTCACGCCGCGTGAGTACACAAGTGAAGGCTATCAGCAGACTTATGTGGCAGGCACGCGTAATGTGCTTGCGGCAATTCAGCAGCCGCCAAAGCGAATTGTATTCGTATCAAGTACCAGCGTGTACGGTCAGTGCAACGATGATTTGATTGATGAATCATCTGATACATCGCCAGGTGGTTTTAGCGGACAAGCGATGTTGCAGTGCGAACAGATGCTGACCGACAGCGCCATACCATCCACCAGTATTCGATGTGGCGGAATTTACAGTTCGGAAAGTACTCGGCTTGTAGAAGCGGTTCAGGAAGGCCGATTTAGCTCAAGCAATCACTTTACCAATCGAATACATCGTTACGATGTTGCAGCAGCTATTATGCACTTGCTGAACCTGGATGCACTGGGTGAGACCGTTCAGTCTTGCTATCTGGGCGTGGACAATGAACCCGTACGCAAACAGGAAGTAGAACGTTGGCTAGCCGCGCAATTGGGTGTTGAATACCCCATCAGCCATTTCGGGAGCGGTGACAAGGCACAGCGCAATCCAGGCAGTAAACGCTGTAGCAATCAGCGTTTGCTGGACAGCGGATTTCATTTTCGCTACCCGGGTTTTCGCGATGGTTACCGCGAGGTAATCGACTCGATTACTGGAAATACAAAGCCTGAGCTACAAGGCTAAAATAGCTTCCACTTCCAAATCACAGTCTTTTGGTAACGCCGCCACGCCAACACAAGCACGGGCCGGGTAAGGTTCGTTGAAGTATTCTTTCATCACCTCGTTTACGGCCGCAAAATTGCCAAGATCAGGCAAAGAAATATTCACTTTCACCGCATTATCCAGTGTGCCGCCGGAAGCCAGGGCAACAGCACGCATGTTCTGGAAAACCCGATGCGCTTGTGCTGTTATATCTCCTTCAACCAGTTCCATGGTATCCGGATCAAGCGGAATCTGACCGGATATGTACACCGTGTTCCCTGCTTTTATGGCTTGTGAGTACGGTCCAATCGCAGCAGGCGATTGATCGGTATGGATAACTTCTTTTGTGCTCATTGTTTATCAACTCGGTTCAGGATTTCATTCTTGACACAGACGCGACCGATTTCATTGCTCGAATACGTTTCATGATGCGGGCTAAATGTACCCGGTCATGAACCCCGATCTCCAGCCGTACTACCGCTGTTTTTGCATCACGATCTTCAGTGTTTATTTTTTCGATAGGCGCGTCAAGGCTGCTGACTTTATTGGCCAGCTCAGCAATAGCACCGCGCTGTTGCGCCAGCTCTACGCGTAGCTCAACCTGGAACTCACCTTTTGCCTTGTCATGCCAGGTCAGCTCTATGCAGCGCTCAGGATTATCTCGAAACTCGATAATGTTTCGGCAGTTTGCAACGTGCACAACAATGCCGCGCCCGGCGCTGATATGGCCTGCAATCGGGTCGCCCGGAATGGCGTGGCAGCATTTGGCAAAACTAACCATCATTCCTTCTGCGCCGTTGATAGCGAAGGAATCATTACGGGTGCTGTTTGTCTTGGTGTTGGCCTTACTGACAACTTTCTCGGGTACCAGGCGCCTGGCCGTCAAATAGGCCACCCGATTACCAAGGCCAATATCCTCCAGAATCAAATCAAAGTTCTCATAGCCGGTTTCTTCAAGCAGCGTTTGAATTCGCTTCTTGTCCATTTTCTTAAAACTGGTGTTGAGATTTTCCAGAGCTTTGTCGAGTAACCTTCGGCCCAGTTCGATGGCTTCTGTGTGGCGCTGGTTCTTGAGAAAATGACGAATGTTGCTGCGCGCCTTGCCGCTGACGACAAAGTTCAACCAGGATGGGTTAGGCTGCGAGCCGGGTGCGGTAATAATTTCTACAGTTTCGCCGCTTTGCAATTGCTCGCTCAGTGGCGCGAAGCGCCGGTTAATGCGGCAGGCAACACAGCTATTGCCAACATCAGTATGCACTTCGTAGGCGAAATCAACTGCAGTTGAGCCACTGGGTAGGGCGCGAATTTCTCCCTTCGGTGTGAATACGTACACTTCCTCCGGAAACAAGTCGGTTTTGACGTGTTCAATAAATTCTTGAGAATTGCCAGCGCTCTCCTGCAATTCCAGTAAGCTTTGCACCCACTGCCTGGCACGTGTATGTGAATTAACATCGGCGTCGTCATCGCCGCTCTTATACAACCAGTGCGCCGCAATGCCCTTATTGGCCAGCTCTTCCATGCCTTCTGTGCGAATTTGAATTTCGATGGGCACGCCATGCATCCCAAACAGAACGGTATGCAGGCTTTGGTAACCATTGGCTTTAGGGATAGCGATGTAGTCTTTGAAATGACCGGCTACCGGTTTATACAAGTTGTGCACAGCACCCAATACGCGATAGCAGGTGTCTACATCTTCAACGACAATTCGAAACGCATACACGTCCATAATTTCCGAGAACGATTTGCGTTTGGTGCGCATTTTCTCGTAAATGCTAAACAGATGCTTTTCCCTGCCCAATACTCTTGCGCTTAAATTCTCATTGCTGAGGCGGGCTTCCAGAGACGCTTTGATCTGCTGCAAAACTTCCTTACGATTACCGCGCGCTGACCGAACTGCGGCTTCAATACGCCGCGCCCGCATTGGGTACATGGCAGTAAACCCCAGGTCTTCCAATTCAACGCGTGTTGTATTCATGCCTAGCCGGTTGGCTATCGGCGCGTAAATCTCAAGAGTTTCAACCGCGATGCGTCTGCGCTTATCCACACTGAGCACGCCGAGAGTGCGCATGTTATGCAGTCGATCAGCCAGCTTGATCAAAATCACCCGGATGTCACGCGACATGGCCAATGCCATTTTCTGGAAATTCTCAGCTGCCGCCTCAGCGCGGGAACTGAAACCGATTTTAGCCAGCTTAGACAGGCCATCCACCAGTTCGGCCACAGTATCTCCGAACTGCTCGGCGATGGCGTCTTTATCGACGCCGGTATCTTCGATGACGTCGTGTAACATCGCTGCCATCAGGCTTTGATCGTCCATGTGCATGTCGGCGAGAATGCCGGCTACAGCCAGCGGGTGGGTAACGTAGGGTTCGCCGCTGCGTCTGGTCTGGCCGTCGTGGGCTTGTTCGGCGAAATAGTACGCGCGCTTAACCTGCTGAATTTGGTCAACAGGCAAATACTCACAGAGTGAGTTGGCTAAGGTATCAATTGTCTGCAACGGGCGCTAATCCGTCAGGGCTAGCAGACGCACGAGAGAAACTGGCCGCATTACATCAAAGAAGCAAACCAGTTTCGCTTGCAGGAAACTATTCGCTGCCAGGCGCGTCTGGCTCAACATTGCTCGCCGCTTGCAGTGCGCGAATCAGGGCGTCGGTATCAAGGTCATCGGCAGGGGCCGGTGTGATGGTTTCTTCGGCGCTGGCCTCAGGTGCCGCTGGAGCGATACTGCCACCAACGGCTTCCGCGTCGCTTTGAAACGACTCGGAGCGGCGGAATGCGCCCAGCCCCTGGTGCTGTGTCATACCGCTTGTTTCGCTTTCGCCTGATACTGCCAGGTCCATTTCGTGTTCGAAGTTTTCTTCGGCCTCTTCCGTTTCACGCAATATATCGTCGTTGATCAGGTTGTCCTTGATCTCACGCAGTGCGATAACAGTTGGCTTGTCGCCGTCTTCTTTGACCAGCGGCTCTTTACCACCGGTGGCTATTTGTCTGGCTCTCTTGCTTGCGATCATCACTAGATCAAAGCGATTGCCTACATTTTCAAGACAATCTTCAACTGTAACGCGTGCCATTTCGAGTACCCTAAATGTGCTGCCGTTAGATTCTTTCCTGACTAAGCCTCAAATTGGCCTGACACTGGGAAAACACGGCACTGTAGTGTGAGTGTAAAGTGAGGCATATTGCCTCGATCGAACCCGATATTGTAGCGTAGATGAAGGCTACAAACAATTCCCGACGCGGCTGTGTGCACTTTGTTGGCAATTTTGTGCTGCTGTCGCTCCAAACGCTACGCCAGAAGCTCAGCCAGTAGTTGTGCGTGTCGTTGCTGTTGGCGCGCCAGGCTCAGGCGCTGGCCGCGAACGATATGCTCGAGCTCGGCCAAAGCTGTGGCAAACACCTCGTTTACGATTAGATAATCGGCTGCTGCATAGTGGCTGATTTCGTTCACGGCTGCCTGCATGCGCCCGGCAATCACGGTTTCGTCGTCCTGGCCGCGACCCGTCAGGCGTTCTTCCAGCGCCTGCAATGACGGTGGCAGAATAAAAATCGATACGGTCGTTGGCAACAGTTGCTTAATTTGCGCAGCACCCTGCCAATCAATCTCTAGAATCACATCTTCGCCATTGGCTAATACCAACTCGACCTCGCTTCTTGAAGTGCCATAGTTGTTGTTGAATACCGTAGCGTGCTCGAGAAAATCGCCAGCTTCGCGCATGGCATTGAATTGCGTCTCATCAATAAAGTGATAGTTCACACCGTTGTGCTCACCGGCCCTGCGTAAGCGGGTGGTGTGTGATACCGACACATTGATGTTGGGAACTGCGGCAATCAGGGCCTGCACCAGGCTGGTTTTACCGGCACCGGATGGTGCGGAAACCGTAAACAGTTGTCCGCTGGCTTTGTTCTGTTGTTCAGTGCTGTTCAAAAGGCTGTCATACTGTAAGTTGTGCGCTGTACCCGCTAAACGCTCTGTCCATCAGGTAGCGCATGCGGTAGACGCGTATTGTACTCAACTATTTGAGACACTCCACTAATCCCACAACCACAAGCCGAAAAACAGGAATATTCATGCAACGACCCAGTGGCCGCCGCTCAGACCAGCTGCGCAGTTTGAAATTTACCCGCAACTACACCAGCCACGCTGCAGGTTCAGTATTAGTTGAAGTTGGAAATACCCGCGTGTTATGCACCGCCAGCGTTGAAAAAGGCGTTCCCAGGTGGCTGCGTGGTGGTGGGTCCGGTTGGCTTACTGCTGAGTATGGCATGTTGCCAGGTGCTACCAACGAACGGGTGGCCAGAGAGGCCGCGCGCGGCAAGCAATCAGGCAGAACAGTGGAAATTCAGCGTCTGATTGGTCGTTCTCTACGGGCGGCTATCGACATGGACAAGCTTGGGGAAAACACCATAACAATCGATTGCGACGTTTTACAGGCCGACGGAGGCACGCGCTGTGCTTCCATTTCCGGTGCGGCAGTTGCCTTGAGTGACGCGGTCAATCATTTGATGGACATTAAGCGCGTGAAAGAAAATCCAATCATTGGCATGGTATCTGCGGTGTCTGTTGGTGTGTATGAAGGCGAAGCGGTACTTGATCTGGATTACGCTGAAGATTCACAGGCCGAAACTGATATGAACGTAGTAATGCGTGATGCAAAAGGCTTTATCGAAATACAGGGCACCGCCGAAGGTGAACCTTACTCGCCTGAACAATTGCAAGCCATGCTGGATCTGGCCCAGCGCGGATTAACGCAAATTATGCAGGTGCAAAAAATGGCGTTGTCGCAATAGAGCGTTTCAACAGCCTGCTAGAGGTCCAGCTCGTAATCGATGATTACTGGCGCATGGTTTGAAAATATCTCGCCGCGATATACGGCGGCGTGTTCTACCATGCCGCGTAAGCCTTCAGACACTACCTGGGTATCAACTCGCCAGCCATTAAGGTCTCGTTCACCCTCAGGCCACCAGGTGTATTCGTCGTCATCTGTTTCAGCCAGGCGAAATGCGTCTGCGTAACCGAGTTCGTCATACAATTGGCCGAGTAAGTCGCGTTCTTCTTCAAGAAAGCCGCTTACTTCGCGCGGGTTTTGCATATCGGTATTTTCAAACGCAATGTTCCAGTTGCCAGTCAGGATGTACTCGCGGCGTTTATTGCGCACTTTAGAGAAATGCGCGAGAAACTGGTCATAAAAGCGCATTTTGCGTTCTTGCGACTCTGGGTCACCATCTGTTGCCATGGGTGCCAAAAACGAACCTACACTGTAGCGTTCAAAGTCTGCCTGCACGTAAAAGCCATCCACATCAAATTCTGCAAAGCCCAAGCCTGTCATAATGGCTTTGGGTAATTCGCGAGTATAGATAGCAACGCCATTGGTGTTCGATTCAACCGCGTCAAAAAAGTAGGCGTTGTACTGCGAAGGGAAACAGGCGTCGTTCTTGATGTCGTATTCAGATACGCGCAAGTCTTGCACGCAGATAAAATCAGCGTCCTGCTTGGTCGCCCACTCGAAAAAACCTTTTTGCGCGGCTTGCTCCAATCCTTCCGCACAGAAGTTAATGACTCTCATGATCGCCCCTGCAACTCTAAGCGTGTATCATAATTGTAAATGAATGACTATCAAACAGATTTTATTCAGTTGGCGCTGGAAAACGACGTACTCCGCTTTGGCGAATTCACGCTGAAGTCCGGTAGATGCAGCCCGTATTTTTTTAACGCCGGTTTAATTCGTTCCGGAACTGCGCTAAGCCGCACCGGAAACGCCTACATGCAGGCGGTAGAAGCGGCCGGCATTGAATTCGATATGCTGTTTGGGCCGGCGTACAAGGGAATACCGTTGGCGACCGCCGCAGCAATTGCATGGAGTGACAACAGCGGCAGGGATATACCCGTTGCCTACAATAGAAAAGAAGCAAAAACGCACGGCGAAGGCGGAACGATTGTGGGCGGGCCACTGAATGGCCGCGTGTTGATAGTTGATGACGTTATTACTGCCGGTACCGCCGTACGTGAAGTAATTGACATGATAAATGCCGCCGGTGCCACCCCGGCGGGCATAGTAGTAGGCCTTGATCGCCAGGAACGCGGCAAAACGGAGCAATCCGCGATTCAGGAGTTGCAGGCGGAGCACAGCATTCCCGTAACCAGCATTATCAGTTTTGCGAACCTGATCACATTTCTGGAAGCTGCGGGCGCCAACAGCAGCGTGCAATTGCAGCAAATGCGCACATACCGCGAAGAATTCGGTATTTAGCAAACTTTTTCCTTTTGAACGATCATCGTTCAGTGCTTGTTCAAGGTTTTTTGGCTAAAATTATGAATACCGTCATCTTTATCACCAAATGATGCAGAGCGATACGACCTTGAATAACAGGCCCTTAAGCATCAGTTTCCGGGCGCTGACCACGTTGGTGGTGCTGATGTGTAGCGCGTTGAGCCATGCGGGCATCGAGTATTTTAGATACAAAACGCCCGCAGGTGCGATGGTTATTGATAGCCACTTGCCACCAGAATTTGTGAAATATGGCTACGAAGTAATCAATGCCAATGGCGATGTATTACGCACCGTTGCACCACAGGCTACCAAGGAACAAATAGCCGCAAAGCAAAAGGCCATGAGCGAGCAGCAACTTAAGGCTGAACAACGTAAAAAAGATGAAATGCTGATGCGGCGCTACAGCAGCGTGGCCGATATAGAAGCATCGCAAAACCGGGTTGTTGACGAAATTAATGTTCGATTGTCAATTCTTCGCGGTAATTTGCGCTCTTTAAAAGGTCAGATTGAACGCCAGCAGGAAGTGGCGGCGAATTCAGAGCGCGCAGGGAGAGAAGTTCCGCAGGCGTTGTTAGACAACATCGGTACGATGGAAATTGAAGTGGATGACACTCGCAATAAGATCCGAGCGAGGAAAAATGAAATTACTGCAGTAAAACGCAATTACGCTGCTGACATAGAGCGTTTCGAGTACCTGCAAGAATTGCGCTATGGGCGCCGGCGTTCATCCCAAGCCAGCTCTGGCTGATAATCGCTTTAATACTAAACGCTACTATAGCTGCGCTCAGGCTGGTTGGGCGAGGCGTTGTTCTGGAGCAAATACCTGTGTGTGAATTAACGCCCATTGTTTAGGCCAATGTTCCATCGGACTGCGCTTGAAGTCGCTGCGTACAAACTGAGCTATTCGACCTTCCGCCGTCGCAAGAATCATATTGGCTGTGATGGATACGGGTGCGATAGGACGCAAGCCTTCACGCAATTCCCCTTCACGCAAAATTTGCTTCAGTTGGGTTTCCATGCGCTCGTAGAATTGGCTTACCCGGTGCCTTAGAGTACGCGTTTCACCTGCCAATACATCGCCGGTTAACAGCCGCACAATGCCAGGATTACGCTCGGCAAACTGCAGCAGCAGCGTGATTGTTGCCTCACAGCGGCGTGATGCAGCGGCTTCTTCGGCAAGTACTCTGTGTACGCGGCTAAAAATGGTTTCTTCTATAAATGCGATGAGCCCTTCGAACATTTTCGCCTTGCTGGGAAAATGGCGGTAAAGAGCCGCCTCCGAGATGCCCACCCGGCGGGCAATACCAGCGGTAGTGATGCGCTCGCCTGGCGTTTCTTCAAGCATCAGCGCCAGAGCCTGCAATATTTGCTGGCGTCTGGGTTCTTTCCGTGCGCTGTTTAACATGGCGGTACCCTGAGGTGATAAGCCGCCAATGCTATCGATTTCGTTATGTGCGCACAATGCACAGTTACATTATGCACAAATTATTCTGGCTGGCAGCCTGATGGACGCGCCAGCGGCTTGTAGCCGCGGAGAAATTACGCAGTAAGAAGGGTGCCAACACCACTGTCAGTAAAGACTTCAAGCAGGGCCGCGTGCGGTACGCGACCATCGATAATATGCGCAGCGCGAACGCCAGCCTGGATGGCTTGTAGCGCACAATCTATCTTTGGCAACATGCCGCCGTGAACAGTGCCATCCTTAATCAGGCTTTCTACACGTTCAGCGGTCAGTCCGGTCAGGATGTTGCCTTGTTTGTCCTGCAGGCCAGGTACGTTGCTAAGCAATATAAGCTTCTCGGCCTGTAGCACTTCCGCGATTTTACCCGCAACCAGATCGGCATTGATATTGTAAGACTGGCCGTCAGCGCCAACGCCAATGGGTGCGATGACTGGTATGAAGTCAGACTTCAACATGAGGTCAAGCACTTCGGTATTTACCTCGGCGACTGAGCCAACATGGCCTATGTCGATTATTTCCGGTGCCTGCATGGACGCGCTTTCGCGGGTCACATTGAGCTTCTCAGCCCGAATAAGGTTGCCGTCTTTGCCCGTCAGACCGATGGCCTTCCCGCCGTGTTGCTGGATCAAGCTGACGATATTCTTGTTGATGGCAGCGCCCAAAACCATTTCTACCACGTCCATGGTTTCACTACTGGTAACGCGCATGCCGTCGACAAAGTGTGATTCGATATTCAGCCGCTCGAGCAAGTCGCCGATTTGAGGTCCACCACCATGCACAATGATCGGGTTCATGCCGACCAGCTTCATCAACACTATATCTCGTGCGAAGCTTGCTTGCAGTTGCTCGTCAACCATGGCGTTGCCGCCGTACTTAACCACCAGTGTTTTGCCAGTGAATTGCTGAATGTAAGGCAAAGCCTCAGTCAGCACTTTGGCTATATTGAGCGCGTTTTCCTGTGACAAAGACATATGGGTGCGACACCACTATGAAAGTAGCTGCGCATGATAATAGGATTTCCCGCGTTTGTCAGAAAGCTGAGGCTACGTTGGGATTTATCAGCCCGATTTGCTCTCGAAATACAGTTTGTATGCGTTGCAGTGCCTCATCGTTATCAGCTTCAAAACGCAGGGTAATTGCTGGCACGGTATTTGATGGTCGAATCAGTCCCCAGCCGTCTGGGTAATCGACCCGAATACCATCCAGTGTGGTAATTTTTCCGCTGCCAAACTGGGCGTTATCCGTGAGGGCTTCAACAATATCGAACTTCTGCTGCTCACCAGTATCCACTATGATTTCCGGCGTGCTTTTGCTGGCCGGATACTCCGCTAACAGTTCTTCAAGTTTAAGTCCGGAGGTGCTAACAATTTCAATCAATCGAGCGGCACTGTAAATTCCGTCATCGAAACCGAACCAGCGCTCTTTAAAGCAAATATGGCCGGTAAACTCACCACCCAACAATGCACCTGTTTGCAGCATTTTTTCTTTGATGCAAGAGTGCCCAGACTTCCACATGATAGGTCTGCCGCCATAACTACTGATAACGCTGCTTAAATGCCGGGTGCATTTCACGTCATAGATAATGTCGGCACCAGGATTGCGCGAAACGATATCTTGCGCAAACAACATCAGCAGAATGTCTGGAGCGACCGCTTCGCCGTTGGAATCAACAACACACACACGATCGGCATCACCGTCAAACGCTATGCCAAAATCCGCTTCATGTTGCTTGACCATCACCGCGAGGTCATTAAGGTTTTTAGCAATTGTTGGGTCGGGGTCATGATTTGGGAAATTACCATCAACCTCACAATGCAATGCGATGACTTCGCATCCCAGCTCCTCAAGTACCCGCGGGCCTATAATTCCACCAATGCCATTGGCGGCATCAACCACAATTTTCAGGGTTTGCGCTACCGCTATATCGCCTGCGATGGTGTCAATATAGGCATCTGCAACATTGGCTTCCTGCAAGCTTCCTTCGCCTTCGTGATAACGTCCTTGATCAATTCGTTGTTTAATATTCTGTATGTGCTCACCCGCCAGCGGGCGACCTTCCAGTACCAGTTTGAGGCCATTGCACTCAGCACCGTTGTGACTGCCCGTAATCATTACGCCAGCGCCTGTCTCCAGGTGGTGGGTTGCAAAATAAAGCAGGGGTGTTGGTTGCTCACCAATATCAATAATGTTTTGACCACTGGCCAGCAAGCCTTCACATAGTGCTTTCTTGATGCGCGGGCTGGATAAGCGACCGTCACAGGCCACTACAATCTCATCTTGCGAGCGGTCCAGGGCCTCACTGCCAATTGCACGACCGATGGCGCTTACAACTTCGTCGGTCAGGTATTTGTCGGCTTCACCCCGAATATCGTAAGCGCGGAATATATGATCTGGTATTGAAATTTTGGGGGCGGGCGCCGCGGCGGAAGAAGCGCTGGTCTCTGCCGCATCCATTTTTGTTTTTGCCTTGGCGTTTTTTGAGGCGCTTGCAGAAGAGGTATTTACGCTTGATTTCGTAGAGCTTGAGGCGGGTTCTTCAGTTGCCGCAGGCGTTCTGAAATTCGCGATCAAATTAGCAAGTTGATTCAGCTGAGTATTGGGAAAAACCGGCGGCATGCGTTTATTACCGGACATAAGGCTTCGCGCATAACTAATCACATTGTCTAAATCGCTTTCCATGTGGTTGCGAAGCTTTCGCAGAGACAGAAAATGCCAGATGGGTACGCCAAGCGCTGGAATACTCAACAAAGCCAGTAAGCTCCAAAGAGGGATGCTCAGTTCTTTGGCTACGGCATCAGACGGCATAAATCGCAGCCACCAATTACTGTCTCCGATTTGTTTGTCCTGAGCTTCCAGTTCGCTACTACCGGTGCCGTTACTGCTTAGCAACACCTGTTCGCTGCCACTGAACACTTGTATCAATTCGGTGCGCCCACGATCTTCTATCTGGCCGTTAATTGCGCTTTGCAAAAATGCCATTGGCATGCGCAATAAAATGGCCCCGTTGACTTCCATTTCATCAGCTTCGAGAATCGGTGCTACCAGGGTAAATTCTGTCTCACCTTTGTATTTGTACGCCTCGGGAAAAGTCTTGTCGCCGTCTTCGGCACGATTCACCATGCTGGACTCGATATTATTACGCAGCTTCAAGCCATGCTTGCGCAAGCCGGTTATGCCTTTGGCATCAAGAGGAATCACCATGGCATTGCTTGCTTCTGGAAAAGCGTTGCTCAATTGCTCGCTCATCTTTAGCATCGCTTCGGTGTTTTTATCGCTGACCCTTTTTCGCAGCTCAGGTGTTGCGGCGATCAATTCAAGTCGATTCTGTAAATGCTCAATGCTTTGCTTGACGATCACGGCCTGACTACTCGCATACAGTTCAGTATGACGTTTGAGGTCAGTTGCCTGGCGTTGCGGTATCAGAATGATCAGAATCAGACCAACAACGGCGGCAATCACCAAAAATGATATGCCAGCGGGAAGCCAATGTTGTTCGGGTGAATGAGAAGCAGTACTGCGTTTAGGCTTGGCTTGCTTGGCCTTATCGCTGTCGTTAGGCGCACCGGCTAATTCAGTATCGTTAACTGCGTCTGCTTTTTTGGCTTTTGCCATTGTGATTTAGCCCCACTTGCATCTTCGTTCATCTGGTTCGAACAGCGTCTGTACGAACCAGCTGCGTTAACTGTTTTTATATCGTTGACCGATTTCTTCAACTAACGCGGCAGCCAGACTGAGTTTGCTCATCTGCGGCAAATCAAGTTCCTGCTCTTTGCTCACTAAAGTCACCTTATTCTGGTCACTCTGAAAGCCAATCTCCGTTTTCGATACATCATTAGCAACAATCAAATCGAGGTTCTTCCTTTCCAGCTTACCTTTCGCATAGCTGATTAACTGGTCGGTTTCAGCCGCAAAGCCCACACAAAACGGCCGAGGTGAGAGTGCGCTGACCGTCGCCAGAATATCTTCTGTGCGAGTCAGTTTGAGTTCCATCTCAGTCGAATTTTTCTTGATCTTGTTGTTGGCAACATTCAACGGTGTGTAGTCGGCAACCGCGGCTGTGGCGATAAAAATATCGCACCCGGCCATGTGTTCAAGTGTAGCAGTCAACATTTCTTTCGCACTTTTTACGTTTACGCGCTGAACGTTTTCTGAGCAGTCCAGGCTTACCGGCCCGGCGACAAGAATAACATTCGCACCGGCTTCGCTGGCTGCTCTGGCCAAAGCGAAGCCCATTTTCCCCGAGCTGTGATTGCTTAGAAAACGTACAGGATCTATGGCCTCCTGGGTTGGGCCAGCAGTAACGACTACATTTAGGCCGGCCAATGCACCGGTACTGAAGTGTGACGATACCTGGGTCACTATTTGATCAATGTCCAGCAGGCGTCCAGCGCCAACGTCACCACAGGCTTGCAAGCCACTGTCTGGCCCAAGTAGCGTGATGCCATTTTGGCGCAAGGCTTCAACGTTATTCTGCGTACTGGATTGCGCCCACATGCCCTGGTTCATGGCGGGTGCAATGAACTTGGGCGCGGTACAGGCCAGGTATAGGGTGCTTAGCAGGTCATCCGCATGGCCATGCACTACGCGAGCAATAAAATCGGCACTTGCTGGCGCAACTAGTAGTGCGTCTGCCCAGCGAGCCAACTCGATATGCCCCATGGCGGCTTCGGCTTCGGGGTTAAGCAAATCCAGATGAACTGGCTCGCCCGACAATGCCTGCATGGTCAGTGGGGTGATAAATTCAGTGGCTGCCGGCGTCATTACCACTCGAACAATGGCGTTCTGGTCTTGCAAACGCCGCACCAGTTCGGCGGCTTTATAGGCGGCAATTCCGCCGGTTACGCCAAGTAAGACATTTCTGTTGCTTAATTCGTACATTGCCTAAGGATAGTCGCGCGAGTGAAGTGGTACGATACATCAAGCTTAAATAAAGGTATATCACGCGCTTAAAGACAAGGAGGTCTGATGAGCATTCTCGATTGGCATGTGGCTGAGCGGCCGCGCGAAAAGCTGTTAAATCATGGTTGTAGCACACTCAGTGACGCAGAGTTACTGGCCATATTCGTGCGCACTGGCACCCGGGGCAAGTCTGCAGTAGACGTTGCCAGAAGCATTCTGGCCGACAGCGGCGGCTTGCGCAGCCTGTTTGAATACGACGCCAAACAATTAACCGGTGTTTCCGGCCTTGGTCCGGCCAAAGCCGCGCAATTGCTGGCCATTATGGAAATGGCCCGCCGATACCTCAGTAGTGAGTTACAGCAACGCCCGGTACTGGGTTCGCCAAAAGCCACCCGCGATTTTCTTCAGCTGCAGCTGGCAGGGCGGCATAGCGAAGTATTCTGCGGTTTGTTTCTGGACGCGCAAAACAGAATGTTGGCTTTTGATGAATTATTTCAGGGCACGATAGATGGTGCTGCAGTGTATCCGCGCGAGGTGGTGAGAAAAGTGCTGCACTACAACGCTGCATCCGTAATTTTCGCGCACAACCACCCAAGTGGCGTGGCAGAGCCCAGTCAGGCGGATCATCGCATTACCGAGCGATTGCAGAAAGCCTTGGCTCTTATTGACGTGAGAGTGCTGGACCATCTGGTGGTTGGCAGCGGGCGTTCGGTGTCTTTTGCTGAGAATGGGTGGTTGTGATCAGCGCCAGCAATTAGTGAGAGTGGCGCAATAGCAATTGTCTATGTGCGAATGCTGATGCTCCGTTGGCAACAAAATGCCGTGGTGCTGTCTGTATACTGCCGGTACTCACTCCAATGCGGTAAAGCAAATGACCAGTCTTGATGACCTTCGCACGAAGCAATACAACCTTCTTGTACGGGGTGTTCTCGGGCAATTCCGGTCCCTGCTTTTCGCAATTGGCACTGCACAGCCGGGTTCTGAGGTCTAGACGGCAATGCTGAGTAATGCACTCATTTATCTCGCTGCTGCCGTATTGGCCGTACCCTTGTTTCGCAAACTCGGTTTGGGCGCCGTTCTCGGTTACGTCGCTGCCGGGGTAGTCATAGGCCCATGGGGTGTGCGCCTGATTACTGACGTCGACGACATTCTGCATTTCTCCGAACTGGGCGTAGTATTACTGCTATTCATCATTGGCCTTGAACTGCGGCCTTCCAGGTTGTGGGCGCTGCGCAAATCCATCTTTGGTTTTGGTGGCGCACAGATGGGGCTCAGTGCCGCCGTTCTGGCCGCACTACTGATGCTGGATGGCTACTCGCTGAAAAATGCGGCGCTGTTGGCATCTGTGCTGGCTTTGTCTTCTACGGCTTTTGCGCTGCAATTACTGGCCGAGCGAAAAGAGTTGAATACCCGCATGGGTCGAACTGCATTTGGAAATCTGCTGTTTCAGGATTTAGCCGTAATACCCATACTTGCGCTGATTCCGCTGTTGTCGTCTGGTGGTAGTGATGCGCCGTTTACGGCAAAAGAATTATTGCCGCCGATAGGTGTACTTGTTGTGTTGTTGGTGTTTGGTCGTATGTTGCTTAGCCTAGCCATGCGAGTAGTCGCTTACAGTAAAGTGCGGGAAGTTGTCACTGCCATGGCGCTATTCATTGTTCTAGGCATGGCGACCTTGTTAGAACACGCAGGCTTATCAATGGCGCTGGGTGCTTTTATTGCCGGAGTATTGCTGGCAGATTCTGAATTCAGGCATCAGCTGGAAGCTGATATTGAGCCATTCAAAGGCTTATTGCTTGGCTTGTTTTTCATTGCTGTTGGTATGTCATTGAACATCGGGCTGATGGGCGATGAACCTTCCAGCATTTTGATCGCAGTACTGGTTTTGGTTGGAGTGAAAGCAACCGTGTTGTTTGCGTTGGGTAAGTGGCAGGGGCTGAGCAATGCAGACGCCCGTCAATTGGGTATTGTTTTGTCCCAGGGAGGTGAGTTCGCTTTTGTGATTTTTGGAATCGCCGTTGCGGAACAGGTGCTGCCGTCGGGCGTGGCTGAACATTTTATTGTGGTTGTGACGCTGTCCATGATGACAACACCATTGTTGTTATGGATGCTTGAACGCTTTCAGCGCGATGAAGATCAGGACCAAGCCTTCGATGCCATGCCTGATGAGTCACCACCAGTGCTAATTGCAGGTTTTGGCCGTTTCGGGCAGATTATCGCTCGTGTGCTACGCGCCAGGGGTATTCACTTTACGGCTCTGGAGATTGACCAAACCCAAGTTGATTTTGTTCGGGCGTATGGCAATGAAATTTACTACGGCGATGCCACCAGGCTGGAGTTGCTGCATGCAGCGGGCGCTGCTGAGGCCAAAATATTCGTACTGGCAGTGGATGACCCGGAAGCGTCGATTCGCATCGCTCAGGTAGTGCGGGAGAGTTTTCCGAACTTGAAGGTCTACGCCAGGGCGCGCAACAGAAAACACGCCTACCAGCTAATGGACGAGCAGGTGCATCTGGTGCGCAGAGAAACGTTTTTGTCAGCCGTGGATATGACCCGCGAGGTGTTGCTGGGTACCGGTATGCCTGATGTTGAAGCTCGTAACCTGGTTGAGAGATTCAGGCAGCATGACCTGGAACGCCTGCACGCTCATGCGCATTTGCACGACAATGAAGAAAAAATGCGCGACCTTGCTAAAACAGCGGCTCAGGAGCTGGAAGAAATGTTTGCCGGTGACGGTGATATTCGAGGTACCACTGAACAGACTTAGCCAGTGCTGCCCTCGCAAAGGCGTGAAATAAGCCGGTTCTGGCCAGAGTCACCTGCCATAAATGCTATTGTATTACTGGCAGCAGTCTGGTTTAATGTCGCGCTCGATTTTAGGGGTGAATTATGTCCAGAGTATGCCAGGTGACCGGCAAAAAGCCGCAAACAGGTAACAACGTATCGCATGCGAAAAATCGCACGCGCCGCCGTTTTCTGCCGAATCTTCATACCCATCGTTTTTGGGTAGAGTCAGAAAAACGCTTTGTTAAGCTGCGTGTATCCACTAAAGGCATGCGTATTATTGATAAGCACGGAATTGAAAAAGTGCTGACCGATATGCGAGCCCGCGGCGAAGCCGTTTAAGTTGCACTCTTAACACTCAACCAGGTATACAGACCATGAGAGAAAAAATACGACTGATTTCGTCCGCTGGCACTGGCCATTTTTACACGACGGACAAAAACAAGCGCACCATGCCCGAAAAAATGGAAATCAAGAAATACGATCCTGTTGTTCGCAAGCATGTGATGTATAAGGAAGGCAAAATCAAGTAGCCTTTCAGCCAGCAAACACATGACCAAAACCCGGCTTTCGCCGGGTTTTGCGTAACTGGAGCAAGCAAAACAGTGCCTGAACTGCCCGAAGTTGAAACCACCCGCCGAGGACTTGCACCTCATGTAGTGGGCGCACGCGTTGAAAGCGCCATTGTGCGCGAGCGGCGCATGCGTTGGCCCGTTGAACCGGGCCTGGAACAACGTCTGAGTGGATTAACTTTGCGTCAGCTGGACCGGAGAGCGAAATATCTGCTGTTTGACTTCGAAGCCGGTCAGCTGATGATTCATTTGGGCATGTCAGGTAGCTTGCGCCTGGTGGAACCGGGTGCCGAGATTGGCAAGCACGACCACTTTGAGCTGGCCTTTGATAATGGCCTGCTTATGCGCTTTCGCGACCCGCGCCGCTTCGGCTCAATCCACTGGCTGCCCGATCACGGTTCGCATACTTTGCTGCATGAACTGGGTCCAGAGCCACTCTCGGAAGACTTAAGTGCAAAATACCTGTTTGACCGCTCCAGGGGGCGATCGCTTGCCATCAAGAATTTTATTATGGATAACCACGTAGTGGTGGGTGTGGGTAACATCTATGCGACTGAGGCCTTGTTTCGAGCAGGGATATCGCCCAAGCGAGCGGCTGGAAAAGTGTCATTGGCGCGTTATGAGCGCCTTGAGCAGGCAATTCGGGCGGTACTTGCGGAAGCGATAGATCAGGGTGGCACCACGCTAAGAGACTTTGTTGGAGGCACCGGTGACGCGGGTTATTTTAGCTTGTCGCTGCAAGCGTACGGCCGTGAGGGCGAGGCCTGCAGCGTTTGTAGCACGCCAATGAAAGGGCTAAGGCTGGGGCAGCGAGCTACTGTGTATTGCCCCAAGTGCCAACGCTAAGGAGAAAGTGCCAACGCTAAAAGGCAGGTCTCAGGAAAAATGTTCCTTCAGCGCATCATTGACGACTTTAGGTACAAACTTGCTGACATCACCGTCCAACGAGGCAATTTCCCTGACCAAAGACGAGGATATATACGACAAGTGGTCAGAAGGTGTGAGGAACACGGTTTCAAAGTTTGGATCAATGGCGCGATTCATATTGGCCAGCTGAAATTCATATTCGAAGTCAGACACCGCGCGTAAGCCGCGTAACACCACCGCATTACGGTTTTTGGCCAGTGTGGAAACCAAAACATTAAAGCCTTCCACTTCAACGCCATCTATGCCTTTGCAGGCCTCGCGGGCAAGCTCTACGCGCTTTTCCAGCGAGAACAAAGGCCCTTTTTTCTCGCTACTGGCGATTGCGATAATCACCCGGTCAAACATTTTTACTGCCCTGTGCACCAGGTCTATGTGTCCGATTGTGATAGGGTCGAATGTGCCCGGGTAGAGTACTGTGCGCATGCAAGGTCCTATGGTCGCCGTTTTGCGGGGCGCGCAGTATACACCGAAGAGATGATTTTCGCAGTCCGGGACGGCAACCGTAATGTCATATGCCGGCGTGGGGCCTAGGAGCTGCTCAGATTCGCATCTCCGGGCAGCAGCCGGGCGAGCAGATAACGGTTGTTTCCCGCGTTCAGCGTTTTGAAAACGGCTAGCTCGCCAGGTAGTAAGGGCTCACTATCAAGCTCAAACTCTGTATACAAAAGACCATGGCTAGCAAGTAAACCAGCGGCCAATATGGCGTCAATACTGGCTTGTAGCAGGTCTGAATTGTATGGAGGGTCAATAAATATAACGTCAAACGATGTGCTCTGGCTGGCTGCTTGTTTGATCCAGTTCAGGACTGCTTGTGTGTGGATAATCGCATTGTCGGCTTCCAGCATATCCAGATGCTGTTTGAGTTGCCGGCACACCCGGGAGGAACTGTCGATGAAAGTGGCTTCACCGGCCCCACGCGACAGACTTTCCAGGCCCAGTACACCGCTACCACAGTACGCATCCAGAACACGTGCGCCGGCTAATTCCGGTTGCAGCCAATTGAAAACTGTTTCCCGAACTCTGTCTGGTGTTGGCCGCAAGCCCTCTATTGGTGGAAATTCCAGTTTACGCCGCCGCCAACGACCACCGATAATGCGCACGGTGTTGTTTGCATTGTTGCCTGCTTTGCGGTTCATGCGGCCTACTATTCGGTGGGATGTGTGCTAGGAAGCTAAGCAGTGTAAACAGTCGCTTCCATGAATTCAAAATCGGCAGTGTCAATGGGATGGTTTAGCAAGAAATCTAAGGACGGCGAAGAGTCAGACGCACAAACCAGTGCGCAGACAGAGTCGGCGATTCAAGAAGCGGAGGCTCAGGCAGTTGCGAAGTCTGAGCCAGCTGCGGAGCTTGAAGTCACCGCAAGTGACGATGGCGGCGGTGACAAGCCAGGTTTGTTTGCACGCCTGTCGCGAGGCTTGCGTAAAACCGGCTCTACATTCACCGATGGTGTTGGCGAGCTGCTGCTTGGCAAAAAGGAAATTGACGATGACTTGCTGGAAGAGCTGGAAACACTTTTGATAACCGCGGATCTTGGCATGGAAGCCACCGCCGAGATCGTCGAAAACCTTACCCGCAGTGTGCGCCGCAAAGAAGTTGATGATCCCGATGCCCTGCTGGAAGCCTTGCAAAGTGAATTACGGGGTTTGCTGACGTCGCAGGAAGCGCCGCTTGAAATTGACGCCAGCAAGTCGCCTTTCGTTATTTTGATGGTTGGTGTGAATGGTGTTGGTAAAACCACGACCATAGGCAAACTCGCCAAACGGTTTCAAAGCGAAGGCAAGTCAGTAATGCTGGCCGCAGGGGATACTTTCCGGGCAGCAGCCGTTGAACAACTGCAGGTGTGGGGGGAGCGAAACGACGTGCCGGTGGTTGCCCAGCACACCGGCGCTGACAGCGCATCCGTATTGTTTGACGCTTTGGAAGCTGCCAAGGCGCGCAATATAGACGTGTTACTGGCTGATACAGCGGGTCGCTTGCATAACAAAAGCCAGCTAATGGATGAACTTAAAAAGGTCGTGCGTGTGCTGAAAAAAATTGATCCTGAGGCGCCACACGAAGTCATGTTGGTGCTCGACGCAGGTACAGGCCAGAACGCACTCAGTCAGGCTAAATATTTTCAGGAAGACGTGGGCGTCACCGGATTAACGCTGACCAAGTTGGACGGTACCGCCAAAGGCGGCATCATTTTTGCGATCGGCAAGCAGCTGGATCTACCGATTCGTTATATTGGTGTTGGTGAGCAAGCCGATGACCTGCGTGTGTTTCATGCCGATGAATTTGTATCCGCATTGTTTGCCGGTCATTCCCTGGATAGTTAACTTAAATAGATGATCGTTTTCGACCGTGTTAGCAAGCAATACCCGAATGGGCATCAAGCCCTTGCCGACGTGAGTGTTGAAATTGATCGCGGAGAAATGGTGTTTCTTACCGGGCGCTCCGGCGCAGGTAAAAGCACCTTGTTGAAACTGATTATGTTAATGGAGCGGGCGAGTTCAGGCGAAGTGTCTGTCGCCGGGCAAAACCTGAATACGTTTTCGCGCAGTGGCATTCCTTATCTGCGTCGCCAGATAGGCGTGGTTTTCCAGAACCATCAGTTGCTGCTGGATCGTTCAGTGTTTGATAACGTGGCCTTACCATTGGAAATTGCCGGCTTTGAGCGGCGTGATATTGAGCGTCGAGTCAGAGCGGCTCTGGCCAAAGTCGGTCTTGAAAACACCATGAAGCATTCACCACAGAATTTGTCTGGTGGTGAGCAACAGCGTGTAGGCATCGCCAGGGCGGTGGTTAATCGCCCGAAAATTCTGTTGGCAGACGAGCCAACAGGAAACCTGGACCCGGCGCTTTCGGCCGACGTGATGGACATCTTTCAGCAATTCAGCCAGGTGGGGGTAACCACTCTGATTGCGTCACATGATCTAGCGTTAATCGCCAGGTTGCAGCATCGAACTGTCACCCTGCAGCAGGGCCGTCTGTTTGAGAATACGGAAGTCAGTCGGGTTGCTGACACGCAGTTCAGTGAGCCAGTCGAGACACACGGTGACTCTCTTGGCTGATGCGGCGCGCCGAGGTGCCAGCCAAAGCAGCACCGGATTTCGCGAGCAGCTGCGATCGTACTATTTGCACCACTGGCTCACGTTTACCGAAAGCTGGCGGCGCTTGTGGTCCACGCCAGTGAGCACGCTGCTTACCTGGCTGCTAGTTGGCGTTGCCTTGTCGTTGCCTAGTGGCTTGTATGTGTTACTGAGCAATGCGGAGAGTCTGCGGGAAGACTGGCAGGGCAGTGCGCAAATATCTCTGTACCTGTCACCAAGCACATCGATTGATGCGGGCAAAGCCCTGGCCGCTGAGCTTGGCAAGCGCGAGGCAATACAATCGGCTGAGTATCTTTCCAGCGAGCAGGCCTTGCAGGAATTCGAGCTGCGCTCTGGCATGGTTGGTATTACCGACGGATTTGATGAGAACCCGATACCTGCCTCTATAGCGGTCATTCTGGCAACCTCAGATCAATTGCCGGCCCAAAGCCAGGCTCTACAGCAAGAGCTGTCGGAGCTTGAGCTAGTGGACGAGGCGCAACTTGACCAGCAATGGCTGGAGCGCCTGTACCAATTGATGCAATTGCTGGAGCGACTGGCCTGGGCGTTGTCGATATTGCTGTCGGTGGCCATTGTGCTGATTATTGGCAACACAATACGCCTGAATATTGAAAATCGGCGTGCCGAGATCCTCATCGTTAAGCTCACTGGCGGTACCAATGCCTATGTGCAACGGCCGTTTATTTACTACGGCTTTTTGTTCGGCCTTGGCGGTGGCGTGAGCTGCATGCTGATATTGAGCGCCGTTTACTACTGGATTCAACCACCGTTACAGGCATTGAGCGTGGCTTACGGTGGTGAATTCGGGCTATTGGGTCCTGGCATACTGGATGTAATTTTGCTGATTCTCATTGCTTCCATGCTGGGTGTAGTTGGTGCCTGGCTGGCTGTATACCGGCATTTGAGAGGCGTTGAGCCCGAATAATGGTTATTTATTAAGCAATTAACACTTCCTTTGAATTATGCCCTTGAAATCCAGCTATTTGCCCCAAAATAGCGATTAATCCGTTAAATATTAAGAGCTTAGGGAACTTTTTCCAAATTAGCACTCTAATGTCAGGAGTGCTAGAATAGAACACATAGGAATACACCGATGGGACAACTGATGGAAACCTCGCAAAACAGCATGATACCTGCGCCAATGTTGGTGCCCGGTGCCAATCTGGGTGCGTACATTCAATCGATTGGTTCAATACCTGTTTTAAGCCGTGAGCGTGAGCAGGAATTGGCTGAAGCCTACTATTACCAGGAAGATCTGGAAGCAGCTCGCGAACTGGTTATTTCTCACCTGCGCTTTGTGGTGCACATTGCAAAAAGCTACAGCGGTTATGGCTTGGCGCAAGCCGATCTTATTCAGGAAGGCAATGTGGGCCTGATGAAGGCAGTTAAGCGTTTCAATCCCGAGAAAGGTGTGCGGCTGGTGTCGTTTGCGGTGCATTGGATAAAAGCCGAGATTCACGAGTACGTGATTCGCAACTGGCGAATCGTTAAAATTGCGACCACCAAAGCGCAACGTAAACTGTTTTTCAATTTGCGCAGCAACAAGAAAAAGCTGGCCTGGTTGAGTCATGATGAAGCCAAAGCCGTAGCAAAAGACCTGGGCGTTGAATTAAAAGACGTGCAACAAATGGAAGGCCGGCTTGCTGCCAGCGATATGACATTTGATGCGCCGACTGACGCTGATGACGAGAACGCATACGCACCGATTCATTATCTGGAAGACAGTAACGCAGACCCTGCCAAACGTCTGGAAGATGAAGATTGGGAAGCCAGCACTCAGCAAAAGCTTTATTCAGCTATTAATGAATTGGATGAGCGCAGCAGCGATATTTTACGTAAGCGCTGGTTGGCTGATAGCAAAGCCACATTGCACGAACTCGCCGAAGAGTACGGCGTGTCCGCTGAGCGTATTCGTCAGCTCGAACAAAATGCGATGAAGAAAGTAAAAACCGCCCTGGTCGCCTAAAGGGCTGTTGAACATGGCAAAATTTGCGCTAATGGCCGGCAGTTTGTCCGGCCTTTTTGCCGTTGTATTTGGCGCATTTGGTGCGCACGCATTAAAAGCGCGTCTTTCTGCGGAATCGCTAGCGGCTTTTCAAACAGGCGTTCAATATCAAATGTTCCATGCCTTGGCTCTGGTGCTAACAGGCGTGCTACTTCTGCAGTTTCGTGACGTTGCATCTCTCGATTGGGCGGCGCGTCTGTTTCTTGCCGGCATCGTGTTGTTTTCCGGATCAATCTACCTGCTAACCCTAACAGATATGCGCTGGCCTGGCCCAGTTACGCCCTTGGGTGGTTTGTGCTTCATTGCCGGCTGGGCGATGTTGGCAAACGCTGCGTATCGCCTCACGGTAGTGTCTTAGTTTCAGGCAGCGATAGCACGTGACCTCCGCTCAAAACAAGGACGAGCCAGAAAATCACCGCGCCATCCGCAGTTTTGTATTGCGTACCGGCCGTATGACAGCGGCTCAGTCTGAAGCGCTGGAGGCTAACTGGGCGCAATTCGGACTGGAGCTTGAGCAAGGCTTGATCGCGCCTGAAGAATTATTTGGCCGACGAGCGGAACTGGTCGTTGAAATCGGTTTTGGCATGGGTGACTCCTTGCTGGAAATGGCGTTGGCAGATCCTGGGCGAGACTTTATAGGCATAGAGGTACACACGCCTGGTGTGGGGCGTCTGCTAGCCGGTGCCAGCGAGCATGGTTTGTCAAACCTGCGCGTATACCGAGCCGATGCAATAGCGGTTTTGAACCAATGCTTTCCCCCTCAAAGCATTGACCGATTGCAACTCTATTTCCCGGACCCTTGGCCGAAGAAGCGCCATCACAAGCGCCGTATTGTTCAACAGTCGTTCCTGGATTTACTGAGCACAAGGCTCAAGTCCGGAGCTAGCCTGCACATAGCAACCGATTGGCAGCCCTACGCAGAGTATTGTCTGGAGCTGCTGGAACAACAGACCGAGTGGAAAAACAGCGCTAGAAAATCACAGTTTATTGCAAGACCGGAATTCCGACCCGAAACCAAATTTGAGCGTCGCGGTACGCAGCTTGGTCATGGGGTCTGGGATTTAATATTCCGGTTAGATTAATCGTCTTCCTGAAACACATCCTCAATACCGCAGCCAAATAGCCGGGCGATCTTGAACGCCAGTGGTAACGACGGGTCATAACGCCCTGTTTCAATGGCATTGACTGATTGTCTGGATACACCCAGTTGATCGGCTAGATCTCCCTGACTCCAACCGCGATCTTTCCGTAGCTCTTTTAGAGCGTTCTTCACTATGAGTGGGCACTTTTGATGCGATGAATCATAGCCCAAAGGCCGAAGAAGATTGGGCTAACAAAGAACATCGCCGACACTCTTTCGGGCAGCATTACAACGCCGTAGATTTCCATAAATCCCCAGAATGACGTTAACGCTAGAGTGATGGCGGCAGCCGGCAGTATGGCAGATACCATTTGACTACGAGTGTACTCGTCAGTTTCGCGTATGTGTCTTAGCAATAGCCAGAAAACAATGGCTAGTGGTGATGCGGTCAACAATGCGATTACCGGTTTAAACCATGTTGGTTGCGGGTCTACGACAGCTATCAATGCAGGCCCTGCAAAGCAGGTAACAATGTATACGGCCATAACAGGCCAAAAAATCCGGATATAACGTCGCTGCGCTTGTTTGTAACTAACTTGTTCCATGAGGCACCTCCTGTAAAGGAAGCTTTACTATAATGTGTGCCTACTTTGGTGTCAAGCTTGCTTTACATATTCGCGTGTAGAGCCTGAATCGGGTGACTTTTGGGTGGTGCACGTTTTAATAAGCAGTCGGAGGTCGCGCAACTTTTGTGTATTGTGGCTATCAAAGTCATTTCAGCAGGCTTCAAGCCCGAATACAGAAATACCAGCATGGAGTCAGTTTATGTCAAGCCAGAAAGAAACACGTATCAACGCCAACTTCGATGAGCGAGCCGTCGTAAGACCGGCAGATTATCGGTGGGTACTGTCACCTATGCCGGGCGTTGAACGCATGATGCTGGACCGAGTGGGTGACGAGGTAGCCAGGGCAACCAGTATTGTTCGCTATGCGCCAAATAGCGAGTTTTCATCGCATGCTCACAGCGGTGGCGAAGAGTTTTTTGTGCTTGACGGAGTATTTTCTGATGAGCACGCGGACTATCACGCCGGCTCTTATGTACGAAACCCGATTGGTACCGCGCATACACCCAGGGTTGGGCCAGAAGGGACTACCATATTTGTTAAGTTGCAGCAGTTTGAGTTGGATGATCAGGAGCAGAAATGGATAGACACCGCTACCACCAAGTGGCGCCCCGGACTTGTACCCGGTCTCTCAGTTATGCCTCTGCATGAATATGAAGGTGAAAGCGTTGCCCTGGTTAAATGGGATCCGAACACACAGTTTAATGAACATACTCATTGGGGTGGCGAAGAGATTCTTGTGCTGGAAGGCACGTTTCACGATGAGCACGGCGCCTACCCAAAGGGGAGCTGGCTGCGCAGCCCGCACTTAAGCAAACATAAACCCTATACAAAAGAAGATGGCGCTCTGATCTACGTGAAGGTTGGCCACCTGAACCGGCAAAAGATTCAATAGGTATCGCCAGGCGCCTACTTGGCGTTCAGCCATTGCCAGGCATCAATAATTTGCGGTCGAAAATAGGCGATCATACGGCCGCTTGAATCACTGCTGGCATGCTTCGCCCAAGGCGCCATGCCATGCACTGCCAATCTGTGCACCGCAAATGATTCCCCGGGTTGTGCGTAGATTTCTTTACGATCGCAAACGGTAAATACCTCTCTGCGCGCCTGAATGTAGGCCTGGCTAATGTCTTCATTATGCCAATCCTGAACAGGTACCTCGCTAAACCGCTCTCGTAAACGCTGTTGGATTATAGTATGAGAATTTTCCCAAACTACAAAAGGCGCTGCATTAGCGCTGTATTTGGACAAGGGAATACCCAGAATGAACGCATGATGCTCCCTTAGGTAACGGGCTTTGCTTCCGCGCTCTCTCAGCAGGCCATCCACATGCGCGGCATCATGTTGCAAGCGAAACAGGTGCGCAGTGTCAGACTCTTCCGGGCTCTTTTTGGGATAATCCGGGTAGCAGACGGAAACTTGTGCGCGATCCCATTCAATGCCAGTCGATGTTAAATCTAGTATTCCAAATGCAGATTGAACATATCGCCGCAGGAAGTTGACTGCGGCACCACTCAGCGCTTTACTTCCGGCAATTCTGCCTTGTGCATCGTTGGGTAAAGCATTGACGCCTACAAACCAGGTTCCTTGTTGTCTATGCCACTGTTTGTTGTGCTCGGACGTTACGCTTTCAATCGCAGCAGGCAAGGCAAGTTGTTGCCAGCTAGCCAGCTTAGAATCGTGGTCGAACTTGACCCAACCTGATTTGGGGAACAAAGCCGTGCTCATTGCAAAGTTTCTTGCTCACTCAGAAAACGAGCGGTCACGTCGTTTAGAAATCTCTGCCCCAAAGCTGTGGCCGCTATTCGCTGCTGATCTTTTTCAAGTAAGCCTTCGGTGAGCAGATCGTTGATATCGGCTGCCACTGATGAGTATGGCAGTCCGGTTCTAGCTTCGAACAATTGCGTATCAAAACCCTCAATCAAGCGGAGTGCATTCAGCATGAATTCAAAGATCAAGTCTTGCTCGCTTAAAGTGCGGCTGCCGGCTTCCTTGTTCACATCAGTGATGTAGGTATTGGGCTGCCGCTGCTTCCAGTAACGGTCGACCTTAAGTTCGTGTGAATGAGCAGATGAAAACTTTCCATGCGCGCCTGCCCCCAGCGCTGCATAATCTCCGAATTGCCAGTAGTTAAGATTATGTTGGCAACGTTGCCCAGGTTTTGCATAAGCTGATACTTCGTATTGCATCAGTCCGCTGGACGCCAACAAGGCATGACCAGCGCTCTGAATATCGGCAAGAGTGTCGTCACCCGGTAGGCCTGGTTGCGTGCTGTAAAAAACAGTATTAGGTTCGATGGTGAGCTGATACCAGGAAACGTGAGACGGCTTGAACGACAGCGCTGTTTCCAAATCAGTGATTGCTTGCGCCGGAGTTTGCTCCGGTAAACCGTGCATAAGATCGATATTCCAACGCTCAAAACCGGCATCAATAATTGAGCCAATGGCACGCTGCGCTTCACCCGCTGTGTGTATCCGTCCCAATGATTGCAAGTGACGGTCATCAAAGCTTTGCACGCCCAGTGATACTCGATTCACGCCGGCTGCTCTGAACGCAGAAAATTTTCCTTGCTCAACCGTTCCGGGGTTTGCTTCCAGTGTTACTTCCAGATTGGCAGCAACCCGGAAGTTGGCTGCCACTAAATCGAGAATTCGATGAATGCTTGCAGCACTGAACAAGCTCGGTGTGCCTCCGCCAAAAAACACACTGCTGACTTCCCTTCCATGGAATCTATTCGCTTCTGCGCTTATGTCCTGTTGCAGCGCCGGTAAGTAACGGTTTTCCGGAAGCTCGCCGCCAAACTCATGTGAATTAAAATCGCAGTAAGGACACTTTCTCACGCACCACGGAATATGGATGTAAATGCCGGCAGGAATCTCGCTCACTGTTTGGCAAGATGCTTGATCAGCAATTGAAGTGCACGCCCGCGGTGGCTGATCTGATTCTTGCGGTCACATGGCAATTGTGCAGAGGTGCATTGTTCCTCGGCCACGTAAAACAAAGGATCATAGCCGAAGCCCTGGTCTCCTTGTGGCTGGTCAAGAATGCTTCCCCACCAGGTGCCCTGGCATATTAAAGGAGTGGGATCCAGTTCATGACGCATCAACACGAGCACGCATTGGAAGCAAGCGCGCCGCTGCTCGCCTTTCAGTTCGCGCATATTGTCCAGTAGTACCGCGTTGTTGCTGGAATCAGTCGCATCACTTCCAGAATAACGCGCGGAGTAAATGCCGGGCGCACCATTCAGAGCGGGAACTTCCAAACCGGAATCGTCAGCAAGTGCCGGAAGACCCGATTGTTTTGCAGCATGCCTCGCCTTGATTATTGCATTCTCAACAAAACTGAGGCCATCTTCTACAGCGTCATCAATAGCAAATTCAGATTGTGGTCTGCAGTGCACATCTATCGCCGAAAAAATTCGTTCGAACTCACGTAGCTTTCCGGGATTGGAACTGGCAATCAGAATCTCACTGCCTGGCTGCAACGTCATTTTTCCACGTACATTTTTTTAACGAATTCGAATTCGAATAGTGGCTGTTCAGGAACCTGCACATTAACTTTGAAGCGAGAAAGCTCTTCGTTTATTGCAGGGAAGTCGCTCACGTAATAGATGGCACCAGGTTCCCTGATTTCATTAAAATCAAGAGTAAAAGGGCGCATCAGGTCATGACGTATCGCCGATACAAACGCAGCTTGTGCGGCAGTTTCATTCAGTGGGTCGTCAGGGGTAAGTCGCCGCACGGAAATATTCAGCAACATGCGATTACCCGCGCGAACTATCTTATAGGCGCGAGCGGCTTCCTGTGGAATAAAGCTTGTTGGCACAATACTGTAATGAACCTCATAATCGCCAAAAACTTCTTTCTGCTCAGCCTGGGCAAGCGATGCGGCGCAACAAAGTGAACAGACTAAGGTGATTGTTCGCAGAATATTCATAGGCTAATTCGGTAGATTGCATGGCTTGCGAACAAGTTAGGCATGCCTTGCACTAATGGCTCGAAACTGTTGTGCTCGCTGCGATACTCCCGGTCGAGAATGCGTATCGACAAGGTGGTACACAGGTCTTCAAAATCTTTCACCGTACAGAAATGAATATTCGGTGTGTCATACCAACTGTAAGGCATAAATTCTGATACGGGCATTCGGCCATGAAAGTTCAAATGCCAGCGGCAGCGCCAATGCGCAAAATTGGGGAAGGTAACAATGCCTTCTCGTCCAACTCTGAGCATTTCGACAAGCGCCCGATCAGGATAACGAATCGCTTGCAGTGTTTGGGTCATTACAACCGTGTCGAAACTGTTGTCACCAAACACGTCCAGGCCGTCGTCAATGTTCTTTTCCAAAACATCTACGCCGCTGGCAATTGCATCACTGATAAGGCTGGGGTCAATTTCGATACCGCATCCGTGCACAGAACGGCTGCGCTTAAGAAACGCCAGTAGTGATCCATCGCCACAACCCAGATCAAGCACACGCGAATCAGGCGTTATCCATTGCTCAAGGACTGAGTGTTCATACTTCATGAGCCTTTCCCTTGCTCTGTGGCCGAGGATACGCGCCGCATATAACTGTTCAGCACATCAATGTATCGGGGCACAGGCATAAGAAAGGCATCATGACCTTCTTTGGCTTCAATCTCGGCGTAACTCACGTTTTTTCGTGCACCCAATAGAGCCTCTACAATTTCGCGCGAGCGCTCAGGCGCAAATCGCCAGTCGGTAGTGAAGGAAACCACCAAAAAATCGCATTGTGCATTTTCAAATGCCGCGATCGGATCGTCGTCGTATTCGCGGGCCAGATCAAAATAATCCAGTGCTCGCCCCATCAGCAGATAGGTATTGGCGTCGAAATTATCCGAGAACACCTCGCCTTGATGACGGAGATAACTTTCAACCTGAAATTCAATGTCTTCATCACTGCCGCGCATAAATGTGCCAGAGCGAAGCTCACGGCCAAATTTCTTACCCATGCTTTCATCAGACAGATAGGTGATGTGTCCGATCATCCGCGCCAATGCCAGGCCATCTTTTGGACGCGAACCGGACTTCAGGTAATCGCCATTGGCGAAACCGGGGTCAGACGTGATCGCCTGCCTGGCGGTTTCATTAAAGGCAATGTTTTGCGCCGTGAGCTTCATGGCTGATGCGATAACTATCGCGTACTTGAGCTTGTCCGGGTACTCCAGCGCCCAGCGCATGGCTTGCATGCCACCCAGACTGCCGCCAACAACCGCGGCCCAGCAATCAATTCCTAGATGTTGGCCAAGCAGCAGTTGAGAGTTCACCCAGTCTCTGGCTCTTAGCGGTGGGAAATCACTACCCCAGGGCTGAGCTGTTTCCGGATTGATGCTGCTTGGACCAGTACTGCCGTGGCAACCGCCTATGTTATTGCAGCTGACCACGAAGAACTTATTCGTATCAAATGGTTTACCTGGCCCTATACAACTGTCCCACCAGCCTGGTCTTCTGTCATCAACACTGTGATAGCCGGCTGCATGATGGTGGCCGCTCAGTGCATGACAAACCAGCAGCGCATTAGAGGCATCGCTGTTAAGTTCGCCATAGGTCTCAAAAACCAGCTCAAAACCAGCCAAAGTGCGGCCGCAGGCCAGTTCAAACGCCTGCTCATAATGAAAGGTCCGGGGCGTTACAAGCCCAACAGAGTCGGCTGGAAAATCAGACACAGTTATTCCTAGAAGCCGAGCACCAGAGACCGCGGCACACCGATGGCTGCAGCACCATTGGCGAGCAAAATTTCACACACCCCCAAGGCCAGAAAAAACAGAATTGGCGATAAATCCAGACCACCCATGGCAGGCAGCAGTTTGCGAAACGGTGCCAGCACGGGTTCAGTGAACTGGCGAATCAGCAACAGCGCCGGGTGATCGTTGAACGGTGCTATAAATGATGCAACGATACCGACCAGCACCATCACCCAGTAGATATCCAGGATCAGTGCAATTAATCCGAGACCGGCCCAGGCAATCATGTTCACCACTGGCGGAAAGCCAAAACCATTCATGCTAAACAACAGAATGATGGCAAGGATCTGGATCAGTAATGCCAACACAATGCCCGCCATATCAAGGCCGCCAAAGCCGGGAATAATGCGTCGTAGCGGCAGCAATAGCGGATTGGTGATCTTAACGATCGCTTGCGAAATCGGGTTGTAAAAATCTGCTCGCGCAACTTGCAACAAGACCCTGATCATAACTACCAGTAAAAACAGCATCATTACACTGCGAACCAGAAACGTGCCTATATCAGACGCTACTTCCATTTACCTAACCTCTTGCTTATTCGGTTCTTTAACCAAACTCTTTGGCCATATCTTGTGCGCGTTGCCGTGCGGCTTCAAGCGCAGTTGCGAACAAACCGTGCAGATTGCCTGCCTCAAATTGTTCCAGCGCGGCCAGTGTTGTACCACCGGGTGAGCTGACACGGCGTCGTAACTCGCCCACATCCACATCGCTATTAATCGCCATTTGCGCCGCACCCAGCGCGGTTTGATGCACGAAGCGCTCTGCCAACTCAGCGTCCAGGCCCATATCTTCGGCTATGGATTGCATGGTTTCCATGATCGCAAAATAGTAAGCAGGCCCGCTACCGGAGATGGCGGTTATTGCATCAAGCAGTGATTCCTCTTCTACCCAGGCAGTAATACCTATTGCCGAGGCGATAGACTCCGCGTAATTTCGCTGTTCGTCGTTCACTTGCGAGTTGGCGAAAAGAGCGGTTGCTCCGCACTGTACCAGCGCAGGCGTGTTTGGCATGCTGCGTACAATAGCCTGCGGACCATCAAGCCAGGATTCCATGCTGGCTACGCTGATGCCAGCAACAATAGACAACAATAGTGGAGAATAGTCAGACACGCTGTCTCTGATCTCGCTAACGGCCGCTTCCAGCACCTGTGGCTTTACGGCTAACACCACCACATCGGCGCCTGCAACCGCCGCCGCATTATCAGCAGCGCTCTCCACGCGGTGTTGTTCACGCAAACTGTCCAGGCTTGGCTGATACGGATCAGCCGCAATGATTCGGTCTGCGCTCACGCCTCTGGCGCGCAGGCCACCAATAATGGCGTTAGCCATGTTGCCAGCGCCTATGAATGCGATGCGAGGATCATTTGCCACGATATTGCCAGACTCCAGTGTCTTTTAGTTGTGGCGCGGCCCAAACAAGGCCTCACCAACGCGCAGCATTGTAGCACCGGCTTGAACGGCAATCTCCAGGTCTCTGGACATGCCCATTGATAAGGTATCGAAATTTGCCGGTCCCTGCAGGTCACTGAACAGCTGTTGCATTCTTCGCATGGAGTCAGCTTGTTGCCGCGGTTCTGCAGACGCGCTGGGAATGGCCATCAGGCCGCGCAGCGACAAACCGGGAAGCTCAATGATTTGTGCAAATGCCTCCGGGATATGCTCAGGTGTAAATCCGCTTTTGCTTTGCTCATAGTCTATGTTGACCTGCAAACAGACATTCAGTGCAGGCAAGTGATTTGGGCGTTGCTCCGACAGGCGTGCAGCAATCTGGATTCGGTCCACGCTGTGCACCCAGTCAAACTGCTCGGCCAGTGCTCTGGTTTTATTGCGCTGAATATGGCCTATGAAATGCCAGCATATATCCAGGTCTTCAAGCGCAGTTTGCTTCTCCAGTGCTTCCTGCAAATAGTTTTCGGCAAAGTGGCGCTGGCCCAATGCATACAGCGCTTTCATTTTATCCACACTGTGGCGTTTGCTCACAGCAATTAATTGCACATTATTTGCGCTAATTGATGCCAGATTGCACGCATTTTCAATGCGATTCTGAAGTTTTGTGAAATTGTCTTCCAGCGTAAGCATAGGCAGGCGGATAATCGGAAGGTCCAGAGAAGCGACGGTTAAGCGAAGCGCTGACGTAGGCAAAAGTTACGCTATGCGGTCACGGCAGAGGCTGAAATTATAGCCTAAGCTTTTAGTCGAACCACAACGTTTCCAGTGGCGAAAAAGCATTCCGCATTTTAGCGGTGTGTTGACGCTGCATACTTAGTGATAGGACGCATATGGATATTACTGAACTGCTGGCTTTCAGCGCGAAACAAGGTGCATCTGACTTGCACCTGTCGGCTGGCTTGCCACCTATGATTCGTGTCGATGGCGACGTTCGTCGAATAAACCTGCCAGCCATGGATCATTCTGAAGTTCATGCCTTGATTTATGAAATCATGAACGACAAACAACGCAAGGATTTTGAAGAATTCCTTGAAACTGACTTTTCGTTCGAAGTGCCAGGAGTGGCGCGTTTTCGTGTGAACGCATTCAACCAGAACCGCGGCGCCGGTGCTGTGTTCAGAACCATTCCTTCCAAGGTATTAACCATGGAAGAATTGGGCATGGGCCAGGTGTTCCGCGATATTTCATTGGTACCCCGTGGGCTGTGTCTGGTCACTGGCCCTACAGGTTCGGGTAAGTCCACAACGCTGGCTGCGATGATGGATTTCATCAACGAAAATAAATACGAACATATTCTTACCATTGAAGACCCAATTGAATTTGTTCACGAGAGCAAGAAGTGTCTGGTAAACCAGCGTGAGGTGCACAGGGACACCCACGGTTTTAGCGAAGCACTGCGATCGGCTTTGCGTGAAGACCCTGACATCATTCTGGTTGGCGAACTACGTGACCTTGAAACCATTCGCCTGGCGCTGACAGCCGCTGAAACAGGCCACCTGGTATTTGGTACCTTGCACACCACCTCAGCAGCAAAAACCATTGACCGTGTGGTGGACGTTTTTCCGGCGTCTGAGAAAGCAATGGTTCGTTCGATGCTATCAGAATCTTTGCAAGCAGTGGTATCGCAAACGCTATTGAAAAAAAGCGGCGGGGGTCGCATCGCTGCGCACGAAATAATGATCGGTACTTCGGCTATTCGCAATTTGATTCGTGAAGATAAAGTGGCGCAAATGTATTCGGCTATTCAAACCGGTGGTTCGGTTGGTATGCAGACTATGGATCAGTGTTTGTTAGACATGGTCGAAAAGCGACTGATTAGTCGTGATGCGGCTAGAGAGAAAGCCAAGACGCCGGATAATTTTTAGTGAGTGGCTGTTTAGCAACTGACCCAAACGTACACAGAGGGCACGCCAGTGCAAATCGATAAACTCCTGACATTGATGGTTGAAAAAGGCGCTTCAGACCTTTTCATTACGGCGGGCGTACCACCGAGCATGAAAATCAATGGTCGCGTGATGCCCGTCACAACCACACCGCTAAGCCCGGAAAAAACACGGGAAACAGTACTTGGTGTGATGAACGAGCGGCAACGACGCGATTTCGCCGAAGAGCGCGAATGTAACTTCGCTATTAGCGCGCGCGGCACGGGTCGTTTTCGCGTTAGTGCGTTTTATCAGCGCAATCTCGTCGGTATGGTTTTGCGCCGCATTGAAACCAATATCCCGACCATTGAAGATTTGATGTTGCCAGATGTTATTAAAGAGCTGGCAATGACCAAGCGCGGTCTGATTGTATTCGTCGGTGCGACCGGTACCGGTAAGTCAACTTCGTTGGCCGCCATGATCGGTCATCGCAACCGAAATTCCACCGGCCACATTATCAGTGTTGAAGACCCTATCGAATACATTCACCAGCATGCGTCGTGCATTGTCACCCAGCGCGAAGTGGGTATTGATTGCGAGTCGTTTGAGGTAGCGTTGAAAAACATGCTGCGCCAGGCGCCAGACGTAATCATGATCGGTGAGGTGCGCACACTGGAGACTATGGAGCAGGCGATTACGTTTTCCGAGACAGGCCACCTGTGTTTGTGCACACTGCACGCCAACAATGCCAACCAGGCATTGGATAGAATACTGCACTTCTTCCCGCCAGAGCGCCACAATCAGCTGTGGATGGATTTGTCACTTAACCTTAAAGGTATGGTTGCCCAACAGCTTATCGCTACGGCAGACGGCAATGGTCGCCGCGCTGTAGTTGAAGTACTACTGAACACGCCACTCGCGCAGGACATGATTCGCAAAGGCGAAGTGCACCAGCTTAAAGAGTTGATGAAAAAATCCAATGAGCATGGCATGCAAACCTTCGATCAGGCCTTGTATGAGCTGTATACGGCAGGTGAGATTACTTACGAAGATGCGCTGGCACACGCTGACTCCGCGAATGATTTGCGTCTGATGATCAAACTTGGCGACGACAAATCCGGCGGCAGGGGAGCCACAGCCAACATCGAAGCCGACCTGGGTATTGCCAGTAATTCCCCATCAGGCGGCGGCAGTCTTAGCATGCAAGACCAGCCTTCCGGTGGCCCCCAAGTAAGGCGTCGCTAACGCCTCAGCAACAGCTACTGGGCTGCACGCCAGCGGTCCAGTATCACTTTTGCGGCCAGACTGTCGGCGGGGCTGCTTACGTAGTCGCCGCTGCTGTCTTGCTCGTGCAACATTTCTTTCGCTTCATGACTGCTTAAACGCTCGTCTTGAAGCATCGTACTAAACCCGTATTGCGTGCCAAAACGCCCTTCGAGTTGGCGAGCAAAACGCTGTACGCGAGCGTCCAGCGCACCAGTCGAGCCATCCATGTTTAAGGGCAGGCCAATCACACACACAGTTGGCTGCCACTCTTTGATGACCGCTTCCAGCGCTTGCCAGTCAGGTTTCTCATCGCGAGAGCGCAGCACGCAAAGCGGAGTGGAAAAATTCATTGGCGCGCTCAGCACCGCAACGCCAATTTGACGCAGGCCGTAATCGAAGCCCAGTACCGTGCCTTGAATGTCAGAACTACTCACGCGTGACCAGCGTCCACTCCGAGCATGCTTAAATCGAAGCCAAGGTTTTTTGCCGCCAATTCAGTGCGTTTCTCAAGAGGCGTGTCAAACATTACCGCCGCGTCGGCCTCCATGGTCAGCCAGGCATTGCGCGCCAGCTCTTCCTCAAGTTGGCCAGGCGCCCAGCCTGCATAACCCAGCACAATCAATGCTTCATCTGGCCCTTGGTCTGCTGCTAAGGAGCGCAATATATCCAGCGACGTACTGATGCACACATCGCCAACCTGGAATGTCTCGTCCCAGTCATTGTCGCGGTGCAGAACGAAGCCCTGGTGTGGAGACACCGGCCCACCGGCCAGCACATCATCAGCGGCTTTCCGACCATCGGCTGGCAACTCCAATTGCACAAACACTTCTTCCACGGCCATGCCGATTGGTTTGTTTACCACCAGGCCGGCCGCTCCCTGTTCCGAATGTTCAAAGACAAAGGTGAGACTGCGGGTAAATATAGAATCTTGCAGGGCAGGCATGGCCAGCAAAAAGTGGTTGGCTAGACTGTCGAAATCAGGAATGCTCATAGCCCATTATTCGCTGTCCGGCGGCACAAGTAAATGCGGTCTGCCTGCAGAGGATGATTAATCCAGTATCGAGTCCGGCGATAAACCGAGTATTGGCTAGCAGGACACGACGTGAATACATCCATGTAGTCTTGTGTTCGGGGTCCCTCCCTCACACAGTCCTGCTAGCCAATACTCGATTTATCACCTACGTGCCAATTTCAAAGAGAAGGATAGTTTGGTCGATTTTTTACTACTCAGCCTTGGAAATTTTCCGAACATTCGTGTCGAGCTGATTTTTCTGGAAATGCCAGGTACGAACTATTTCCAGCTTGTCTATCTCACGCGACATCTCTGACGAGAATGGCTCAAACGGCGCAGATTTTTCAACAATATTAATCGCCGCATCATCCAGTATCTTGTGGCCGGAAGATTGCAGTAACTGAATATTGGACACCGCACCATTTGGCAGTACCGTCACCATCAGGCTCAGGTCGCCATACAATTCTCTTGCGCGCGCCTCTTCCGGATAGTATTGATTACCGGTGCGCTCTATCTCACGCTCCCATTTCAACAAGTACAGCGCGTCCATCGCGCGCTTGGTTGACACAGACGTGATGCGTCGAACGCGAGGTCGCTTGGCCGCCTCTTCTTTGTATTGATCCAGCTTCGCAGCTAATGAAGCAATTTCGCCCATCAGCTCATCTTCGCTGAGCATGTCTTGCGTATCGACTTTTTGTTTTTCCTCGGAGCGATCACTTATTTGAACCTTGGCCTTCGATTCATTCAAGGTGTGTACTGTGTTGGCATCGTTCGCCTTCGATTCTTCCATGCGCTGTTGCATGGCCATCTTACTGACCTGGTTAACTTCTACGTCCTGGAACTCAGAAAGCTCAGGCGACGATAGCAAGGCTTTTTCCAGCTCTGTACCGCTGGCCTGCTGATTTTGATCGGCCAGGTAGTCAGCGTCGTCGTTACTTTCCTCGCGAAACTGGGCCAGGGTGATTTCCAGCTGCTGGGTACGAATGTTGTTGATCTCAGCAGTGAAGGTAATGCCAAGCAATATCGCAGCGTGCGCCGCAACCGCAAACGACAGGGCTGTGCCCAGCCGGTCGAGGTTGAACGACACGTAGTTAAAATTGTTGCCTATTTGGGCCTGAGCCATTACCGCCTCTTTGTGGGTCTAGTGCAGAGTTCCATTCATTCACCACTCAGCGCCCAAAGAGCGTTTGTGCGGTGTTATCGCTTCCTGGCCTTATATTTCTCGTGGATACAGTCTATAAACTGCCCACCAATATCAGTGCCGTACGCTGCATCAATTTCTCGAATACAGGTTGGGCTGGTTACGTTCACCTCAGTCAGGTAATCGCCAATCACGTCCAGGCCAACAAATAATAACTTCCTCTCTTGTAAAAATAGCTTAACTTTGTCACAAATCCAGCGATCTCTGTCCGTGAGTGGGCGTGCTTCGCCACTCCCACCGGCCGCCAGATTGGCGCGGGTTTCGCCCTTGGCAGCCAGGCGGGCCAGGCAATAGTCGACTGGTTCGCCGTCAATCATCAAAATTCGCTTGTCGCCGTTGTTTATTTCCGGGATGAACTTCTGAACCATAATGGTATTTTTGCCAAAATTGGTCAGCGTTTCGATGATTACGCCAATATTGGGTTCGTTGACCCTGGCGCGGAATATTGAACTGCCGCCCATACCATCCAGCGGCTTCAAAATGACGTCCTCGTGCTCGGCATGAAACGCTCGAATGCGAGCATCGTCTGCTGTTACCAGGTGCGGGGGCGCGCAATCGGGAAACCAGCTTGCGGTGATTTTCTCGTTGCAATCGCGTAGCGCCTGAGGCGGGTTAACCACGAAAGTGCCAGCGCGCTCAGCGGCTTCAAGGATGTAGGTAGAGTACACAAATTCATTATCGAATGGCGGGTCCTTGCGCATCAGGATAATGTCCAGACTGCCCAGGTTTGAATCTTCAGCAGCGCCTAGTTCAAACCACTTTTCAGGGTCTTTAAAAACAGTGAGTTTTCGCATCGACGCGCGAGGCTTTCCTCCTGTAATATACAAATCGTGTTGCTCCATGTAGTACAGGTTCCAGCCCCTGTCTTGAGCAGCCCAAAGCATGGCAAGCGTACTGTCTTTCTTGTAGTTGATGGCCTCAATTGGGTCCATGACTACACCAAGTTTTACTGACATTGGTTTTCCTTAAATTGGTTTTTCAGAATAAAGTGTGTGCTGAGTAGCTTTTATAAGGCTTATAACGCGAATTAGCTTTATTTATGTACATTTGTGGGCTATTAATTTGTGGAGAAATTAGCACAATATACGCTGCCAGGCGGCAGTTATTCTGATAAAGCGTGCTAACTAGGACAACACAGCAGCACAACCCAGGTGCGATGCAGGCGAAAATATGGCAGCAAATCTTGATAAGCTAAAAATTATGGTCATTGATGACAGCAAAACCATTCGGCGAACAGCCGAAACCTTGCTGCAAAAAGAGGGTTGCACGGTAATTACGGCTATCGATGGTTTCGACGCGCTGGCCAAAATTGCCGACAACCGCCCGGACCTGATTTTTGTTGACATCATGATGCCCAGACTGGACGGCTATCAGACCTGCGCGCTGGTAAAAAACAACAGCGAGTTTAAGTCGACACCAGTGATTATGTTGTCGAGTAAGGATGGCTTGTTTGATAAAGCGAAAGGTCGCATTGTTGGCTCTGATCAATATTTGACCAAACCATTTAGTAAAAACGAATTGCTGGGCGCTATTGAAGCCCAGGTTGAACTCAAAGAAGCAAGTTAGGGAAACACGCTTATATGGCACGCGTTCTCATCGTTGATGACTCTCCCACCGAGACATTTCGCATGTCGAGTTGGCTGAACAAAGCGGGCTTTGACGTACTGACGGCCGAAAACGGTGAAAAGGGCGTGGACATTGCCCGCGCCGAGCACCCGGACCTGGTATTGATGGACATCGTTATGCCCGGGATAAATGGCTTCCAGGCCACCCGTCAGCTCAATAAAGACAGCCGAACAACCAACATACCCGTTGTCATTGTGACAACAAAGAACCAGGAAACAGATCGTGTCTGGGGCGAGCGTCAGGGTGCGAGCGCATTTTTAACCAAGCCGGTCGACCAAAAGATATTACTGCGAACAATTAACTCACTGATTGCCTGAATAACAATACATGGAAACGGCTGACGATCCTTATGGTGTTCTGGCAACAATTGCGGCAAGCAGTACTTCAGGACAGCGCGGCTTACCACAACAAATTGACGCGAAAACCATGTGGAGTGGTATTGGCTTCAATTTATGCGGTAAGCGCTTCGTGGTACCCATGACCGAGGTTGCCGAGTTGCTAGAGCGGCCCAGTGCCACTCGTATTCCTGGGGTTAAGCCGTGGGTTCGTGGCGTTGCCAATGTGCGCGGCCGACTGCTTCCATTGATTGATCTGGAAGCTTTTTTTGGCGGTCAGTTGGGCAGCAATAGAAAGAAACAGCGGGTGCTAGCTCTGGACATGGGTGATTTCTATTCCGGTGTACTGGTTAATGAAGTGTATGGCATGCAGCACTTTGCGATCGAAAATTACAGCGCCAATGATGACGTTGAAGAAGAGTTGGCGCCATTTGCGACCTATCTTCGTGGTAAGTATCACAATGATAAGCAGAGCTGGACTGTGTTCAGCTTGCAGGAGTTGGTGAAAGACCCGCAGTTTTTTAATGCGGCGGCGCAGTAAAACATTATGACATTTTTCAAGATTAAGACCTGGGAGCCCAGTGTATGAGCAGCAAAGATCTGAACCGAGGCGTCGACCCTGGTAACGGACCCATTTTTCTCATTGGCCTGATATTTATTGCAGCCGCCGCATTTGCCGCATGGAGCATGTTCGTTGCTAATCGTGATGCCGGATATGATGCGCGCTATCAGGAGATTACGGCTGAATTAAGAGTACTGGCCCAGCAGGTGTCGTCCAGCGCGCGCCTGGCAATTGCCGGTGATGGTGAAGCGTTCGATATGCTGAATGAGTCAGCTGGTGAGTTTGACCAAAACCTGGGTAGCTTGACTGAAGGTGGTGACTCACTGCCTTCGCCAAAATCAATGCTGACGGATGAGCTCAGCGCGCTAAGCTCTGAATGGTCTCCGGTCAAAGCCGCGGTAGGCACAATGTACGCCAACCGCGATCGAATTCTGTTTTTGCACGAAGTTGCCAAAACTCTGAACGATTCCATTCCGGAACTTCAGCAGGAATACAACAATGTTGTGGAAATTCTGCTGGAAAGCAGCGCACCTTCAGATCAGGTGGCGGTTGCACAAAGACAATCCTGGCTGGCAGAGCGCATAGCGCGCAACGTAGACAAGATGCTTGAAGGTGGCGACGGCGCCGATCAGGCTGCTGACCAGTTCAACCTGGACGCCAGCTTGTTCGGTAGCGTATTGGACGGCATGTTGAATCGCAACGCGGCTATGCGTATTAGCCGAGTAACAGACGCGGATGCGCGAGCCAGCCTGGTCGAAATTTCCAAACTGTTTGAATTTGTTAGTGGCTCGGTGGATGAAATTTTCCAGGCATCTCCTGATTTGCTGGAAGCACGGGAAGCGGCGGATGTCATTGCTAACGGTGCGCCAGAATTGATGACTGACACCAGCTCCTTGTCTGAAGCGATTGGCGGTTTGAGTTCACGGCGTCAGTTTACGCCACAGTGGACCTTGGCAGCGGGTGCGGTCATGTTGTTGTCACTGGCGGCTGTTGGTTATTTGTTGCTGCGCAATACGCGCCGTCGACTGGCCCACACAGCTCAAACCAACGATCAGAACCAACAGGCAATTTTGCGCTTGTTGGACGAAATCGGCGACCTGGCCGATGGTGACTTAACAACAAATGCCACGGTAACAGAAGACTTCACCGGTGCAATTGCCGACTCGGTTAACTACGCCATTGGTCAATTACGTGAGTTAGTATCGAAAATAAACGACACGGCAGTGTCGGTCTCGTCATCAGCCGAACAGAACCAGAGAAATGCGTTGGGTCTTGCGCAAGCGTCGGAAAAACAGGCGATGGAAATCTCTGGCGCGTCTACGGCAATTAATGAAATGGCGAAAACCATTGATCAGGTCTCTTCCAACGCGGGTGAGTCAGCCAATGTTGCGGAACGCTCAGTGGAAATTGCGAACTCAGGCGGCCAGCTGGTGCGAAATACGATTACCGGCATGGACAATATTCGCGAGCAAATTCAGGACACGTCAAAACGAATCAAACGTCTTGGTGAGAGCTCGCAGGAGATTGGTGACATCGTATCCTTGATTAACGACATCGCCGACCAAACCAACATTCTGGCCTTGAATGCAGCCATCCAGGCCTCTATGGCCGGTGACGCAGGTCGAGGCTTCGCGGTGGTTGCTGACGAAGTACAGCGACTGGCGGAACGATCTGGTGCGGCGACCAAGCAAATTGAGGCTTTGGTGAAAACCATTCAATCAGACACTAACGAAGCGGTTATCTCGATGGAGCAAACCACCACTGAAGTGGTACGTGGTGCAAGACTTGCACAAGACGCGGGTGTGGCACTGGAAGAAATTGAAAACGTATCAACCAACCTGGCGGAACTGATTCAGAACATCTCCAACGCAGCGCGCCAACAGGCGATGACCGCGGGCAACATTTCCAACACCATGGGTGTGGTGCAGGAGATTGCCAGCCAAACATCCGAGGGTACCAAGTCGAGTGCTGATTCGATTGGTGATCTGGCCGCCATGGCGTACGACTTGAGGCAGTCGGTAGAAGGCTTCAAGCTACCATCTGATGAACCTGAAGTAGACCAGACAGACCAGCTGGAGGGAATGGAATCTTTCCTGGAAATAGGCAGCAAGGACGATAGCGACGATGTTGTGAGTGCCGCCTGAGTACGGCGCTCAAAACACATAGAACTGTAAATCCTTATAAGAGGCGCCGACAGGCACAATCCAATGGCGGAACAACAGCTGGATTATGTTGCATTTGAATGGGTGAATAGCGAGCTTGACGATACCATCAAGCAAGCACGCCAGGCTCTCGAAGCGTATAGTCAAGACACCGAAGATTTCAGCAAACTGCGTTTCACGCTGACCCATGCTCACCAGATCAATGGCACCTTACGCATGGTGCAGTTGAACAATCTGGTGACTCTGGCCGAAGAGATAGAGGCTGTTGCTCAGGCACTGGTCAATCGTTCCACACCTGACGAATATGCCGCACTGGAAATTCTGATGACGGCGCTGTTGCAATTGCCAGGATTGCTGGAACGGGTTAAAAAGGTCAAGGCCGATATCGCGCCAAACGCCTTGCAGCCAATCATTAACGAGTTAAAAGCAGTACGTGGTGCTGAGCCAACACTGGCCCGTAAACCTGTTGACTTTTCTGCAGCATTTTCCAGTCGTGTCTCGCGCGAAGATTTTGATGACTTGATGCTTAAGCTGCGCAAAATGTTTCGTGTGGCAGTGCTGAATATTGCGCGTGACAAAGACATAGATAAAAACCTCCGGTATCTGGCGCAAATCGGTCAGCGCATTCACAAGATCAGTCAGAACACCACACAGGAATACTTCTGGCGAACCGCGCTTGGCTTATTTGAAGTGTTGGAAGAAGGCAGTCTGGTCATCAGCAATGAAGTTGCGGATCTGCTGCTTGAGCAGGATAAGATGCTCATTAACATTGCCGCGGGTGGCCCTGATTCACTGAAAGAGCCCGCCGCCGATTCCTTGCAAACATCGATTAAAACCTTGCTTAAAACGGTCAAGACTGAGCAAGCGCTGGTCACAGATCTGCAAAAGCAGTGGGATGAAGAGCTCAAAACGCCCAGTGAGCTTGAAGCAATGGGGCCGGATAGCGCTACTTTGCAATCGGTTGTCGACGCCTTGCTGGAAGAGCTGAGCAGCATTAAAGATTATATTGACCTGTACGTTCGTAACCGCGATCGTGATGAAGTCGAGCTTGAACCCGCCCTGCCGGTTTTCACTCGTGTTATTAATACGATGATGGTGCTGGGCCTGGGTGATGCCTTGCGTACGGTGCGGCGCCAGGCTGAAGCCATTGAGCGTATGATCAGTGGGCAAAAAGAGCCAAGCCAAGAAGCCTTGATGGAAATTGCTGAGAACATTATCAGCGTTGAAGCCGTACTGAAGGAAACTGTTGAACAGGAAAGCATTGAGTCTGCCAGTCAAACCACTGAGAAAGACAGGCAGTTAGCAGCCGCTTTCCAGTCGGTTGTTCATGAAGCCCGATATGGCATCGATCAGGCAAAGGAAGCCGTAATCGAGTTCATTGCGCATCAGTGGGATCATCAACGTTTGAGCGGCGTACCTGCTCTATTGAGTGAAGTTCGTGGCGGTCTGATGATTTTACCGCTGGAACGAGCCGCACAGATTTTGGCGAGTTGCGAGTGGTATATATGCGATCACTTGTTGATGGGCAAACGGGTGCCGGAATGGCAAATGCTGGATACTCTGGCTGACGCACTCACAAGCGTTGATTATTATCTGGAACGCCTGGTTGAAGACACGCTGACCGAAAGCGACATGATTCTTGATGTGGCCATAGAGAGTGTTGCCGCGCTTGGCTTTCCGATTAGTGATCTTGATAAATGGCAACGCCGGCCTGAGCTGTATGTGCAGTCTGATACGGGCGAAGACGACAATCTCGATATTTCAGAATTCATGGTGTTCGACGATGAATTCGACCAGTACGCTGCAGCGCGCTTAAAAGACGACATGCAGGCGGCGGATGAGCCCGCTCTTGATGATAGCGCTGCAGTGCTTGAACAAGCTTCGGCTGATCCATCGGACGTGGTTCCAGCTGCAGCAGTAGAACAGACCACCGTATTGGATGCCAGTAATGAACCGGTATCTGCCGCGGCAAGCAGCAACGAACAGAATGAGGAACTTGATGACGAGATCATTGAGATATTCTCTGAAGAAACCGATGAAGTGTTACTGGAGCTGGATCAACATCTTGATCGCATGAGCGATGCTGACTCTTTGCAAATTGTCCGGCGCGGTTTCCATACGCTCAAAGGCAGCGGTCGTATGGTTGGCGCTAATGACACAGGCGAATTAGCCTGGAGCGTTGAAAACATGTTGAACCGGGTGGTTGATGGTTCACAAACGCTGACACCCGCGCATCAGGAATTGACCAGGCAGGTTCGCTTACTGATACCAGCGATGCTGAACGACTTTATTACCGGCGGATATTCAGCCAGTGCTGAAGCGGCCAGATTGAGCGAACTGGCGGATGCAATCAGTACTGGCCAAAGCGACATAGTGTCGATTGAACAAATCAGTAAAGGAACTGCTCCTGGCGAATCAACGCCTGGGCTTGAAGCGGCCTTTGAAGATGACAGCGACGCCGATTCTGAGTTCGCAGATGAAATGCTGGCGTCGGTCACGGCGATGATGGATGAACCCAGCGCGCTAGCAGCAATGCAAAGCGAGGCCGAAAAATCGGCGGAGCAAAGTGATCAGGAAGATGAGTTGGCGCTGCAAAACATCTTTAGCGCAGAAGCCGCCGCTCATATCGAGCAGATTCAGCGTTTCATTAACGATGCAAAAAATGGCGATAGCAATGTGTCGGATGGACTGCATCGTGCTTTACATACTTTGAAGGGCAGCGCACAGATAGCGGGTTTTGATCACATTGCTAGTTATGTAGGTCCACTGGAATCCTATGTTTTGCAGCTGCACCAATTGCGTCGCCCGGTTAACGAAGATGCGCGTGGTTTGATAGATGATGTTGCCGTACTGGTGCGCTCAGACCTTGCTATGCTGCCGGAAACCTCTGAGGAAAATATTGAAGCAGGTTTGGAGCTCTGCGCTGAATTAGAACATTGCCGGGCACAGCTGGATAATGTTGAGGCGGAGGCTGATGCTGAAGAGATCAAGCCATTCGCAGAATTTATGACCGATTTGATGGCCAGCGTGTCTGCGTGCGCGAGTTTGCTTCAGGAAGCCAAAGCGGGGCGTTCTGCCGATGATGCAATGTTGCGAATAGCACGTCATCAGCGAGCATTGGGCGAGCAGGCCAGACAACAGCAGCAAGCGGAATTGGAGACTCTGGCTTTCACCTCAGCCGATGCCTATGAGCAAGCCGCCACACTGGATTGGTTACCGGAGAGCTTTCTGGAGCTTGCTGATGCCAGCCAGGAAGGCTTTGCCGCTGCCATAGACTGCTTGTCCAGCGGCGAAGAGCTGGCCAGTCAGGCCGAGTTCGAGAAGGCCAGTATTGCGCTAGCGCGATTTGAGCTAGCAGAATACGAAACAGAACTGAAAGCCCGTGAGCAAGCCGTTGATGAAGCGGAACGCGAAGCGGATGCATTGATAGCGAGCTCCAGTAAAGACACCGAGCTGCTCATCTCGCGCTGGATGAAAGACAAGTTTGAGCCAGGTACGCCGGACACACCGGAAGGCATGGCCCAGCAGTTTTTCAGTGCAAATGCGCCGCTCAGCAACGATTCAGAACGCAAACAGGAGAAATCCAGCCGTTCCGTGTTTATGGCGGCGACTGGGCTGCTGGCCAGTAACGCAGCACCAATGCCTACCCATGCTGACAACGAAGAAGATTACCAGATCGGCGCTGAAGCAGAGGCGCCAGAAGCTACAGAGGCTACTGATCAGAACGCTGCTCAGGCCGAGGCGATTGATGGTAATGACGTTGAGCAGGCTGACGACAACACAGACGAGAATATAGACTCGTTAATGCAGGCGTTTGACGGCGGCGCAGCCAACGCAGAGTTTAGTGAGCCTGAGCAGGACGCAGACTCAGCGACGGAAAAGCCCGTTGCAGATTTAACGCCAGACCAGCAAGCAGAGCTGGAAGCATCTGAACAGAATGAAGAGCTAGCCGTTAGCGAATCTGCAGTAATAATTGAGGAAGCAGAAGCAGAAGCAGAAGCAGAAGCAGAAGCAGAAGCAGAAGCAGAAGCAGTGGACATCAGTGAACCGGAAGCTGAGCCCGACTTTGTCGTCCAGGCTGTCACCTATAGCCAACCGATCGAGACTGAACAGCTTATTACGCCGGCATCTATCGCCGAGCAGACAGCTGAAGCCGCTGTCGATAATGAAATACTGGAGATCTTCACAGAAGAGGCAGTAGATCTGCTGGAAGATATCGATGAAACGGTACACGACTGGAAAGATGAGCCTGCCGCAACACGCTACGTTGATGAGTTGCAACGTGCATTGCACACTTTGAAGGGCGGGGCCAGACTGGCAGACGTGACCATGCTGGGCGATTTGGCCCACGATTGCGAATCGTACGTTGAACGCGTGGAGCAATCCGGTTCCAGTTATACCCCTGAATTTTTTGCTGAGCTGCAAGTCTATGTTGACAAGATTACGCGCCAGGTAGACTTGCTGCGTGATCCCTCCCTGGCCAGTGAAGCCGAGGAAGAGCAAGTTGCTGTCATGGATTCCATGGCTGTGGCAAGTAATGATTCGACTGAAACTGACCCTGTATTAGAAGGCCAGTTCGAAGTTATTGATGCTGATGAACCCGACGCGGCCGACAGCGACACGGCAGAAGCCTTTGTTGAAGTTACTGCAGAGACGCCAAGCGCTGACAACGTTGTACGGCTGGACCGGTCCGCTGCAGGCGGGCCAGCCGTGGTTGGCAAGAGCGAACTGGCGGCAAAGGCCGACAGTGCACGGCGCACCACGCAAGAAGTGGTCAGGGTGCCCAGCCAGCTATTGGAAAATCTGGTCAATCTCGCGGGCGAGACCAGTATTTCGCGAGCACGTGCTGAAGAACAGGTATCTGAATTCGGCTTTTCACTTGAAGAAATGGAAGGAACGGTTGAGCGCCTGCAAGATAAGCTGCGCCGTCTGGAAATGGAAACCGAAGCGCAAATTCTGTTTCGCCAGGAACAGGTAGAGCAGGAAGGTCTTGATAGCTTTGACCCGCTTGAAATGGACCGCTATTCGCAACTGCAAACACTGTCTCGCTCCCTAATGGAATCTGCCTCGGACTTGCTCGACTTGAAGAGCACGATGAGCGAAAAAGCGCGCGACATGGAAACCCTGCTGCTGCAGCAATCGCGCATCAACACCGATTTGCAAGAAGGTTTGATGCAGTCACGAATGGTGCCATTCTCACGCCTGGTACCGCGGCTGCGAAGAATTGTGCGCCAGGTGAGCAATGAACTGGGTAAGCAGGTTGAGTTTGAACTGCTGAACATTGAAGGTGAAATGGATCGCAGTGTTCTTGAGCGAATGCTGCCACCCCTGGAGCATATGCTGCGAAACGCAGTTGATCATGGAATTGAACCGGCAGGTGTGCGGCTGGACTACGATAAGGATGAGGTTGGTCACGTAAGCCTTGGCTTAATGCGCGAAGGCAATGAGGTTGTCATCATTCTGGAAGATGACGGCGCCGGTATTGATGTATCCCGGGTACGAGACAAAGCCATCGAAGCTGGCTTGATGAGTGCAGATGCGGATCTTAGTGAACACGAGATTCTGCAATTCATTCTGGAAACAGGGGTAAGCACGGCAGCCGAGCTCACGCAAATATCGGGCCGTGGTGTTGGTCTTGATGTGGTCAGTTCCGAGATAAAACAGCTGGGCGGTACCATGGATATTCAGTCCAGGCGCGGTCTGGGCACAAAGTTTGTTGTGCGCTTGCCGTTTACTGTATCGGTCAACCGGGCTCTGACAGTGTCTGTTGGCAGCGATATGTACGCCATTCCGCTCAACAGTATTGAAGGTATTGTGCGCGTCAGTCCATTTGAACTAGAGGCCTATTATCAGCCCGACTCACCGCGGTTTGAATACGCGGGTCAGCCCTACGATCTACGCTATCTTGGCAGCCTGCTTGGCCTTGAAGCCAAGGCGAATGTTCACGCTCATAGCTCACCATTGCCGGTGGTATTGGTGCGCGCTGGCGAGCACGCGGTTGCGATTCAGGTAGACGGTGTGCACGGTAGCCGGGAAGTTGTAGTGAAAGCATTGGGCCCGCAGTTTGGCATGGTGCACGGCGTATCCGGTGCAACCGTGCTGGGTGACGGCCGCGTGGTCGTGATTCTGGATCTGCTGGCGGTGATTCGTCAGAATGCTACGCAAGCTCTGCGCGGGCCAGACCCTGCGTTCGCGCTGGAACAAAACGAGCAAATTGAAGCTGACGCTGACAATGTGGTTGTTATGGTGGTGGATGATTCGGTGACCGTGCGTAAAGTTACCTCACGCTTCCTTGAGCGCCAGGGTATGGAAGTGGTAGTGGCACGTGATGGTGTTGAAGCTATGGCTCTGCTGCAGGATCGTATTCCAGATGTGATGTTGCTGGACATAGAGATGCCACGTATGGACGGCTTCGAAGTCGCTAACCAGGTGCGCCATCACAGCCAACTGAAAAACCTGCCAATCATCATGATTACCTCGCGCACCGGGGACAAGCACCGTGAGCGAGCATTTTCGATTGGCGTTAACAACTATCTGGGTAAGCCTTATCAGGAGATGGAATTGCTGCACGCGATTACCGAGCTGGTGGGTGCAGAGCGCCTTGAGAAAATTAGCCACGCATAGGCCAGATCATTATGAAGCAAGCCTTACAAGTGGATGCGCTACCAGCGGAACTGGTGACCTTTTTAATGCCGGTTACCAAGCGGTATTTATTGTTACCCAACGTTACAGTGGCTGAAATAATTCACCATAGAGCACCAAACCAGCCAGATGATATGCCTACCTGGTTTCTCGGCCATTTGGAGTGGCGCGGACAACGAGTACCTATGGTCTCGTTTGAGGCGCTCAATGAAGAGCCGTTCCAGGCGGACGGCAGGCGGCAGAACATTGCTGTGTTAAACGGTATCAGCAATCCGGAAAAGCTGCCGTTTCTTGCGGTACTGACACAAGGCGCGCCACGGTTGATGCGCTTAACACCTGATGAAATCACCGGTGAAAGTTCGCAGGACAAAAAGGGACCGGCGGAACTTATGGTCGTTTCAGCCAACGGCGAAACAGCCAGCATCCCTGATCTGAACTTTATAGAAAACTGCGTGTTAGATTTAGACGCCTAAGCCTTCTGCTGGCCTGCTTTAGCGACTGGTCAAATCCCCAATTGAATATTGAAGAACGCTGAGCAGCGCCACAGGTGCGGTTTCTGCGCGAATAATTCTTGGTCCAAAGCTGCACAGCACAAAACCGTAAGCCTTAAACTGCGCAAGCTCATTGTCATCGAAGCCACCTTCGGGGCCGCTTGCTAGCACCCAGCTGTTTGACGACTTGCCCGGCAACAAATTTTCAACAAGCAACGGTTCACCATCGGGATGTAGCAGCAGCTTATGGCTTTGCCCAGCAACATTGGGCAGCCAGTCTGCAAGTTTCACCGGTGGGTTAATGTGCGGAACGCGGTTTAGACCGCATTGCTCGCAGGCAGAGCGAAGCACGCCTTGCCAATGCTGCATTCGCCTGGCCAGCTTGTCTTTAACGATTTTGAACTCGGAGCGTTGACTGAGCAAAGGTGTTACTTCGCTTACACCCAGTTCACAGCATTTCTGCAGCGCATAGTCCATGCGATCGCCACGCAACGCCGCAAAAGCCATGTGCATGTTAATTGGTGAGGCACGATCATCCGCCTCAAACGTCAGCAGCTCAACTTCGGCAAGCTTGCGATTCAGTGTGCGTATGCAAGCCAGGAATTCTCCGCCCCTGCCGTCGAAGATAATAACCTGGTCGCCGGTCTTGTGCCGCAGCACATTCAAAAGATAATGCGCTGATTGTTCTTCTAGCGCGTGTAAGCTGGGCAGTGCGCCGCCTCGCTCAATAGGCAAAGTGCTGAATAAGCGGCTAATGCGCATGCTAACGCTAGCTTGCCGTCCAGCCGAGGTTACTGCATATTTCCGTGGTGGGCTCGGTCGTATTCATCGTGTAGAAATGAATACCAGGTGCTCCGCCCTGAAGTAATTGCTCGCAGAGTCGGCTGACAGTTTCAATGCCCAGTTTGGTAGTGGCCTGCAGATTGTCCTGAATCGGCTCAAAACGCTGACGCATCCAGCGCGGCACGTCGAAGCCACTTTTTGTGGCGAACCTGCTGATGTTCTTGAAGTTGGTGATCGGCATAATGCCGGGGTAGATTGGCGCGTCCATTCCCTGCCGCTGACATTCCTCCACATAATAGAAGTAGGCATCGGGGTTGTAAAAGAGCTGGGTAATGGCCGCGCTGGCTCCAGCGTCTATTTTACCCTTCAAATAATGCACATCGTCGTGGTAGGAATTGGACTCTGGATGCACTTCGGGATAAGCAGCAACTTCAATTTCAAACTGTGTATCAAAATGCTTTCGGATGAAGCTTACTAGCTCATTGGCGTGCACCAATTGTTTTGATGTGCCTATTCCAGAAGGAGTATCGCCGCGCAAGGCCACGATACGTTTTATACCAAGGTCGGCGTATTGCTGAAGAAATGCCAGCATGGCTTCCTCTTTATCGCCGCCGAAGGAAAGGTGTGGCGCCACATCTGCGGCGCCGTGGCAAAACTCACTGACAATATCAAAGGTGGTTTCCCGGGTGCTGCCACCGGCACCGTAGGTGATAGAGAAGAACTCAGGATTGAGCTTGCCAAGTTCTTCCCACACACCTCTGAGTTTGTTCAAGCCCTGCTCGGTTTTTGTCGGGAAAAACTCAAAACTCAGTCGCTTGTCAGTGATTGCTGCTGTCATACACTACTGCCTCTTCCTTGTGAGTTTCAGTACTAGAGCTGCTTAGTACTTGTAGCTTTCCACCTTGTAAGGGCCGTCTACGTCTACGTTGATGTAATTGGCCTGATCTTCGGTCATGCGTGTAATTACGCCACTGAAGCCCTTAACCATGTAACCGGCTACTTCCTCATCAAGCTTCTTGGGCAATACCACTACGCTGATCGCATCTGTGCGACTACTTTCGCTAAGGTCGGCAAACTTCCTTTCATACAGGTACATCTGCGCTAACACCTGGTTGGCAAACGAGCCATCCATAATTCTCGAAGGATGGCCTGTTGCGTTGCCCAGGTTCACCAGGCGGCCTTCGGCCAGCAGCAGCAGGTAATCGTCATCTTGCAGGTCTACATCCGCTTCGGGCTTGGCGCTGCGATAGATCTTGTGCACCTGCGGTTTCACTTCCTGCCAGGCCCAGTTGTCGCGCATGTACTGGGTGTCAATTTCATTGTCAAAGTGACCGATATTGCATATCACCGCACCTTTCTTAACACTTTGCAGCATGTTTGCATCGCAGACATTGGTATTGCCTGTTGTTGTCACAATCAAATCTGTTTGGCCAAGAAGATGGGTGTCGATGCAGCCGAGACTGCCGTCATTAATGCCGTCAACATACGGTGACGCAACTTCATAGCCGTCCATGCAGGCTTGCATAGCGCAGATCGGATCGATCTCTGAAACCCGAACAATCATGCCTTCCTGACGTAAGCTTTGCGCAGAACCCTTACCAACGTCGCCGTAGCCAATTACCAGTGCGCGCTTTCCGGCTAACAAGTGGTCTGTGCCGCGCTTGATGGCATCGTTGAGGCTGTGTCGGCAGCCATATTTGTTGTCATTCTTGGATTTAGTGACCGAATCATTTACGTTAATGGCGGGCACTTTCAAACTGCCTTCTTCCAGCATTTCCAGTAAACGGTGCACACCGGTTGTGGTTTCTTCCGTTAAGCCGTGAATGTTGGCCAGCATTTCGGGATACTTGTCATGAACCATTGCCGTTAAATCGCCACCATCGTCCAGCAACATGTTGGCGTCCCAGGGCTTGCCATCTTTAAGAATGGTTTGCTCAATGCACCAGTCGCCTTCTTCCAGAGTTTGACCCTTCCAGGCGTACACTGGAACCCCAACCGCTGCCATGGCAGCCGCCGCGTGATCCTGAGTTGAAAAAATATTGCACGAAGACCAACGCACATCGGCGCCCAGCTCGCGCAGGGTTTCAATCAGCACAGCCGTCTGAATGGTCATGTGAATGCAACCGATGATGTTCGCACCCGCAAGAGGTTGCTCGGCTTTGTACTTTTTGCGTAAGGCCATCAACGCAGGCATTTCCGATTCGGCGATGGCGATTTCTCTACGGCCAAAATCGGCAAGGCTCATATCAGCGACTTTGTAGTCTGTGTCAGTAATTTGCTCGTTAGCGTTCATTGTCTATTCCAGTAGGTTAATAAGTAAGTATTAGAGTGCGGCTTTAAGGGCATCTGCTTTGTCAGTCTTCTCCCAGGTGAAGCTGTCTTCGGTTCTGCCGAAGTGGCCATAGGCAGCGGTCTTTTGATAGATCGGACGCTTAAGGTCAAGCATCTTGATAAGACCACCCGGTGTCAGGTCAAAGTGCTCGCGCACCAGGTCAATGATGTTGTCATCACTCAGCTTGCCTGTGCCAAAGGTATTCATGCTGATTGACGTAGGTTCAGATACGCCAATAGCGTAAGACACTTGAATTTCACAGCGATCAGCCAGGCCGGCAGCTACAATATTCTTGGCAACATAACGACCGGCATATGCGGCAGAACGGTCAACCTTTGACGGGTCTTTGCCTGAAAATGCACCACCGCCATGCCTGGCCATGCCACCGTAGGTGTCTACGATAATTTTGCGACCGGTCAGACCACAGTCACCAACTGGACCACCAATAACGAAGTTACCGGTTGGATTGATGAAGTATTTAGTGTCGGCACTTAACCACTCTTCCGGCAATACCGGCTTGATGATGTCTTGCATGACCGATTCGCGAAGATCTTCAAGGCTGATCGAAGCACTGTGCTGGGTTGATAACACAACCGCGTCAATACCTGCTGGCTTGCCATCGGCGCCATAACGGAAAGTGACCTGACTCTTGGCGTCCGGGCGCAACCAATTGTGCGAGCCGGCTTTGCGGATAATGGATTGCTGTTCCACCAGTCTGTGTGCATACGTGATGGGCGCAGGCATCAATACATCAGTTTCACTGGTGGCGTAGCCAAACATCAAGCCCTGGTCGCCAGCGCCGAGATCTTTCTCCTCGCCTTCGTCAACGCCCATTGCAATGTCAGCTGACTGCTTGCCAATCGCGTTCAATACCGCGCATGATTCCCAGTCAAAGCCCATCTCTGAGCTGTTGTAGCCGATGTCGCGAATTACGCCACGGGCAATCTCCTCGATGTCTACCCACGCAGAGGTTCGTACTTCGCCAGCCACTATAACCATGCCGGTTTTAACCATCGTCTCAACCGCAACCCTCGCGTTAGGGTCTTCTGCGATGATGGCATCAAGTATGGCGTCCGATACCTGATCGGATACTTTGTCGGGATGTCCTTCGGAAACTGATTCCGAGGTAAATAAAGAATATTCGCTCATTGGGAGTCCTTTTGTTTAAGGCGTTTAAATTACTGCCGGGTTGATGAAATGGTTTTAGAAAATTGTCGAATTTGCAGTTGAAAGCCGTTGCGCAAGCTCAGGTATTGGCCACTGCCAATCTCGTTCAGCTGATGCTGGCTGGTCCAATCACTCAGTGATTCAGGCGCGATACCCAACCACAAATCACCACAGGAGTCGCGCACCCAATCCTGGTCATGCGCACAAAGCTCGGCGATGATCAATTGACCATTGTCATTTAACAGATCATTGATGTCGCGCAACAGCTCAGCGGGTGATGCGAGATGGTGTAACACCATGTTCACAACCACAGTGTCCACGCGCAGTCCACGTTGCCGCGCTATTGAAGTATCGCCGTGAATGAATTCGATGATGGAGTTGTCTATTTGCGGGTTTTGCTGACTGTTCGCACGTGCCGCATCCAGCATTTCGCGCGAATTATCCAGCGCGAAAACGGTGTTAAATCGCTGCGTTAACTCGCCCAGAAATTGCCCCGTGCCAGGCCCAATTTCCAACACACTGCGGCGCTGTTGTTCCGGCAATGAGTCCAGTAAATGCGCCACCGGGGCCGCGTACACTGAAAACTCTGAAATCTGCTCCTGATGACGGCTGAATTCACCGGCATGTTGCTCAAAAAATGATCGCGAATGCGAAGCTCTTTGTTCCTTAATTTCTACCAGACGCTGCGCTATATCACCTGGCAATACCAGTTCGTCGGTCAATTGCAATAAGTGCTGTTGCAAGTCTCCGAGTGCATCAACCGGGGCCTGGTGAGCGCGGCTGTAAAAAATGCTGTTGCCCTCACGGCGGCGGCTGACAAGGCCGGCGTTGGCGAGAACTTTGAGATGATGGCTCATGCCTGACTGGCGCATATCAAAAATACTGGCCAATTCCAGCACGCCATAACTGTCTCTGTGCAGCACTCGTAAAATTTCCAGTCGCAACTGATCTCCAGCCGCCTTGTTAAAAGCGGCCAGCGTGGCACTTGAGGCCGGAGCACTGTTGTGCAATGGCGTGTTTTGGGTGTGTGTGGCGGCCATTTCTAGCGGCTTGACGCTCTACTCAATCTGAAAACGAACCGAAGTATACGTGCGACTGCCATCTATATCAAAATATATTGATATAGAGCCAAGTAATTACATCGCTTATCCGATGAGCGGTTGCCCGTGGAGGGCTGCTGAGGGACAATAGCGCGCCTTCAAAGCTGCCCCCAGAGACCACCACCTATGCCCACCCGCACAGATTTAGCTAATGCCATTCGCGCCCTCAGTATGGACGCTGTTCAGCAGGCCAATTCCGGTCATCCCGGTGCTCCTATGGGTATGGCTGATATCGCGGAAGTGCTGTGGAATGACTTTCTGAAGCACAATCCTGCCAACCCGAACTGGTCAAACCGCGATCGATTTGTGTTGTCGAATGGTCACGGTTCGATGTTGCTGTATTCGCTGCTGCATCTCAGTGGCTACGAGTTGCCAATTGATGAAATTCGCAATTTCCGCCAGCTGGGTTCCAAAACTCCGGGCCACCCTGAATATGGCTACGCACCCGGTGTTGAGACCACTACCGGGCCATTGGGTCAGGGTCTGGCAAATGCGGTTGGTATGGCGCTGGCCGAAAAAGTGCTGGCGGCCCAATTCAACCGGGGTGCATTGAAGATTGTGGATCACCACACTTATGTGTTCCTGGGCGATGGCTGCCTAATGGAAGGTGTCTCTCACGAGGCGTCATCTCTGGCCGGCACTCAAGGTTTGGGCAAACTGATAGCGCTGTACGACGATAACAACATCTCTATTGATGGCGAGGTAGAAGGCTGGTTTACCGACAATACGCCAATGCGTTTTGAAGCGTATGGTTGGCATGTTGTGCCAGATGTTGATGGCCACGATCCAGAAGCCGTCAAGGCCGCCATTGAGAATGCGCAGGCTGAGACCAGTAAACCCAGCCTGATTTGCTGCAAAACCGTGATTGGTAAAGGCTCGCCGAACAAACAAGGCACTGCCTCTACGCACGGTTCACCGCTTGGCTCTGATGAAATTGCAGCGGTCCGTGAGACCATCGGCTGGCAGCATGAACCATTCCACGTTCCAGAAGATATCTATGCAGGCTGGAACGCCGCCGACTCTGGTGGGGCCAGTGAGCAGACCTGGAATCAGTTGTTTGCGGATTATAAGGCGGAGTACCCGGAGCTTGCAGCTGAGTACTTGCGCCGTACTAGCGGTGAATTACCCAGCGATTTTGCCAAGCGGTCCGCTGCCTGCGTGGTTGCCGCGCAGAGTGCCGGTGAAAATATTGCCAGCCGTAAAGCTTCTCAAAAAGCCCTCAATGCGTTTGGCCCCATGCTGCCAGAAATACTGGGCGGGTCTGCAGACTTGGCGGGTTCCAATTTAACGCTATGGGATTTGTCCAGCCCGATAAGTGCTGAAGACGCCCAGGGTAACTACCTGTATTACGGTGTGCGTGAGTTCGGCATGGCTGCGATCATGAACGGCATTGCCCTGCACGGCGGCTTTATCAATTACGGTGCGACCTTCCTGATGTTTATGGAATACGCAAGAAATGCGGTGCGCATGGCTGCGCTGATGAAACAGCAGAGTATTTTCGTATTCACGCATGACTCGATTGGATTGGGCGAAGATGGTCCAACCCATCAACCGGTAGAACAGCTCACGGCTCTGCGTTGCACACCTAATCTACACACCTGGCGCCCTTGTGACGCCGTTGAATCAATGGCCGCCTGGCGATCCGCGCTATTGCGTCAGGATGGGCCGGCAGCATTGGTGTTCTCACGCCAAACATTAGCCCACCAGGCTCGTAATGATGAGCAGTTAGTCGCAATCGACAGGGGCGGCTATGTTTTACGCGACTGCACAGGCGAGCCCGAAGCGATTATCATCGCAACCGGCTCCGAAGTAGAAATCGCGGTGGAAGCAGCACAACAGCTTGGTGACAAAGTTCGCGTGGTTTCCATGCCGTGTGCGGAATTATTTGAGCAACAAGACGAAAGCTACCGCGAATCTGTATTGCCAAACAGCGTTCGCAAGCGTGTTGCAGTGGAAGCAGGGCACGGCGATTACTGGCGTAAATTCGTCGGCCTTGACGGCAGCGTGATCAGCATCGATCGCTTCGGCGAGTCGGCACCGGGCGGTGAACTGATGAAAGAGTTTGGCTTTACCAGCGAAAATGTGATGAGCGCTGTACAGCAATTGCTGTAATGCGTTTGCCCAACTCCAATGAAACGCCTTGCCATCAATGGCTTCGGTCGAATTGGTCGTTGCGTTTTTCGTGCCCTGCAGGAACGTAGCACCGACTTCGATTTACAGCTGGTAGCCATCAATGAGTTAGCCGACATTGAGACCATTGCGTATTTGAGTCGCTACGATTCTACGCACGGACGTTTTCCCGGCTCAGTCGAATTACAAGGCAACAAGTTGCTGGTTAATGGCAAGGCCATCACTGTCTCGCATTACGAGCAGATTCGGGATTTGCCCTGGCAAAGCGAATCGATTGATCTGGTGCTCGAATGCACAGGTGTGCATGGTGACAGGGCCGCTGGTCTTCAGCATTTGGCTGCGGGTGCTGGTCGAGTGTTGTTTTCGCAACCTGCCAGCGCGGACGTGGATTGCACGATTGTGCGCGGTGTTAATCACCCGCAGTTAACAGCGGATCATCGGATAGTATCCAATGCCTCGTGTACCACAAACTGCATAGTCCCTGTATTGCAGTTGTTGCATGAGGCGTTTGGCATAGCATCTGGCAATATCACTACCTTGCATTCAATGATGAATGACCAGCCAGTGTTGGACGCATACCACCATACGGACTTACGTAAAACCCGAAGCGCTAGCCAGTCCATGATTCCCGTAGACACCGAGTTGGTGCGGGGCATCGGCAGGCTACTGCCAGATCTTGAAGACCGCTTATCAGCGAAGGCGATTCGTGTACCGACGGCTAATGTATCAGCCATGGACCTGGTGGTGTATTTGGAAAGAGAGGTGAACGCCGAGCAGGTGAACGCCTTGTTTAGACAAGCCTGCGCTAGACAATTAAAAGGAGTGTTGGATTGTGCAACAGAACCTCTGGCCAGCTGCGATTTCAATCATGACCGACATTCCGGAATTGTCGATATTGCCCACACCAGTGTGAGCAACGGCCGCTTGTTAAATGTGCTTACCTGGTTTGATAATGAATGGGGTTTTGCCAATCGCATGTTGGAAGTTGCTGACCAAATGCTCAGCGTCGAATGTGGCTGAACTAATGCGCGCTGCTACACTATAAGCAGCAAACTGTGAGGAAAAAATGGCCATAGTGCAAATGAAAGACCTAGAGCTGGCTGGTAAGCGAGTTCTAATTCGTCAAGACCTGAACGTTCCAGTGAGTGAAGGAAAGGTAAGCAGCGATGCGCGAATTAAAGCGTCACTGCCAACCTTGACCAAGGCACTGCAACAAGGTGCAAAAGTGATGGTGATGTCGCATCTTGGCAGACCGGTTGAAGGTGGCAGTGAAGCGGACAATGCGGCGTTTACCCTGCAGCCAGTGGCTGAGCGATTAAGCGAGTTGCTAGGCCGCGACGTACCACTGATCAAAGACTGGCTAGGTGGTGTAGATGTGGCCGACGGGCAGTTAGTGTTACTGGAAAATGTTCGATTCAATGCCGGCGAAAAGAAAGACGACGATGACTTGTCTAAAAAAATGGCAGCGCTGTGCGATGTGTTTGTGATGGATGCCTTCGGTACGGCGCACCGTGCGCAAGCCTCTACGCATGGAGTTGCAAAGCATGCGCCTGTTGCCTGTGCAGGCCCATTACTGGCCGGTGAACTGGATGCGCTCACAAAAGCGTTGGATAATCCTGCAAGACCAATGCTCGCTATAGTGGGTGGCAGCAAGGTGTCTACCAAATTGACGGTTTTGGAAACTTTGTCAGACAAAGTGGATCAGTTAATTGTGGGCGGCGGAATTGCCAATACGTTTTTGGCTGCCTCTGGCCAACCGATAGGCAAGTCTCTGTCGGAAGCCGAGTTGGAAGGCCAGGCAAAAACGCTGATGGGCAAAACACAAATCCCTTTGCCTACGGATGTGGTGGTTGCCAAGGAGTTTTCTGAATCAGCGCATGCGGAATTGAAACAAACGAGTGATGTTGCTGAAGATGATATGATTTTTGACATTGGACCTGACACAGCGGCTGAGCTTGCCGGTATCATCAGGCAGGCAAAAACAATTATCTGGAATGGACCGGTTGGTGTGTTTGAATTTGACCAATTTGGTGAGGGCACTCGCGTGATCGCCGAAGCGATCGCCGAATCCGACGGTTTCTCAATCGCCGGGGGCGGAGATACGCTGGCGGCGGTTGATAAATACGATATTGCGGATAGTGTTTCGTATATATCGACGGGAGGCGGTGCCTTTCTTGAGTTTGTTGAGGGCAAAGAGCTGCCCGCAGTTGCTATGCTAAAAAGTCGCGCTGAGTCGTAGCATCGACAGCCAACAATCTTTTAATATTTGAATACTGAGTAACGGAATCAACTATGTCTACATTTGCTGAACAACTTCAAAAAATTGCGGATACCACAGGTTTTATTGCCGCACTGGACCAGAGCGGTGGCAGTACGCCCAAGGCACTCAAGCTGTATGGTGTTGATGAAGATTGCTATAGCTGCGAACAGGAAATGTACGACATGGTGCATGCCATGCGAACGCGAATCATGACCGATCAGGCGTTTGAAGGTTCCCAGGTGCTTGGCGCGATACTGTTTGAAAATACGCTGGACCGTGAGGTGGAAGGCAAACCCAGCAGTCAATACCTTTGGTTTGAAAAGCGTGTGGTACCGTTTCTGAAAGTGGACAAAGGTCTGGCGGATGAAACCAACGGCGTTCAGGTAATGAAAGATATTCCCGGCCTGGATGAACTGTTGGACAAAGCAGCGGCAAAAGATGTGTTTGGTACCAAGATGCGCTCGGTGATCAAATCAGCCAATGCCGAGGGCGTCAAAGCGGTTGTTGATCAGCAATTTACCATTGGCCGGCAAATTATGGCAAAAGGCCTGGTACCCATAATAGAGCCCGAAGTAGACATTAATAGCCCCGACAAGGCTGAATGCGAAGCGCTGTTGAAAGAGCAGATAATGTCGCAGCTGGATTCGCTTGATGATTCTCAGAAAGTGATGTTGAAGCTTACCTTGCCTGAGCAGGCAAATTTTTATGCAGACTGTGTTAATCACGATAAGGTGCTTAAAGTGGTTGCTTTGTCTGGTGGCTACCAGCGCGAATTGGCCAATGAAAAACTCAGCCAAAACACAGGCATGATCGCCAGCTTCTCGCGTGCTTTAACAGAAGGTTTATCAGCCCAGCAATCAGACGAAGAGTTTCATTCTGCGCTGAGTAATGCGATCAACAGCATCTACCAGGCGTCAGCGACCTGATAAGCGATCAATTTACAACAGTTTATCAAGATCGCAGCGGTTTGGATCTAGAATAATTGTCAATGGATCTGGATCAGGTGAAACGCCAGCTACAGGCAATGGACTTTGCTGCACAGCCTACGCATGGAGATGCGATACGCGCCTATTTTCAGTTCTATGGCATTGATTTTGCCGATAGCTTTGCTGATCTAACACACCGTTTTGGTAGCTTCAAATCTGGTGACTTCGATCTAGCGTGCCATAGCTTTCAGCGTACAGCCGCGCATTCCACGGCGTATGTTGTGCACGGTTACTTTGATCACGCAGGTTTATACAAACATGTGATCAGGTTCCTGCTTGAGCGAAATGTGAATGTTATCGTGTTTGATTTGCCCGGGCATGGTTTGAGTTCAGGGCCCAGGGCCAGCATCGGCGCTTTTTCGGACTATATTTCAGCGTTAGATGATTGTGTAAAACAGAGTGCGGGTGTGATGCCGCAGCCCAGCTTGTTTTTTGGGCAGAGCACCGGAGGAGCAGTAATCATGCAATATTTGCTGGACAAAAAATTTGAGCCTTTGATTGCCAAGCCTGAGCACGTAGTATTGTTAGCACCCCTGGTTCGTCCAGCCAAATGGTCAGTGATGCGCTTTGTGTTCAGCGTAAATCGCCACCTGCTTGATAGTATGCCTAGACGTTTTAGCAATAATTCGCACGACCCCGAATTTCTGGCGTTTCTGCGTGAGTCTGACCCTTTGCAATACCGTGGCCTGCCGATGCAGTGGCTGCTGGCGATGAGGGTGTGGATTGCGCACTTCCTCTCGTCACCATCATCGCAACTGGCACCGTTGGTCGTGCAGGGTGAGCAAGATAAAACGGTAGACTGGAAGTACAATCTAAAGAAAATTCGCGTCAAGTTTCCTGCGGTAAAAGTCAGGATGCTGCACGATGGCAAGCACCATCTTGCCAATGAGAGTATTGAGCTCAGAGAACAAATGTTTGCACTGGTGGATGAGTATATTCAAGCCGCTGATAGGCGAGCGAGCGCATGATTCGCGTACCGCTTGCCTTGTTGCTGTTGCTGGCTGAGCCGCTTGTTGTTGCAGCTGAACCAGAATCCAATGAAGAGCAGAAAGTGCAAGCGTACATAAGCCAGCAGAGGGCGGCCGGTATTCCACCAAAACCTGACAATGCCAATTGGAAGCCGGGTTATACCTGCAATGATTTAAAGAAGCACTCTTTTGCAGAGTACCAGGAGTGTCGCTACTACTATTCCGTGCACGGCCGTTTTTATCCGGGCTGATGGCCTTGAAGGTCTTCGGCGTTTCAGCGTTTCAGCGTTTTCACACCGCTTTGTGAACCCAGAATAAGAACGTCGGCCCCTCGCTTGGCAAACAAGCCATTGGTGACCACACCGGTTATTTGATTGATATTTCCTTCCAGTTCCGGTGGGTTGAGTATTTCCAGATTATGCACGTCGATAATCTCGTTACCGTTGTCGGTAATCACACCCTCCCTATAGACAGGGTCACCGCCCAGCTTGACCAACTCACGCGCCACATGACTTCGGGCCATTGGAATGACCTCAACCGGCAATGGAAACGTGCCCAGCAGGTCTACCATTTTGCTGTCGTCCACGATGCAGACAAACTCGTCAGCAACAGCGGCAACAATTTTTTCCCGGGTTAGAGCAGCACCACCGCCTTTTATTAGCTGTAAGTGCTGATTACTCTCATCAGCGCCATCAACATATACTGCGATGTGGCCCGCGGAATTGAGATCGAGAACGTCTATACCGTGAGCACGGAGACGTTCGGTGCTTGCGTCTGAGCTTGATACTGCCGAGGCAAAACAGCCTTTAATCTCGGCCAATTGATCAATAAACAGATTTGTGGTCGAGCCAGTGCCAACACCAACGATGCTTTTGTTGTCCAATTTGGGCTTGATGTAGTCGATGGCCGCGCTGGCCGCCAGTTGTTTCAATGCGTTTTGGTCCATGGGTTACCAACAGTCAATGAGCGTGCGGCGCCTAATATAGGGGAGCGTGCACACTGGTACAAGGCCAACGAAGACTTTAAGATGCGCCATCCTGTTTTAGAGCCGTGAATGGAATGCTAAACAACTACCTGAAGAAAATACTGCAGGCACCGGTGTACGACGTAGCAAGCCAAACGCCTACTCAATTTGCGCCCAAGCTGTCGGCCAAATTGGGTAATCAAGTGCTGCTAAAGCGGGAAGATCTGCAACCGGTGTTTTCGTTCAAGCTGCGCGGTGCCTATAACTGCATGGTTAACCTGGACCCGGCCAGTCGAGCGCGCGGCGTGATTACCGCGTCGGCCGGCAATCATGCTCAGGGTGTGGCGCTTGCGGCGAAAAAACTGGGCATCAAGGCCACTATTGTTATGCCGCAAACAACGCCGGCTATCAAAGTGGAATCGGTTCGTACTCTGCAGGGCAAAGTGGTACTGCACGGCGACACCTACGACGAGGCCTTTGCGTACGCGCAAGGCCTGGTCAAGAAGAAAGGTCTGCGTTATGTGCACGCCTATGACGACGCCGATGTTATCGCTGGTCAGGGCACTGTTGGCATGGAAATTCTTCGCCAGGTGAGCAGCGAACTTGATGCCATATTTGTTCCGGTCGGTGGCGGTGGCCTGCTAGCCGGTGTAGCTGCCTATGTAAAAATGCTCAGGCCTGATGTGCAAGTGATTGGCGTTGAGCCAGAAGATGCCGCGTGTTTGAACGCAGCTTTGCAAAAAGGGCGCCGGGTTAAATTGCCACAAGTAGGGATTTTTGCCGATGGTGTGGCAGTTGCCCAAATTGGCAAAGAGCCGTATCGCGTGGTAAAGAACATTGTCGATCAGGTGGTTACTGTCAGCACCGATGAAATGTGCGCTGCAATAAAGGACATTTTCGAAGAAACCCGTACTATCTGTGAACCCGCCGGCGCGCTGGCCCTGGCCGGACTTAAAAAATACGTGCATGACAAGGATTGTCGTGGGCAAACCCTGGTCGCAATCAACAGCGGCGCGAACACCAATTTTGACCGCTTACGTTATATTTCTGAGCGTACCGATGTGGGAGAACAGGCCGAAGCGGTACTGGCGGTTACCATTCCAGAGAAGGCTGGCAGTTTCCGTGCTTTTTGCAAAGCGATTGGTAAACGCAACATCACCGAATTTAATTACCGCTTCAGCGCAGAGAGCGACGCGCATATATTTGTTGGTATCAAGCTTGCCCCGGGAGGCGATGACCGCCGGCGGTTGCTGCAACAGTTGCGTGACAAACACTACCCGGTGGTTGATCTAAGCGATGACGAAATGGCCAAATCGCACATACGCTATATGGTTGGTGGGCGACCACCAGCGCCGGCAGCCGCCGACGAATTACTGTATCGAGTGATGTTTCCGGAGCGCCCTGGAGCGCTGCTTAACTTTTTGAACGCGCTTGAACCAAGATGGAATATCTCGCTGTTTCACTACCGCAACCATGGGGCCGCTTATGGTCGAATTTTGCTCGGTATGCAGGTGCCAAAAGATGAAAGAGCAGAGTTTGCCCGGCGGATTAAGGCAAGCAATTACGACTATGTTGAAGAAACACACAACCCTGCTTATAAATTGTTCCTTAGCTAGTATGAAAAGCGGCCATTCTGATCGGTGAATGCTCTCTTAATGTAAAATCTAGAATATTTCGCTAAATAATTGTGTGATATTCACATTTTGGTATACTGGCCTGCCTAATTAAAAGTGGTTTCGGGCAGGACAATAACAATGCAAAGGCGACCTGATTTTTTAACCGTACTGGTAGTACTGTTTGGGCTGGGTGTAGTCATCACCGGCGTGAGCGCCAGCCAGCCAAAAACAATCGATGTTCCAAACGCCAGTCAAATGCCTGGTATCGTGGCCGAGTACGACTTTAATAACTAACTTCTGGCTGCCAAAGCGTGACGTAGCTCACAGTTAGAACGCTGCAATACACAAACCATTGCCTGATTTTTGCTCATTGAGCGTGACCTGTCTAGGTTTAAAGAGTAACCAGACCAAAAACGCCCTGATCTTCCCACAGGTGATAACAATGCAGGCTAAACCCGACATCGTAACCGTAGTGATCGCTCTATTTGTCATTGGAATTGCCTTAACGGCCACGGTGCAGGCATTTTCGTAAACCGGTTTCGGTGATGCGCCAATCCAAACGCAGATCCCATTTGTCTCTCGGTAACATGCCATAGCCGGCCCTCTGACATTCGTGCGCAAGGCCAATCAGTAGTGGCTTACGATTTGAAGCGTTGAGCTTGAACGCGAAGCAACGATCATAAAAACCACCACCCATGCCCAGGCGAACACCATTCGCATCGAACGCAACCAATGGCATAAACACCAGGTCCAATTGGCTAGCTGATATTCTTCTTCGCTCCGGAACAAGTTGCTGACTTTTTAACGGGCTGGTCTGCTGCAGCCCAGCCAGACCCAGCGAGGCAAACTGCATATCATTATTCGCGATGATCGGCACAAAGACTTTTCTGCCTTGGCGCCTTAACAATCGAATTAATCGACCAGTTCCAATTTCACCGTCAAATTCCAGATAAACCGCTACATTGCGCGCCTTGGGGTGTGTTGCCAGAAATTCCCTGGCATGCCGCGCCAGCGCCAGTTCATGACGGCTGCGCATCGCATTGCTTTGAGAACGGCGTGAACGACGAAAATGCTTACGCAGTTCTTGCTTGGCAGCTACTGCAGAGTTCATTGAAACAAATCAGGGAAGGAATAAAGATAGTGCCCCAATACACCGTTAAGCAGTGTGGCCCTTGAACCGAAAGGTTCAAGGCGGTGGCCTCTGTAATAGATCGGGCTTCCCGTCGTGCGGGCTTGCGCTCCCCTATTCGCTAGAAACCCCCTGGGTATATAGAATCGGCTCGAGGACGAACTGCATCGCGTATGTACCAGGGCACAACTCAAGTATAGCTCAGACAAAAGCAGTGGATAATTAAATCTCCAATTGCTTGCAGAAATGCAGCGCATCCTCGATTTTGTTTGACAAACGGCTCAATTTATCACTTGAACCTTCAGTGACTTGTACTTCTTTCGCCTGGGATTGAAGCAGCTCGTAGGTGGTATTCAAGGCAGCCATTACTGCCAGTCTGTCAAGACCGACAATTTTTCCGCCATCGCGCATGGTGCGCATGCGTTGGTCAAGGTGTCGCGCAGAGTCTTGCAGAGCAGCTTGCTCTTCGGCCGGGCAATTTACCTGGAACTCTTTATCGAGAATAGTGACACTAACTGTGATTACGTCGCTCAAGAATCTTCCTCCAGGGCACGTAAACGTGCAATCATGTTCTCAACCTTGGATCGCGCCACTTCATTCTTTTTCATAAGTTGAGCACGTTCGCTTCGCCATAAGTCATTCTTGGCTTTCAGCGTTTTGTTTTCCTGATTGAGCTCAGTACACAGTTTGATGAGTTCATCAATTTTGCGCTCAAGCAGTTTGAGCTGTTTGTTTTCCATTGTGGTATAGCTTTTCGTTTATCTGGTATTTATTAGTTAGTAATTATTGGAATGACACCCGTGGTTCACCATTGTCTGCAGCGATACCATGCTGCCGGGATCTGAGCCTTGCCCGAGGCTGGAATTGTTCAGATATTCCCCTGTTGCGGGTACTATAGAGGCCTGCTGCGAGTGGGTCAATGACGTGGGGCAGCAGTTTATACTGATGGGCTTACCGGTACGGTGGAATACAGGCGGGCATACACAAATGGATGAACAATGATGGCTAGCGACGATGTTACGCCTGGCGACTATGAGCTGTTGGGCTTTGAAGATTTGCAGGCGTTGATTGAGTCTTTAGAGGGCAGCGTCAGTGCTGCTGAGCTGCACGGTATGTTAACAGCTGAACTCTGTGTGGGCATGGAGTCTGATTTGTCTGCATTGGTGGTCTCCTGCCTGCAATTTGCCGGAGAAGATTTAAAGCCTGCCGTGGCCGATGAGCAGGAGTTAAGAGCGGTGGCAGCACAAACCTTGCAGGGTCTGCAAGATCCGAATATGAGTTTTCAGATGTTATTACCAGACGATGACGCGGCTTTGCTGAGTAGAGCAACATCACTGGGCGAGTGGTGTCAGGGCTTTATGTTTGGATTCGCAGTGGCTGAAAAAAAGTCGGGACTGAGCTTGTCTGATCAAGACGAAATCGCAGAGATCCTGCAGGATTTTGCCGCTATTTCCAAAGTGGATGCGGCGCTGGGTGCGCAGCAACAGGCTGATATGGATGAGCCCGACGCCTCAGAGCAAGGCGAGGCAGGTGAGAATGAGGAAGATCTAATGCAGCTTGCTGAATACGTAAGGGTTGCCGCATTGAACGTCTACGCGCAGTGCATTGAACTGAATGCGCCTGGTGCGCCAACTGACAGTGGCTCGCTGACCTTGCATTAAGGGGAAGCCGTGATGATTGGAAAGCGAGAATTTTCCCGCCGTCGACGTAAGGTGATGGCAGAAATGGAGCCTGGCAGCATCGCGATTGTGCCGTCGGCCAGTATCCACACCCGCAATCGCGATACCGAATACCGCTTCCGGCAAGACAGTGACTTTTATTACCTGACCGGGTTCGATGAACCGGATGCCGTTGCGGTGTTGATGCCAGAGCGCGAGCACGGCGAGTTTATACTGTTTTGTCAGGAGCGCGACCCTACCCTCGAACTGTGGACTGGCTATCGCCAGGGTCCCGAAGGAGCCTGCAAAAATTATTCAGCGGACGATGCATTTCCTATCGGTGATATCGATGAGATTCTGCCTGGCCTTATTGAAGGTCGGGAGCGGGTTTATTACGCCATGGGCCGCAATGCCGAGTTTGATCAGCAGCTGATGCAATGGGTGAACACCATTCGTAATAAGGCGCGCACAGGCGCACAACCTCCAGGTGAATTTCTGGACCTGAATTATTTATTGCATGAGTTGCGCTTAATCAAGAGTGCAGCCGAGATTCGCCAGATGCAAGCCGCAGCAGATATTTCAGTGCGGGCCCACAAACGCGCTATTAAAGCCTGCAAAGCAGGGCGTTATGAATATCACCTTGAAGCAGAACTAATCCATGAGTTCATGCAGGCAGGTTGCCGCCACGCCGCTTATGAAAGCATTGTAGGCAGCGGCAAAAACGCTTGCATATTGCATTACACCCAAAACAGCGATGAGTTGCTTGACGGTGATCTGGTGTTGATTGATGCGGGTTGCGAGTACGGCTACTACGCGTCAGATATTACGCGAACATTTCCGGTGAGTGGCAAATTCAGTAAGCCACAACGAATTCTTTATGATCTGGTTCTTAAGTCACAAGTGGCAGCAATAGAGGCAACGAAGGCAGGTTGTCACTGGAACGAGCCGCACGAAGCATGTGTGAGAGTGCTTACTGAGGGTTTGTTAGCGCTGGGCTTGTTGAAAGGGAAGCTGGAGACCTTGCTTAAAAAAGAAGCTTACAAGCCTTTTTACATGCACAGAACCGGTCACTGGTTAGGCATGGATGTGCATGACGTAGGCGATTATAGAGTGGGTGAAGAGTGGCGCCAGCTGGAGCCAGGCATGGTTCTGACCGTAGAGCCTGGACTGTATATTGCTCCTGATAATAAAAAAGTGGATAAGCAGTGGCGTGGCATCGGTATTCGAATTGAAGATGATGTGCTGGTCACCCGGCAAGGTCCGGAAGTATTGACTAAAGCTCTGCCCAAAAAAGCAAGCGACATAGAAAAAATGATGCGAGGTCGGCGTAGATGACACGCTCAGCGCCGCATGCCGAAGAATACTATGACATCGCAATAATCGGCGGTGGGATGGCTGGTCTTGCACTGGCAGCGTCGCTCAAACACAGCGCGCTGCGAATTGCATTGGTAGAAGGCAGAGAACTGCCGTGTATGGATACTGAACCTTCGCTGGCGTTTCCAGCAGAATCGGATGTCAGCAAATACGATGCACGTGTGAGCGCTTTAACACCCGCCAGCGTGGAGTTGTTATCAGATGTTGGCGCCTGGCGTTTTATAGAATCAGCCAGACATCAACCTTTTCAGACCATGCATGTCTGGGACGCCATGGGAACCGCAGAGTTACATTTCACCGCGGAGGAAGTGGGCGCTCCCATGCTGGGTTGTATCGTTGAAAACGCAATCACGCTGGACGCCTTGTTTCGCAGCTTGCAGCGAGCGAGCAATCTGGATGTGTACTGCCCGCGAACACTGCTTGCCTTGCGTACCAGTTCCGATGCCGGTGCTGTTCAACAGCTGGACCTTGATGACGGCCGTACCTTGCACGCGCAGTTGGTGGTGGCCGCTGATGGCGGCAATTCCCAGGTACGTCAGCTGGCTGATTTTGATTCACGGCATTGGAGCTATCAGCAAAAAGCGGTTGTTGCGACCGTGCGGACTGCCAAATCTCATCAGAATACGGCGTGGCAGCGTTTTTTACCTGAGGGCCCGCTGGCTTTTTTGCCGCTGGCTGATCCCGAGCAAAAATTAAGTACCATTGTGTGGTCAGCGGATACCGATGTGGCTGAATCCATTCTGCACAGTGATGACGATCAGTTCAGGAAATCCCTGGAACGCGCATTTGAATCGCAGCTCGGCCCCATAGAAGCAACGTCACGCCGTTTTTGTTTTCCTTTGCAGCAAAATCATGCAACGGATTACGTGAAACCCGGGATCGCCTTGATTGGCGACGCAGCGCATGTAATTCATCCTTTAGCAGGGCAGGGTGTGAATCTGGGTCTGAAAGACGTAGAGATACTCAGTAATGAAATATTGCGGGCTTTAGAGGCCGGGGTGAGCCTGGGTGATGAGTTGTTTTTGCAACGCTACCAGCGACGTCGCAAATCAGACAACCTGGCGATGATGGCAGCGGTTGAGACGTTCAAGCGTTTGTTTGGCAGTCGCAGTTTGCCTCTGGTCTGGCTTCGCAATGAAGGCATGCGGCGTGTGTCGGGCATCACACCATTGAAACAGCGCATTGTTCGCCATGCGATGGGTTTGTGACCTGAATCGAATATTCCGCTCACGCAGGCTTGTTTTTGGAAGGCTCGCCGTTAGAATAAAAGGCTTTGCTATCACTAATCGAGGGCTCCCATGACGAGTACACCTAATGATCTCCACTACGCTGAAACACACGAGTGGGCACGATTGGAAGACGACGGGCTGGTCAGTGTAGGCATTAGCGATCATGCCCAGGAAGCACTGGGTGATATCGTCTATGTGGAAGTGCCCGAAGTAGGTGCGAACCTGAGCGCTGGTGAGCAGGCCGGTGTTGTCGAGTCTGTTAAAGCCGCCTCAGATATATTCAGCCCGCTGCAAGGAGAGGTGGTGGAGGTTAACGAGGGCCTCGAAGACCAGCCAGAAACAGTGAATGGCAGCCCTTATGAAGATGGCTGGATATTCAGGCTCAAGCCAGATACCACTGATTTCTCGCATTTACTCGATGCTGAGGCGTACAGTCAGCAATGTGAGGACGAGTGATAGACCGCGATGGTTTTCGCCCGAACGTTGGTATTATGGTTGCGAATGGCCGCGGCCAGGTGCTGTGGGCGCGCCGTATAGGTCAAGACGCCTGGCAGTTTCCACAGGGCGGCATCAATCGCGATGAAACACCTGAAGAGGCCTTGTACAGAGAACTTGGCGAAGAGATTGGCCTGCAGGCAGACGATGTAGAGTTACTGGCGACTACGCGTGGCTGGTTGCGTTACAAATTGCCCAAGCGCTTGATTCGAAAAGGCAGCAAACCGGTGTGTATCGGGCAAAAGCAAAAATGGTTTTTGCTGCGCCTGGTGGGCGCTGAAGATCAAATTCGGTTTGATGTTGACGATAAGCCTGAATTCGACGGTTGGCGTTGGGTAAGCTATTGGTATCCCATGGGCGATGTGGTCGCCTTTAAACGCGAGGTGTATCGCAAAGCCCTGCTAGAACTTGCGCCCGCGCACAGCAAGCTGGTTGCACGCTAATGGCCGATACCACTATGTTGAGCTCCCTGCGGCAAATCATCCAGGAGGTGAATACCGCTCCCAGCTTGCAAAAAGCTCTGGACCTGATTGTGAGCAGGGTTCGCAAGGCCATGGGCGCTGAAGTCTGCTCTGTGTACATGCTGGATGCAACGAGTGGCAATTATGTGTTTGCCGCCAACGAAGGGCTAAATCCAGAGTCGATTGGCAAGGTCTCACTGTCAGTGAACGAAGGTCTGATTGGCCAGGTGGTCACGCGCGAAGAGCCGTTGAACCTGGACCGGGCTGAGAATCATCCGGCGTATAAGTATTTTCCTGAAATCGGTGAAGAAAGCTTCAATGCGTTTTTAGGGGCGCCGATTATCCATCAGCGCAAGGTGTTGGGCGTGCTCACGGTGCAGCAAAGCGAGAGCCGTCGATTCGATGAAAGCGAAGAGGCGTTTCTGGTCACAATGTCTGCGCAGTTGGCCGGTGTTATCGCCCACGCAGAAGCGACCGGTGCGCTGGAACAGGTTTCCAGCACTGCAACTCCGGTGCGCAGGTCGGCGCGCTTCAAAGGAGTGCCTGGCGCACCCGGCATTGCAATGGGTGAGGCGATAGTGGTGTCGTCGCCGGCGGACTTGAAGACCGTACCTGATCGGGTTGCGGCAGATATTGATGCAGAGCTGAAGTTTTTCTGGAGCAGTTTGGCCCAGGTTCGAATTGATATTCAGCAACTGGGCACAACGCTTGCCGGACAGCTTCGGCCAGAAGAGCGCGCGCTGTTTGATGTGTACCTGCAAATGTTGGATGACAATGCGCTGGGCGGAGAAATCAGTGACAAGATTCGCCAGGGTTCCTGGGCGCAAGGTGCGGTACGCTCGGTGATACTTGAGCATGTGAATACCTTTGAGCGCATGGAAGACAGTTATCTGCGTGAGCGCGCGGCTGATGTTCGCGATCTTGGCCGACGGGTTCTAGAGTATTTGCAACAATCCAATTCCGGACCAAGAGAGTATCCCGAAAACACTATTCTGATAGGCGAAGAGCTAACAGCTTCGATGTTGGGCGAAGTGCCCACCGAAAAGCTGGTTGGCCTGGTGTCGATCAAAGGCTCCAGCAACTCGCATGTCGCGATTATGGCCAGAGCGCTAGGTATTCCTACTGTGATGGGTGCTGTAGACATACCTTTGCAACGCATGGAAAAAGCCGCGTTGGTGGTTGACGGTTATAACGGGGAGATTCATTCCAATCCGAGTGAAGAGCTAAGCGCTTACTTTGCCGGCATTATTGCCGAGGAACAGCAGCTCAGTCTGGAGCTGGAATCTTTGCGCGACCTGCCTTGCGAGACGCTTGATAAGCGCGCGCTGCCGTTGCACGTAAATACCGGCTTAATGTCAGATGTTGCGCGCTCGCTTGATCGTGGCGCACAAGGTGTTGGTTTGTATCGCACCGAAGTGCCATTTTTGCTGCGTGACCGGTTTCCCAGTGAGGAAGAGCAACGACAGATTTATCGCGAACAACTGCAAGCATTCCAGCCTTTGGAAGTGACTATGCGTACGCTGGATATTGGCGGTGACAAATCATTGCCTTATTTTCCGATTGAGGAAGAGAATCCGTTTCTGGGCTGGCGCGGCATACGGGTAACATTGGATCACCCGGAAATTTTCCTGTCGCAGGTCCGGGCCATGCTGAAAGCCAGTGAGGGATTGAACAATATTCGCATCATGCTGCCTATGGTGACGCATCTAAGTGAAATTGATGAAGCGCAGGGCTTGATTAAGCGAGCCTATACTGAGCTGCTGGATGATGGTTATGATCTGAAATTGCCGCCTGTAGGCGTCATGGTTGAGGTACCTGCGGCAGTCTATCAGGCCAGAGCTTTTGCGCGGAAAGTGGATTTTCTCTCGGTAGGCAGCAACGACCTTACCCAGTATCTGTTAGCCGTTGACAGAAATAACACCCGTGTTGCTGGGCTGTATCATTCCTACCACCCCAGTGTGTTACATGCCCTTGAGACTATTGCAGATGCCGCAAATATTGAAGGCAAGCCAGTGACAATTTGTGGCGAATTGGCCGGTGAGCCGAGTGCCGCAATTTTGTTGTTGGCCATGGGTTACGACGCCTTGTCGATGAACGCAGCAAGCATTCCGAAAGTGAAACAGGCCATCAGGAGTGTCAGCGTCGCGCAAGCGGAAGAAATGTTAAGCAGGGTGATGCAGTTGGAAGATGCAGAGATGATTTACGGCTATATGCAGTCAAAGCTCGACAAGCTTGGTATTAGTCAGTATCTGAGCCCAGGCGCGCTGATTGCGTCGGGGGATGCGTGATTCAATCTTCGGTAGCGGGAGCGCTAGTCCATCCTGGCTGGGATCCGGTTGCGGTAAGCCTTGGGCCACTCAGTATTCACTGGTATGCCTTGATGTATTTGCTCGGTTTTTTTGTGGCATGGAAGTTGGCCATGCGACACACCTTGCACAAATGGGTGACTATAAAACCGGCAGAAATCGAGGATATGATTTTTTATGCCGCGCTTGGTGTGGTTTTGGGCGGTCGGTTCGGTTACGTATTTTTTTACGGCTTCGAGCATTTTCTGGATAACCCCTTGTGGTTATTTGCGGTGTGGGAAGGCGGTATGTCGTTTCATGGCGGCTTGTTGGGCGTTATTGTCGCAATGTATTTGTTTGCGCGAAAAACGGGCCATAGCTGGGGGCAGGTGCTTGATCTGAGCGCAGTTATAACCCCGATAGGCCTTGGTTTGGGGCGAGTTGGTAATTTCATCGGGCAGGAGCTGTGGGGGCGGCCCAGCGATGTTCCCTGGGCAATGATTTTCCCTAAAGACCCGGACGGATTGGCGCGCCACCCTTCACAGTTGTATCAAGTGGCACTGGAAGGCGTACTGCTTTTTTTGCTGGTGTATTGGTACGCGCAAAAGCCAAGACCTACCTGGGCGGTGGCCGCAGTTTTTTTGCTGGGGTACTCGAGTTTTCGCTTCTTCGTTGAGTTTTTTCGCCAACCCGATGCGCACATCAACTTCGAATGGTTTGGCTGGATGACTCGCGGTCAGGAGTTGTGTATCCCTATGTTTATAATGGGCATAATTCTTATCGTGCACTCCTATCGAGCTCAGGCAGACTCTGTCCAGCGAGCACCGGCAAAACCCTGATTTACACCATCTGACGAAACACCATGCAGCAATATCTGGATTTGATGCGCCACGTGATTGATCACGGGGCTGATAAAGAAGACCGAACCGGCACAGGCACGCGCAGCGTATTTGGCTATCAAATGCGCTTTGATCTTCAGCAGGGCTTTCCACTGCTTACAACCAAGAAAGTGCATTTACGTTCGATAGTACATGAACTTCTGTGGTTTCTTAGTGGTGATACAAACATTCAATACCTGAAAAACCACGGCGTCAGTATTTGGGATGAGTGGGCAGATGATAAGGGCAACCTTGGTCCCGTGTATGGTTCACAGTGGCGCAATTGGCCGCTGCCTGATGGCGGTCACATCGACCAGATAAGCCAGGTGATTGAACAGATTCGCAGTAACCCGGATTCCCGGCGTTTGATCGTCAGTGCCTGGAATGTGGCGGATGTGGAGAGCATGGCCTTGCCGCCTTGCCACTTGTTATTTCAGTTCTACGTGGCCAACGGCAGGCTTTCCTGTCAGTTATACCAGCGCAGCGCGGATATTTTCCTCGGTGTGCCATTTAACATCGCGTCTTATGCCTTGTTAACCATGATGGTTGCGCAAGTTTGTGATCTGGAACCCGGCGAATTTGTGCATACGCTTGGGGACGCCCACCTGTACAGCAATCACATGGAGCAGGCCGTTTTGCAACTAAGCCGCTCACCGCAGCCGTTGCCAAGCCTGTCGATCAACCCTGAAGTCAGCAATGTGTTTGACTTCGTGTTTGATGACTTTGTATTGAATGACTACCAGCCAGATCCGCACATTAGTGCGCCAGTGGCCGTTTAGAGCGCGCAGACCCCGACACACCGTTAATGACTCCAAATTCTCCAACAAAAGGTAGTGATGTTAGCGAAAGCCCCGAGATGGTGCTGTTGCTGGCCATGTCGCGTAATGGTTGTATCGGTATAGACAATACTTTGCCCTGGCATCTTCGCGATGATCTGTTGCATTTCAAGCGACTTACCAGCGGGCACGCGATCATTATGGGGCGCAAAACCTACGACTCTATCGGGCGCGCATTGCCGAACCGACACAACATTGTGATCAGCCGGCAAAGCGGATTAACATTGGAAGGTTGCGAAGTGGCCGGTTCTTTGCATGCGGCGATAAATAGCGCACAACAGTGGACTCAACTGAACGATAAGAACGCTTATTTCGTGATAGGTGGCGCTGATGTTTACCGTCAGAGTATCGACACTGCACAGCAAATTTACCTGACCTTGGTGGATACTGAGGTACAAGGCGACGCCTGGTTTGCTTTTGACGACACGGCGTGGCATCAACTATCTTGCACGGAATTCCATCAAAATGATGATAATGATTGGAATTTCAGCATCTTACATTTGCAGCGCAAAACTACATAGCGCCGTTCAACAGACAACATCAATGTTTTTCAATTGGTCGTTGATTTATTTGGAAAAGTGGTTTTACAATGGGGCCAAGACATTGCGACTGTTTCTTGTTCGTTGGGTTCACCTTGAGCTCCCGAGTTGCATGCAATAGTCGCTAATAAATGCAATAAAGTTTTACGTCCTCATCAAAAGGTAAAAACAAGTCCATGAATATGCATCGAATGAAAGTCGTTGCCTGTGCCGTGCCCCTGCTCGGTGCGCTATTAGGTAATGCAGCCAGCGCAGATACTCTTGGCTCGATTATGCGAGTCGGGCAGGCGAAGACCACCGCGGCTCAACAATCACAGGCCCGTATCGATACGATTGCGGATCAAACTGGCAACCTTTTGAATGACTATAAGACAGTCAACAAAGAAATTGACGGTTTGCGCATCTACAACCAGCGACTGGAAATTCAGATTGCCAACCAATTGGCACGTTTGGAAGAGCTGGAAGATTCAATTGGCCAGGTCACCGTCATTCAGCGCCAGATTACGCCGCTGATTATTCGGATGATTGACGGTCTTGAGCAGTTTATTGGTCTGGATATTCCGTTTAAGTCAAAAGAGCGTAACGATCGCGTTGCGTTTTTGCGAGCGAACGTGGATCGGTCTGAAATATCGGCTTCTGAGAAGTTCCGGCAGGTGCTCGAAGCCTACAAGATCGAAAACGAATACGGTCGTAAAGTGCAAACTTACGCTGACGAAGTAGATATTGACGGCAGTGGTACTGCCAGGAAGGTTGATATCCTGCAGGTCGGCCGTATCGCGCTGTTGGCGCAAACCACCGACCGCGAAGTAACCGCGGCCTGGGGTGATAACGGCTGGGAAGTGCTTGATAGCTCCTACACCAGCTCTGTATCCAAAGGCATTCGTATTGCCAAGAAGCAGGCCGCCATCGACATTATGACCTTGCCGATTCCAGCTCCGGAGGCAGCACAATGAAAACCTCACTAAGAATAGTTAGCCTCGTATTGGGCGCCGCATTGATGAGTTCTGGCGGTATCGCCATTGCGCAAGAAAAAGCGCGTTCGTTAGACCAGTTGCTGCGTTTGGTTCAGCAGGGCAAAACAAGCGAAGCACGTGAAAACGCCAAGCGTGAAGCAGAATTCAAGCAGGCGAAGAATCGCCAGGCCGCACTGCTTAGTCAGGCCAGGCAAAGTCGTGCAAACGAAGAAGCACGAAGTGCGCGCCTTGAGAAAAGCTTTGAAGAAAATGAAGTGACGGTTGCTGGTAAGCAACAACAACTGAAAGAGCGCTTGGGTTCTTTGACTGAATTGTTCGGTCACATAACGTCAGCCTCTGGCGACTTGCGCGCCAACCTGGAAACATCTTTAACAAGTGTGCAGTATCCAGGGCGTGAGGAATTCCTCGACGGTCTGGTTGAAAAGATGAGCGGCAATGACAAGCTGCCCAGCATCGCGGAAATTGAGCGTTTGTGGTTTGAGCTGCAGCGTGAAGCGGTTGAGACGGGTAAAGTTGTTAAGTTTACTACGGAAGTGGCCAAGCCTAATGGCGACAAGGCAAACGTTCCTGTTGTTCGAATTGGCAGTTTCAACGTAGTAACCGAAGACGGTCAGTACCTGCGCTTCGACCAGGGTTCGCTTGAAGAACTGGCTAGACAACCTGGCGAGTTCAATGGCATGGCCAGCAGTCTGGCGTCTGCTAGCGAAGGCTTGCACCCATTTGGTGTTGACCCCACAGGACCTTCTGGTGGCTCGTATTTGTCTGCATTGATTGACAGCCCAACCATTGTTGAGCGCTGGCACCAGGGCGGCATTGTTGGTTACATCATTACCGCGGTCGGTGCATTCGCCTTGTTGATTGCCATCTGGCGTCTGATTGTACTTGGCACGGTCGGTGCGAAGGTAAGCTCGCAGCTGAAGAGTTCTTCGCCCAACAAGAACAACCCTCTGGGTCGTGTGCTTGCGGTGCAACAGGAGAACCCGAGTTCAGATGCCGAGACTTTGGAGCTAAAACTCAACGAAGCGGTATTGAAAGAACAACCCTCTCTGGAAAATTCACTGACGCTGCTGAAGATCATTGCCGCGGTTGCTCCGCTGCTGGGCCTACTTGGTACGGTAACCGGTATGATTTTGACCTTCCAGGCCATTACCATCTTCGGTGCCGGTGACCCGAAAGCCATGGCAGGTGGTATCTCAAGTGCTTTGGTTACAACAGTACTGGGTCTGTGTGTAGCGATTCCAACCTTGTTAATGCATACGGTCGTAAACGGCCGCGCGAAGAAGATAATGCACATTCTTGAGGAACAAAGTGCAGGGCTGATTGCCAAACAAGAAGAGGCTAATGGCTAATGATTACCTTCTTCGAACTGGTCGGAGAACTGCGTGGCTTCATGGAAGCCGGAGGCAATGTTCTCTGGCTTATCGCCTTTACCACTCTGCTTATGTGGACTATTGCGTTTGAACGCATGTGGTACTTCAAAAGCAAGAATGGTTTGAAGCGCGATGTAGCCAATGTGATCGACCAATGGGAATCGCGTGCTGAACGCAGATCCTGGAATGCGCTGAGCATTCGGGAAATGTTGATTTCGGAAACGTCGCTCAACATTAATGCGTTCATGCCGCTGCTAGGTACGCTGGTAAAGCTGTGTCCATTGCTGGGTTTGCTGGGAACGGTAACCGGAATGATCGAAGTATTTAATGTAATGGCGGTAACTGGTGGCGGCGACGCCAAGTCGATGGCAGGTGGTGTGTCGAAAGCGACGATACCCACCATGTCGGGCATGGTTGCCGCAATCTCAGGCTTGTTTGCCAATAGCTACCTCACGCAGGTTGCTGATCGGGAAAAAGCATTACTCGAAGACCACCTGACAAGGGATCATTGATTATGGCCCGTAAAGCAGAAGAAAATGATGGCGCAATTGACCTGACACCTATGTTGGACGTGGTGTTCATCATGTTGATCTTCTTCATTGTGACAGCGTCTTTCGTCAAGGAAGCGGGCATTCAGGTGATCAAGCCAGAGGGTGTCACCGCATCTGATCGTAATGCCAAGATATTGATCGCGATCAGTGCCAACGATGAAATCTGGATTGATAAAAACCCGGTAGACAAGCGCTCAGTAAAGAATCATATCGAGCGCCTGCGTGCTGAAAACCCCAAGGGTGGTGTTGTGTTGCAGGCCGACATGGGTTCGACAGCTGAGATGGTCGCTCATGTTCTGGACATGGCGCGTGAGGCAGGGGCGATTGATGTTGCCCTGTCCACCGAACGGAATTAGGAGGCTTATACAATGGCGGGACTCAGACTAGGAATAGGCTTGCCGCTGGCGGCTTTGGTCACCTTTGCGTTGTTTATGTTAATGCACTCCCTGATCTTTATGGCGGATACGTCACTGGATGAATCCGGAGCCACCAAACTGGCTGATATTTTCATGCCAGACGTTGAAATCGAAACCAATTTGAAAGAAGCAAAGCCGGATAAGCCCGAAGATCCGGAAGAGCCCCCACCGGATCTACCTCAACCTGAATTTCAGGACTTTGATGTTCAGGCTACGGCTATGAACATGAGTACACCAATCAATGCCGATATCAATGTTGAAATGAACGGTGCGAGCGCTTCCGATGGCGAGTATCTGCCTATTGTGAAGGTGGCACCTATTTACCCGAATAGAGCCGCCACAAGAGGTATCGAAGGTTATTGTATTGTGCAATATACGGTGACTGCGACGGGTTCAACGCGTGATCCGGAGGTAACCGATTGTCCTAATTCAGTATTTGCCAGCGCATCCACGAAAGCGGCGCTGAAATTTAAATACAAGCCGCGCGTTGTTGACGGGGTTGCCATTGAAGTACCCGGTGTACGAAACAAGTTCACGTATACACTGGACAAATAAGAAGCAGATAATCGCTATTGACGAGAGTTTGTAAGACCTTAAACAATTGAGCAAAGCTATGAGCAGCGAAATTCAATCCAATCTCACAGCCAGCGTACTGCGCTCAGGTGTAGCGGCGGTGGCGGTGTTTTTTGCCTTGTCATTGATTGCCGTGATACCCGGAAGTCCTATTGGTGTTGCAGTTGCGCAGGACGAAGAGAAGCCACCGGAAAAGACCCGAAAAACCCAGGCAATCAGCGCAAAAGTTTACGAGAAGCTGGCGAAAGCGCAGGAAGCCGCAGAAGCCAAACAGTATAATCAAGCAATTAGCATTCTAGACGACTTACGTCGAAGCCAGGGCGACAAACTGAAAGGCTATGACGCAGCCAGCGTGTGGAACGTATACGGATTTATCTACTACTCGCAGGAACAATACAGAAAAGCGATTGGCGCCTACCAGAAAGTAGTTTCTCAGGGCGAGATTCCAGAAGCGTTGGAAGTAGGCACAAAGTATACAATCGCTCAATTGTATTTTGTGGTTGAAGACTATCCTGCGGCAATTCGGGCGATGAATAACTGGTTCAAGGTTGCCAATAACCCTGGCCCGGATCCGTATATCTTGCTAGGCCAAGCCTACTATCAAACGAAAGATTACACCCGTGCACTGCAACAAGTTGAGCGCGGTATGGCAACAGCGCGCAAGCGGGAAATAGCGCCTAAAGAGCATTGGTATCTTTTATTGCGGGTACTGTATTACGAGAAGAACAACTACGTGAAAACCACCGAGGTGCTGGAGGAGTTAGTGCGTCGATGGCCCAAGCGCGAGTACTGGGTGCAATTGGCAGGCATGTACGGCGAGTTAAAGAGGGAGAAAGAACAATTGATCGCTATGGAAGCCGCCTACGTGCAGGATATGCTGCAGCGTGAAGGTGAACTGCTGAACATGGCTTATCTGTTCCTTGGCAACGACATGCCTTATAAAGCGGCCAGAGTTGTTGAGAAGGGTCTTAAGGAAGAGAAGATCAAGCCTACCAGCAAGAATTATGAGCTGTTGGGCAACGCATGGCGCCAGGCTCAGGAGACCAAGAAAGCGATACCTGCTCTTGAGAATGCGGCCAGTCGTTCCGACAAGGGTGAAATATATGCGCGACTAGCAGGTGTTTATCTCGACAATGAGGAATACAACAAGGCAATTCGTGCTGCCAGCGATGCTATCGCAAAAGGCGGTGTTAAGCGCAGGGATAACGTCTTCATGGTCAAAGGCATGGCCGAGTTCAATGCCGATAGGCTTAGCGCGGCTCTTGGCTCATTCCGTAAATGTGCTGAAGACAAGCGCAGCGAAAGCGTTTGTAATCAATGGTACGGCTTCGTGCAGAAAGATCAAAAGCGTCGTCAACAACTTGATGAAGATCTGAAAGCCTTGAAAAATGCCAGAGAAGCAAGGCAAGCACAGATAAGCAGTTAGTCTTTATCTCACTTGGCAAAAGCCGGCGCTAACTGAGATCGCCGGCTTTTTTGTGCGTGACGCTTTTTTGAATTGCAGCTTATGTCAGCTGTGACAAATCTCGCACTGCACCTTGGTCGGCACTTGTTACAAGCTTGGCATACGCTTTTAAGGCGGGGGATACTTTACGTGGGCGCGACTCAGCTGGCTGCCAGGCGTTATCACCTTTTGCGTCCATAGCGGCTCTGCGTTGTTGCAGTTCTTCGTCACTGATCATAACGTCAATGCGCCTGGCCGGGATATCGATGCGGATGGTATCTCCAGGTTCCACCAGCCCGATAGCACCACCGGCGGCCGCTTCAGGCGAGGCGTGGCCAATTGATAATCCGGAGGTTCCTCCAGAAAAGCGGCCATCGGTCAGCAGGGCGCAATCCTGGCCCAGTCCTTTAGACTTAAGATAGCTGGTTGGATACAGCATCTCCTGCATACCAGGCCCACCCTTGGGTCCTTCATAGCGAACAATAACCACGTCCCCGGCTTTAACCCGATCACCAAGAATGTCCTCAACCGCAGTGTCCTGGCTTTCGCAAATATGCGCTGGGCCTTCGAACTGCCAGTTGCTTTCGTCAACGCCGGATGTTTTAACAACGCAGCCTTTTTCAGCGATGTTGCCGAACAATACGGCCAGGCCTCCTTCAAGACTGTAGGCGTTTTCTATACTGCGTATACACCCTTGCTCTCTGTCGGCATCCAGGCTGGACCATCGGGTGTCTTGCGAAAATGCGGTTTGTGTGGGAATACCGGCGGGACCAGCCTGATAGAATTTTTTAACCTCTGCATCTTTGGTGAGCATAATATCCCACTGTTCCAAGGCTGCTTTCATGCTTGGCGAGTGGATAGTAGGAGAGTCGGAATGCAACAAGCCAGCACGATCAAGCTCTCCTAAAATTGCCATTACCCCGCCGGCTCTATGTACGTCTTCCATATGATATTTCGGCGTATTTGGTGCCACCTTACACAGTTGTGGAATTTCGCGCGACAAACGATCAATGTCGCGCATGGTGAAGTCCAGCTCGGCTTCTTGCGCCGCTGCGAGAAGATGCAGAATTGTGTTTGTTGAACCACCCATTGCAATATCAAGCATCATGGCATTTTCAAACGCATGGAATGAAGCAACATTGCGCGGCAGTACTGATTCATCATCGAGTTGGTAACGCTTGTGGCATAGTTCGACGATTAAGCGACCAGCTCGTAAAAAAAGCTGCTCTCGGTCGGCGTGAGTGGCCAGGGTGCTGCCGTTGCCAGGCAACGACAAGCCAAGTGCTTCGGTCAGGCAATTCATTGAGTTGGCGGTGAACATGCCAGAGCACGAACCACAGGTTGGGCACGCAGAGCGCTCGTATTCAGCGGCTTCTTCATCTGAGCGCGTTGGATCGGCGCCAATCACCATTGCGTCGATCAAATCAAGCTTGTGTTCAGACAATGCGGTTTTGCCCGCCTCCATAGGTCCGCCGGAAACAAACACGGTCGGAATATTAAGGCGTAGCGCAGCGTTCAACATTCCGGGCGTGATCTTGTCACAATTGGAAATGCATACCAGCGCATCGGCACAGTGGCCGTTGACCATATACTCAACAGAATCGGCGATAATGTCACGCGACGGTAAGCTGTACAGCATGCCATCGTGGCCCATGGCTATGCCATCATCAACGGCGATAGTATTAAACTCCTTGGCCACACCACCTGCCGCTTCAATTTCCCTGGCAACCAGTTGCCCCAGGTCTTTGAGATGCACATGCCCGGGTACAAACTGGGTGAAGGAATTTGAAATTGCGATGATGGGTTTTTGAAAATCATCATCTTTCATACCTGTGGCGCGCCACAATGCGCGAGCCCCGGCCATATTGCGACCGTGCGTAGATGTTTTTGAGCGATAGTCAGCCATTGTTCTTACCTTTAAACTTTAAGCGCGTTTTACAGTTCACGCATCAGTACTTTGGAATTTCTTTGATTGTTGTACAGGGTTTGCCTGCTTACTGGAAGTGTTTCTATTCCGGTCTCACTAAAACCGTTTTCCTGAAACCAGTGGGCGGCCTTGGTTGTTAATACAAACAAACGCGATAAGCCCTGCGATTTTGCTTTTGAAATGGCGTGCTGCAACAACTTCACCGCACGGCCCGAATTTCGAAATTCTTTTTCGGTGACCACGCAGGCTAACTCCGCTGATGACGCATCTGCAAACGGGTACAGTGCTGCGCAGGCTATTGCCCTTCCGTCGCGTTCTATGACCGCAAAAAATTCTATTTCGTCTTCCAGCTTTTCTCGGGAGCGGCGAACAAGTGTGCCATCCTTCTCTAGTGGTGCGATTAAGTCCAGCACAACACTGATGTCGTTGATGGTAGCGTCTCTGATCAATTCAAACGGGTCGCGGCTGATCAGTGTGCCGCTGCCATTTAAGCTGAATAATTCAGTTAGCAGCGCGCTGGAGTTCGTGAAACTGACGATCTGCGTTCTGTCTACACCCGCTTCGCAGGCCTTGATGGCACAGTGTAAATTATTATCGGTATTATCCTTAGCCAGTTCACGTGCCTGTGCCAAACTCATTTCACGCAGCAGCTGACCAGCGTCGAGAATGCCGTCGTTTTCGCTGAATAAAATCAATTTGTCGGCGCCCAGACGGGCGGCCAACTCTCTACCCAGCTCCATGCCATCCAGGGAAAAAAGTTCGCCTGAGGGCGAGGGTGCTATAGCAGGAATCAAAACGACGTTGGCTTGATCCAACTGCTCCTGCACGCCAGATACATCCACATTGCGAACGGCACCGGCGTGTTCATGGTCAACACCATTGTCCACGCCAAACGGCTTCGCTGTTACAAACGAACCACTGATTGTTCGAACAGGCGTACCTCTGTGCTGCGCGGTGGATGAATTTTTTAGCAACACAGCTTCTATTCGTGAACGCCATTCGCCATAGGTAGCCGCAACAATATTCACGGCCTGCTCATCCGGAATCAAACGGCCGCTCTCTTTGCTAACGGCGCTACCGGCTGCCTGCAAAGCTTGCTCGATTTGCGGGTCGGCGCCGAAACACAGCACCACTTTTACGCCCAGGCTGTGCAGTAACACAATGTCTTGCAGCAAAACGGTGAAGTTATCATGCGCCAGCACTTCGCCGCCAAGGGCAAGAACGAATGTCTTGCCGCGGTTACTGTTGATGTAAGGTGAGGTGGATCGAAACCAGCTCACGTATTGTTCGGTGTTCATGGTGTTTATAAGCGTAATCTGGCGGCAGCTCGGTTAGGCACTTACTTCAGTGGCTGTCGTGGCACGGAGGTGCCAAGTTGATTATCCGCTAGTGGGACTGTTTGAGAGAGGGACCTCGAAAACAAGCCTCCATGGATGGATTCACGGCGTGTCCCACTAGCGGATAATCAACTTGGCGCCGGTCTTGACGTCTGAGCAAGTGCAATTCAGCAGTTATCGTCGTTAAGGACGATGGTTGTCGCACTAATTAATACAAAACCTTTCAATAAATTGACTCAGCAATTTAACACAGGGCTTTATCTGATGCAGCTCCATATATTCATCAGGCTGATGCGCCTGATCAATGGATCCGGGCCCAAGTACGATGGTTTCCATGCCCATGCTCTGAAAAAACGGCGCTTCTGTGCCAAATGCGACGGATCCGGCGGTATGGCCGGTGAGCTTTTCAGCAGCTTTCACAAGTTCTGAATCGGCCGCCTGCTCGTAGGCGGGTACGCCGTCTACCAGCGGTTGGTAATCAATTTGTACTTCGTGACGATGCGCCACAGAGGCGATCAACGCTGCTATATCGGCACGTAAGCCAGCATTGTCCATACCGGGTAGCGCGCGAACGTCAAATTGCAGCTCACACTGGCCGCATATTCGGTTTGGGTTGTCGCCGCCATGAATGCAGCCAAGATTCATGGTTGGCACATTTACCTCGAAACCGGCGTGGCTAAAATCGCGGGCCAGTCGCTGCCGAAAACCCATTAATTCGCCAAGCACAGAATGCATCACATCCATGGCGCTGGCGCCTGCGGCCGGGTTGGAGGAATGCCCGCTGCGTCCGTGCACGGTGACTTTGTCCATCAGTATGCCTTTATGCATCCGAATGGGTTGCAAGTTGGTAGGTTCCCCCACAATTGCGTAACGCGCCTTAGGCCTGCCGCTAGCCGCAAGCTCTTTGGCACCTTGCATAGAGCTTTCTTCGTCAGCGGTGGCGAGTAGAATGATGGGTTGTTTTAAGTCTTTCGCCGAGTACTGCCGTATGGCTTCAATTGCGACCGCGAAGAAGCCTTTCATGTCGCTGGTGCCCAGGCCGTAAAAGCGATTGTCTCGCTCACTCAGGCTAAACGGGTCAGACTGCCACTTGCCGTCGTCATAGGGCACGGTATCAGTGTGCCCGGACAACACCAGGCCGCCTGAGCCAGTGCCCAGTGTAGCAATCAAGTTAGCTTTTGATGGTTTATCGCTGAGCGGCAGAATCTCGCAGTTGAAGCCTAGCTCATTCAGCCAGCTGGCCAATTGATCGATGACGGCCAGATTACTTTGATCGTGTTGCGCAGAGCAACTGCTGATCGATGGCAGACCGATCAGAGTCTTAAGTTGTTGCTCAAGCGCAGGTAGTTTAGCCACCAAATATAGCTCTTAGGATAAAGAAAAACAAAATGGTCAGACCTGCGCCGGCGGGAAGAGTAACCAGCCATGATACAAAGATAGTGCCCACCACACGCAAATTCAATGCGGCAATGCCTCGCGCTAAACCAACACCCAAAACCGCGCCTACCAGCGTATGAGTCGTAGAGATAGGCAGGCCTGTTGCTGATGCCAGAACCACGGTGCAGGCCGCGGCCAGCTCGGCGGCGAAGCCTCTTGTGGGTGTTAACTCGGTGATCTTTCTGCCAATGGTGGCCATCACCCTGAAGCCGTAAGTCGCCAAGCCGATCGCGATGCCACCGCCACCAAGTACCAGTATCCATATTGGTAATGCAGATTTAGCGGCAACTTCCCCTCCCGAGGAAATGACGCTAACAATGGCCGCTAGCGGACCTATGGCATTGGCCACGTCATTTGAACCGTGCGCAAAGGCCATGGCGCTGGCCGTGAAAATCATCAAAATGCCGAATACTCGTTCCACGTTGGCGAAGCGGTAACCACTGCGTTCTTCCAGAGCTTCGTCTGGTTGAATACGACGGAGCAAGAATACGCCGATAGCGACTACGCCTAGCCCTACCAGGGTGGCGATTCCCATACTCTGGCCGTAGGTAAAATCCAGGCCAACGTGCTTCAGGCCTTTGGTTAAGGTGACCATGCTGATCATCCAGCCAACCAAAAACATGTACATCGGTACCCATTTCTTGGCGTTCTTGAAAGGGTCGTCGGTATCCAGTACAAGTTTCTGCACACTCATGAACAGCAGAAACGCCATGGTGCCTGCGAGCACGGGAGAAACTACCCAGCTGGCAACGATGGAACTCACTTTGCCCCATTGAACCGCGTCAAAGCCAAGGCCTACTACGGCAAAACCAACGAGGGCGCCTACAATAGAATGCGTGGTTGAGACAGGCCAGCCAGCCATGCTGGCAACTAACAGCCAGGTCCCTGCAGCGAGTAGTGAGGCCATCATCCCGAACACTAATAGGTCTGGAGAGCCTTCAATAGCGGAAGATTCAATAATGCCTTTACGTATGGTGGAGGTTACCTCGCCGCCGGCGAGAAACGCGCCAGCGAATTCGAATATGATCGCGATGAAGATAGCCTGCTTGATGGTGAGCGCCTTGGAGCCAACGGAGGTCCCCATTGCATTGGCAACGTCGTTCGCGCCAATACCCCATGCCATGAAGAATCCAAAAGCTGCTGCCATAATTAGCAGAATTGTGGCGTGTTCAGTTATTACTTCCATCGAAAAGCGCCCCGGTAAATCGTTTATTTAGAGTAAGTGTTAGAAACTGTTTTCTTATTTGGCCATCAGCAATCTGAGACGGCTGCCAACCTGTTGAGCTGTGTCTGCAAGACCGCCGATCTTGTCGATAATTTGATACAAAAACATTACATCGACTGGCGGCAGCTCCGCTTCAAGCTTGAACAGCGCTGCACGCAACTTTATTTGTTGCTTGTCATTGCTGTGTTCTGCCTTATCTAATTTATCCAAAATTTCAGCGACGCGTTTTAGCTCCATTCCGCTAAAGCCCGTGCTGAGCAGTTCATCCAGTTCTTCAATAGCTTCCAATGCATAGCGTGAAGATTGAGCAGCGGTACTCACATAATCCGTCATTTTTTCCTGCATACTGGCAGGAATAGTCATTTTTCGACCCCATACTAAACCTGTTATATCTCTAGTGCGATTTGCCAGTCGATCCTGCGAGGTTAACAGTTCAAGGAGATCGCCGCGGTTTACCGGCAGGAACAAGCCATTGGGCAAGTGCTTGCGTATCGACATTTTTTTCTTGTCAGCGTCTTTTTCAAGCTTTACCACTTGTTTGCCGCACTCGTTGACTTTCTCCCAGTCCTCATTGATGACATTGGCCAGAAATTCGCTCAATAATGCGACACATTCACACACCGTTTCCATGTGCGTTTGAATGGGCTTGATGGGAGACCGGCCAAATAATGACGCGATAGTTGGCGATGCCATTGTTATTGTCTCTTATCGGAAAAAAGACGAGTATAGGGGGGCTGCCAGACAGTTTCTAGAACTATTAAGGCTCAGGTTAAAAAGAAAACGAATGTATTTAGAAACAGACGCTTAGATGTTAAATCGCATGTAGTTTGCTAGAATTAGATCGTAAATCGTGCGACACTTGAAGAAAATACAGCGTCGCGAATAGCTTGCTGCCAAGGCGCCCAGCCAGCCACTTAATCTTGACCTTTTAGAGTCGCCCAGAGAACCACAATGGCCGAACCCGCCAGTAGTACCGGTAACCGGGACATTTATCTTGATCTGCACATGCTGTTGCATGATCTGGCGACCGATCAGCGTTTGTCAGAAGCGGATGCAGAGCGGTTGCGCAGCGGCGCTAGAAGTAGCCAGGACGCGGCCAAGAGTTTATTGAATTACCTTGCAGATCAACGCCTTGAGGACCTTGCCAACCCGGGCACGAACCTGAGTATTGAGAGCTTGCTGGAATGGATTGGCCGTAAAGCGGGCCAGGAAGTGGTCCATATTGATCCATTGAAGATCGATGTAAGTACGGTAACCGGCGTGATGTCATTTGCGTTCGCGCAGCGCCACAACATATTGGCGCTGAAGGTCACACAAGACGAAGTGGTGATTGCCAGCACTGAGCCGTTTGTGTCGGATTGGGAAGCAGACCTGCAACACGTGCTGCGAAAACACATCACCCGGGTTATTGCCAACCCGGCGGATATTCAGCGTTATCAGGTTGAATTTTATACACTGGCCAGATCGGTTAGCAGTTATACCTCCGAAGGCCACAAAGCCGGCGCCGGACTAGCCAATCTGGAGCAGATGCTTGAACTGGGCCAACTCAAAGACCCGGACGCCAATGACCAGCACATCGTTAATATTGTTGACTGGTTGTTTCAATACGCCTTTGAGCAGCGTGCCAGTGATATTCACATCGAGCCGCGACGAGAGCAAGGCAACGTGCGTTTTCGAATCGACGGCGTGCTTTGCCCGGTTTATGAGCTGCCCATGCAAGTGGTCACTGCGGTCACCAGTCGTATCAAGATTCTTGGTCGCATGGATGTTGCTGAAAAGCGCCGTCCGCAAGACGGTCGACTGAAAACAGTAAGTCCGGACGGTGTGGAAGTTGAACTGCGTTTATCAACCCTACCTACTGCGTTTGGCGAGAAGCTGGTGATGAGAATCTTTGACCCCGACGTGTTGCTGAAAAGCTTCGCCGAGTTGGGTCTGGCCAATGAGGACTACAAACGCTGGAATACAATGACGGCGAAACCGCATGGCATTATTCTTGTCACCGGGCCAACCGGGTCGGGTAAAACGACAACGCTGTATTCCACGCTCAAGCAGTTGGCAACACCTGATGTAAACCTGTGCACCATTGAAGACCCCATAGAAATGGTGGAACCTGCATTTAATCAGATGCAGGTGCAGCAAAACATAAATCTGGATTTTGCCAGTGGTGTTAGAGCGCTGTTACGCCAGGACCCTGACATCATCATGGTTGGTGAGATACGTGACCTTGAAACAGCGGAGATGGCGATACAAGCCTCGCTGACTGGTCATCTGGTATTGTCTACATTGCATACCAATGATGCCCCTAGCGCAGTAACACGATTGTTAGAGCTGGGTGTGCCCGCCTATCTAATTAAAGCCACCGTGTTGGGCGTTATGGCGCAGCGGCTGGTGCGAACCTTGTGCCCGCACTGCAAGCAATCAACCGAGCTGGATGAGCAGGCATGGCAACAGCTGACTCACCCATGGAAAGTGAATGCGCCAACGGCGATGTACACTGCAGCAGGCTGCCTGGAATGTAGAAACACTGGTTATCTTGGTCGCCAGGGTATTTATGAAGTCATGCCGCTCAACGAGAGCATGAACAAGCACATTACTTCAAGCTGTGATGTCGCCCAGCTTAGAAACTCTGCAATGCGTGAAGGGATGCGAACGCTTCGACTAAGTGGCGCACAAAAGGTGGGCGTTGGTGACACAACCATCTCCGAAGTCATGCGTGTTGCGCCCGCTCCAGATAATGGAGATTGACGCGACAGGTATTCTGCCGCGTGCAGAGATTCCGGAGTTATTGTGGCCCGCGCTTGCAAAATTTGAAGCGCAGCTGGCAGAGCAAATTGACGACAATATTGCCGCAACAATACTGAACCACCTGAATTCAAACCCCTCTCACTGCAAGCAGCTGGCCAGGCTGCTGGCGCTTAGTGAATTTTGTGCCGACACTATTGTTCGTTTTCCAGATGCGGCCTTGCAAATGATGAAGTCGGGCGAGCTGGATCGGGATTACAACAAGGCGCTTTATCGGGAACAATTTCGTGAACTGTCTGGGTTTTCAAACACTAATGAACCTGATTCTCTTGACGTTGATTTGAGAGAGACAGAAGATGATACGCAAGTTCAAGCAGATCTATCTCGTTCATTGAGGAAGTTTCGCAACATGCAAATGCTGCGACTGATATGGCGAGACTCGAATCGCTTATGCGATATGCAGCAAGTGACGTCGGAACTAAGCCACCTGGCTGATGTGTGTATTGAGTCGGCGCTGGATGCCAACTACGCGATGTGCTGTCAGCGCTGGGGTACACCGTTGACCGCTGATGGCCGGCCCATGCGATTAATCGTTGTTGGTATGGGCAAGCTCGGCGCTGAAGAGCTGAATCTTTCTTCAGACATTGATTTAATCTTTGCCTATGAAGCCGCCGGTGAGATAAACAAGAACGGTAAATATCTTAGCCATCAGGAATTCTTTATCGACCTGGGTCGGCGCCTGATAAAAACACTGGATGAGCGAACCAGTGACGGTTTCGTGTTTCGCGTTGACATGCGACTTCGACCTTATGGCGATAGTGGCGCGCTGGTACACAGTAGCGCTGCACTGGAGGAGTACTATCAGAATCAGGGCCGCGACTGGGAGCGGTACGCGATGATCAAAGCCCGTGTGGTGGCGGGTGACAAAGAGGTCGGACAAGCCCTGATGTCTATGCTGCAGCCGTTTACCTATCGTCGCTACATCGACTTCAGTGTGATCGACAGCTTGCGGTCGATGAAAAATATGATTGTCAGGGAAGTCAATCGCAAAGGCTTGAAAGACAACATCAAACTGGGTGCGGGTGGTATTCGCGAAATTGAATTCACCGCTCAAGTGTTTCAATTGGTTCACGGTGGCCGTGATAAAAACCTTCAGTATCGAGAGCTTGCTCGCATACTTCCAGAGCTTAAAGAGCGCGAGCTTTTACCTGCAAGCGCCGTTGATGAATTACTGGAAGCGTATGAGTTCTTGCGTAATGTTGAGCACGCCTTGCAAGCCTATAGAGACGAGCAGACCCAGCGACTGCCCAGAGACGAGGTAGGCAGATTACGACTGGCATTGGCAATGGGTTTTGTGGACTGGAATTCGTTTAACGAACATCTGAACATTTTGCGCAACAATGTGCGTAGCCATTTTGATGCCATTATCGATAACGGCGGTGATGAAAGTGACCAGGAAGTCTCAGCGGCTGAGCAAGACATCAGTCTATGGATGGATATTGTTGCTGAACGCAATAGCCAGCAAAGTCCGGAAAGCAACCAGGCAGAGCAGGCGGATGAATTCTTACAGCAACTCATCGATTTCAAGCGCCAGGAAAAGGTAATCAATTTGCAAACAGTGGCCAGAGAGCGACTGGACAAAGTAATGCCTGCCCTGATGTCCGAATGCAAGGAATGCGCACACCCTTTGCTTGCCCTGCAAGGCACACTCCGGGTGATAGACGCTGTACTGCGCCGCTCGGCCTACCTGGTATTACTCTATGAAAATCCGCAAGCATTAAAACACCTGGTGCAATTGTGTGCTGGCAGCGCGTATATCACCCGAAAGCTGGTGCAACACCCTTTACTGTTAGATGAGTTGATAGATCCGCGCAGCTTGTATCAGCCACCTGATCGGGAAGAAGTACGCTCCAGCCTGCGCCAGCATATGCTGAGAATTGATCCGGCTGATACCGAAGCGCAGATGGAGCAGATGCGATACTTCAAACGTTCTCAAAGCCTGCGGGTAGCAGCTGCTGAACTGAGCGGTGCATTGCCGTTGATGAAAGTAAGTGACTTTCTAAGCTACATCGCTGAAGCCTTGCTGGATTACGTGTTGGAACTAGCCTGGGGTGATATCACCAGCAAGTACGGCGATCTGCCAGGCAGCAGTGCGGCCAATAAGCGCTTTGTGATTCTGGCTTATGGCAAGCTCGGTGGGCTGGAGTTGAGCCACGGTTCAGACCTCGATCTGGTGTTTGTATACGACGCAGACCCGAACGTAGCCTCAAACGGCAAATCCAGCCTTGATAGTGCCACCTACTACACTCGCCTGGGGCAACGAATCATACATTTTCTCAACACGCGCACCGCCCTGGGCCAGGTTTACGAGATAGATATGCGTCTTCGCCCCTCTGGCAATTCCGGTCTATTGGTGACTTCAACAAAGGGTTACATGGATTATCAGGCGAGTAAGGCCTGGACCTGGGAGCATCAAGCTCTGGTCAGAGCCAGGGCTGTGGCGGGTGACGCTGGTCTGGTTGAGTGGTTTGAAAAAACGCGAGTCGAGCTACTTACTCAGGTGCGCGCACACGAGCCGCTGAAAGAACAAGTGATCGAAATGCGGGAAAAGATGCGCGATCACCTCGTTAAGCAATTGCCGGAAGGCCAGTTTCACCTTAAACACAGTTCTGGAGGTATAGTTGATATTGAATTTATGGTTCAATATGCGGTTCTCGCGCATGCCTCAGAACAGGCCGCCGTGTGCGAGTATTCAGACAATATCCGTATTCTGGATGCCTTGCAGGAATTCGCGATTGTTCCGGCCGAACGAGCCGAACAACTCCGCTCTGCCTACATAGCGTACCGTGCGTGTTTGCATCAGCAAAGCTTGCAAGATCAGGATTCTATTGTCGACAGCGAACAATTTGGTTCGGAAATACGTTTTGTGCGGGAAGCCTGGACCGCGCTTTTGGAGGAGTGAGAGCATGTCGTTTGCAGATAAAGATGGCAAAATCTGGTTCGACGGAGAATTGGTTGATTGGCGTGATGCGCAAGTGCACGTACTTACCCATACCCTGCATTATGGGCTGGGGGTGTTTGAAGGTGTACGCGCCTACCATACGGAAAATAACGGAACCTGCATCTTCCGACTGCAAGATCACACCCAACGGCTATTCAGAAGCGCCCACATTGTGGGTCTCAAGATTCCTTTCAGCGAAGAAGAGTTAAATCAGGCCCAGCTTGATGTAGTGAAAGCAAATGGTTTGAAAGAAGGCTATCTGCGACCTGTTGTATTTCATGGCTCGGAGCAAATGGGCATACGCGCAGAGCTATTGTCTACCCGTGTGGCGATCGCCGCCTGGGACTGGCCTTCCTATATGGGGCCAGACGCGATGGAAAAAGGTATTAAAGTTCGCACTTCGTCCTACACCCGCCATCACGTCAACATTGCCATGTGCAAAGCAAAAGCGAACGGCCAGTACATCAATTCGATTCTTGCATTGCGCGAAGCGATAGAGTGCGGTGCAGATGAAGCTATGCTATTGGACCCGGAAGGTTATGTTGCCGAAGGCAGTGGCGAGAATATTTTCGTTGTGCGCGACGGTCGAATCTATACGCCTGAGCTGACGTCATGTCTGGACGGAATAACCCGTAATTGCATCTTTCAGCTAGCCGCTGAATTAGGCTATACCGTTGAAGAAAAGCGTATCACCCGCGATGAAGTGTACATTGCTGATGAGGCATTCTTTACCGGTACTGCGGCCGAAGTATTACCTATTCGCGAAGTTGATGGGCGCCAGATTGGCAAGGGCGTTCGCGGACCGCTGACCATGCAGTTGCAAACCTTGTTTTTCGACCAGGTGCGTGGCCGCAGAGAGCAATACCCGGAGTGGCTGACACCGGTCGAATAAATAGTTAAGCGCAAGGCACGCAAAAATGAGCGCCACATTAATCGTAGGTCCATCCTGGGTTGGCGATATGGTGATGTCGCAAACTCTGTACATTGCGCTGAAGAAGGCCAACCCTGACGCTCACATAGATGTGCTCGCGCCTGCCTGGAGCGAGCCATTGCTGGCTGCCATGCCAGAAGTACGTCACGCTATACGCATGCCACTGGGTCACGGTCAATTTGATTTAATGGCGCGTCGCAAGTTGGGCAAGCAGCTCAAATCCTCTGCGTATGATAGAGCGTATGTCTTACCGAATTCCTGGAAGTCTGCCTTGGTGCCCTGGTTTGCGGGTATATCCGTTCGCACTGGCTGGCGAGGAGAGATGCGTTACGGCCTGTTGAACGATCTTCGTTTGCTGGACAAAGAACGTTTTCCTTACATGATTCAACGCTACGTGGCGCTGGCAAATGAACAAGGCGATGCACCCGATGACATTGCTGAAATATCCAAACCTGCGTTGCAGATCAATGAAGAATTACTTGCGCCGTTGTGCGAGAAGTTTTCTCTTGATTCTAATATGGCGAAACTCGGCCTGTGCCCTGGTGCAGAATTTGGGCCGGCGAAGCGTTGGCCGGAGGCTCACTATGCGACGGTGGCCGCAGCGCGTATTGATGCTGGTGAGCAGGTGCTAATATTTGGTTCTGCGAACGATGAAGCGGTGGCAAATAATATTGTACAAGCGCTGCCAGAGGAAAAGCGCGGAGCTTGTGTGAACCTTGCGGGCAAAACAAGCTTGAGTGAAGCGATTCATGCCATGTCACTGTGTGACCGCTTTGTGACGAATGACTCGGGTCTTATGCATATTGCGGCGGCACTGGGTAAACCGCTGGTTGCAGTTTACGGCTCCACGTCGGCGGGCTTTACGCCACCGTTAGGTCAAAATAATTCGGCGTTGTCTATTCCGGTGGATTGTGGGCCTTGTTTTGAACGAGAGTGTCCGCTTGGGCATATGAAGTGTTTGGTGGAGTTGAAGCCCGAGAAGGTTTTGGATGTGATCGGAGTCGGTTAGGTGCCACTAGGTAGATCGGTGTAGCGCACCAGTGAGCCTAGCGGGACACGCCGTAAACCCATCCATGGGGGCTCTTCAAAAAGGTCCCTCTTTTTGAAGGTCCCGCTAGGTTCACTGGCACGCTACACCTAGTGCTAATTTTTAGTTGCTAACAAAAACCGAAATTTGCCAGTATGGCACTAGGTCAGGTGAGCAGTGTGTTCTTGCGCGACTGTTGAAAAGAGGGACCTTTTCAACAAGCCCCCATGGATGGGTTTACGGCGTGTCGCGCAAGAACACACTGCTCGCCTGACCGGTCTATCTAGTCACCAATGAACTTCCCCCAAACCTCATAACCCTCAATACTCTTCAAGCACGCCGAGTTTTCATGGTGCGACCCATTGTAGTAACACTCGCGTTTATAGCAGGGCACACAGTCGTAATTTTGCGCAGAGACGTGAATACTGTTTGGGCCCGTCGCACCAATCAGATTTGGATCAGTCGGACCGTACATGGTGAGTGTTTTCACGCCCAGCGCCGCAGCCAGGTGAGCAAGCCCGGTGTCCATGCAGACTGCACCTTTTGATCCACGCATCAGTGCCGCGATACTGGTCAAAGAAAGTCTGGGTAGTACGGTAGCATTGCTGTGTTGCTCGGCAATGGCTACAGCCGATTCACGTTCCTCCAGACTTCCCCAGGGCAGTAATACCTTAAGCCCTTGTTGACTAGCCCGTTGCAGCAACGATTGCCAATGCTTGATAGGCCAGTACTTGCTTGCCCAGCTAGCGTTGTGTACGTATACAAGATAATCGGAATCCGGCGCATCAAAGCCTTGTAGTTCAAATTCAACATTGCCCAAACCAAAGTCCGGCGGTGAATCGGGAATCGGGTATTTAAGAGTGTGGGCGAACAATTGTCGCCAACGATCAATGGCCAGTTGCTGTTTAGCTATCGTATAAGTGTGGTGATAGGCCCAGTGAGCCGGGTATTCGCGAACACTTTTTCTATCGGGACCGTGCTTTTCTCCGCGGCTCAGCGCCGTCACAACCGCGCTTTTGGTATTCGTCTGCGCATCGATTATTTTGTTGTATGGCTTATCGCGTAGCAACTGGCGGAAGCTGCGAACTTCGGCCAGCGTATCTGAGTTGAAGATGTGTTTGCGCCAACGGCGGTGGGCGCTGGTGATGGTGTTGCTTACGGCCGGATGCCAGCCTGGAATTTCAGCAAACGCCTCGTCAACCACCCAGTCAAATTGAATCTCAGGGTGGTGCTTGCTGGCGTCACTTAAGGCAGGAAGTGCTTGAATAAGATCGCCCATTGAGCTGAGCTTGATCAGCAGAATTTGCATGCGATTACTTGAGAAGCATCTTAGTCAAACGCCTTTTTTACTCTTGCGCTCAAGCCGTGTAAGAAACTGTGCTTGCCCTGTGCTTTTTTGCTAACAAGATAATTTAGCTGTAAAGATAAGCGTTTGCCAACGACTGGGGTATGTCCGTGCCAGCAATTATTCGTTACTTGGAATGCAACCATTGTGCCTGCCAGCGGGCTAACTTCAGTAAAGTAGTTATCTATGTTGTCAGCGTTCTCAAGCAAGCGCAAGCGCCCTCCGGCATGATCCCATTCTTGATTGAAGTACATCAATACGGTAATCAATTTGCTGCGCGAATCAGTGTGAATCCGCCCATCTTTCTCGCGCATAAGACCGCGCGCTGTAGTAACCACGGGCCGGCTCTGCAGATTAATAGAAAATTTCTGCTCAATGAGTTTGCGAAAAACCTCACCTTCCAGTTCCGCGATAAACTCACTGAAAGAAGGGCCGCCGACTAACTCGCTGACCGGTACGCTGCCAGGCATAGCAATCTCGGGAAAATCCGCGAGTACGTCAGCTATGGCATTTGGGTCAATGCAATTGGCTTGCACAAAATGAGGGAAAGGCTGCGAGTTTACGGGCGTGTCGCGCAGCAGCGGATAGTTGAGCATTCCATGATCCATGGCAGGCGATTGTGGTCATTGTAACAAAGCGGCAGTGTCGCAGGTCTCGTGCATCTGCCTTACTATTGCAGCATTTTTGACGTTCCGGATAGAGGCGCCCCGTACATGTCTTTTCAGCGAGCCCTGGTTGTCATTATGCGCCATCACGGTGACGTGCTGCTTGCCACGCCGGTTTTTCGGGCGCTGAAACGTCATGTGCCTGGTATAGAGGTTGATGCCTTGATCTATTCCTACGCCGGCGATTTGCTGGAAACCTGCCAGCACATAGACCAAATTCACCGTGTTGACAGGCAGTGGAAGAATAGCGGCGTGAAGCGCTTGCTGAACGAAGAGCGGCAGTTGCTTAGGCAATTGCGCGGGCGTGATTATGATTTGTTGGTGGTGTTGACTGATCAGTGGCGGAGCATCTTTTTGAGCCGGGTACTGCAACCACGTGAATCGGTCGCTCTGAGTTTCGCCAAGCGGCAGCGGGCGTTTTGGAAAAAGAGTTTTACGCGCAACTACCCCGCGATAGAACATCGCTACATGGTTGATCTGCACCTTGATGCCTTGCGTTGTCTGGGCTTACCGATTGATGCAGAGGACGAGGCGGTAGAGCTGCAAGTCAGCGCACCTGCAGAGCAGGTAGTGAGTGAACGCTTGAGCGAACTCGATCTGAAAGACCAGCCCTTTGTACTGATTCACCCAACATCCAGGGGGATGCACAAATGCTGGGACCCTCAGGCGTACGCAGAAGTCATTGACAGTTTGCACGGCGCTGGCAGAAAGGTGGTGATCAGTGCCGCACCCGACGATCACGAAATGACCTTTGTACATTCGGTTCTGGATCATTGCCAGAGTACACCTGCAAATCTTGCAGGGCAGCTGAGTCTGATGGAGCTGGCCGCACTTATCCAGAAAGCCCAGCGCCTGTTGTGCGTAGATTCAGTGCCTATGCACATGGCGGCGGCTCTGGGTACACCGCTGTTGGCATTATTTGGTCCTACCGATGAGCTGCAATGGGGCCCCAAAGGTGCGCGCATAGAAATAATGGCCAGTCAACGGCCGTGCAGACCGTGTCTGAAGCAGGGTTGTGGTGGTAGCGGACGCAGTCAGTGCATGAGTGATTTGAGCGCAGAAAGCGTTCATCAGCAATTGCTCAAGCTGTAGAAAGCCGCTGATTAAGCCTACATAAATGTATAAGCTGGTAAAACCTCGGCAAGGTTAACCTAATCGTAACGGCCAGACCGGGTATCAACGGCATTTATCTGATTGAAAATAGCCCAAAAGTCTCTAAATGCTTCGATCATGCGGCGATCTTACGAAAAATAAGTTTAATTGGTTTTTGGCAAACCCGCTGAATACGGGTAGAATTGCGCCCCCATAGACCAACCCTACACCCTGTATGACGCCGGTTGAACTCAACAGCGACACTGCCACGCAAGCACCGCTGCGCATCTGTTTGCTGGGCTATCGAAGTGCACCATTTGGTGGTGGCCAGGGAATTTATATTCGTTATCTGAGCAAGGCACTGTTGGAAGCGGGTCATTCAGTCGACGTAATGTCTGGTCAGCCTTATCCGCATCTTGTCGATGGTGTTGGCCTGATCAAAATGCCGGGCCTGAACCTGTTCGAAAACGGACTGCTGTCTTTGCGGCCGCGGCATCTGCGCTCATGGGCAAATATTGTTGAGTGGTGTAGCAAGCTTACCGGTGGTTTCGCTGAGCCGTATGCATTCGGCCGGCGTGCCGCTGCCTATCTGGAAGAGCACGGTGATAAATACGATGTTATCCATGACAATCAAAGCCTTTGTTATGGCTTATTAGACATACAGCATAAAGGCTTGCCTTTGGTGGTGACCATCCACCATCCGATCAAGCATGATGTGGACCTGGCGCTAAAAGCCGCGCGCAACGGGTGGCAACGTGTATTGATTCGACGTTGGCATTCTTTTCTGTTCATGCAAACGCGTGTAGCACGCAAGCTCAAATTTATTACTACGGTGTCTGAGTGCTCCAGGCAAGACATCGCCAGCGCGTTTGATATCAGTGTTGATCACATTCGTCTGATTCACAATGGCATCGACACTGAAGTGTTTGCACCGCAACCGCAGATAAAGCGGCAGTCGCGAATGATTGTGGCAACAGCATCGGCTGATCAGCCGCTTAAAGGTCTGCATTTTTTGTTGCGCGCTTTCGCAAACCTGCGTGAGCATTATCCACAGTTGTCGTTAACCGTTGTTGGCAAGCCCAAGCCAGGAGGTGCTACCGAGCGCCTGATCCAACGTTTGCAACTGGGCGAGGCTTTGCAGTTTGTTCATGGGATTAGTACAGAGGAATTGGTCGCGCTATACGCCAGAGCAACACTGGCCGTGGTGCCATCATTGTACGAAGGCTTCGGCTTGCCTGCTGGAGAAGCGATGGCGTGTGGAACGCCATTGGTAAGTGCTGACGGTGGAGCCCTGCCTGAAATTACCGGTGATGCTGCACGTGTTGTGCCCGCGGGCGATGAGCAGGCTTTGCAGCACGCAATCGCTCAACTTCTGGATAACCCCGAGCTGAGAGCGGATCTGTCAGTACGTGGTCGGCAACGAATGGAGAAGATGTTTAGCTGGAAAGTGGCCGCGGTTGAAATGACGCGGTTTTATCGCGAGGCCATAGATGAGGCCAAAAGTAGCGCGATGAATGAAGTTGCTCAGGAGTTAAGTGCGCATGCAAACGGTTGATTTTAATCGGGTGCCGTTTAAATCGGCTGATGTGGTTCTGGACCTGGGTTGTGGTGAAGGACGACATGTGATTTCCACGTTTCTGGAAGCTGATGTCCATTCAATTGGTGTTGATCTGTGCCATCAAGACCTGCTTACAACGCGCAGTAAATTTGATGAATTTGCAGATTCGACTTCGATGGGAGACACCCGCAGTTTTAGTCTTGCGCAAACCAATGCCTTGCACCTGCCTTTCGCAGACAACACTTTTGATACGGTCATATGTTCTGAAGTACTTGAACACATACCTGACTACCAGGCCGTTATTGTTGAAATTGAGCGTGTGTTGAAGCCGGGCGGGCAGTTCGTTGCCAGCGTGCCGCGTTATTGGCCAGAGTGGATTTGCTGGGCGTTCAGTGACGAATATCATGCCAATGAAGGCGGTCATCTTCGAATTTTTAAAGCTGGAAAATTACGCCGGCAAATAGAACAAGCTGGTTTCGACTTTGAGGCCAGGCATTGGGCACACGCGCTGCATTCACCGTACTGGTGGCTTCAATGCATGTTTTGGCGCACCAAGGATCAATCCCAGATGGTGAAACTGTACCAGCGTTTTCTGGAATGGGACATTCTTGATCGGCCCCGGATTACCCGTTGGCTGGAAGCTTTGTTGAACCCGCTGATGGGAAAAAGTGTTGTGATGTATTTTCAAAAAGGAGCCATTGAATGAGCGGCTTGTATCTTTCGCGCGGTCTGTATCCCAGCGAATATTTGCGCCCAACCATTGATTATATTCTCGGTAATCAAATGCCCGATGGGTCTATTCCGTGGTTCGATGGTGGCTATACCGACCCTTGGGACCATGTTGAATCGGCGATGGCGCTTAGTATTGCTGGAGAATATGCAGCTGCTGAGAAAGCCTATGACTGGTTGAATGACACCCAGTTGGAAGATGGCAGTTGGTGGGCAGCTTACAAAAATGGGCAGATAGACAATAAAGAACGGCGCGAAACAAATTTCGTTGCCTACATAGCCACTGGCGTTTGGCACCATTACCTGATTACCCGCAAGCGTGATTTTCTTGCCCATATGTGGCCTGCTGTGAGTGCGGCCATCGAGTTTGTTCTGGCAAATCAAACGCAACACGGTGATATTCATTGGGCAGTTGATGCAGACGGTGTGGCGAAAGAAGATGCGCTGATTACCGGTTGCTCGTCTATTTATAAAAGCCTTGAGTGCGCATATAACATAGCCACTCAGTTAGGCATAGACAAAGAAGACTGGTTGAAGGCACGCCAATCCCTTGGTAACGCTTTGCGTAACCATCCTGAGCGTTTCGACAGAACCTGGGAAAGCAAAGAGCGGTTTTCCATGGACTGGTTTTACCCGGTACTGACCGGCGTGATTCCAAAAGCAAAAGCATCGGCGCATTTGCAGGCGAAATGGAAAACATTTGTGAAGCCGGGCATGGGCTGTCTTTGTGTGTCGGACGAACCCTGGGTAACAGTTGCTGAGAGCTGTGAGTTAGTGATGGCTTTGCTCGCGGCCGGAGACCACGCTCGGGCGGTTACCTTGTACAGCTGGCTACATGAGTGGCGCAGTGACGACGGTGCTTTCTGGACTGGTTACCAATACGAGTGCCAGATAATCTGGCCTGAAGAGAAACCGACCTGGACAGCCGGTGCAATCGTACTAGCGGCTGACGCATTGACCGAGCATACCGCAGCATCGCAACTGTTTACTAAAGTGTCTTTACTGGAAGAGCCCTTACCGCGGGTACTGAGTGAAAGCACGCAAATTGGTGGTTAACACCTGCGCAGTAGGCCAAGCGTGTTGACCACTTCAATTTCTTCAAATAAGCCAGAGTCGCACGCCAGTCGATAAATAGTGATTGGCGCCTGACCTCCATCTTCCGGATTTGGAAATAAATCGTGAATGGCGAGCACACCTCCGGTCATGATATGGCCCGCCCAGCTGCGGTAGTCTGCCATAGCAGCCTCAAGGCTGTGGCCACCGTCTATAAACACCATCGCCAATGGCGTTGACCAGAATTTAGCAGCTTGTGCAGAACCGCTAACAATAGGAACAACGGTTTCTTCCAATTCGGCCCGGCGCATTGTGCTGCGAAATTCTCTAAAGGTGTCGACCATTTTTATCGATTCGTCGTACACCTCTGAGTCATGGTATTCCTCACCAAACTGATGTTCTTCGGATCCCCTATGATGATCTATCGCGAACAGCTGTGAGTTATTCGATTTACACGCAGCGCCCAAATACACGGTAGATTTACCGCAGTAGCTGCCTACTTCCAGGCAGGGCCCCAGTTTGCTCTGCTGTTCGCCATAGCTATACAGTGCCCCACCTTCATCATCGGCAAGGAAACCTTTTACAGTTGTTATGTCCAGGGGTAGCGTTGGCGGGTTTAGCATTGATTTCTCGACTTACTGGTGCAATGGTCGGGCACAATAGCCCAAGGCAGGCCTCTTGGCTAGAACCTCCATATTCAATACACTGGGTATCGTAATCTTCAGGCAACAACATGCTATTTGTTTACAATATTCTGCTCTATCTCATCACGCCTTTTCTGGCCGCCTCGTTATTGCTGCGCAGCATACGCGCACCCGAATACCGAAAACGTATAAAAGAACGCTTTGGCTTATTGCCGGACGGCTTGCATAAGGATTACATCTGGCTGCACTCAGTGTCAGTGGGTGAAACGGTCGCGGCTGAGCCGCTGGTGAAAGCCCTGTTGCGTGACTATCCGCAGCGGCGCTTACTGGTAACAACCATGACGCCAACAGGTTCGGAACAGGTGTATCGCAGTTTTGCCGACAAGGTAGATCATGTCTATGCACCGTATGACTTACCCGGCAGTGTGCGAAGATTTTTAAACAGTACGGAACCATGTATGGCCGTGATTATGGAAACTGAGTTATGGCCCAACGTACTGCGCCAGTGCTCTGAGCGAAACATTCCCACTGCGTTGATTAATGCGCGTCTTTCGAAAGGGTCTGCCGCCGGTTACGCAAGAGCGCCAGGTGTTTCGCGCATGATGATGTCTAAGTTGGGTGGTGTGGCTGCGCAAAATAAAGTAGATGGTGAACGATTCGTGCAGCTGGGGCTGCCGCGCGATCGTTTACGAGTTACCGGCAGCATCAAGTTCGACCACAGCATTTCACCGGATGTCATGGAGACTACGGCAATTCTGCGCGAAGAGTGGCAGGGTGCGAGTAAGCGACCGGTATGGATAGCGGCCAGCACCCACAGCGGTGAAGACGAAATTATTCTTGAGGCGCATCGTTTACTGTTAAACGATGATATTGCTGCACTACTGATTTTGGTACCACGGCATCCTGAGCGTTTTGAAGAAGTGTTTGCCTTGTGCGCGCGCGAAGGCATGCAGATATCACGGCGAAGTTCCAAGGAAACTGTACGTTCCGAAACCCAGTTGGTTCTGGGCGATACCATGGGTGAGCTGGCGGCTTTGTATGGTGCTTGTGATATTGCGTTTGTTGGTGGCAGTCTGGTCGCCAGGGGTGGTCACAATCCGATAGAACCTGCTGCCTGGGGTGTGCCGGTTTTAGTCGGTGAGCACACGTTTAATTTTCAGGAAATTGTAGAATTGCTGCTTGCCCAGGGTGGCGCGCACAGAGTATTTAAAGCCGAGGATATTGCCGCGCAGGTAAAATCGATTTTAACGAATTCACAGCGTCACGCTGAGGCCGGAGCCGCCAACAAAGCAGTTGTTGAGGCTAACCGTGGCGCCACGCAGAGGCAGCTTGCTTTGGTTAAGGAATTGCTGCCTGAATAACCTTGTTCTACCGCATTACCCCGTAGGCGTGGTGCTGGCGGCCGGTGCAGATGGTTCAGCAAGCCACTTGCTCAAGCCATAAATTTCCTGCGGTGTAAGCGTGCCGGCCTGTTGTTTCAGACGCAGCATGTTGATCACGTAATCGTAGCGAGCATTGGAGTAGTCTCGTACTGAGCGAAACAGAAAACGCTGCGCGTCCAATACGTCCACAATATTTCGAGTTCCCACTTCATATCCCGCCTGGGTTGCTTCCAACGCACTTTCAGAAGAAGTGATCGCCTGCTTGCGGGCGTTCACCTTGCCGACGTCAGTTATGACGGACAAGTGCAAAGAACGGGTATTTTGAATCGTATTGCGCTGACTGGCGATATGGTTTTCGCGTGCCTGTATATACTCCTGAGCGGCCTGGCGCCGACTGGCACTAACACTGCCACCTGAAAACAAAGGCATGCTGAGACTTAAACCAATAGTGCCACCGTCTCTGGAATCATCTACCCTGGGATCCGGATTAAATACGGAATCGGTGGGACGGTCGCCATCTGTTGTTGAGTCTACATAGCTGTAGCTACCCACAATTTTTGGCAAGTGCTCCGCGCGCTTGGCTTTGGCGTTGTGCTGTGCGGCATTTTCCGAGAGTCGTGCTGCTCGCAATTGATAATTATTTTCCAGAGCAAAGTCTACCCACTCAGAGCGCTGTGCAGGACTTGGTTCGGTTACAGGAAATTCTTCACTGAGCAGCCAGATATTTGAATGCTGTTCGCCGGTAATTACCGACAGTGCTTCATACGCTATGCCTAGCTGACCTTCTGCTTCAAGTCTGGTAACCACAGCAAGATCGTGTGCGGCTCTGGATTCATGCACGTCAGTAATTGCGATCAGGCCAACTTCAAAACGCTGCTCGGTTTGTTCGAGCTGGCGCTGAATGGCTGTCTCTTCAGCAATGGCAGTATCAAGATTCTCTTTTGCGCGAAGCACATTAAAGTAAGCTTCGGCCACTCTAACGATTAAATCCTGCTGATCAAATGCAAACTGGGCTGCTGCCAGCTCAGAGAGCTTTTTGCCCTGCTTGAAAGAATACCAGGCCGGCAGGTTGAAAATGTTTTGCTGCACTTCAATGTTGAGTGACTTGGTGTCGGTTTCATCTTGTGAGGTAACCGGTCCAGAAATAAGCTGGGTAAAATCGGGCGGCGAATCCGGACCTGCCGTTGGTGGTGCAGTCAGACCGATTGTAGAGCTATCCACATCATTTTGGCTGTAGGAATAGCTACCGTTAACTTGTGGAAGTAATGCAGCGCGGGCAAGGTTTTTAGCTTCACTACTCGCCTTAAAGCTGGCTTCAGCGGCTTTCAATACCGGATCATTCGCAACAGCCAATTCATAGATGCGAGCAAGTGTTTCAGCTGACGCCAAGTGCGCGGCGCTTGAGCAGGCTACAGCTATCAGAAAATGTTTGAAGGATAAACGCAGCATATTTGTTCCTTTGCCTGACTTCTTTTAGTTTTGAATCTTGTTGGAGCGCACTGCGTCACATTAATAATGTGATGCAGCTCTATAATCTTAGCAGATCATAAGGGGTATCAAGGAGGATATTAGTCTGGAACACCTTTTCCAGCGGTGTGTGCGCCAATCTTAACGCTTGCTTAAGGGAGACGGCTCGTCTACGCTGGAGTCGCGCCAAACGGCCAAACTTTAACCATCATTGAATATTAATTGTGCAGCAACGACGATACCTAACCAATTTACGCGGCATGCAGCAGCAATGCGAAGCGAACTATGTTCGCTTGTTACAGTTGGTTGCCGAATGGGAAGAGTTTGAATCGTTAGAGCTTGCGATTGATAAAGCTGATGGACCGACTGTTTTAGTCAAAATTACACTTCTGGAACGTAACCCTTACACAAGTACAATTATGCTGGATCAGCAGGATGTATTATTGCCATGGGCTAAGGGTCCACAGCTCACGGTTCGCGTATATCATGATGCCCGAATGGCAGAAGTGATTAGTTGGAACCGCCACCGCTTAATAAAGCCTCGGTATGAATACCCCAACCCTCAGATGTATCTGCCTGACGAGAAGGCGCAATTGAATCAGTACTTTGGTGAATGTTTAAGCCAGTGCATTGCACACGGCAGAACGCGCGAGCCAATCAGTATCCGCTGAACACTGCGTACATGTCGACCGCCGCTGGATGATGAGGTCGCTACTTAACAGGAACGTTGTGCTAAGGTTCAGGTCAGGCATTGCAAATCACACTTGATCATCAAGGTCACCGGCCATTGCGTGTCGTTCAGCTTACCGATAGCCATCTCGGAGCCGACGACAGCGCAGAATTGTTGGGAATGAATACCGACAATAGTCTCAATCTGGTGCTGGACATGTTGCATCAGCGCAGTGAGCAATTTGATTTGATCCTGGTTACTGGTGATATCGCTTTGCACGGTGCACGCGAGGCTTACGAGCGATTTCAAAGTAAGCTCGCCCGTTTCGAACAGCCCACTCTGTGGTTAGCAGGTAATCACGACGACGCGGCATTTATGCGTGATGTGGTAGGTTACGGCAACGAATTGACGCGAAGCGCATTGGTTGCAGGCTGGCAAATGATTTTGCTGGATTCTGTGCAACCTAAGGAAGTGGGTGGCTCGTTAAGCCAAAGCGAATTAAATTTCCTACGCCACTGTTTGCAGCAACACCCTGATCTGCCTGCTCTGGTAGCCTTGCACCATCATCCCATGCCTGTGGGCTGCGATTGGCTGGACGAACAACAGATCAGCAATTCAGACGAGTTTCTGGATTTAGTACGTTCGTATTCCAATGTGAAAGTTGTTTGCTGGGGCCACGTGCATCAGATTTTTGATACCAGTAGCGCAGGCGTTCGCTATATGTCTTCGCCATCCACCTGCGTTCAGTTCGCTCAAAACAGCGCTGACTTCAAACTTGACCCAGCGGCACCCGGTGTTCGATGGATGGATTTGCACGCCGACGGCCATGTTGAAACCGAGATTTGGCGGCTAAGCGGTGTGAACCTGAGCGTAGATCTTGAATCGACGGGCTACGCTCAGGACTAACCTCAGCCGGCACCTCAGTCGTTTGTATTCATCAAGCGGATGAATACCATAAATTGCACTTGCTGAGGTCTGCGCACAGTGGAACACTGCGGAGCTTCACCTTGCTTTGTCCAATGATGTTTTATGGCTGAATACACAGCTGAGTCCATTGAAGTTTTAACGGGCCTTGAGCCGGTGCGCAAGCGCCCCGGCATGTATACCGATACCAGTCGCCCCAATCACCTTGCTCAGGAGGTGATAGACAATAGCGTTGACGAAGCCTTGTCAGGCCATGCCAGAAACATTGATGTGTTACTGCGCAAAGACGGCTGGATAGAAGTCAGTGATGACGGCCGGGGTATGCCGGTAGATATCCACCCTGAAGAAGGCGTGCCTGGCGTAATTCTCATCCTGACTCGCCTGCATGCCGGCGGCAAATTCAATAACGACAACTATCAATTTTCTGGCGGTCTGCACGGTGTGGGGGTGTCAGTTGTTAATGCCTTGTCGCAACATCTGGAAGTAGAAATAAAGCGCGATGGCAAAATATATTCTTGTTCTTTTGTAGACGGTGAGTGCGTTAGCGAGCTTGCGGAAACCGGCACCGTTGGCAAACGCAACACCGGCACAAAAGTCAGCTTTCTACCCGACCCGCAATTTTTCGATTCGGTAAAGTTCTCAATACCAAAGCTGGTACACGTTCTGCGGGCCAAGGCCGTATTGTGTCCAGGTCTGCAAGTCTCTTTTAAAGACGAAAAAAGTGGTGAGAAACAGGAATGGCACTATGAAGATGGACTAACCGATTATCTTCTGGAAGCCACTCAGGGGTTTGAGGCAATTCCGGTGGCGCCGTTTACACGCAGCTTCACTGGCAAAACCGAGGCGGTGGATTGGGCGGTTCAGTGGTTACCCGAAGGTGGTGAGCTTACAACTGAAAGCTATGTCAATCTGATACCCACTGCGCAGGGTGGCACGCACGTCAATGGATTGCGCACCGGACTGATCGACGCCTTGCGCGAATACTGCGATTTACGCAGTCTTGTACCACGCGGCATCAAACTGACCGCTGACGATCTGTGGGATAAATGCTGCTACGTGCTATCCGCCAAACTGCGCGACCCGCAATTCTCCGGTCAAACCAAAGAGCGACTCTCGTCGCGTGAATGCGCCGCTTTCGTATCACAAGTTGCCAAAGACTCTTTCAGCCTGTGGCTGAATCAACACACCGAAGAAGCTGATCAACTTGCACAGTTCGCGATTGCAAATGCGCAGACCAGACTGCGAACCAGTAAAAAAGTAGCGCGCAAAAAAATCGCCAGCGGCCCGGCACTGCCTGGCAAACTGTCTGACTGTGCCAGTCAGGATTTAGACCGGACCGAATTGTTCCTGGTAGAGGGCGATTCAGCCGGAGGTTCTGCGAAGCAGGCGCGCGATCGTGAGTTTCAGGCCATACTGCCATTGCGCGGTAAAATTCTGAATACCTGGGAAATAGACGCTGGAGAAATTCTGGCCTCCGTGGAAATACACAATATCTCTGTGGCGCTCGGCATAGAGCCAAACTCTGCGGACTTAAGCGGGCTTCGCTATGGCAAAGTATGCATACTCGCTGATGCTGATTCCGATGGCTTACATATTGCAACGCTAATATGCGCGCTGTTCGTTCGCCACTTTCGTGCTTTGGTAGACGCTGGCCACGTTTATGTTGCTATGCCACCCTTGTTTCGCATCGACATTGGCCACGATGTTTACTATGCATTGGATGAGAGTGAGCGGCAGGGCATACTGGACACTATTGAGGCTGAGAAGAAGAAAGGCAAAGTTGTGGTGCAGCGATTCAAGGGTTTGGGTGAAATGAACCCTTTGCAGTTGCGGGAGACTACAATGGACCCGGATGCGCGACGATTGGTGCGCCTGGCTGTGAACAGCGGGGACGGGACCGAAAAAATGCTGGACATGTTGTTGGCGAAGAAGCGTTCTCCGGATCGTAAATCTTGGTTGGAGAAGAAGGGAAATTTGGCAGAGATTTAGAGACTCAGCTCCGTAGCGGCGCCATATGCTACTTGGCCCGCAAAACCCGCCGTGAACCCATCCATGGGGGCTTGTGTTCGACATCCTTGTCTCACACAGTTTTGCGGGCCAAGTAGCATACGGCGCTTATATTGTGCCAATTTTCAGAATGCTTTTTTTAGAAGTTGGCAGAAGACTGAGCTGGGATGTCGTTCCCTATTTCACAAACCTTCAAAAAGAGGGACCTTTTTGAAGAGCCCCCATGGATGGGTTTACGGCGTGTTTGTGAAATAGGGAACGGCATCCCAGCGACTTAATGGCACGAAAGTAAATCGTAACAAGATGACAGAACCACAATCTCAAGAAGAAGAACTCTCCCTAAAAGACTACACAGAAAAAGCGTACCTGGATTATTCCATGTACGTGATTCTGGATCGTGCATTACCGCACATAGGTGACGGTCTTAAACCAGTGCAGCGGCGTATTGTTTATGCCATGTCGGAGCTTGGTCTTAAAGCATCCGCCAAGTATAAGAAATCAGCGCGTACAGTTGGGGATGTGATTGGTAAGTTTCATCCGCACGGCGATTCTGCCAGTTATGAAGCCATGGTGTTAATGGCGCAATCTTTTTCGTTTCGTTATCCGTTGATTGACGGCCAGGGTAACTGGGGTTCGCAAGATGATCCTAAATCGTTTGCCGCCATGCGTTACACCGAATCAAAGCTTACCGAATTTTCCGAGCTGTTGCTGGGTGAATTGGGTCAAGGTACGGTTGAATGGCAGCCCAACTTTGATGGCACTCTGAATGAACCCTGCGTACTGCCAGCGCAAGTTCCACATGTATTGCTTAATGGCATTACTGGCATTGCGGTCGGTATGGCCACGGATATTCCACCACACAATCTTCGCGAAGTAGTCAGTGCCTGCATTCATCTGCTGGATTCACCAAAAGCAACGGTAGCGCAATTGTGCGAGCATATTCAGGCGCCTGATTTTCCAACCGAAGCGGAAATTATTACCCCGCGCCGCGACATTATGGAAACTTATGAAACTGGTCGCGGCACAATGAAAATGCGTGCTGTGTATCAGATGGAGCAAGGTGACATCATCGTTACCGCTTTGCCGCACCAGGCTTCGGGCTCGAAGATTCTCGAGCAGATTGGTCAGCAAATGCAGGCGAAAAAATTGCCTATGGTATCTGATCTGCGCGATGAGTCAGACCATGAGAATCCAACCCGATTGGTGATTACGCCGCGTTCCAACCGAGTAGACATTGAGCCCTTGATGGCGCATCTGTTCGCGTCGACTGATCTTGAGAAGAACTATCGAATCAATTTAAACATGATCGGTACCGATGGCAGGCCATCGGTTAAGAATCTTGTAACGATATTGAAGGAATGGTTGGCGTTTAGAACGGATACCGTTACCCGACGACTGCAATATCGCCTGGACAAAATTCTCAAGCGCCTGCATATCCTCGACGGTTTGTTGGTTGCGTTTTTAAACATCGATGAAGTGATTCATATTATCCGTACTGAGGATAAACCCAAGCTTGCATTGATGGAACGCTTCAGCCTTTCTGATACACAGGCGGAAGCGATACTTGAAATCAAGTTGCGGCAACTCGCGAAGCTCGAAGAAATCAAGATTAAAACCGAGCAGAAGGAGCTGAATGAAGAGCGTAAGAGCCTGGAGAAAATACTGGGTTCGAAAGCGCGCATGAAAACCCTTATCAAGAAAGAGTTGATTGAGGCAGCTGAGAAATACGGGGATGATCGACGTTCGCCACTGAAAGAGCGTGGCGAAGCAAAAGCCTTTACCCAGTCAGACTTGATGACCACCGAGCCGGTGACTGTTGTGGTGTCTGAGAAAGGTTGGGTTCGTGCTGCACGAGGGCATGAAATAGATCCGGCAAGCCTGAGTTATAAATCGGGCGATGCGTATAGTTTTGCAGTGCGCGGGCGCAGCAATCAGAGCTTTATTACGTTGGACTCTACCGGACGTGTGTATAACGTGGCGGCGCATACCTTGCCGTCGGCCAGAGGGCAGGGCGAGCCTTTAACCGGTCGTATAAACCCGCCGTCTGGCGCAACGTTCGCCGGCGGTATGATGGGCGACGTTGAAGAAATGTACTTACTTGCCTCTGATGCAGGCTACGGATTCGTTGTAAAACTGGAAGATCTGCAAACAAAGAACCGTGCAGGCAAAACAGCATTAAGTTTGCCCAAAGGCGCGCAAGCGATGATGCCGGCAAAGGTAAACAACCTTGAAAGCGATTTAATCGTAGCCATCAGCAACGAAGGACGCATGCTGGTGTTTCCTGTAAGCGAATTGCCGCAATTAGCGCGTGGCAAGGGCAACAAGATCATCAGCATTCCAACCGCCAGAGTGCAGTCGCGCGAAGAGTTCGCCATAGCGATCGTTTGTGTGTCTGAGAAAGAGCTACTGCGAGTACACGCGGGCAAACGGCACCATGGATTAAAATGGTCTGACCTGGAACACTACCGCGGCGAGCGCGGGCGGCGTGGTAATAAGCTTCCGCGCGGGTTTCAGAAAGTCGATTACGTGACGATAGAGTCTTGACTGCCTAAGTCAGGGCCGGCTCAGGCAGCGCTTTTATCGCGATAGATATCATCAATGATCTTTTGAACTTTGTTATCGATATCTGACAACACAACTGGCTCCAGGCCCTGCAATTCGTAGAAGCCGTTATTGTCTTTGCCGCTGACTTTCAATTCAGCGCATTCCGGATGGGCGACCACGCTGTGGCTTAAGCTTACTGTGCCAGCCGGTTTTCCTGCACAGGCTTGCCATGCCTGGCGGTGCGCATCTTGTGCATACAGTTCGCGTAGCAGTCTGGCTTCGCTTTGCAGTGGTGCGCTGACATGAGCGCCGATGCGGGCTTCGAATACTGGTTCGCTATTGGCGCTGCGTTGTTTGTTGGCTATGTTCAGCGCTTTCATCAGCGCATAGGCACAGCAAGTAGTACGGGCTACCAGTTGTTCGCCACGCTCATCCAGCAATTCCACTGTTTTCAGGCTTAGTGTAAATCCGGTTTCACCAACACGAATCTCGGCGGTGTATAAACGCGCTACCTGCTCTAGCCAATGTTCAAAGGTTGTAAGGTACTCATAGAGCGTGTCTTCAGACAATTGCTTACGCATTAGTGGCAGCTGCAGAAGCTCGACTGCAATAATTCCGTATTCGCCTTCCGGTTCGGGTAGCTGTTCATAGTTTTCGTCTTTCGACTGCTTGTCCAGCAGGCTGGGCGATGAGCGCTGATCTTCAGCTGCAACCACCGGTTTTTGCCAAACAGAACGTGCCAGCATCAGTAAGCCGGCCAACGTCAATAAAGTACATAGAATGTTGAGTAAGCCGGTGTGGATCAGGCCGGGCTGTGGCGGTAGCAATGACAAGCGTGCGTAGCCCAGCAAGCGATCCTGCATGCTGATTTCCCTGCGAACCTGTTTTCCCTGCTCGGCCATACTGCGCCTGCCGGCTTGCGCAAGCAGTTCATTGCGCACATTGTAGAAAGCGGCATGGGCAACCGCGTCGTCCTGGGTGGCCTTCTGTGCCAGGGCTTGCAAGCTCAGTTGGTTGTTGCTGAGTACCAGAGGTGCAGCCGCATCAGCCAGTTGAGTGCCGATCAACTCGGCGAGAGGGGCGGTTATTCGATCTTTGTCGTCGTTGTATTTCCAAACAGCGATAGCGTTAGCCAACATCGCCAAAGTAATGGCGATCAAGCCAGCTAGAAACCACATTGGCCGGCCGCTGTTTGGGTCTGTCTGTTGTCGGTCAGTGTTGATCATCATTATTGCTATTGGCGTATCGATGTGTTCGGCTATATAGGCTGCGCCAACAATTACCGTATATTGTCTAAACTATGCCGGCGCGCAGAGAATGCCGTGCCAATCCCTAGTATAGTAACGAGCTCGAATTGCGAACAGTGTATTCATTGCACTGTTGCTGTGAATATTCTATCTTTTAGCGCCGTACAGACCGGCCAATTCATCAGGCATTAACATGAGCAGCGTGACATTAATCAGCATCACTGGAGAAGACCAGCCGGGTCTAACAGGCAGCTTGATGAGTTTGATGGCTGAGCACGGAATTCAGGTGCTGGATATTGGTCAGGCGGTAATTCATCGTAGTCTGGCATTGGGTTTACTGGTGTCGGTACCGACAGGCAGCGGCATTCTTAAAGAGTTGCTGTTTCATGTGCATGAGCTGAATCTGCAAGCCAGCTTCACTGACATCAGTAGCGATGACTATGAACGTTGGGTCAATGCGCATGGCCAGCCCAGATATATTGTTACCTTACTTGCGCGGGCGATCACAGCTGAACACATTGCCCGGATTGGCAGTGTGACGAATAAATTCGATCTAAATATTGAAGATATTAAACGCTTGTCCGGGCGCCTTTCCTTAACCAGTCAAACAGGGCAAGACAAAGCCTGTATAGAGTTCAGCGTGCGCGGCACCGTAGCCGACCTCGTTGCCGTTCGCCAGGAATTTCTGGTGCTGGCAAGCGAACTCGATGTGGACATTTCGTTTCAGGAAGATACCGTATTCAGACGCAATCGCCGACTGGTGTGCTTCGATATGGACTCGACGTTGATAGAAGGTGAGGTTATTGATGAGCTGGCTGTGTTGGCGGGGGTTGGCGAACAAGTGTCAGCGATAACAGAGCGCGCAATGCGTGGTGAACTGGATTTCACGGAGAGCCTGCGCCAGCGTGTAGCTTTATTGGAAGGTCTGCCAGAAAGCTGTTTGTACGAAGTTTATGACCGCCTGCCGATAACCGAAGGCGCCGATCGCTTGATAGGTAATCTAAAGCGTGTTGGGTATCGAACAGCAATATTGTCAGGAGGCTTTACGTTCTTTGGCCACTATCTGCAACAGAAGCTGGGTATCGATTACGTGCATGCTAATGAACTGGCCCTTAAAGATGGCAAGCTTACAGGGCAGGTGACTGGCCAGGTTGTCGACGGTGCGCGCAAGGCATCTTTAATGGCTGAAATTGCTGAACGCGAGCATATTAGCCTTGAGCAGGTGATTGCCGTTGGTGACGGCGCCAACGACTTGCCGATGCTAAGTGCGGCGGGTCTTGGAATCGCGTTTCGGGCTAAACCCATAGTGCAACAAAAAGCTGAACATGCCATATCCAACTTGGGATTGGATGGCATTCTCTATCTTCTGGGATTTTCGGATGCGCAGTAGCTTGGTTGCGAAGCAATATGCGGCCAGGCGCTTGTCCTTCAGGCTGCTTAAGCCGAGTCAGCGAACTCGTAATCCATAACTTCACTGGGTGCCTGCAAATAGTAGCCCTGAATATAGTGGGCGTTCATCTGCCATAAACTGGCCAAAGTGGCCGCGTTCTCTACGTAAGGCACTACTGAACGTACCCCGGCTTCCTGCAAGCGATTCAGCACTGTTTTTAAACCCTCAACATTAGTCGGATCTTTCTGCAGCTCCATCGCAAAGCTTGAATCGACAAAGGCGTAGTCAATGTTGAAGTGCTGTAACACCTTGAAAGATTCCTGGCTGCGACCGAACTCATTCAGGCTGAATTTGAAATTCCACTCGGCTACTTCCTGGCGGAAACGAATCGCTTGTTTCAAGTAGTGCGCCACGGTTTTTTCGCTGAACTGCAGCGTGATGCACTCTGGCGACAACTGTGCTGCTTTCATGGCAACACCCAACCAATTACTGAAGGTGTTATCAATCAGGGCATTCTGGGTGAGATTAATCGTGAGCGTTGTCTTATTACCGGCTTCACGCTGTGATTTGACGTTCTTGGTACCTTCAACAACCAACCATTTGTCCAGCGAGGTATCGCCGGATTTTTGATTGATGGCCTGAAACAAAGTATCAACGCTCTGCTCTTGCCCGTCTGCATCTACCATACGCAAGGTCGATTCGTAACTCTCACGTGGTTCACCGTGCAAGTTAATCACCGGTTGGAACATCATTCGTAAACGCTGTTCAGATACCAGTTCCCTGATGTCAAAAGTGCGCTCAACTGACTCCCCTGTGCCTGGTCGGTACAGAATAATACCTGGCATAGAGCTGTCTTCAGCGAACAATTGCCGAGCTTCTTCCAAAGCGAGAAACGCGATATCCATCGCCTCGTTGGAGTCGTTAAATGCTGACTTGCTGAGATCAACTACACCGACGCAGCAACTGCATTGCGCGGTCTGGTCATCAATATCAAAAATATGTTCTTCGATACGCTCACACAGCTTGCGCGCACTTATCATCGCGGCGGTATCAGCGGCACCTGGCAACAGTACGGTAAAGCTGTCTTCACCATAGTGCGCAACCACAGCACCTTCATGTTCGCTGAACGCGTGGTCAATGAAATCGGCTACACCATGTCGAACAGAGCGGCTACCCGATAAGCCAAGTCTGCTCTTCAGTTTTGAAAATTCATTGATGCTGAAATACAACAGACAACCTTCGCTCTTGCCACCTACCAGGAACTTGTCCAGTTGCTCCACAAGACTGTAGCGGGTTTGTAAACCGGTCAGCGGGTCTACGCTGCTGGGCAGTGAACTTATAGTGGGTGCTACCGGTTTTTCAGAGCGACTGAGAATGAGCTGAGTGCACTTTTCGTCGTCAAATACAGCGGGGGCGAATCGCATTCGAACCTCGAATCGCTCACCTTCCGGACTCACACAAACCACACTGAGCTCCTGCTCGGATTCCTCATTGTAGGCGCGCAAGAAATTCTTGAAGGCTTGCTGATCGTCTTCGCTGATCAGATCCACAACCGGTATCGCAAGGAATTCGTCGCGATCAGTTAAACCAAACGCGTGCGCGTAGGCTTCGTTTACATCGACATGCATGCCGTCGAGAATATAGGCAACGGCATCGTCGGCGTTAGACATCAAGGTATCAAAACGACCGCTAACTTCTGCTAGTGAGCGTTCCAGATCTGCGTGCTTGCGTCGAATACGCAGGTTTTCCACCTCGCGATTTGCCGCATACAGTAAATGCTCCTGGTCAGACAATTCGATAACGTCTTGCGCGCCACGGCTCATGCCTTCAATCACCAGCTCCCGATTTGCTTCGCTGGTAAGTAATATTACCGGTGTGTCGGTACGCGACTGAACAATATGCTCAAGTACATTGTTCATATCAATGATCGTATTTTGCTGCTCACACAAAGCCAAATCCCAATGCTCGTCATTAAGACAATGGGTCAGATCCTCCAGTGAGGTGATTCGATGGGTTTGCGTCGCCTGGCCAGCATTTCGAAACAAATGGTTAATGCGCTCGGCACCATCTGGCGAATGGCTAGATAGCAAAATCTTGAGTGTGTTGGTCGTCATCGTTTCTATGCAGTTTTAGTGTTTTTATAATCCCTGCTGCCAGGCAAAGGATTCTACAAATTTCCCCACAAGGCATCGAATAGATCCTGTGAGTCTGAGACGCCATCATTGGCCGCATCAAAAATCTCGTAACTGTATTGGCCGTATACGCGAGTCTTGGTTATCTGATCCGTGATTCGTACCATGCGTATTTGGTCTCTATCCAGAATCTGCATGGTCTGGCCAACTTCAATATCGGCAGCTGATGTGAGTAAGGAAGCACCTTGCTCGGTAACGCTCACTTCAGGAAGCATCAGAACCGGTAGGTATTCTCCGGGGTCACCTTCGGTTTGTATGCGGCGCGCAATTGACGGTAAAAAAGCCGGGCTAAGCAATTCCACGCCGAAGGTCAGTTCGGTGCGCGTGGGTCTATGCAGCCAGCGTATTGCGGCGATACTCCACAGTTCTGTGGCTGAGTCCTTAATACCGATCAAGTCGCCAGCATGAATGCGAAATTTATCTGTGTCGGGCAATGTCAGGCTGTAGCCGCCGGGACTGGCATTGTTTACATGAACGTGCACCGTAAGCTGCTCGTCGGGATCTATCGTCTTGCTTCTTGTTGGTGCGCCGGCGTAGTCAATGCACTCCACCCCGTCCTCATCTTTACTGATTTGCGGGGTCTCAGATCCCCACTCCTGCTCTTCAACAGGCTCTTTGAGTTTCTCGTAATCGTGAAATTCTTCAAACGCGGCCTCACGCGCCAGCGCGGCGGCGGCCAGCTGAAGCATATCTTCAATGTCGGTTTCACCGGATGAAAAGTAATGTGCAGCACCAAGGCCCACACAAATATCCAGCTTTTCCTGCGAATTGATGCGCATAAAACTACGTTTGGTGCATTTGCCCCAGGCTAGAATCAAATGATTGAGCAGATCAATGCGAACCTTTTTACCAGACTCTTCTACCAGGCCTGCCTCTGCGGTATCCACTAACAGGCGCAGGTGTTGCACGAGATCGGTTGTGCTTAGTTGCAACTGGCATTCACCCAGCGCCTGTTTGTTTAGCAGGTGTGAGTAAACCGGTCCTCTGTCAGTTTCGCGGTTTAGCATGAACAGCGCTGGTATCTGGCCGCTTTCATAACGTGAGATATTGATTTTATCGATCCAGCCCGGGATAAGATCTATAACTGGTAGCAGGTCTTCCTGGCGCAATTGATTGGCTTTAATAGAGCCCAGCAATAAACTTTTGCCATAAAGACCATGCGGAGTGAACTCGCCGGAGCGGGTATTTTCTATCTGCAATTCGCAACTGATCGCGTACAACTGATGCAGCTTGATCCAGAGTGTGTTTGGCGTGACTGTATACAACTGGTAGCAGAGCAACAAATCATCGTTTAAAAACTGCATGGCACCACACACGGCCCGCGCTGTTTGTGACTTGTTGGGTCGGCGCAGTAAACCTGTTTTTGAATGCGCCAGTTCAAACGCGGCCAGGGTGTAATTATTCGCCACACACATTCGCAGAGCGTGAGTGAGGTCAACAACTTGCTGTGACTTTTTCGGCAGCAAGGCTTGCTTGTGCTGATAATGCTTGCTGAGAGACTTGAGGTTGCTGTCTATCCGCGGCGCTAGAAGTGATAACAATTCAAGTCTGTTATCCGCAGGTGTTTGCAGTTTCAGCAATTCTTCGGCAATTAGATACAGCTGCTTGATGGTCTCGCCAATGTTGGCGACAGGCAAATTGCCTATCCATTCTTCAACGCTGTTCTTGTCAGCCTTGCACATGGATAAGTGGCTTAGGGTTTGGTCGCGCACACCCAGGCGGCGGAGTAGGGATTGGCTCATCAAAAACGTCTCTTACTGCTCAATAGTGTCTTTTCGCTGCCGGAAACTCTCATCGAATAATGTGCCGAATAAGAAATCCCTGAGTCCCTGCCTGTACCTGATACCAATACCTGACAAAGGCAATGACCGCAAACTGCGAAAATGATGTGAATTCCAAAAAAAGTATAGGAGATGAACGAAAATTCGTCGCATTTCCAACAAAAATATTTTCACCGACTGTCTGATTGTGGCCTTCGGTCTAACGCTGCTTGACCGATTTTTGATCCTGGTCTACCCAAAACGACCAGACAAACCTGTATCATTGCGCCTTGCGACAAGGCCTGAGCTGGCTAAAAAAAGATCAAATCAAGAGATTTCCCATGGCAAATTACTCAACCAACGAATTCAAAGCAGGACTTAAAGTGATCCTTGAAGGAGACCCCTGCTCTATCGTGGAAAACGAATTTGTGAAGCCGGGCAAGGGCCAGGCATTTAATCGCGTTCGTTTAAAAAACCTGAAGAGCGGCAGGCAATGGGAACGCACGTTTAAGTCTGGCGATACGCTTGAGGGCGCTGATGTCGTCGAACAAGATATGGAGTACTTGTATAACGACGGCGAATACTGGCATTTCATGGACCCGGTCAGTTTCGAACAGGTGCAAGCTGATAAAACCGCTTTGGGTGATTCGGCGCAATGGGTCAAAGAGCAGGATTCCTGCCTGATTACGCTATGGAATGACGCACCCATAGCGGTTACCGTGCCCAACTTTGTTGAGCTGGAAATTGTTGATACTGATCCAGGTCTTAAGGGCGACACCGCACAGGGTGGCACCAAGCCGGCAACCTTGAGTACAGGTGCTGTAGTTAAGGTGCCGCTGTTTCTTAATATTGGCGAAGTGGTTCGTGTCGACACGCGTACCGGGGAATACCAAAATCGCGCCAAAGGTTGATTTAGGGGCTCCCTAGGTGAGCGGCCAACACTGGCAGGCGAATACTTCCAGAGAAACCTTACGAGCTCGCGCTGATTTGCTGGCACGTATTCGCGCTTTTTTTGATCAGCGTGGTGTGCTTGAAGTGGATACACCGCTGTTAAGCCCCTACTCCGTCAGCGACCCCTTCCTGGAAGCAATGCCCGTAAGCGGAGCTGGGGGTGAGTCAACGCACTGGCTGCAAACTTCGCCGGAATATGCCATGAAGCGTTTGCTGGCCAGCGGCAGTGGTGACATTTACCAGATTTGCAAAGCATTCCGTGCCGGCGAACATGGTCGTCTGCACGCCAATGAATTCACTATGCTTGAGTGGTATCGCCTGAATTTTGACCAGTTTGATCTTATTCGTGAGCTTTGCGACTTGTTGCGACGTTTGCTGAATTGCCCGGCGCCCAGCCAGTGTTCCTACGGTGATTTGTTTATGGAATGCATTGGATTTAACCCGCATCAAGCCAGTTATGCTGCGTTGCAGGCGGCAGCGGTTGAACAGGGTTTTGCTGATCTGCTGGGTGCAGATCAGCATACGCTTGAAAAAACGCTGGACCGAAACGCATTGCTGGATCTGTTGTTCAGCCATGTTATCCAGCCAACATTAAGCCGCTTGAGTGTGGTGTACGACTATCCGGAATCAATGGCCGCACTAGCCCGAGTGGAGTACGACTCACAGGGATGTAAGGTGGCCCGTCGCTTTGAAGTGTTTTACCAGGGCGTTGAATTAGCCAATGGCTATCACGAGCTGCTTGATGCCTCAGAGCTGGAGCAGCGCACCGCGCGCGATAATGCTCGCCGCCGGGAGCTAGGCAAGGTAGAGCAGCGCTGCGACCCGCAACTGCTTGCTGCTATGCGTCACGGGCTACCGGAATGTGCCGGTGTAGCGGTTGGTCTCGACCGGGTGCTGATGCTGGCGCTGGGTGCTAAATCGATTGCCGAAATTAGAGCGTTCTAAGCGCCAGCGCGATTAGTTTCTGCCGACTCGCTGGGCAATAGCCTGGCCCATCTTCAGTGGCACTCCGGCAGACATATCTTCCAGCCAGCGAATTTTTTCAGGCTCGAACAATAAAATAACGGTAGAGCCTAGATAAAAACGCCCTAACTCATCGCCGGCAGACAGGCTGATTGATTCGGCTGGCATGGTACTGGCTGCACTCATTCGACCGCCCCAGACCGTTTCAATGCCGGCCACAATCATGGCGCCGACCAAAACGACAGCCACCTCACCAAGTTCGGTATCAAACAGTGCGACCAAGCGCTCGTTGCGCGCAAAAAGTTCCGGCACCTTGCGTGCGGTCGCTTCATTAACTGAGAATAACTGCCCAGGTAAGTAAGTGCTTGCTTTCAGCTCGCCGCCTATAGCAGCGTGCACGCGATGATAATCACGCGGTGATAAGTAGACGGTTATGAATTCACCATTTTCAAAGGGCTTTGCCCGTTCAGCGTCACCACCCAGCAGTTGTGCGGCTGTGTAGCTCTGTCCTTTGGCTTGAAATATGTCGCCGCTTTGTATTTTCCCCAGCTGACTAATCGCCCCATCTGCGGGGCTCACAATAAACTGTTCGGCGTCGGCCAGTGGTCTCACCCCTTCTTTTAAAGGTCGCGTGAAAAACGCATTAAAGTGGCGGTAGGCGTCTGCTTCGGAGTGAACTGCCTCATCCATATTCACGTTGTACTGACCGATGAACATGCGAATCAAGGCGTTCTTTAGCCACACCCATTCAAGGTCGGCCAGCCAGCCAGTGGCTCTGGACAGCAAATGTTGCGGTATTATTTTCTGCAGCAGAATAAACAAACTTTCCATGCACTACCTCTGGTTCAGACGGTCGCCATAATACGTGAGTAGCTCTGCCAGCGTTGCTCTATCTGCGCATCATTCTTGCGCGCTTTCTGAACTTCACAGTCTTTTTCCGCGGTGTGGGTGCAGTCCCTGAATCGGCAACCTTCTGCCAGATCGGCGAGATCCGGAAAGCCGGCAATCACGTCTGCGGGGTCTACGTGCCACAGTTGGAACTCGCGGATGCCCGGTGAATCTACCAGTGCGCCTGAGCCAGGCAAATGAAACAGCCTGGCGGCCGTGGTGGTGTGTGTTCCTTTCGACTTGCTACTCGGTTCATCACCGCGTTCAGACAGCGCACCCACTTCAGTCACTTCCCGAGCATGTAGCGCATTAATTAACGACGATTTCCCCACGCCGGATTGGCCAACCAATACACCGGTTCCTGTGCCGAACGCATCACGAAACACATCCACCCCGCTGCCGCTATGGCTTGATACTCTAAGCACCTCAAGACCGCGCTTTTCGTAGCCGGCGAGCATGGCAATCAAATCACTGGATTGTGTACCGAGTAAATCTGTTTTGTTCAGCACCAACACTGCCTGCATTTTGCTCAGTGCAGCGGCCACCAGATAACGGTCAATCAAATTGGCGTGCGCGGTGGGCACCGGTGCAATCACTATGAACACGGTGTCGATGTTGGCAGCGACAGGTTTCAGGCGATTGCGGCTGTCAGGGCGAATCAATACATTGTCGCGCTCAAGCAATGCAGAGATGGCGCCGGCTTCAGACACTCTGACCCGGTCACCAGCCACCAGGGGCTCAATGTTGGCACGTACCGTACATTCCTGAGTGCTGTGCTTGTCATTCAGCAATACTTCAACGCGGCGACCATAATTGACAATGACTTGCCCGGGCTGGTCACGCGACATGGCTTGCTGTTGCTTTACGCGGGACTGTTGTCGCTCGCTTAGCTTTCTTTTGCTCACATTGACTTGGGTACTTCTGCAAACTCGAAACGAGATGCTACCATGCAGAGCATAGGCAGTAGGTGTTCGAGCATTCTATTTTCGAGCATAAAATAATTAGGACAGGACACTGATGGAAAAAGACTACAACCGATTAATCTGGCTGGATCTGGAGATGACGGGGCTGGACCCGTTTAATGATGTGATCATTGAAATTGCGACCATAGTTACTGACGCCAATTTGGAAACGGTGGCTGAGGGTCCAACGATTGCGATTCATCAGCCTGACAGTATTCTGGATGCGATGGATGCCTGGAATACTCGCCAGCATGGGCAATCGGGCTTGGTAGACAGGGTTAGGGAAAGTAAGTATTCGGTGGAGCAGGCGGCGGGTGAGACGCTGGATTTTTTGCGGGCGCATGTGGAAAAAGATCAGTCACCGATGTGTGGTAATACTATCTGCCAGGATAGGCGCTTTATGGCGAAGTGGATGCCGGAGCTGGAGGCGTTTTTTCATTATCGGAATTTGGATGTTAGTACGCTGAAAGAGCTGGCTCGGCGGTGGAAGCCGGAGATTCTTGCGGGGTTTAAGAAGCAGGGGTCGCATTTGGCGATGGATGATATTCGGGATTCTATTGCGGAGATGCAATATTATCGGGAGCATTTTATTGATTGTTGAGGGTGGGTAGGCTGAACTATGGAGTTCTTAATCCGTTTCAGGACCGCTTACCTCCTTTGCTGCGCAACTGGGCGCCTCCGGCGTTCCCTCCATCACAAAAAAGCCTTTCTGCGAAAGTCTTTTTTGCTCCTTCGGCCTGCGTTTTTTACCTTCGCAAAGGAGTTAAGCGGTCCTGAAACTCTTTGAGTTCCAAGACCGTTACTATCTGGCCAAAGTGAGTGTCTTTATTACCAATCTTTTCTGAAGGTTAAACCCCAGGTGGCTGGTTCGCGGCGGTAGGCTATTTGCTTGCCGTCTTGCAGTACGCCTGGGAATGAGGTGCCGTTGTAGTCTTCGTCGAGCACGTTACGGCCCCACAGGGTGATTTCGGCGTCCATGTTTTCCAGGTAGATACCGGCTCTTAGGTTGAGCAGGTTGTAGGAGTCTTGCAGGCTCAATGGCTCGTTGGACTGGTCGAGTACCATGTCGTCGTAGTAAACGAATTCGCCGAGTGCAAAGCCGGTAATGCTGTCGCTAAGGCGGAATTCCTGGCGGCCGCTGAGTACAAAGAAGTGCTCTGGATTGGTGCCAAGACGGTCACCGGTTCGGTCGCAGAAAGTTGGTGCGAGGGGGTTTGTTACGCGAGGATCATCGGCTGTAACGATCTCGGGGTTTTCCAGTGTGCCTACGTTGAATCTGCCGCCTGGATCAGGGGTACCGAAACGGAACGGTGTGATGTTCCAGCAGTTACCGCGTTCGAATTCATCGAAATCTGCGATCGACATAGAATAGGCTGCTTGCAGCCGAGTGGAGTCGGTAACCTCCCATAACCATTCTACTTCACCGCCATAGGTTTCAATGGTGGCAGCGTTTTGAACGTTAAAGCCTGAACCGGTAAATGTACCCACCTGGTAGTCGTCGATGGGTGTGTAATGTAATGAGACATTCAAGCGCATTGCCTGGTCAGGAAACTCAGCCTTCATGCCTAATTCGTAGGCGGTGGAAGTTTCTGGGCCGAATATCTGATCAAATGCGGGGTCGATGCGATCGGTGTTGGTGCCGCCCGCTTTGTACCCTGTGCTGATAGAGGCGAACAGCATAGTGGTGTCTGTTGCAAACCACGACAACTTGACTGTGCCGGTTACCTGGTCGTCTGTGATGGTTTCGTCAATATTGTCACGCTTCTGAGTGGCGGCAAACGCTGGCTGGAAGAAGCCCAGGTCGTTACCGGATTCTACGTAGGTAGTATTGAGGATTTTCTCTTCATCGGAGTAACGCAAACCCACGGTCAAAGTGAATGCGTCGCTGAGTTGCCAGTCGGCTTGACCAAAGATCGCCCAGCTTTCGTGCTCCTGCATATTGAAGTCAGTTGCAAAGCCGCCGGGAGGGAAGAAGGATGAGCCCAGCAGCGCGGTGAGCGGCAGTTGGTTGCCAATGATCAAACCCTGTGGCAAGCCAAGAAACGCAGCCGCAATGGCTTCGGTGTCTTCGCCAAACGTCAGGGTAGACGTGGAGTCCAGGTCCTGGGTGAAGTAGTTGGCACCGATTACATAGTTAAGATTCTCACCGGTGAACGCTACTCGCAATTCCTGTGAGAAAGAGTTCTGTTCTGCCAGGTTAGTGTCGGCGAGTGCATTAAGGTCGGTGAAGTCGGCGTCGATCATGTCGAATGATTCGAAGTCGCGCCAGGCTGAAATTGAGGTCAGTGTGTGTGAGTCATTGAAGTCCCAATCCACCTGTACCGAAAGACCTTTATCGACGCTTTCAGAAATGGGGTTGAAGTTGTAGGTCACCACATTGTCGAAAATACGCGATTCCGGCACAAAGGTTGCACCGCGTGGTTCCAAAATGGCGTCGGTGCCTAATGCACCGGCTGCAGACGTTTGGTTAACTCGGTTGTTGTCATGGAGTACGGTAGTACCACAGCAAATTTCGTCGATCTCGCCGTGGTCGGCAATGACTCGAACCGACAAACTGTCGGTTGGCGTGTAGAGAGCCTGGGCGCGAAAGCCAAATCGGTCTCTGTCAAAAATTTCGTCACTGACGTTTGGTGTTGTCAGGTTATCTACCCAACCGTCTCTGGCGCTTGAGTATCCAGTGAAGCGAACGGCTAATACATCTTCAATAACAGAGAACGATTTTGCACCACTGATGTTGCGCAGGTCGTAGGCGCCAATTGAGCCTTCCAGGAACCCGCTGCCTTCATGGTCAGGTGCAGCGGTTTTAAAATGCACAGCGCCTGATAAGGTGTTACGGCCAAACAAGGTACCTTGTGGGCCACGCAATACTTCAATAGATTCCATGTCGACAAGTTGCGCAATCATGGCATTTTGTCTGGCCCTGTAGGTGCCGTCTACGTAGACACCAACCGACGCTTCAATACCAAAGTTGTTACCGCCACCGCCTATGCCCCGAATCGAGAATGTCGATGTTGTCGCGTTCTGGTTCTGGTCAACGCCCAGGCTGGGCGCGTTAACCTGCAGGTCGAATACGTCTTTTACACCAGACTCTTGCAACATGGCACCGGAGTAAGCTGATACTGCAATTGGCACGTCCTGTAGGCTTTGCTCGCGTTTCTGGGCCGTCACTATGACCTCTTCCAGCATGCCTTGGGCGGTGACAGGCAGTTGCCAGCCCAGCATTAATGAGCCAGTGGTGGCAACGGTGAGTGAACGAAGCAATGATTTCTGGGTAAAAACGGGCATGCGGGCACCTGCTTTATTTGGACGATTTTGAGGCGCGCGAGGATAACATAAGATGCAAATACTGTTTCAGTGATTTACGGCCATTATTGCTGGTCTAATTGAGCGCTCAGGGCCCATTCTATATGTTCTTGCAGCATGGCATTCGAATGTGGCAAACGTGCTTGCAGTGCGCTGACTATGCGCGGCTCATAATTGGCGTTACCCAGTCCAACAGCCAGATTTCTAAGCCAGCGAATATGACCGATGCGACGGATGGCCGAGCCTTCGGTATTGCGCAGAAACTCATCTTCGCTCCAATTGAACAGGTCGACCAGGTCGCTGTTGTCCAGCTTGTGGCGTGGCTGGAAATCCGCCTCCTGGCTGGGCTGGGCAAATTTGTTCCAGGGGCACACCAGCTGACAATCATCGCAGCCGAACACCCGGTTACCCATTAATGGGCGCAGCTCTAAAGGAATAGGGTCGTGTGATTCAATCGTCAGGTAGCTGATGCAGCGCCGGGCGTCCAATACCCAGGGTTTGACAAAGGCACCGGTTGGACAGACATCCAGACAGGCGCTGCAGCTGCCGCAATGCTGTTCGAGCTGGGGAGGGTCTATTGGCAGGGCGAGGTTGGTGAACAGTTCACCGAGAAAGAACCAGGAGCCTGCTCGTGAATTGAGCAACATGGTGTTCTTGCCAATCCAGCCCTGTCCGGAACGCTGCGCCAGAGCGCGTTCCAATACCGGCGCACTGTCTACAAAGGCTCTATGTTGGTAGTCGTGGGCCAGCCACTGGTTAACATCATTGGCCAGTGTTGCCAGGCGTTTACGCATCAGCTTGTGGTAGTCGCGGCCCAGCGCATAGCGGGCTATATAGGCTTTATTCGATTGAGCTAGTGTGTTCTTCGCCTGTTCATCCCCGGGCACATAGTCCATGCGCACTGTCATCACGCGCAAACTGCCGGGCAACAGCGCCTCGGGCTGCGACCGCAGACCGTTATGGCCAGCCATATAGTTCATGCTGCCGTGGTAACCCTGCTGTAACCAGTCGTTTAGATAGTCGCTGTGCTCACCAAGCTCGGGTTCACACACGGCCAGGCTTTGAAAGCCAAGCTCGCTTGCACGGTTCTTGATCCGTTGCTTTAAATTGTGCAGTTCTTCAGGGTTCAAACGCTGTTACCGTCATGCGGGCAGTGTGATAATACCGCATCGATCATGTCTATCTGCACCCAAGCACCCAACAAGCTGTACCGCACCTCGGTGGTGCGTGAATTCGATCGCGTGGCGATTGAGCAGTATGGCATTGCGGGCATCGTATTAATGAAGCGTGCAGCAATGGCCATGCTGCAGCTTGCGCAACAGCGTTGGCCCGAGGCCAGTGCGCTGCGAGTGCTGTGCGGTGGCGGCAATAACGGCGGTGATGGCTACCTGTTTGCTGCACTGGCCGCCCAGCGCTCTATAGAGGTTGAGGTACTGAGCTTACGGCCAGCGGATGCATTAAAAGGAGATGCGCTGCTTGCTCGGCAGTTGGCGGAGCAAGCCGACGTTCGTCTGCTTGAATTGGATGATTTAACAGATGTCGCGGGGTGGCTGGCCAGCGGTGATCTTGTGATAGATGCTTTGTTGGGTACCGGTCTTGGCTCAACTGTTCGAGCCGATTGCCGTGCGCTGATTGAGAGCATGGCGGCATGCGGTCTTCCAGTATTGTCTGCTGATGTACCGTCCGGTTTGAACAGCGACACGGGCGAAATAATGGGTGCGGCTGTGACGGCCGATTGCACGGTCAGTTTTGTTGCGTTAAAGAGTGGCTTGTTGACGGCCAGCGGGCGTGCTCGTTGTGGCGACATTTTCCTAACGGATCTGGCCATCCCTGCGGAAGTGTTCCAAGCCGCTGAGCCGCAGGCCAGAATACTTAATCTGCAAGAGCAGCTGGCCGGGTTTACGCCGCGTGCCAAAGACTCCCACAAAGGCTCGCACGGTCATGTTTTGATTGTTGGTGGCGAGCTTGGCATGGGTGGGGCCGTTGTTCTGGCCGCATCGGCCGCACTCGCCAGTGGTTCAGGGCTGGTCAGTGTCGCTACCCGCGAACATCATGTTATCCCGACTATTGCACGACATCCGGAAATTATGGCGCGCGCTGTGCACAGTGCGGCTGATCTTGACCCCATGATGGAGGCCTGCGATTGCGTGGTGGTGGGTCCGGGCCTTGGGCAATCCAGCTGGGGAACGCAGCTTTTGCACAGAATTCTTACAACGGCAGGTAAGCAACGGCTGGTGATTGATGCTGACGCTCTAAATCTGATTGCCAGGCATGCCTGGCACGAGCTGCTGGCCAACATAGATTGTGTGGCTACACCGCACCCGGGCGAGGCGGCGCGCCTGCTGGGGTGCACAAATCGTGAGGTGCAAAACGATCGATATGCAGCGGTGCAGCAGTTGGCAGAGAAACTACAGGGTCATGTATTGCTTAAGGGTTCAGGCACATTGATGGCCGGGCCAGGCATGAGCATGACATTGTGCCCTTATGGCAACGCCGGAATGGCCTCAGGTGGCATGGGTGATGTGCTTAGCGGAATAGTCGGTGCATTGTGTGCGCAAAATATAGCTACTGCCGAGGCCATGCAGCTGGCCTGCAGTCTGCACAGTGCCGCCGCCGATTATGCGCTTACCCAGGGCAAGGGACCGATCGGCTTGCGCGCCAGTGATCTCGCTGAACACGTGAGTGGTTTTCTGAACCATCCGGAGCGCGCTAGAGCACCACAAGGAATAATGAGCTTGTGATCAGTAGTTCTGAGCCATTTACCGCCGAGCTTGCCGATGAGGCCGCCACCTTAGGCTGCGCAGCCGGGCTTGCCGCGGCGTTAATACCCGGCTTGTTGATCACTCTGCAAGGTCAGCTTGGTGCAGGCAAGACCACGTTTGTGCGCGGTGTAATGCACGCGCTGGGCCACAAAGGTGCGGTGAAGAGCCCAACCTATACCATTGTTGAGCCATACACTATTGCAGGCCTTGAGATTAATCATTTCGATCTGTACCGCTTGGGAGACGTTGAAGAACTTGAGCTGCTGGGTTTTCGAGATTATGTCAATGAACACACGATCTGTTTTGTTGAGTGGCCGCAGCGCGCTCAGGGCTATCTGCCGCCATGTGATCTGGAAATTGATTTGTGTTTGAATAGCGGGTCAAATAGCGGCGCCAGAATAATGCAGGCCCATGCGCGCACTGACATTGGTATGCGTGTAATAAAAGAGTGGAATAAAGAGTGTTAAGACAAGTTTTACCTCGCCCGTTGTTACTTATCAGCAAGATTATGCTGCTGGGTTTGGTGCTGAGTATTCCTGAACCTGTGGTCGCTGCCGATGTGTCGGTTAAAGGAGTGCGTGTGTGGCGCGCGCCAGAGCGCACTCGAGTGGTGTTTGACCTGAGTGAAATTGGTGAGTATTCGCTGTTGAGTCTGAGTAACCCGCGGCGGCTGGTGATCGATTTGCAAAACGCCAGGTTACACACCGCGCTTGACGTGATTGATCTAAAAAACAGCCCGGTCAAGGCCATGCGTTCGGGCATTCGTAATGGCGATGATTTACGCATAGTGCTCGACCTTCAATCAGCGGTGGAGCCGCGCAGCTTTACGCTTCCAGCCAATGAGCAATACGGTAACCGCCTGGTGATTGATTTGCTGGACAAGAATCGCAAGCGTGCCGAGCCGATTACAGTGTCCAAGCCCTCACTTGATGACAAGCGCGACATTATCGTGGCTATCGATGCCGGACACGGCGGTGAAGATCCGGGTGCGATTGGCGCATGGCGCGTTAAAGAAAAAGTGGTAGTGATGGCTATTGCCAAAAAGCTGGCTGCGCTGCTGGATAAAGAGCCTGGATTTAAGTCAGTGCTGGTTCGCAAAGGCGATTACTTTATGTCGCTAACGGAACGGCCAGCGGTGGCGCGCAAAGCGCAAGCCGATCTGATGGTGTCTATTCACGCCGATGCGTTTCGAATCAAGAGCGCGCATGGCGCGTCAGTCTATACCTTGTCGGAACGCGGTGAGTCCAGCACCTTTGCAGCAGAATTGGCTGAAAGGGAAAACGCGGCCGACAAGATTGGTGGGGCGCGCCAAGCTGACGACGACGTGAACCGGGTATTGGTGGATTTGGCGCTGACTGCGAGTAAGGAAGCCAGCGAGCGGGCCAGCAAGGAGCTTGTGCGTCATTTAACGCCTGTCGCACCAATGCATAAAAACCGACCTCAACAAGCCAACTTTGCCGTATTGCGCTCTTCGGTGCCGTCGCTTTTGGTCGAAACGGGTTTTATCTCTAACCCGGAAGAAGCCAGACGATTAAACAGTTCCCAGTATCAGGCAGAATTGGCATCAGCGCTGTTTAAAGGCGTGAAAGCGTATTTTAAAGACTTGCCGCCAGAAGGCAGCTTGCTGGCCTGGCAAGCTGCCAAGCAAGGCAAGAAGCAAGCACTTTCCACCCACACTATTCGCAGCGGTGAAACCCTGTCTGGTATTGCTCAGCGCTATAAAGTCAGTATGCAAGCCATAAAGTCATTGAACGGTTTGAAAAGTAATAATATCCGAATCGGCCAGCGCCTGAAGATTCCCGGCTGATGCAACAATCTGAAGCAAGCCAGGTGGCTGACGCCCGCATCAGAATTCTCAGCTCTGCGTTAGCCAACCAGATCGCTGCCGGTGAGGTTGTTGAGCGCCCGGCGTCTGTGGTTAAAGAGCTGCTTGAGAACAGCGTTGATGCGGGTGCCAGTCGAATAGACATTGAACTGGAACAAGGTGGTATCAAGTTAATTCGTGTGCGTGACAATGGGGTGGGTATTCACGCAGATGATTGCTCCATGGCGTTTGGTCGTCATGCCACCAGTAAGATCTACTCTCAGGACGACCTGGACGGCATTGTCAGTTTGGGTTTTCGTGGTGAAGCCTTGGCAAGTATTGCCTCTGTTGCGCGAATGAGCCTGCAATCCAGGCGTGCCGATGGGGAAGGCTGGCAGCAAAAATGCGAAGGCAGCGTCTTGCAGGGCCGCATTCCGGACGGCCACCCGGTGGGCACATGCGTAAGCGTTAGAGATCTTTTTTACAACACACCGGCACGGCGCAAATTTTTAAAACAGGAGCGCACTGAACTAAATCATTGCGAAGAAGTGGTGAAGCGCGTTGCGTTAAGCCATTTTGAGTTGGCCATTAGTTTGCAGCACAACGGCAAAGTATTATTTTCCCTACCCGCTGCCAACTCTGAGATGGAACGCGTTCGCCGCCTGGCGCGTCTGTGTGGTTCGGCGTTTACAGAAAATCTGATCGCGGTTGATCAGGCAGCGGTGGGCTTAAGCCTAGGGGGTTGGGTTGCACAGCCTACGTTTAACCGAAGCCAGGCCGACATGCAGTATTTTTATGTCAACGGCCGCGTAGTGCGCGACAAAACAGTCAGCCATGCTATTCGTCAGTCGTATCGAGACGTGTTGTTTCACGGCCGCCATCCTGCTTACGTGCTGTACTTGAGCCTGGACCCTGCGATGGTTGATGTTAACGTACATCCCACCAAGCACGAGGTGCGTTTTCGAGAATCTCGCAGCGTGCACGATTTTATCTACCGTTCCCTGCACCAGATTTTAGCCAGCGTGCGACCTGAAACCGAGGGGGTGATTACAGCTGAAAATTCGGCGACTGCACGGCCACTGAGCGAATTTTCGGGCTCGGCGCAGTCGGGATTACCTTTGCAGACTGCGCAATACAGTGAGCAAAGTGCCAGCGTTGCAGAGCAAATCGCCTTTTATCGACAGGTGCATCCGTCGGCGCCCGCAGGTGACCGCGCGCCTGGTTATGCGCCCCCAGTGGATATTGCACAGCAAGACGCCGAGGTGCCGCCACTGGGGTATGCACTGGCGCAGTTAAAAGGCATTTATATTCTGGCCGAGAACGCGGATGGTTTGATTTTGGTGGACATGCACGCGGCACATGAGCGCATAGTTTATGAAGGAATGAAACAGCAGCAGGCCGAGCAAGGAATACAGGTGCAGCCATTGCTGGTGCCGCTGAGTATTCGGGTTAGTGAAAAAGAAGCGAGTTATGTCGATCAGTTGGGTGATGTGTTTGGCAAGCTGGGTCTGGGCCTGGAGCGTATGGGACCTGATGCAATTGTGATGCGCAGTATCCCGGTATTGCTACGCCGTGAAGACGCCGAACAGCTGGTGCGTGATGTGCTGGCCGATATTACCGAATTTGGTACCAGTACCCGTGTGCAGGATAAAATTGATGACTTGCTGGCAACCATGGCCTGTCACGGCTCGGTGCGGGCGAACCGACAACTGACCATTCCAGAGATGAACGCATTGTTACGGCAAATGGAAGTGACCGAGCGTGCCGGCCAGTGCAATCATGGCAGGCCCACCTGGACCTTGCTGGGTCTGAGCGAGCTCGACAAGTTGTTCCTGCGCGGTCAGTAGACGCTCGCTGATGAATAATAGGGTGGTGTTCCTGATGGGGCCAACCGCGTCAGGCAAGAGTGGTTTGGCCGAGTTGCTCACTGAGCACCTTCGCTGCAGGCTGATCAGCGTTGATTCCACTGCGGTGTATCGCGGAATGGATATTGGCAGTGCCAAACCTGATAAAGACGTGCTGGCACGAATACCGCAGCAACTGATCGATATCAGAGACCCGCAGGATACCTACTCAGCCGCGGATTTTGTTGAAGACGCGCAGCGCGAAATTCACTGCGCGCATGAACAAGGCGAGCTGCCCGTGCTGGTGGGCGGCACCATGTTGTACTTCAAAGCACTTCGCGATGGCCTCGCCGAAATGCCTGCTGCAGATCCTGAGGTTAGAGCTGAAATAGAAGCGCTCGCCGCACAATCTGGCTGGCAGGCGGTACATGACTTGCTAGCTGAGGTAGACCCGGAATCAGCGGAACGAATACACCCCAACGATCCTCAGCGTTTGCAACGGGCGCTGGAAGTCTATCGGGTGAGTGGTGTCACCATGACTGAGCTTCATCAGCAGCAAGGCAGCGATGGGCCACTGCAGCGCCCGCCATTGCAGATAGCCATACAACCAGCCACTCGTGCCATGTTGCATGAGCGCATCGCCCAACGCTTTGACCAGATGCTGGAACAGGGGCTGATTGAAGAAGTGCAAGGGCTGCTGGACGCGGGGATAGACCCAGCGGTACCGTCACTACGCGCCGTGGGCTATCGTCAGGTCATGCAGTTTTTGCAGGGTGAGCTTAATTACCAGCAAATGCGCGAGCGCGGCGTGATTGCCAGCCGTCAATTGGCCAAACGGCAGTTAACCTGGCTGCGAGGTTGGAGCAATGTAAACACACTGCTGGCGGCTGATAATGACTACTCCAGCGGGTTTCGCGGTGCTGAAAGCCCGGGGAAATGTTCAATAATCGGACAGGTATTGCATTTAATCGAAGATTTTCGGAGGAACAAATGAATCAGGCAGGGGTCGAAACCAGCCTGATACGTTATACTAATGAAAGCGAAAGGCGCGGTGGCTTTCCTCGACCCCATTGGTCGAGCCCCAGCCTTCAAAAGGAGATATCGCTATGTCTAAGGGGCATACCTTACAAGACCCTTACCTGAACGTGCTACGCAAGGAGCGCGTCCCGGTTTCTATCTACCTGGTTAACGGTATCAAGCTGCAGGGCCAGATCGAGTCATTCGATCAATTTGTGGTGCTGCTGAAGAACACCGTAAGCCAAATGGTTTACAAGCATGCGATTTCAACCGTCGTGCCATCGCGCAATGTGCGCATACCGCAACAGCAGGCGGAAGGCGAAGAAAGCGAGGATTAATCCTGGCCTAGCCGTGCTGGAACCATACGTACTGGAATAAACCACCCTATTGTTCTTTGATCGACACCAAAGCGGCGAACGTGCGGTTCTAGTTTATATCGATATCCGGGGCGACCAGAGCGTGTCGCCTGTGGATGAATTTCTGGAATTGTGCGAATCAGCCGGCGCCACGGTCTGTGATCTGGTGTCTGCTGTTGGCTTCCAACCGCATCCGCATACATTGATTCGCCCGGGCAAGCTGGGTGAGATAGTCAGTGCTGTGCATGAACAAGAGGCTGAGTTGGTTATCTTTAGCCAGACTCTGTCACCCAGCCAGCAGCGCAATCTTGAAAAAGAAACAGAATGTCGTGTAATCGACCGTACCGGTTTGATACTGGATATCTTTGCTCAACGCGCTCGAACCCATGAGGGTAAGCTGCAGGTGGAATTGGCGCAGTTGAATTACGTCGCCACTCGCCTGGTGCGGGGTTGGACTCACCTTGAACGTCAGAAAGGCGGTATTGGTCTGCGTGGACCGGGTGAAACCCAGCTTGAAACTGACCGGCGTCTTATTCGAAAGCGCATGAACTCGCTTGAAAATCGCCTTGAAAAAGTGCACCGCCAGCGAGCCCTGGGCAGGCGCGCCAGACAGCGCTCTGAAGTGCCTACGATATCCCTGGTGGGTTACACCAACGCCGGTAAATCAACTTTGTTCAATCAAATGAGCGAAGCGCGGGTGTATGCCGCTGACCAATTGTTTGCCACACTAGACCCCACGTTGCGGCGACTGGAATTGAATGACATAGGTCCGGTCGTACTGGCTGACACAGTTGGCTTTATCCGCGACTTGCCGCATAAGCTGGTGGAGGCTTTCAAGGCAACCCTGGAAGAAACCATCGAAGCTGATTTGTTGCTGCACGTGGTTGATGCGGGCGGTACTGATCGAGCTGAGAACATGCAGGCGGTGGATAGCGTATTAGAGGAAATTGGCGCAAGCGACAGACCAACCTTAATGGTGTACAACAAAATCGACCTATTGGAAGATGCCGAGGCGCGCATTGATCGCAACGCCGAAGGTGTGCCGGTCAGGGTTCACCTATCAGCGCTGCGCGCAGACGGTCTGGATTTGCTGGCACAAGCCATCACTGAACTGCTGGGTGAGAACCTTATCCATGCGTCTTTGCCGCTGGCGGCAAGCCATTCGCGGCTTCGAGCACGCTTGTATGAGCACAAATCAGTGGTGCAGGAACACTACGACGAGCAGGGTCACTGCGTACTAGAGGTACGCGCACCGGAATCGGATCTCAGGCGCTGGCTAAAAGCCGCTGATGTGCCATGGGACAAGTTGCGCCAAGGCACCTACACCTAGCGCACAGATTTATTCAGAGCCTGTCGTAAATCTGATACACTTCGCCCCCTGAAAACAGAACGCCAAGCCTGCTGATACGAGCGGACTTGGCGTTGTGGTGTGTGTCTGAAGGAGATTTATATGGCCTGGAATGAACCGGGTAACAACGGCAACGGCTCAAAAGACCCGTGGGGCAACAACAATGATGGCCCACCCGAGTTAGACGAAGCCTGGCGCCGATTCAAAAGCAGCCTTGATGGCATATTCGGCGGCGGCTCCGGTGGCAGCGGCGGTAGTGGTGGCAGTGGTGGCAGCGGCTTCACTGCTGGCAGCTTTGGCGTGTTCGCATTGGCGGTGGCCATTATCTGGGGCGCGTCGGGGTTCTATCAGGTAGATCAGCAGGAAGAAGCGGTTGTTCTTCGGTTTGGTGTATATCTGGAAACAAACGGTGCCGGTTTGCACTGGAACCCGCGCTTCATAGATGAAGTGACCAGAGACAACGTTACCAAAGTTCGAACAATTAGCCATTCGGCACACATGCTGACCGAAGATGAGAATATTGTTGATGTCTCGTTGTCAGTGCAATACACGGTTAATGACCTGAAGAAGTTTGTGCTTGCCATTAGAGAGCCACAGCGTAGTTTGCAACACGCCACTGAAAGCGCATTGCGCCATGTGGTGGGTGGATCAGCAATGGATGAGGTTCTAACAGCTGGCCGTGAACAGATTGCCGTGGAAGTTCAGGCCCGCCTGCAAAACTATGTAGACGTGTACCAAACCGGAATTCTGGTCGCCAAGGTCAACATTGAAGGCGCGCACCCGCCTGAAGAGGTAAAAGCCGCATTTGACGATGTGATTAAAGCGCGCGAAGACGAGGTTCGCTCGCGAAACGAAGCGGAGGCATACGCAAACCAAATTGTGCCGGAAGCCAGAGGTGCTGCGCAGCGGCAACTTGAAGAAGCCAACGCCTATAAAGAACAGGTGATAGCCAACTCCGAAGGTGAAGCGGAACGCTTTGAGAAGTTGCTGACGGAATACCGCAAAGCTCCACAGGTAACCCGAGAGCGATTGTATGTCGACGCCGTTCAGGAAGTGATGAGTAAGAGTTCCAAGGTGATGGTTGACGTTGAAGGCGGCAATAATCTGTTGTATCTACCGCTTGATAAAATAATACAGAACTCGGGAAGCAGCGGCGGCCAGGTTGATCAAATACGATCGCTAACCGATCAGGTAGTTAGACAAATAAAGGCCGACAGTCAAAATGCGGCGCGCAGAAGGGAGGGCCGTTAACATGCAAGGTAAAGGTCTAGGATTTACTATTCTATTGCTGGTTGTGGCTTTGATAGCCGCAATGAGTGTCTTCATTGTGAAAGAAACCGAGCGGGCTGTGCTGCTACGCTTTGGTGAGATCGTGAAGCCAGACATCAAGCCCGGCTTGCATTTCAAATGGCCCTTCGTTAACTCGGTGAAAAAGTTTGATGGACGAATACTAACCGTTGATGTGCGACCTGAGAATTTTCTCACCGTAGAGAAAAAAGGTGTTGAGGTTGACTGGTATGCCAAGTGGAAAGTGGCTGACGTAGATAAGTTCTACACGGCAACCAACGGTGAGGAGCGTCGTGCGGAAGATTTGTTGTCGCAGCGGATCAATACCGGGCTTCGTAACCAGTTTGGTGAGCGCACGCTCAACGAAGTAATCTCAGGCGAGCGTGATGAGCTGATGACCGAATTGCGCGATCAGATTAATTCTATTGCGCAACGCGAGTTTGGAATTGATGTTGTTGATGTGCGGGTCAAACAGATCGACCTGCCGCCTACAGTAAGTGGTGCGGTGTACAGTCGTATGCAAACCGAGCGGCAGCGAGAAGCTGCAGAGCATCGTTCGCAAGGCAGAGAGCTTGCTGAAGGTATTCGAGCAGACGCAGATCGCCAGCAAATAATTATAGCGGCTGAAGCCTACCGTGAAGCAGAACGTACACGTGGTGAAGGTGACGCCGTTGCCGCCGCCGTTTATGCCAGTGCATTCAATAAAGACCCTGAGTTTTATTCGTTTACTCGTAGCTTGAAAGCCTACAAGGAAACGTTTAACAACAAATCAGACATATTGTTGCTGGATCCAGACGGTGATTTCTTTCGCTACATGAATGATTCGCGCGGCAAGTAGCCGCGCTTGTCCTGATGCTGCAGGAATTTATAATTGCCGGCTGCCTGGTGCTTGTGATTGAAGGGGTTATTCCCTTTATCAGCCCCAGGGCCTACCGGAACGCAGCGCTAACCGCTGCCACTTTGCACAACAGACAATTACGCATGTTAGGTTTGGCCAGCATGCTCAGTGGTACAGCCTTACTCTATTTTTTTAACTGACCGTTTTAGCAATGACCAAGACCTCTGAACGCTGGCAATTGCCGGACGGAATCGAAGAGTTGCTGCCTGCCGATGCTGGCCGCCTTGAGCATGTGCGGCGACAGTTGCTGGATTTGTTTGCGGTGTGGGGCTATCAATTTGTGATGCCGCCATTGCTTGAGTTTACTGAATCCTTATTGATTGGCCTGGGCGAAGACCTGGACTTGCAAACATTCAAAATGATCGATCAGGCAACTGGCAGGATGATGGGGATTCGCGCTGACATAACCCCCCAGACTGCGCGCATTGACGCTCACAGTCTCGCAGTTGATGGCCCGCAGCGTCTTAGTTACGCAGGCAGTGTGTTGCACGCCAAACCCACAGGCTTGAAAGCGTCGCGAGCACCTATCAAAGTGGGTGCGGAACTATACGGTGTGGCCGACGTTAAAGCAGATGTGGAAATTGTTTCCCTGATGCTGGAAAGCCTGATGAGTCTGGGCATTAACGATGTAACACTGGACCTTGGCCACGTGGGAATTTACACAGCGCTTATCAATGAGGCCGGTTTACAGGAAGAGCAACAGCAACAATTGTTTGCCTTGTTGCAAACCAAAAGTCAGTCTGAACTGCAAGATTGGTTGGACCAAGAAGAAATCGACGCCGCGTTGAGTGGGCAAATTGCCTTGTTGGCAGAACTTAACGGCGATGAAACTGTGCTGGACGCAGCAGCCAGACTGGCGGCCAATGATAAAGTTGAAGCTGCCATCGCAGATCTTAAATACATGGCCGCGCAAATACGAAATCGCTACCCGGAAGTCTCGCTTTATTTTGATTTAAGTGAGTTGCGCGGTTTCAACTATCACACCGGTCTTGTGTTCGCGGCCTTTGTTCCAGCTGTGGGCAGAGCCGTGGCAAACGGCGGGCGCTACGATCAAATTGGCGCCGCATTCGGCCGCGCCCGACCTGCGACCGGTTTTAATGCAGATCTTAAGTGTTTGTTGCAACTGGGTTCAGGCTCAGAACAGCAAGCGCAGGCAATTGTGGCACCTGCGGTGGACGATGCGGAGTTGTGGCAGTTGATCAATACGCTGCGTGCTGATGGCGCGATAGTGCGATCAGACCTTGATGGGTCTGAATTAGTAACAGCTAACAAATGGATTGAAAAAGCGAGCGATGGACGCTGGCAAGTGTGCGAACGGTAAGTGACAAACAAAGCGAAGGGCAATGAATAGAAATCTGGCAATACTGGGCACGCAATGGGGCGACGAGGGCAAAGGCAAAATAGTTGATTTGCTGACCGAGCGCGCTGATGCGGTTATTCGATTTCAAGGTGGCCACAATGCCGGCCATACCCTGGTGATAGATGGTCAGAAAACAGTATTGCATCTAATCCCCTCCGGTATCTTGCGCGAAGACGTGCAATGCCTGATAGGTAACGGCGTTGTGCTGGCTCCAGAGGCTCTATTGCAGGAAATGACCACGCTGGAAGAGCGCGACGTACCCGTGCGCGATAGGCTACGTTTGAGCGCGGCCTGCCCGTTAATTTTGCCCTGCCATGTGGCGCTGGATAATGCACGCGAGTCTGCCCGAGGTGATGCAAAGATTGGTACTACCGGGCGCGGTATAGGACCTGCGTATGAAGACAAAGTAGCGCGCCGAGGCCTGCGGTTGGGCGATTTACAACACCCCAATCGCTTCGCCGATCGTTTGCGTGAAGTGCTGGACTACCATAACTTTGTGTTAAGCCAGTACTTTAAGTCAGCGGCGCTAGACTATGAAGAGCAACTTGAGCGAGCTTTGTCTTTTGCAGAAGTGCTGGGGCCGATGACGACAGACGTTACGGCGTTGCTGCATGATCTGCATGAGCAGGGTAAAAGTCTTTTGTTTGAGGGCGCGCAAGGCAGCTTGCTAGATATTGATCATGGCACCTACCCATTCGTAACCTCGTCGAACACCACGGCGGGTGGTATCTCAACCGGTAGCGGTTTCGGACCAAACTACATCGATTACATTCTGGGTATCGCCAAAGCCTACACCACGCGCGTAGGCTCAGGCCCATTCCCAACCGAACTGTTTGACCTGACTGGCCAACACCTTGCGAGTAAAGGCCACGAGTTTGGTGCAACTACCGGGCGCCCGCGCCGTTGCGGATGGCTGGATGCGGTGGCACTAAAGAAAATGGTGATACTCAATAGCCTGACAGGTATCTGTCTGACCAAGCTTGATGTGTTAGATGGCCTGGAAGAAATTAAAATCTGTACTGCGTATGAAACCGAAGACGGCGAAGCGCTGCGAGTGATGCCAACTGACAGTGCGGATATTGCAAAAATAAATCCGGTCTATGAAACCATGCCAGGCTGGTCTGACAGCACGGCTGGTGCTAAATCCATGGACGATTTACCCAAGGCTGCTCGCGACTACATTGATCGCATAGAAGCGCTGATGGGTGTTCCAGTGGATATCGTTTCAACTGGGCCTGATCGTAAAGAGACTATTATTCGGAATCATCCGTTCAGTTGATTGGGTTTAGCTTTCCTGTTTCTATTCAAGTCCGGTGAGCATTCAATTAGCG